>CAUJEM010000138.1:60000-128621 GCA_963169915.1 Myxococcota bacterium
TTTTTTTCGAGGCCGCTTTTTTTCTCATTGGCCTGGGGACCAGGCACCGAACGTCTTGACCCGAAGCGAGGGGCCACTGCGCACCGCAAGGGGCGCGGGGTGGGTTCACTTCGTCAGGAGGGTCTCTTTGGGGAGAGCCGGCCTGCGCCGCGATGTCCGCCGAACGGGTTCGGGGACCGGCGCTTTATGTCCGCGGTTGGGGGGCTATGCAAGGAGTATTTGGGGGGCCCTGTGCAATTGAGGTAACCAGCTAAGTTTCTTGAGCAATTGGCTGATTTGGGGGTGGTGCGGAGGGGGTGCCGCTGGATGGCCGTTCAGGCGACGCGGCGCGAGAATGCCCCGTCGGGGACGGGCGTGCAGTGGCGTAAGATCAGCAGTTGGGGATGAGGCAGTCCGAGTACCAGTGACCCAGGCGCTCGCGGACGAGGGTGAACTCCACGCCGTCCGCGAGGCGGGCGCGGTACCCGCGCTCGCCAGGGGTGAGGGGCGCGTCGGCGCAGCGGCCGAGCAGCTCGAGCGGTGCCCAGGCGCTCGCGCGCCAGAGCGCCGTCGGGCGCCGCTGGGCGCCGCTGGCCTGGACGCGCACGCGCCGCCAGACCTCGGACAGGCCGCGGTGCGGCGAGCTCAGCCCCGCCTCGAGCACGAGGCCGTGCGCCGCCTCGCTCAGGGCGCGCGGCGAGACCGTGAAGGAGAAGCGCGGCCCAACGACGACCAGGGCGTAGTCCTCGGGGAGTGCGTGCACGACGTAGGTGGCGCGGTGCGCGCGGACCCGCAGCTCGGTGGTGGTGCGCCACGCCACGACGCGGCTCTCCTGGAGCCGCGCGAGGACGATGCGCCACTCCGCGGCGGCGACGCGGACCTCGAAGGGCTCGAGCTCCCCCGCGTAGTCCACGGTCTCGCCTTCGGCGTCGACGAGCGCGGCGGCGCGCGCGCCAGTGTGTCGGCAGAGCTGCGCGAGCACGACCCCGAAGGCGCTCTCCGCCTGATCTCGCTCGGGGGCGCCGCGCGCGCTGCGGCTCATGGCGCCGCCGTCACTCGGGCGGTCAGCTCGTCGACGCCACGCTCGAGCGCGAGGTCGTGCTGAGCGCTGGCGGTCGTCAGGAGCGCGTGGAGGGCGCTCGCGGCGCGCTCCGCGTAGATCTCCGGCGCCAGCAGCTCACGGCGCCGCGCGAGGGGGACGTGATGGCTCGGGATGATCTCGGTGGCCCGGAGGACGTGGTGGCCGAAGGGGGTCACGGTGACGGGGCTGGTCGCGCCGACGCTAGTGAGCGCCGCCGCGGCCTTGGCGAATACCTCGTCGAAGTGCGCGCCGGGCGGGGTGTGGGTGGAGGGGTCCGGCAGGCTCCGACCGTCGGCCGTGATGGGCGGCAAGGCCTCGACGGTGCGGTTGACGCCCTCCGGCAGCGCGGCCGCCTCCGCGATCCGTCGGAAGGCCGCGACGTCCGGCGCCGCGCGCAGCAGCGGCTGAAGCTCTGCGGCCAGGCGCGCGGCGCGCTCCGCCGCGTCCGGGTCCGTGGCCTGGAGCACGACGTGGAGCACTCGCACGGCGCGTGGGCGATCCAGCTCGTAGAACCTCAGCGCCGTCAGGGCGGCGATCTCCGCGTCCGTGGGGAGGCCCTGGCGGCGAGCGGCGGCCTCTAGCGCCTCGAGCTGAGCGCGGGCGAGCGCCCGCCGCTCCACGGCGCTCAGCGTCGCGGCGGGGAGCGCCTGCCGTGCGGCCGACGCCCACAGGGCGTCCCTGATGGCGTGCTGACGGGCGGTGACGGGCGAGACGCCCTGAGCCCGCCCGATGCGCTCGACCGTCTGCACGCTGATCGGCTCTTCTCCCACGAGCGCGACCACCCCAGCGGGCAGCGTGGTCTGCTCCTCCGTGACCGGCTGACGACAGCCCGTCAGGCCGCTGCTCACGAGGAGCCCCAGCGAGAGCGCTCGGCGACGGCTCATGGCGCTCTCGGCAGCGCGAGGCGAACGCTCCCACGCAGCAGCAGGGCCCCTACGACGAGCCAGTAGAGCGCCTCCAGCTCACGCTGACCCGCGAGCGCGAGCACACCGAGGAGGAACCCGGCCAAGGCCGCGATGAACAGGAGCACGGTGAGGGCGTCCACCACGCGCGGCATCCCTCCAATCTACCCCATCAAGACCCAGATGGCGCCAGCGACCAGCAGCAGCGCGACGACTCCGAAGCTGGGGAGGGCATGCGACAGCCGCGTCCCTGGGGAGGGCATCGGGCGCGCGCGACCGACGCCCAGCGCCACCGCGGGCCCCACGAGGAGCACCGCGACCCCGGCCAGCAGCGCGCTGGCCTGCGCCAGCAGCGCCGAGGAGAGGCGCTCGACGTGCCACGCCACGCCGACCCAGCCGACGCTCGCCGCGACCGCCAGGGCATACAGCGCCCCTGCCAGCCTCCCCGAGCGCTGGCGCGGCGCGAGCGGCGCGTCCCTCAGCGCCCGCGGATCTTCCTCCGGGATCTGCCCGAGCGCCCGAGGGCTCCCCCAGCCGAGAGCGTAGAGCGCCCAGCCCACGCTCCCAGCGGCAGCCCGGAGCGGCTCCAGGCGGGCGGGCTCGAGGCCCTGGTCGAGCGCGGCCCAGGCGCCCAAGGCCGCCGCCAGCACGCCCCAGATGCCCACCCGTCGGCCGAGGGTGGGCCAGCTCAGGGCGAGCAGCGGCCCGGCGAGGAGCGCGCCGAGCGCCATCGCGGCGAGCGCACGCGGCAAGAGCCCGACCTCCCGCGCGCTGACCGGCAGCAAGAGGGTGGTGACCCACGCAAGAGCGCCGGGCCACAGCATGTTCAGGCGGCCTCGTCTCAGCGCGCGGGCGAGCGCCGAGGGTGACGGGGCGCTCAACCGTAGGACTCGACCAGGCGGGTGAAGGTGAGGACGGGGTGCCCGGTGGCGCCCTTCGGGTAGAGACCCTTGGCGCGGTCGGCCAGCACCGGGCCGGCGATGTCACAGTGCATCCAGCGCTTGCCGCCCGTGAACTCACGCAAGAACAGTGCGGCCGTGATGGACCCACCCCAGCGATCCCCGAGGTGCTTGAGATCTGCACAGTCGCTGTCGAGCTGGCTACGCAGATCTTCCAAGAGCGGCATGTGCCAGAACTGCTCCCCCGCCGCGGCCGCCGCCTTTTCCATCGCCTTGGCGACCTTGGCATCCGACGTGTAGTAGGCCGAGCAGGTCTTGCCGAGCGCGACGATGCAGGCCCCCGTGAGGGTGGCCGCGTCCACGATCAGATCCGGCTCCAGCCGGGACGCGTACGTGAGCGCGTCCGCGAGCACGAGGCGCCCCTCGGCGTCCGTGTTGATGATCTCCACGGTCTTGCCGTCGAGCGAGCCGAAGATGTCCCCCGGGCGGTACGCCGCGCCGTCCGGCATGTTCTCGGCCGCGCCGATGATGCCGTGCACCTCCACCGCCGGGCGCAGCGCGGCCACCGCCGCCATCAGCCCGAGCACGGCCGCGGCGCCGCCCATGTCACTCTTCATTTCTCCCATGCCGGGCGCCGGCTTGATGCAGAGCCCGCCGGAGTCGAAGGTGAGGCCCTTGCCCACGAAGGCGAGCCGCGCCTTGGCGCGGTGCTTCGGCGTGTAGGTCATGTGGATGAAGCGAGGCTCGTTGGTGCTGCCTTGACCCACCGCGTAGTGCAGCTTCATGCCGGCCTTCTCGATGCCCTTCTTGTCGAGCACCGTGAGCTTGAAGCCGTGCTGCTTGGCGAGGCCGCGCGCGACCTGCGCCAGGGCCTCCGGTGTCAGCTCGTTCGGGGGCTCATTCACCGCGTCCCGCGCGACCCCGACGGCCTCGCCGAGGGCGACGCCGAGCTCGAGGCCGCGCCGCTCGGCCGCCGAGGCTTTGCCCGTGGGCTTGAGCACCAGCACCTCCGCCAAGCGCTGCTTGGGCCGGCGGTCGCCCGTCAGGTACTTGGTGAACTTGTAGGCCCCGAGCACCAGGCCCTCTCCCACGGCTCGAAAGATGGCCTCGCCCTCGAGTTTGTCCGGCATCACCACCGCGAGGGACCGCTGCCCGCCGACGCTCCGCGCGAGCGCGGCCAGGCTCGCCGCCAGGCGCGCTGGGTCGAGCTGACGGCGCTCCCCGAGCCCCACGATGACCACGCGCTTCTGCGCGAGCCGGCCGAGCGACGGAAACTCCAGCACCTGCTCGGCCTTGCCACTGAAGTCCGCACCGGCGTGCGCGGCGAGCGCCCCGTCGAGCGCCGCGTCCAGGCGAGCGAAGCCCGGCTGCTTGGCCAGCGCCCCCTGGGTGACGAGCACGGCCACCACGTCGGCCGGCTGCTCGGCAAAGGAACCGGGTGAGAGCTGGATGTTGAGCGTCATTGAATCGATCTCCTCGCGCGTGGTGTGGGCGGTGCAGCCCAGCGGCCGTCAGGGACGGCGCCAGGATGCCACCCCGACCCACACCGATTCAAGCCGAAGCGACCGCGCCAGAGCTCGAGCCGCGCTCATTCTTGATAAACGGACATGATCTGGCGCAGCAGCTCCAGCCCTTCGGCACGAGGCCGCTGGAAGGCGTTGCGCCCGACGATGGACCCGAAGCCCCCACCGGCGTGGATCTCGCGGATCTCACTCAAGACGGCCTCCGTACCCTTGGCGGGCCCCCCGGAGAAGATGACGATCCGGCGCCCGTTGAAGGCCGCCTTGACGCAGTAGCGCACGCGGTCGGCCAAGGTGGCGATCGGGATGCCGGTGCTCTCGAACACCTTCTTGGCCTCCTTCTGCTCGAGGTGCGCAGTGGGCGGCTTGATCTTGATGACGTGGGCGCCGAGCTGTGCGGCGATCTGCGCGGCGTAGCTCACGACGTCGATGGCCGTCTCGCCCTCCTTGCTGATGCCGGAGCCGCGCGGGTAGCTCCACACGACGGTGGGCAGCCCCCGCGCGCGAGCCTCGGCGATGAGCTCCCGCAAGATCTCGAGCTGCTCGTTGCGCGCCGCCGAGCCCGGGTAGATGGTGTAGCCGATGGCCGCACAGCCGAGCCGCAGCGCGTCATCCACGGAGGCGGTCAGGGCGCTGCACGGCTCCACGGACGCCAGGGAGTCGCTGTTGTTCAGCTTCAAGATGAGGGGAATTTGCCCGGCGAAGGCCGCCGCGCCCGCCTCCAAGAAGCCGAGCGGCGCCGCGTAAGCGTTGCAGCCGGCGTCGAGGGCGAGCTGGAAGTGATAGGCAGGGTCGTGGGCGTCCGGGTTGGGGCCGAAGGCGCGCGCGGGGCCGTGCTCGAACCCCTGATCCACGGGCAAAATGACGAGCTTGCCCGTCCCGGCGAGGGTGCCGCTGGTGAGCAGGCGCGCGAGGTTGGTGAGGACGCCGGGGTTGTCCGACGCATACCAGGAGAGGATCTCTTTGACGCGAGGGGTAAAGCTCATGACGCTGTAGGGCTCCGGTCGGGCGGGGAGAGAGGGGTTGTCCCGGGGAACGCCTCCCCGGGCCCCGGGACGCTAGACGTTCGGGCGGCAACAGGCAACGCTGCGCACACCATGTCGACCCCCTCCTGGTCCCCCCCGGACGTGAGCCAAGAAGGCGCCACCCTAGAGACCTTCATCTTGGAAGGTATGTTCAAGGTGGACGGCGCCACGGGCGCCTTCACCTCGCTGCTCAACCAGCTCTGCCTCGCCGCCAAGCTCATCACCACGCGCGTCCGCCGCGCCGGCTTGGCGGACATCCTGGGGTACACCGGCGAGACCAACGTCCAGGGCGAGCGCGTGCAGAAGCTGGACACGCTCGCGAACGACCTGCTGATCGCGACGCTCAAGCGCCGCGGGCACTGCGCCGCCGTAGCGACCGAAGAGCTCCCGGAGGCGGTGTTCTTTCCGGA
Organism: Myxococcota bacterium; assembly: GCA_963169915.1. Lineage (GTDB taxonomy): Bacteria > Myxococcota_A > Polyangia > Polyangiales > Polyangiaceae > JADLEQ01. The sequence continues at coordinate 65,817 of CAUJEM010000138.1, forward strand.
GTCCAAGGGGAGCTACCTGGTGGTGGCCGATCCGCTCGACGGCTCCAGCAACATCGACGTGAACATCTCGATTGGGACGATCTTCGGGATTTACCGCTGCGACCGGAGCCAAGGGCTGCCCACCACCGAGAGCTTCTTGCGCCCGGGCTCCGAGATGGTCGCGGCCGGGTACGTCATCTACGGTTCGTCCACGGTGCTGGTGCTCAGCACGGGCAACGGCGTGCATGGCTTCACCTGGGACCCCAGCGCCGGCGAGTTCTTCCTGTCTCACGAGAACATCCGCTGCCCGCGCCGCGGCAACATCTACTCCATCAACGAGGGCAACGCGCAGCGCTGGACCGACGGGGTCCGGAGCTGGGCGGCGCACTTGAAGGAGAGCGCCCCCGAGCAGGGACTCCCCTACTCCCATCGCTACGTCGGTTCGCTGGTGGCCGATGCGCACCGGACGCTGTTCAAGGGCGGAATTTTTGCGTATCCCGCCGACCTCAAGAGTCCCAAGGGGAAGCTGCGGCTGCTCTACGAGGCCAACCCCATGGCCTTCGTCTTCGAGGCTGCTGGCGGCGCCGCCACCACCGGGACCGAGCGGATCCTCGACGTCGTGCCGACCCAGCTGCACGCGCGCGTCCCGCTGGTCTTGGGCTCGGTGGAGGACGTGGCGCTCTACCAGCGGCTCGCACACGGCACCACGGCCCCCTAAATCACGGCGCGCGGTGCCGAGCGGCGCGGAGGAGTCGCCCCGAGACCGCCGCCGCAGTATGCTAGGTCCATGCGTCTGACGCTTGCGTCGACTCTCGGTCTCGCCCTCGGCGCCGTCGCGGGCACGGTCGCCGCCCCGGCGCTCGGGCAGCAGCCTCCTGGCTACGGACAGCAGCCTCCTGGCTACGGACAGCAGCCCCCTCCCAGCTACGGGCAGCCGCCTCAAGGCTACGGGCAGCCGCCTCAAGGCCAGATCCAAGAACCACCACCACCGCCACCACCACCGCCACCGCGCGCCCGTAGCTCGAAGTTTCCACCTTTGTCCTTCCGGGTGGATCCCCTCAACTGGCTGCTCCAAGGCCGCCTGGGGATCGAGCTCGAGGCGGGCGTCTGGGACGTCGTCAGCCTGGAGCTGATGCCCATCTTCCTCACCACCGAGAGCCCAGTGGCCTTTGGCAACCGCACGAGCGAGGAGGGGCTCACCCAGCACTCTGATGGCCTGGGGATCATCCCAGGCTTTCGCCTGGGCGCGGGCTTCTGGCTGAACGGCACTGCGCTGCGCGGCAGCTTCCTACGCGCCACCTTCCTCAACGCGAGCTATCGCTACGAGACCCACGACGACAACGGCAAGATCGACGAGCTGAGCATGACGGAGCGACGCCTCGGGGTGCTGTTCGGGTCGCTCACCCGCTATGGCCCCTTCACCATCGGCGGCTACATGGGCCTCAGCTACGCGCTGAACGATCAGCGCCGCTGCTTCGACGACAGCGGAGTGGCCCAGACGAGCTGCAAGAAGGAGGTCTTGGAGATCCGCACCAACAGCGCGCGCTACGATCTCTTGGGCTTCATCCACCCGTTTTATCTCGAGCCAGGGCTCTCCGTCGGCATCACGCTCGACTGAGCGAGGCTGACCGCAGGGCTCCACCAGCGAGCGGCGCGCCGCTGCCTCGACGTCACAGCGCGTTGGCGCAGCACCGGAAGCCCGACTGTGGGCCGTTGTAGTACTCGTCGTGAGCCGTCGTGGCGGCGACGCAGTTGTTGCGCCCGGCCAGCCACCACCCTCCGCGCATGCTGGCGCGGTGCGGGGCGCTGACGCCGTCACGCCACGCCCACTCATCCACGTTGCCCACGAGGTTGCGGACGCCGAAGGGGCTGATGCAGTCCGGCCGCGCCGAGGAGGGCACCCGGTGATCGATGAGCTTGCCCCGCTTCGTGAGGTTCATGAGATCGTGGTTACAGCGCCGCGCGTCGCGCTCGAAGCCGTAGGGGTAGGGGCGGCGCTCCTCCCCGGAGCACGCAAACTCCCACTCTGACTCGAAGCAGAGCCGCTTGCCCATGCTCTCGCAGAGATCCCGGCTCATCGTCCACGACTGATCCACGAGCGGGAGCGTGTCGCCGGGCGCGGTGTACTCGTCACGATCGATGCAGTACCGGCGGTGCTCGAGGGGAGCCTTGCACTCCACGGTGCGGTCGTAGACCGCGCAGCGGTGCTTGCTGAGGTAGGTGCCGGCGCCCTGCTCGTCGAGGTACTTGAGGCAGCGGTGCACCGGCTTGGGACAGTAGTCTCCCTCGACGAGCACCATCTCCGGTGGGCACGGCGGAGGCGGGCTGGGCGGCGCCGGCGCCTCGGCCGGGGAGGCGCTGGGGACCGGCGCGCTGGCGGCGCCTTGGGGTGCGGGGAGTCCCAGCCCGACCCTCGGGGTGAAGCACAGCTCGAAGCCGCTCCGGCGCGCGCCCCCGGCGCGGCTCACCGGATCGAAGCTGCACTCGAGCGGCGGCGCCTCCGTCACCAGCCACGGGGTGCTGACCGGAGAGTGCGCGGGGGCAGGCTCCGTGGGCTGCGCGCAGGCGCTGGCGACGACGAGGGTCACGACGCCGAGCGCAGGGCTCCTCCAAGATCCCGGCGCCTCGCCGCATCCACGCGGCCTTCCGCCGGCGCCCGCTCGTGCGGCGGGCGCTAGGGGCTGTGCGAGCCCACCGGGCGGCAGGGCACGCGTCGTGGGGGACGCTCGGCGCTGGGGCACGGTGCGCTCAGCGAGGGGCGTCGTTCTGGAGCGCCGGAGGGTAGGGCGCCGGGATGACGGGGTCGTCCATCGTGCCGCCATACCAGCGGATCGCGACCACGACGGCGAGCAACATGATGACCACTGCGGCGATGGTGAGCCACACGAGGCGCTTGATGTAGAGGCGCACTTCATCGGCCGGCGGAGGACCGCCGGCGCGCTCGGGCTCAGGGGCGGGAGGCATCTCGGCGTCGACGATACCACGGCGCTGGGCTGGCACTCCGGCGACCACCGAGCGCCAGCAGCGACAGGCCCACGAGAGTAGCCCACCCGGCGGGCCCTCGCGTCACGGGCCCCTGGCTGCACGCGCACCCACCCCCCGAGAGATCGCCCTCGAGCGCGGCCGCGCCCGCCGCGCCAGTCCCCCCGCCGCCCATCCCGGCGACGCCGCCCGTCCCGGCCGTCCCCCCACCGCCCTGGTCCACCCCGCTCGTGGCCGAGAGCTGCAGCTCGGCCTGGGAGCAGCTCTCGCTCGTGATGGCCACGTAGTACGTGGCGCTGGCGTCGAAGGGCGGCGACGACGACGCCGTGACGCTGACCCTCGCTCGGCGGACCCCGTCGAAGCGCTCGGACAGATCGAAGTCCGCGGGGCTGCCGAGCCCGGTCCGCGGGTTGACGCGAAAGCGCACCGGCTCACCGGCGCGCACGTAGACCGTGACCGGGGGGCGTGACCCGTCCTCGGTGTCCAGCGTGAGGGAGAGGTCGAGGCGATCGGCCCAGGGGGCGGGCTGGAAGGAGTACTGCTGCAGCGCCTGGGTGGTCATGCCGTAGTCGACGAGCTGCTCACACGCCGGACCGAGCGCGCGCGCCAGCAGATCCAAGCCGAGCAGCTGCGAGCTGACCGGGGTGTCCTCCGTGAGGCGCTGCACGCGGCCGCAGCCCGCGAGGCCACGCTCCGCGATGAGCTGGGTGACGAGCTGCACCTCGGCCGAGGTGAGCTCGCCCTCGTCCGCCAGGTCCCGAGCGCTGCGCTCGAGCGCCGCCGCAAAATCGCCGAGGTGCGCGCCCGGCGTGAGCAGCAGCGCCGCCGACCACATCAGCGCGTCGGCGGCCTGCTGACCGAGCCGCTCACGGAGGACCCAGCCGAGACCACCGACGAGCTGGCCATCGCGGTGCACCTCGCCGCTCAGATCCTCCGGACAGCGCAGGAACACCTGGCTGAGATCTCGCGTGCCGCCGAGCTGCCCGAGCGCCGTCTCGCCCAAGACGGGGTCTCCGCTCTCCGAGCAGGCAAAGTAGTCCGCCAGCCCTTCGTCGATGCTGCCGCTGAAGGGGGAGAAGCCGTACTGGTCGTAGTAGAGCTGCCCTTGATTGTAGCCGACGGCGTTGTGCATCACATAGTGGCTGAACTCGTGCTTGAAGACGTCGGAGTCGTAGGCGAAATCCATCCGGTGCCCTTGCCCGATGGCGATCAAATTCGGCGCCTGGAAGGGCCCGTCGATGCCCGCCGGGGAGAAGAAGGCGTTGTCGAGCGGGCTGCCGTCTTCGAGCGCGTTGGCCATCGCGGTGAGGCGCCAGCGCGGCGCGCTCATGGCGGCGCCGAGCGCGCCGAAGAAGCCGCGCATCTGCGTGAGGTGGTAGTAGAGGTTGACCTGCGCGAAGGCGTCCGTTGGATCCGTCACGCTGGCCGGGGGATCGTAGAGGAAGTCCTCCCCGGCGCTGGGCTCGAGCGCCTGCTCCACCGCGTAGCTGCCGCGCATGCCCCCGGAGACGTAGTTCGTCACGCGCAGGAGCCCTCCCCAGCCGCTGAGGCGCACCGGCGAGGCCGAGGTCTCGAGCTCTCCCAGCTCTAGATCTTCGGGGAGCGGGGTGACCGCGCGGCTGATCCGGTACACGCGCCCGAGGGCGTACCGCCGCAGGCTCTGCTGGCCGAGCAGCGCCCCGGTGTGGGCGTCGATGAGATAGCGCCCCTCGCCGCCCGCGTGCCGTGCGTCGAGGCTCCAGACGAGGTGCCCGGCGCCCTCCGGCAAGATCGCCAGCGCGCCGCGCCCCGAGGCGCCGGTGAGCCAGGGCAGGTGCGCGCCGAGCGCCGCCCGAGCCTGCTCGGCGCTGAGCCGCGGCTGCGCCGACACCCGGAGCCCCCGGGCCACCTCGAGCGCCACCGTCCCGACGCGCCCGCGCGTGACGCGGAGCGCCGCGGCGCGGCCGAGCACCGGCAGTCCAGCGTAGCGCTGGGTGAACCGGAGCGTGGTACCGGCACGGCTGGCGACGGCCTCCGCCTCGACCAGCTCGACGTCTTCGAGGGCCCAGCCACGCCGCTCCGCCCTCAAGGCGGCCTGGGCGAGCCCGAGCGCGCTCACCCCGGGCTGCGCGAGCGCACCAGGGGCTCGCTGCGGCGTGGGCTGGCGCCACTCCACGGCGCCGACCCGAGACGACCAGCCCAGCAGGACGGCGAAGCAGCCAGCGGCGACGGTGGAGCGCATGAGGACGCTCGCTTTACCACAGCCCAGGAGCCAGGCTGCAGCTCTTCGAGCCCCTCGTCGCCACGGCGGGCGGCGCGGCGCTCTCGCCGCGAGGCACCTTGGCGACGCCGCCTCAGCGGATAGACTGCGATGGCCACCCCTTGCCCTGGAGCCCCGCCGATGACGATCCAAGAATGGCCGAACTTCACCGGCGTGCCAGAAGAGGAGGAGCTCTCCAGGGCTCGCAGCGACACTCAAGATCTGGCACGCTGGATCTGGTGGAACGGTGAGCTGCGCGAGGCCGAGGCCCAGACCGTCCACTACTACGCCAACGCCCTCCACTACGGCACGGCGGCCTTCGAGGGGATCCGCTGTTATCCCACCGAGCAAGGGCCGGCCCTGTTTCGGCTGCGCGAGCACGTCGAGCGGCTGGCCCAGTCCGCCCGCATCTACGGCATGAAGCTCCCGTTCGACGCCGAGCGACTCTGTGAAGCCGCGGTCGAGGTCACGCGGACCAACGGCATCGAGAACGGCTACCTCAGGCCGCTGGTGTTCTTCGGGCGCGGCCCCATCGATCTGCGCCCCAAGCGCGAGTGCCCGGTGCACGCCTTCATCGCGGCGCGTCAGCTCGGGACCTTCCTCGGGGAGGGGGCGCTCCGCAACGGCGTGCGCGTCACCGTCTCCACCTGGCGCCGCTTCCACCACACCATGATGCCCACCATGGCCAAGGCCAGCGGGCACTACGCCAACAGCGTCTTGGCGATGCACGAGGCGCTCGATCGCGGCTACGACGACGCGCTATTGCTCAACTGGGACGGCACGGTGGCGAGCGCCACCGGGGAGAACATCTTCTTCGTGCGCGGCGGCACGCTCTACACCAACGACGAGGCCAGCTCCATCGTGCCCGGCATCACGCGGGACACCGTCCTCAAGATCGCCAAGCAGAACGACATCCCGGTGGTCATCCGCACCTTCACGCGCGAAGAGCTGCTGCGCGCGGACGAGGTCTTCCTCACCGGCACCGCCGCGGAGATCACCCCGGTGCGAGAGCTGGACGGCACCACCTACCCCACCGGGCGCCGCACCTACGGCGCGCTCTTCCAGCGCGCGTACCTGCGCATCGTCACCGGGCACGATCCCCGCCACGAAGAGTGGCTCACGCTCGTTGGCTGAGCCCATGAGCGCTACCTCGCTCCGGGGCGCGCACGTCGTGGTGACGGGTGGCGCCGGGTTCATCGGCTCGCACCTGGTGCGGGAGCTGGCCCGGCGCGGGGCGGCGCGGATCACCGTCATCGACAGCTTGCGCTACGGGGACGTGTCCAACCTGGGGGCGAGCCTCCCGCAGGTGCAGCTCGTGCGGCACACGCTCGGCGAGGGCCCGCGTGAGCCCGTGCGCGAGGCGCTGCGCGGCGCCGAGCTCTTGGTGCACCTGGCAGCAGAGAAGCACAACCAGTCCAAGGACGATCCCACGCGCGTCCTGCGCGCGAACGTGGAAGGCTCGCTCGCGCTGTTCGAGGAGGCGGGGCGCGCGGGCGTGCGCAAGGTGGTCTTCAGCTCCTCGCTGTACGCCTACGGGCGGCTCGAGGGCGGCGCCATGGTGGAGACGGAGCTGCCCGCGCCGCGCACCGTCTACGGCGTCAGCAAGCTCGCGGGGGAGCACCTGCTCGCCTATCAGGCGGCGCGCAGCGGCTTCCGCTATGACGTGCTGCGCTACTTCTTCGTGTACGGACCGCGGCAGTACGCGGGCATGGGCTACAAGAGCGTCATCCTCAAGAACGCCGAGCGGCTGCTGGCCGGCCTGGCCCCCACGGTCTACGGTGACGGGCAGCAAGCGCTGGACTACGTCTACGTGGACGACGTGGTGGAGGTGACGCTGCGCGCCCTCACCAGTGAGCGCAGCGGGCGGACGCTCAACGTAGGCTCGGGAGAGCCCACCACGGTGCTGGCGCTGCTCCAGCGGCTCACCGAGGTGAGCGGCAGCGCGCGTTCGCTCGAGTTTCAGCCCGCGGACTGGACGGCGGGCACCCGGCGCTTCGCCGACGTGGAGCGCACGGCTCGGGAGCTCGGCTGGCGCGCCTGCACGCCGCTCACCGAGGGGCTCACGCGCACCTACCGCTGGCTCGCCGCGCAGGGGCACGGCGACGCCCAAGGAGCGGATGAGCCCGGCGCTCCGTGAGCGGCTCGGCTTCGTGGGCTGCTGGCTCGGGCTAGCGGCGCTGGTGGCGGCGCCATGGTGGAGCAGCGCGCTGCTGCCGCTGATGGACTACCCCATGTTCTTGGCCTTCGCGCGGGTGGTCCAGGACGCCGGCGTCCCCGGCGCGCCGCTCGACGCCGTCTACACGACCGGCTTCCCGCTCGCGCCCACCGCGCTGCCCTTGCGCCTGTGCGCTGGCCTGGCGCGCTGGACGGAGCTCGAGACGGCCGGGCGGCTGCTCTGGACCGCGTACGCCGTGGGTCTGCTCGGCGCGAGCGTCTGGCTGACGCGCACCTTCGGGCTGTCGCGCTGGAGCGTGCTGTTCGTGGCGCCGTTGGTGATGAACAAGTGGGTCAGCTCGGGCTTCGTAGGCTTCGCCACCGGCCTGCCGCTGCTGCTGATCGCCGTCGTGGCGACGCACCGGGCCTTCAGCCGCCCCACCTGGTCTCGGCTGCTCGGCGCGGCGGCGGCGCTGCTGTGCGTCGGGCTGTGGCACGCGCTGCTGCTCTGCTTGGCGCTGCTGCTCTTTGGGCTGCTGTGGCTCGCTTGGCGAGCGCCCTCGCCGCGGACGAGGGCGCTCGGCGCGCTGCCCCTCGCCCCTCCGCTCGTGCTCCTCGGGTGGTGGGCTCTGCTCACCGTCTTCCAGCCCGCCCCGGTGCGCGTGGGCGGGCCGCGCCTGCGCTGGGCGGCGTGGACCGAGACCCTGGATCCGGGGGTGGCGCTCGGCAAGGTGCTCATGCTCTTCGAGGGCTCGCGCGCCTGGGCGGGGGCGCTCGGGCTCGCGTGGGTGGTGGCGCTGCTGGCGCGACGCGCGCCCACCACGTCCAGCCCGCCCGGCGCCAGCTACCGCGCCGCGCCGGTGCCGCTGCTCGCCCTCGGCTGCCTGCTCTGCTTCTTGCTACTGCCGGCGGACGCCCTCGGCGTGGAGATCGTGGGGCCGCGCTTCCTCGTGCCCGCGGCGCTCTTCGCAGCCCTGACCTTCAGCCCGCCGGCGCGGCTCGGCGCGCGGCACGCCTGCTGGCTCCCGGCGCTCGGGGTGGGGCTCGTCTACCTGGTCCACGTCAACCTGCGCTTCCGTGCCTTCGACGCGGAGACGCGCCCCGCCTCGGAGCTCATCGACTCGCTGCCGCCGCGCTCGACCCTGCTCGCACCGCTGCGCGACAGCGAGACCAAGAGCTTCGCCAACGTCCCGCTCCGTGAGCTCCAGCAGTACGCGACCATCCGCGGCGGCGGGCTGCCCGTGACCTCCTTCGCCAGCTACGGGTACAACTACATCCGCTTTCGGCGCCCCACCACCCTGCCGCAGTTTCGCCCAGGCCAGTGGCAGCGAGCGCCGCAGCTCCGCGGCGCGGTCACGCACGTGCTCTTGCGGGGCGAGTCCGCACCGCCCGAGGCGCCGGTGAGCTTGCTCGAGCGCCGCGGCGACTGGTGGCTCTACCAGGTGTGCGCCGCCGACCCATGCCGCTGACGCGTGCCTTCGACATCGGCAAGGTGCCGAGCGCGAGCTTCGCGGCGAACGCAGCCGCGCTCCCGCTCGAGCGGCTCGCGACCGAGCCGCTGCGGCGCTGGGGAGAGGACGGAACCTCCGAGGTCGCCGTCTGGCACGCGACGGGATCCGGCGCGCCTCGGTCTGCGGGGAGCTGCCCATCGAGAGTGGATCACGGAGTCGCGCTCAGTGGTCACGAGACACCTCCCAGCGCAGCCAGGCGCCGAGGTTGGCGTCTGGCACGCTCGTCGCCTCGAGCACGGCTACCAGCCTCTCCTGTGGGTCCAGCCCTCGGGGCGCCTCGCCCTGGGCTGCGTGGTGGACATGGACCCTGCCGCCCTCCGCCCGCGCGACCCTCCGGGCCATCAACCCGTCCCTGGAGCGCTCCAGCGCCGGCTTCTTCAGGGCCCCGGTCCAGACCGCCCCGACGGTCCCCCTCCTGCGCTCAGCCGTTCGGCCAAGGCGGCGACCTCCCTGAGATCGGGGGAGTGCTGGTACGCTGGCGACGATGAAGCACTCGCTCACCTGTCCGAAGTGCGGCTCCAAGGACATCCTGCACGTCCGGCGGCTCGCCGACCGCGACCGTGTCTCGACGGGGGTCCAGCACCTCGCCTACTTCGAGAAGGAGATCCTCGGCGGCCTCGCCAAGGACACGAGCGGCGTGGGGCGGCTCGAGGCGTACGTGTGCTCGGCGTGCGGCCTCGTCGAGCACTACCTCGTCGAGCCCATCCCGGTCGACGGCGTGCACGTCGTCGCGCTCCGCGGCCCCTCGGGGTGAGCACGTGCGCCTTTCCGCCGAGGCGCTACCTCCTCGACCTCTTGAACTGCTTCGCCGCCAGCGCGGCAGGCGACGTCTTGGGGAAGGGTGCCGCGGGCTCGAGCGGCACGGGGTAGCTCACCGTGAGGTGCTCGGTGACCGTCTCGCGCTCGACCCGGAGCGTAGCGCCGTCCCAGGGCAGCACGGGGTCCCTTCGGGCAGGCGCGAGCGCGAGGAGGCGCTCGTACGAGGCGGCTGGCTCGAGCTCGCCGAGCGGGACATCTTCCGCGAGCCCCCCGTCTCGGAGGCGCGCGCGCAGAGGCGCGACGGCTGAGCCCGCGGCGCCGGACGGTGGGCGCTTCAGGAGCCGCGCGCCGCTCCCCCGCTGCCCTCTTGGCGCGCTACAGCCGCGCTACCGGCGCCGCGGCTTGGAAATCCACGGGGAGCGTGGAGACGCTGGCGAGCCGCTTGCCGGTGCGGCCCAGCTCCACGTTGTCGACGTGCTCCACCTCTATCTTCAGATCTGCCCCGAGGTAGTGACGGAAGGTCGCCAAGATCTCTTGCAGCGCCTCCTCCGAGTAGCGCCCGCCCTTGACGATGCGGAAGCGGATGGCGCCGCGCTCTTGCTGCACCACCTGGTAGCGGCTGAGCGCGTGGTCGAACTCCTTCAAGTAGTGGGCGAAGAAGGTCCCAGGGACGTAGCGGCCGTCGGTGCCCTGGATGATGGCCTGCACGCGCCCCTCGATGTCCCCGAGCCGTGGCAGCCCGCGGCCGCAGCGGCAAGGATTCGTGGCGTCCATGGCGATGGCAAGATCACCGATCCGGTAGCGGATGAAGGGGAGACAGGTGTTGTTGAGATCGGTGACGACCACCTCCCCACGCTCCCCGGGCGCCGCCGGCTCCCCGTTGCGCAAGATCTCCAAGATGTAGCCCTCCCCCACCACGTGATGCCCCTCGTGCGCGTCGCACTCGTAAGCGAGCCCACTGAATTCGCGCGCCCCGTACTTGTCGAAGACCTTGCACCCGAAGCTCTCCTCGATGAGCGCGCGGCTCGCCGCCGGGAGCGTCTGCGCGCTGCTCATCAGCGCCTTGGGGCGCAGCCCGAGCTCCCCGTGCCCCTTGAGCCAGTGCGCGAGAAAGTCCAAGGCCTCGGCGTAGCCGTCGAGCAGCACCGGCTGCCACGCCACCAGCTTGGCGACCATGGCGGCCAGGTTCTTGTCGCTCATCTCGAAGACCGGGATGTGCAGGCGACGGCTGAGCACGGCGTCCAGCCGCTCTTTCACGATCTGCTCGCGGTTCATCCCGAGCGTCTGGTGCCAGAGCCGGGCGCAGCGATCGCCGAAGGAGTAGCCCGTCCACTCCTGCGAGCGCAGGGTCGCGGCCCAGCGAAACTCGAGCTGCGCCCGGTCCACGAAGCACACGAAGGGCTCCCCGGTGGAGCCGCTGGTGGTGACCTTGAGCACCTGGGATTTGTCGTGGTTCTCGCTCAAGATGTCGAAGTAGAGCCGCTCGCGGATCTCTTCCTTGCTGAGCAGCGGCAGCTTGTAGAGGTCCGCCTGACCGCGGATGTCCTCCGGCCGCAGCTTCGCGCGCTGCAGGCGCTCCCGGTAGTACGGCACGTTGCGGTAGGCGTGGCGGATGAGGCGCCGCAGCTTCTCGTCCTGCAGCTCCCGCAGCTCCGACGGCTGGAGCCACTGGGTGGCGTCCAGGGACTCCAGGTAGCGCTCGACGTCCCGGGTGATGACCCAGTGCGTCTGGTCGAAGACCTTGAAGTAGGCCTGCAGGTGCAACCGACTACGGGTGCTGCGCCGCGGGCTGCGGTGGATGACGGCGTGCCGCCGCAGGAACTGCTCGGTGGCGTCCGGCGAGCGCCGCTCGAGCCGGTACTCCCACGTCGCCTTGCCGAGGTCCACGAGCGAGCGTGCCGCCGCGCGGTAGGCCGTCCCGTCGAGGAAGCTCTTACCGGCCCGCCGCGCCTCGAACAAGGTCTCGATCTCCTTGTACGAGTAGCCCTTGGCGTGCGCCGCCACCATGATGAAGCTCTGCCAGTAGTGGTAGTTGCCACGGTAGGTCAGCAGATCTTCCAGCACCTCCTTGGCGCACATCACGAAGCCGCTCTTGTTGTCCTGCAGCCGCATCCCGAAGGTGCCGTTCAAGAGCGCATTGAACCCGCGGGAGAGCCGGTAGCGCGCGTCACGCTCCCGGCCCATGGCGCTCCTCCAGCCCTGGACGACGTCCACGCTGTGCTCGAAGAGCGCGCGCCACAGCCGCAGCAGGTCCTCCGGCTGATACTGCAGATCGGCGTCGATGACGGCGACGATGGGGGCGCGCGCAGCGCTGACCCCCGTCTTCCACGCGCCGGTGATGCCGCGGTTGGTGGGGTGGTAGCAGCCCGTCACCGCCCCGGGGTGCGCCGCCACGAGCGCCTCGATGGCGGCGCGCGTGCCGTCGGTGGAGCCGTCGTCCACGAGCACGAGCTCTCCGCGCAGCCCGCCCCGCGCGAAGGTGGCGAGCACGCGCCGCGCCAGCTCCGCCACGTTCAGCTCCTCGTTGAAGCAAGGGGCGATGACCGAGAGCTCGGGGAGATCATCCATGGAAGCGCCCCAGCATACTCCGCACGGTCGCGCGGTGTAGGGTGACCGCCGCTCAGTACCGCCAGAGGTCGAGGCAGAGCACGCGCGCCGGCCCTGGCGCGGGGCTCACCTCGATCTCCAGCCGCGCCTGGGCGCGCTCGCTCACGACCACGCTGGCGAAGAACGGCCCCGGCCGGTTGGGCACCTCGAGCACGAGCTCCCGCTGGCCGTCCACGCGCAGCTCGAGCCGCGCGGCGGGGCGGCCCCAGCGCTGCCCCGCTTCGTCGAGCACGCCGAGCAGCAAGAGCGGCCCGCCGAGCTTGACGTTCTGCGCGCCGACGCTCACGCGCGCCTGCTCGGGCTGGAGGACGGCCACCATGGGCGAGGGCCCGCTCGTGAGGCGGCAGGGACGCCGCCACGCGCGCGCCCCCTCGGCGCTCAGACCCTCGGCCGAAGGGCGCAGCTCCTGCGGAGTCGCGCCAGGGAGCGTGACGCTGCCGCCGATGCCGCGGGGGGCGTCGGAGAGCCGCCAGCGCGGGGGCTCGAGGCGCAGCCCGAGCAGCTCGTAGCGGCCCAGCGTCTCTCGTTGCACGTCCGTGGAGAGGCGGCCGAGCGTGTCCCGCAGCGCCGCGTCCGCGGTGGAGTCTCGCCGGCTCAGCAGCCACACGGCCGGGGCGCCGAGCGCGCCGTCCGGACCGAAGCGACGATCGAACAGCTCGTCGCCCACCCACGAGGAGCCGTGCCCCTCGAGCAGCGGCGTGCCGCGCACGAAGGCGAGCCGGCGCTGCGAGTGATCGACGATGGCCGCCCCGGGCGGCGCGAGGCTGAGCAGGCGGGCCCTCGCCTGCTCGCGCCCGTCGTTGGTCTGGCTGCGCCACAGCGACTGCGCGAGCCACGCCCCGGCGCCGACGAGCGGCAGCGCGCCGAGCACGGCGAGCGCGGTGGACCAGCGCCGCTCCGGGGAGCGCGACGTGGGCGCCACCTCGAGTGCTCCGCCGGTGGCCAGGACGAGCAGCATCACGAAGGGATCCAGGAAGAAGCTGTCCCAGACGATGCCGTTGAAGCAGATGAAGAGCGCGAGCGTGCCGGACATGAGCGCGAGCCGTGTCCGGTGGCGTCGCGCCAGCAGCGCCAGCGCGACGCCGAGCGCGGCGCTGGCGGCCTGCGCCCAGGGCAGCAGGCGCTCGAGCTGGGCACGGTAGAGCGTGCCGCTGAAGCCGTACTTCTCGTAAAACCAGCGCTGGTGGGCGGGGCCGTAGTCGACGAGCCAGCGGTAGGTCCCCAACCAGAAGCTCTCTGGGTCGCGCGCCACGAAGCCGACGAGCACGAGCGCCCCGAGGCTGCCCGCCACCCCGAGCCGCAGCAGCGCCTGACGCCAGCCGAGCGAGCGCAGCATGGCGATGGCCACGAACGGCACCAGCACCAGCGCGAAGTGCCGTGTGAGCACCGCCAGGGCGAGCAGCGCGGCCGAGAGCCACCAGCGCCGGCGCGCGCAGGCCGCCACGAGCCAGGCCAGCACGCCCCACCACGGGTGCGGCTCGGCGTAGATGCCGTTCCAGTGGACGCTGGGGGAGGCGAGCCAGGCCGCGCCCAGCCCGAGGACGATGGCGCGCGCGTCACGACGGCGCGCGCCGGGCGGGTGCTCCGCCGCGGCCCACCACGCCGCCAGCACGATGGCGGCGTCGCTGAGCACGCCGGCGTAGCGAAGATCCAGCCCGAGCAGGCGCGGCAGGCCGAGCAGGCCCCAGAGCCCCGGGAGGTAGGTGAGCGGCACCTGACTGCCCGGCTGCATCTGGTACACGCCGTAGGCGCCAGCGCCGTGCGCGAAGGCGTCCTGCGCCGAGAGCGCGAGCGGGAGCATGTCACGCGTGGCAGGATCCGGGGTCCAGGTGGAGAGCCCGAGGGCGCGCAGCGCGACGAAGCCGCCGAGCAGCGCCGTGAGCGCGAGCCACTGCGGAGCGCGCGGGACCAAGGCGAGCACGGTGAGCAGGAGCGCGAGCCCACGCACGAGCGCCTGCGCCGCCGCGGTAGGGGGCAGCACCGGAAGAAACTGCACCGGGTGCTTGGCGGCGAGCAGCCCGAGGAAGCCGAGCCCGACGAGCAGCCCCGCGCGCCCCGCGTCCGCGGCGTCGAAGCGGCCGCCGCGCAGCGTCGCCACCGCCACGGCCACGGCGACCGCGCCGAGCGCCGGCAAGAGCACGGCCAGCTCGGGGCGCCCGAGCGCGAGCAGCCAGCCAGGCCAGGCGGGCGCGGGCCGACCGAGCAGCGGAGCCACCGCGGGCCACCACAGCGTGAGACCCACGGCGCCAGCGCCGAGGCTCCCGAGCCACGCCAGCGCGCCGACCTGCCGAGCGGACGCGCCAGGGGGCGCCGCTCCGAAGTGCCCGAGCCACAGCACGGCCAGCAAGGCGCAGGTGGCGAGCCAGGGCACGCCCCAGGCTTGGCTGCCGAGCTCCGCTGCCAAGACGAGCGGCGCGAGCGCCACCGCGACCCAGCGGGTCCCGGACCAGCCGCGCGAGGCCTCACTCTGGTCTGCCATAGACCTCGACCTCCGAGAGCGCGAAGCCGCGCTTCGGGTGGCGCGCCCTCAACCAGCGAGCGACGCGACCGCGCGCGCGCCAGGTGAGCCGCTGCCCCGAGGTGGTTGGCTCCGTGAAGCGCTCCACCTTCTCCCAGGCCTGCCCGTCCATGGACAGCTCGAGCTCCAGACCCGCGGTGTCCCCAGCGTAGCGGTCCGCGCGGTTGACGAGGACCACGCGGTCGAGCGCGTGCGAGCGCCCGAGATCGACCGCGAACCACGAGCCGTCCTTGTCGCTCGCGGTGGCCGAGCCCCACGGCGTCTCGATGGCGCCGTTGCACAGCGCGCTCGCCGGTGGGCTACCGCGCCAGTACGCGCTGGCGCTCGCCTCCTTGCCGAGCGCCACGTTGGGCGGGCGCGTGAGCGTCCACGCGAGGCCGGCCAGCGCGGCCACGCCCGACAGCAGCAGCGCGCCGAGCCGCAGCGCGCGCGCCCTCCTGAGCTGCGCCACGCTGCGCACCTCCACCTCCGCCAACAGGGCCGTGACGGCCAGCTCCAGCGTGACGAGGCGCGCGAGCGCCTGCGGTTGACCCAGTCGATCGAACTCCAGAAGATCGGCCGGCGGCGCCAGCCACTCGAGCGCCGCGACGACCGCGGCGCAGGCCGGGGGCGCGTCGGTGCGGAGCTGCTGGAAGCTCCGCAGGAGCTCGGCCGGCTCGAGCGGCTCCGGCGGCGCGCCGGCGCGCGCGGTGACCCAGGCCGCCAGCGCCAAGCAGAGCGCCTCACGGTAGATGGCCGCCGCCGCCGCCACCGACCGCGCGTCGCGCAGATCTCCCGCCGCCGCCACCCGCTGCCGGGCGCCCAGCGCGGCCAGGCGCGCGAAGCGCTGCTGCGCCGGCGTGAGCGCGCGCGCCCGCGCCTCGGCGCCGCGGAGCCAGAGCGCCTCCGACCAGCGCGCACGCCCGCGCTCGAGCAGCTCCTTCGGTCCGGGCATGACCGCGAGGAGCTTCACCCGGGGGCCGGGGCCGAGCAAGGGCGAAGCCGCGCGCAGCGTCCGGCCCTCCATCGCCTCCGTCAGCGCGCGAAGCCTCGCGCCGCGGCCTCGACGAAGCTCAAGAAGGTGCCTTGGAGGTACTGGCTTGGGGTAGGCCCCGTCAGCCAAGCGCCCAGCGCCAGCCCAGCGGGCACGCCCAGTGCGACGGCGCCGACGAGCACGCGGCCGGCCACGCTGCGCGGCCGTGACGGCCAGGCCAGCAGCACCCCGAGCGCGAGCAGCGCGAGCCCGAGCAGCGGCCACAGGCTGGTGAGCCCCTGGAGCCCGAGCCACCGCTGCCCGAGGTTCGGAGAGCAGAGGCTGCGCTGCCAGAGCGGCCACACGACGTCGACGAGCGGGTTTGCCGCGTCGTTGGGCGGCTCCGGGAAGAAGGCGTGGACGAGCTGGTAGCCGAGCAGCCCCGCGAGGAGACAGCCCCGCACGAGCCCCTCGCCCAGCGCCGTCCGCGCGGCCCACCGCACCCCCAGCCCGACGAGGAGCATCGCCCAGGGCATCCCGGGGATGAGCAGCCGTGGCCCGTAGCCCCAGCCGGCGACCCACATGTTCGAGCTCACGATGAACCACAGGAAATAGGCGGCGCTGGCCGCCAGGAGCAGCGTGAGGCGGCGGGCGCCGCGGCGCCACCCCACCAGCAGCCCGGGCAGGGCCAGCAGAAACAGCGGGCTCGTCGAGAACAGGCCCCGGTGCCAGCTGAGCAGTCCGCCAAACGCCGACGTCCAGCTCGGCGTCGTGACGCCGCCGACGCCGGCGTTGTGGATCGACTGGAGCGAGGCGTCGCGCAGGTGATGGTACGACAGCTCGAGGGGGCCACCGAAGGCGAGCGTGTTGTAGACCCCCAACCCAACGAGCCACGGCGCCGCTCCCAAGAAGAAGCCGGCGAGCGCCGCCGGACGACGTCCGAGCGGCCCCGCGAGCAGCGCCACGGTGAGCAGCGCCGCCGGGACGCCGGCTTGGTACTCCGTGACGCCCGCCATCCCCGCCGCCGTCCCCGCCACGGCAGCCAGCAGCGCGCCGCGCCACGGGCGCTCCAGGCAGGCGTCCTCGGCCCGCAGCAGCGCGAGCAGCGCCACCGCGAGCGCCACCGCGACGAGCTGGTGACCGTAGTAGACGGCGCTGTAGTGAAACGCCGCCGTGCCCGTGAGCCAGGCGAGCGACAGCGCCGTGGCGAGCCGCGAGAGCACCCCCACGCGGCGCAGCAGCGCGCGCAGCACCCAGAAGCCCACGAGCCCCACCGGCAGCATCGCGCGCCGCATCAGCCGCAGCAGGGCCTCCGCCGTCCAGCCCTCCGCGTGCCCGAGCTGACGCGCGACGCCGTAGACCAGCGCGCCGAAGAGGCTCGAGCCCGGCGCCTTGTCGGAGTAGGAGCGCCCCTCGTGCACGGCGATGTCCATGATGTTGCCGAAGCGCTGGAGCGGGGCGTCGATGGAGAGGCTGTGGTGATCGACGAGCGCGACGGCGAGGTAGAGCCGCGAGCGTTCGTTGGGAGAGGAGATCTGATCGAAGGGGCTCGTGTACGCGAGCAGCAGCAAGAGCAGCAGCGACAGCAGCGCGCCCCGCACCCAGGCCACGGGGCGTCTCACGGCGCGTCCTGAGGTAGCTCGAGCACCCGCACGGGCGCGCCGTCGCCCTCGACGCGCCGGGGCGCGCCGGCACCCGAGAACCAGCCGTAGAACTGCTCCGTCCCGGGCCGGTGACGGATCTCGCTGTCGTAGACGTAGAGGTAGCCGGGGCGCCAGACGCGCGGAGGCACCTCGAAGTAGGTGCCCACCTGCTTCTCCTTGTCGTCCGCCGAGGTCCACGACCAGCGCGGAGGCGCGACGACGCGCGAGCGCAGCTCGAACTGGGTCTCTTCGGCGGGCCGCTCGCCTGCGAGGAAGAGCAGCGAGAGCCGCGGCGCGACGCCCACCTCGAAGCGACGACCGAGCAGCCGCGTGCCATCGGAGTAGCGCGCGCTCACGGCGGGCTCGAACTCCGCCTCGAGCTGCTGGCGTAGGCGCTCCGCCTCCGCGCGCTCCCCGCGCGCGAGCAGGAGGTTGTGCTGGATGCGCCGCTGCTCGCGCGTGGTGGGCGGCGCGGTCGGGGGGGGGTTCGGCGTCTGGTCGAAGGCGTCGCGCAGCTCCCAGGTGGCGTAGGCGTCGGGCTCCACCCGGCGCAGCGGATCGTGCGCCTGCCGCCAGTACCACTCCCAGGCCGTCGGCTCGCGCTCGCCGAAGACGTGCGCCGTCAAGGGCGCCGGTGGCGCCAGGGCGTCGATGAGCCAGTACGGCCCCACCACCTGCACCGCGTACTCGCTGGCGAGGGCGCGCTGCTCGGCGCTGGAGGTGAACCGCGAGTCTGCCCAGAACCAGCGCGCCTGCTCGTCCCCCTTGAGGGGCCGCCCCGCCGGCTCCACCGGGCGGTGCAGGTTCCACTCCAGGCCCCAATGGACGCGCATGCTCGGATGCAGCCGCACCACGCTGCGCTCGGCCACGCGCGGCGCGGCCCAGGCGACCGCCACGGCCTTGTCGAGATCTTGTTGGTTGAGGTGGCCGTCGTCGTTGAGCCGGCCCCCGGTCTTGCGCGCGTAGTCGAGGTGGCGGAGACCGTCCGGCAGCAGCAGCAGCGGCAGGCACAGCGCGAGGGGCAGCAGGGCCAGCTCGAGGCGCGACGAGCGCCAGCGGGGGCGGAGCCAGCCCAAGAGCGCGCCGAGCCCCGAGACCATGCCCTGACCCAGCAGCCCCAGCGCGAAGGCCGCGTAGGCCGCGAAGGGCAGCGGCCAGTAGATGTGGACGTCCGCGCCGTTCTTGAACACGACGTAGTGCACGAGGCTCATCGCCAGGAACGCCAGGGGGAGGACGTCGAGCAGGCGGCGGCCGAGGAGCCAGCGCGCGAGGAAGAGGGGCGCCGCCAGCTTGCCCGCCAGGATGATGGGCGGCGGGAACATCAGCTCGATCCAGTGGCGGCGCGCGGCGAGCACCACCTCGAGCGGCAGCTCGCTGCCGCTCGTGCGCCGCTGCGCGTTGCCGAGCATGCCCTCGAGCAGCCCATACTTGCGGAAGAGCAGCCCATAGAAGGCCAGCGTGCCGACCGCGAGCAACACGGTCACCAGCCACCACTGCAGCACGCGGCGCAGATCCGCCGCGCCGAACCACCGCCGCGGCAGCAGCCCCCAGGCGACGACCGTCACCATCAGGACCACGGCGACGAACAGGTACGCCACCCAGTCGGAGTGGAAGGTCCAGGCGGCCCCCACCCAGCTCAGCAGCATCCAGCGCGGCTGCCAGCGCTCCTGAAAGCGCACGAGCCCCCACGAGAACAGCGCGCACCCGAACACCACGGGCACCTCGAAGCCCGGGAACTGCGCGAAGCCGAGCGTGATGGGGAGCACCGCCCACGTCCAGGCCGCGAGCACGGCGCCCACGCGCCCGAGCGTGCGGCGCGCGATGCCCGCGAGCAGCGCTGGCAGCGCCACGTTCATGAGGACGGGGACGATGCGCAGCACCCACTCGTGCCTGCCGAAGAGCCGGTACGCCCCGGCGATCAGCCAGAACATGCCCCAGGGGTGGTTGCCGTAGTACAGGGACGGCGGGGGGCGCTCCAAGGTGTAGGTGCGCACCGGGCCGACGATGCCCCAGTGCCACATGTTCTCCGCGATGATGCCGCGCGCGCCGACGACGGCGTAGTGCCCAGCGCCGACGGGGCCGAGCAGCTCCCAGCCGCCGACGATGGCCATCCACGCGCAGGCCACGAGGACGAGCCAGCGCACGGCGCGCTCGCCCGCGGCGGATACGCCGTGGACGCCTGGGGCCGGGGTGCCCTTCATCGGCCCGCACCCTAGCCAAAGCTGCCCCCGCGCGCATCGTCGGGGCGCTCGGGCCCCGACGACCCGGCCGAGCAAGAGGGTCGGGCGGCGCCGCGCGGCGCTCGCGGGGTCTCAGCGCTGGGGCGGCGCCTCAGGGAAGGGCGGGGGCGGCAGCGGCGACGGGCGGCGCTCGTAGAGGTCGAAGTCCTCGAGCTGGAGCGTGCGCTCGAAGCTGCCCTCGAGCAGCGCCTCGAGCTCGGGAAAGTCCTCGAGCGCCTGCGCGGAGTCCGTGGAGCTCCCAGTGACGAAGCTGAAGCTATCACCGTGCTGCACGACGATGGCCGCCGGAGGATCGCGTGACAGATCCTCGAGCAGCTCGCGCCGCGCGCGCTCCCGCTGCCACTGGGCTCGCTGCGGGACATCGTAGATGTAGCGGCTGGCAGGGCGACGCCCGCTCTCCCAGTAGATGAGCGGCTCGAAGCCCCACACGTACACGGAGGACTCGGGCGGCACCCGGCGCCCGAGCTCTCGGCCGACCTGGCGCGAGGCGTCGAGGGAGTAGTCCGCCACGCGGTAGAGTTCTCGGTCGAGCGCCTCGCGCTCCGCCCTGGGCGCGCCTCGGAGGAGAAAGCGGGTGCGCTGCAGCGACCGCACCCAGAAGTCCGGGCTGAGATCTCGCACCGGCAGGCGCATGGACGCGAGCAGCACCAGCGCGGAGCCGAAGGCGGCGAGCCCGGGGGCGCCGAGCAGGAGCGCCCGCCGCCAGAGCTTGTAGGCGCCCAGCCCTGCGAGCCACCCGAGGAGGATGAGGCTGGCCGCGTAGTGGTACGGGAAGAACTTCGCCTGCAGCACCACGCCCGTGAGCTGGACGCTCAGCACGCCGAGCACCAAGAAGAGCCCCTCGCGCTCGCGCGCGTGCACGGGGCGCACGACCACCGCGGCGAGGAAGCCCGCGCCGAGCAGCGCCGAGAAAGACCAGAAGAGCTGCTCGGCGCCGTAGTAGAGCTGGGACTGGAGGCTGGCGGTCCCCCAGCCGAGCCGCGTGTAGCCAGGGGTGAACTCGAAGAGCGTCCAGGCCAGGGCAGCCCAAGCGCCGCGCGCGGCGAACCACGCCGCGCAGGCCGCCAGGACCGCAAGGCTCCCGAGGCCCAGCAGCAGCGGCGGCCAGAGCAACCCGAGCCCCCGCACCCCGCGCTGCTGCTCGCGGCGTAGCAGGTAGGCGGCGACGACGAGCGCTCCTCCCCCGAGCGGGGGCTTGAACAAGAAGGCCACGCCGAACAGAGCCCCGATGGCGAGCCAGCGCCAGCGGGGGTGGCGGCTCTCGGGCCGCGCGGCGAGCACGAGCGCGCCGACGGTGAGGATGCCTCCGTACTGCTCCGGTTGACCAGAGTGCCAGAACTCGAGCTGCGCCAAGATGAGGCAGGCGAGGGCCGCCCCGACCGTGCCCACCCTCCGGAGGCCGAAGAACTGCCCCGCGAGCTGCCGCAGCCACAGCGCCAGCGCGACCATCCCCAGCGCCTCCACGAGCCGCACCGAGAGCATGCTCTTGCCCAACGCCCCCTGGGCGAGGGCGTGGACGAGGAAGATGCCCGGCGGCTTGAAATCCCAAAGATCCCGGTAGGGCATCTTGCCCTCGAGCACCCCCTGCCCCACCACGGCGTAGATGCTCTGATCGCGGCCGAAGCCGAACAGCAGCACCTGCAGCACCGACAGCGCCACGACCCCCCAGCAGCCGACGCTCAACCAGACGTCCGGATCGCGGTGCCATGCGCCGCGGGGCGTCGCGGCGGTAGAGGGCGCTGTCGCCGGGGGCATGAGGGAGCCCAAGCTAAGCGACAAGCGCCAGGCAACGCCAGCGGCGCTTGACCGGAGCAGCGGCTGCTCCTAAAGGCGTCTCCGTGTCCGAGGTGCGCCTCGGTGCGTTGCGCCCCTAGCTCAGCTGGATAGAGCATCGGACTTCGAATCCGAGGGTCGTAGGTTCGAATCCTACGGGGCGCGCCAGGCCGCCCACCGACGGCCGCGACCCCCGGAGGCGCCGCTGGCGTGCTCGGCGGGGCTCGGCCGACCCGCGTGCCGCCGCCAAGGCGTGCGGGGGAGGTCTCGTCCAGGGCGAGGCGTGGCCTTTGGGCTTGACCCGCGTGGGGCCGTGGGTAAATTGCCGCCTCCTTACCGGCGCGCTCGCGCGGCGGCTCGGGCCATTAGCTCAATCGGTAGAGCAGCGGATTCTTAATCCGTTGGCTTCAGGTTCAAGTCCTGAATGGCCCACTGCACTGGCCTCTTGGGGGAGGCAGGGCGCCTAGCGCGCCGTGCCGGGCATCACGCACCGCACGGCGGCGGTGGTGGCCGGAGCATCGGGCGGGGCGTTCGGCGGGGCGCTCACGGCCCGGCACGCTAGCCCGAAGCTGGGGGCGGCGGGGCCCTCGGCGGCGCTGCGCACCCCGCACGGCAGCGTGGTGAGCGCCGGCGTCAAGCCGAGGCCGGTCAGGGGACAAGCGTCCCCCAGGGACAGCCAGGTGAGCTCGCTGGAGGGCGCCACGGGCACCGCGTCGCACGCCACGAGCCGCTCGCGGTGGAGGAGCTCTCGGTCGCCGCTCGGGTAGAGCCCAGGACGGCACTGCGTGGCCAGCGGGGTCTCACAGGGCTCCTCCGTCACCCACTCTGCCAGCGGGGACAGCTCGAGAGAGGGTGGCTCTTCGCTCGAGCGGGTGAGGAGGGCGCTCGTCATGCCGAAGACCAGCTCGGCGCGCGCGCGCTCTTGCCGCGTGGGCAGACGCCCTCCAAAGCGCATGAAGCACCAGCTCTGGGCGGCGTCTGCCTCGATGACCGCCGCGCTGACGCTGCCGAGACGCTCAGCGGGGCGCTGCTCCCGCGCCGCGGGGTGCCGCAGCGGCGTGACCGGCGGGCAGCGCATCGTCCCCTCGCCTCCACCCGAGCAGGCGAGGGGTTGGGCGGCGATCCACACCGGCGCGAACCGAGCGCCCCCCATGGGCAGATCTTCCTCGCAGAGCTTGGAGAAGGGGACCCCCAGCCGCTCCGTGGCGCGGGGACTGCACGCTGGGGGAGACGCCTGCCCCGACGGCTCCGCGCTGGGCTGGGCGTCGCCGGTGGACCACGGCACGCGCTCCGACTCACAGCCGCTGCAGCCGCCCAGCACCAGGGCCAGCGCCAGCAGGAGGCGCCTCACGAGCGCTCCAGGGCCGCGGCGGAGAGCCGCTTGGCGGCGCGCCGCGCGCGGAGCCGCCCCACGACGAGATGATAGAGCGCGATGAGCAAGACCCCCACCGCGAAGGTCCCGAGCAGGTACGACCCCGTCCCAGGATAGGCGTAGGTCTCGAAATTACCGATCTGCTTGTGCCCCCACATGGCCGGCATGAAGGGCTTCACGCGGATGGGCGCGTCCGGCGACAAGTCATGCCCGTAGACGTACATCTTGTGCGCGAAGCGAAACAGCGAGAAGCCGCTCAGATAGAGCACCAGCACCGCCAAATCGACCAGGGCTCGGACGTTGCCGAGCACCGCCACCCGCACGAGCAAGAGCGCGAGCACGCCAAACGCGAAGGGCAGCCAGTCGAGCTCGGTGAACATGGCTCGATCGAGCTTCTGCATGCCAATGTAGTGGTTGAGGATGTTGATCTCGCGGATGTCCGCGCCGTCGTGCCCTCCCACCAGGCTGTGAGAGTACACGTGGAGGCTGAGCCCCTTCGGGTACTGCGGCGCCGTCATCTCGATGTGCCAGAGCGGCTGCAGCAGCCCGAAAATCAGGGGGATGAGCAGGAGCAGGAGCCAGGGGCGCGCCCCCAAGAACACCGGCTCGTCCATGAACGCGTAAAAGCCCTGCAGGGCGCGCTTCAGCCTTTCCCTCATTGTGAGAGCATCGCATCGAAGGCGCGCGCTGACGAGCCGGCACGTCGCGCCACGGGAGCCAGCGCGTGACCCCCGGGCGGCGCCCGACGCAGAGCCCCCGGACGGGCGGCGCTCCCGGGGGCGCTGACGAGGGTCGGCTCGGTGACAGCGCAGCCGCCGCGCGGAGGGGGCGGGCGCGGCCCCCCGAGGGCTCGGGTCGGCCTCTGTCCCGAAGCGTCGAGCCTCCAGTACCACAATATTTCTACGATTGCTGGGAGTCTCGGGGGGACTGGTGCTAGGGAACCCCCAGAACGCTCGTGGAGCGCAGCCAGCGGCACGCCTGCCGCCGGTGCAGGAACTTAAATTGTCACTGCATTTCCCGGGAGATACACTATGACGCGTCGGTACCGTGCCTTCTTGATGGCGGTTGTATTGGTTGGCGCCCAACAGGTCGCCTGCAGCTCGAGTGACGGCGGCTCAGGGGCGGCTGGCAGCGCTGGAGCGGCTGGCAGCGCTGGAGCGGCCGGCAGCGCTGGAGCGGCTGGCGCCGATGGCGGGGTGGAGATCGACTGCACCAGCGAGAGCGACGGCACGGCCTGCGGCGCGACAGGCCAGATCTGCCGCGGCGGCGCCTGCGTCACCTCGCGCTGTGGCGACGGCTTCATCGACACCGCAGCGGGCGAGGAGTGCGAAGACGACAACGAGGTGGGTGGCGACGGCTGCACCGCCTGCAAGTTCGACTGCAAGGCCGGCTCGGACTGCGAGGACGGCAACAGCTGTACTACCAACACGTGTGACACCACGTCACACGCCTGTGGCGTCGCCAACGCCGCCAACGGGACCAACTGCACCCAGGCCTCGGGCGAGGCCGGCACCTGCAGCGGCGGGGTGTGTAGCGCCCCAGGCTGTGGCAACGGCGTCGTGGAGGGCAGCGAGCAGTGCGACGACGGCAACCACGCCGACGGCGACGGCTGCGACAACGACTGCACCTTCAGCTGCAGCACGAACGCGGACTGTGACGACCACAACGCCTGCACGGGCACTGAGACCTGCGACACCACGACCCACGTCTGCCAGCCGGGCACGGCCGTGCAGTGCCCCAAGACGGGGAGCTGTCAGGCGGCAGGGAGCTGCGACTCGGGGACGGGCACCTGCAGCTACGCTGACGCCGACAACGACGGCCAGGCGTGCGACGTCGACTGCAACGACGCCGATCCGGCCATCTTCCCCGGCGCTCCCGAGTGCAAGGACGGTAAGGACAACGACTGCAACGGGAGTGCGGAAGACAGCGTGGACTGCCTCTGCTACGCGGACTCGGACAAGGATGGCTACGCTACGGCCAGCGCCGCCAGCATCACGGCCACGAGCTGCCCCAGCGGCTACACCAACCGCAAGCCCGTCGCCGGCGACCCCACCACGCTGGACTGCAAGGAAGGCCACGCTGACGCCAACCCCGCGCAGACCAACTACTTCGCGTCGAGCTACTGCAGCGGCAAGATCCTGATCATCCCCGGCGGTGGGACGACCTGTCTCAACGGCAGCTACACCTATGACTACAACTGCGACGGCGTGCAGACCCAGCGCTGGACCACGGTCAGCTCCGCGGCGGCCTGCACCAAGCTGACCCTCCCCGGAGGAGGCAGGATCGTGTGCATGGGCAGCGGCTGGGTCGGGACCGCGGCGGCGCCGGCGTGCGGCACCGAGGGCAACTACCGGACCTGCGCCCCTCAGGGCACCGGCTGCGTGGGCACCACGGCCACGCGCAAGCAAGAGTGCCACTGAGCCCACGGCAGTAGAAGCGCGGCGCGCACCCTGCGGGGGGCGCGCCGCGTTCTGCGTTGGCGCGGCCGGGCGGCGCCTCGGCGCTCGCCGACGCCCGCCGCGCAGCGCTCAACCAGCGGCGCGCCACGCCGGGGCGAGCTCGGTCAGCATCCGGTCGGCGAGCTGCAGCCCATCGGTGAAGGCCTCCCCCTCCACGGCCCGCCGCGTGAGGCGTCCGTCCGGGCTGAGGCGCCACGCCGCGCGGCGCTGACCGATGAGGGCGCCCACCTTCACGGGGTCGAGCGGGGTGTCGTCGCGCAGGTGCAGCGTCACCGAGCGTGAGCTCGCCTCCACCCCGAGCGCCCGTAGCCGCCGCAGCTCCACCTTCAGGCGCATCAGCTCCACCAGCCGCAGCGCCTCCGGGGGCGCCACCCCGAAGCGGTCTTCCATCTCGCTGGCCAGCTCCGCGAGCTCGTCCTCGTCCGTGGCGCTCGCCATGCGCTTGTAGAGGCTGAGCCGCACCCCCACCTCCGCCACGTAGGCCTCCGGCAGCAAGGCCTCCACGTCGAAGGACAGCTCCGGATCCACCTCATGGACCACCGGCTGACCGCGCAGCTCCTCCGTGGCCTCCTCCAGCATCCGGCAGAAGAGATCGAAGCCGACGCTGGCGGCGAAGCCGCTCTGCTCGGCGCCGAGCAGCTCCCCCGCGCCGCGCAGCTCCATGTCCAGGGTGGCCACCTGAAAGCCGCTGCCCAGCTCCGTGTAGCGCTCCATCGCCTCGATGCGGGCGCGCGCCTCGTCGCTGAGCTGGCTGGGGGGCGGCACCAGCAGGTAGCAGTAGGCGCGCTCGCTCGAGCGGCCGACGCGACCGCGGAGCTGGTAGAGCTGCGAGAGCCCGAACAGATCCGCGCGGTCCACGATGATGGTGTTGGCGCGCGGGATGTCGAGGCCGCTCTCGATGATGGCGGTGGCGACCAAGATGTCGTACTCCCCCTGCACGAAGTCCAGCATGGTCTTCTCCAGGGTGGCCTCGTTGAGCTGGCCGTGCCCCACCGCGATGCGCGCGCCAGGGACGAGCGCCTGGAGCTTGGCCGCGCGCTCGTAGATGCCCTCCACGCGGTTGTAGACGTAAAATACCTGCCCGCCGCGCGAGAGCTCTCGCTCCACCGCCTCCCTGAGCAGCCCCTCGTCGTAGCGCGAGGTGATGGTGCGGATGGCGCGCCGGTCCACCGGCGCGGTGGTGATGAGCGACATGTCTCGGAGCCCAGCGACCGCCATCTGCAAGGTGCGCGGGATGGGGGTGGCCGAGAGGGTGAGCGCGTCCACGCTGGAGCGTAGCTGCTTGATCCGCTCCTTGTGGGTGACGCCGAAGCGCTGCTCCTCGTCCACCACCAGCAGCCCGAGCCGCTTGAAGTGGACGTCCTTCGACAGGAGCCGGTGCGTGCCGATGACGACGTCCACGCTGCCCTCCCGTAGGCCCTTGAGCGTCTCGGCCTGCTCGCGCGCGCTCTCGAAGCGGCTGAGCGAGCGCACCGTGACTGGGTAGTCCGCGAGCCTGGCCTGGAAGGTGTTGAAGTGCTGCTGCGCCAGCACGGTGGTGGGGCAGAGCAGCGCGACCTGTCGGCCGGCCAGCGCGGCGCGGAAGGTGGCGCGCAGCGCGACCTCCGTCTTGCCGAAGCCCACGTCGCCGCACACCAGCCGGTCCATGACCCGGGCGCGCTGCATGTCCCCCAGCACCTCCGCGATGGCCTGCGCTTGGTCGCGCGTCTCCTCGAAGGGGAAGGTGGCCTCGAAGGTGGCGTAGTCGTCGTCGGCGGGCGGCAGCGGCTCCTTCACGAGCGCGTTGCGCTCCGCGTAGAGCCGGAGCAGCTCGTCCGCCATCTGCCGGACCTTGGCTTTTACCTTGGCGCGCGTCTTGGCGAAGCTCTGCCCGCCCAGCCGGTCGAGCTTGGGCGCGCCCTCGCCGCCAGCGTGCTTTTGGATTTGATTGAGGCGGTAGACCGGCAGGTAGAGCTTGTCGCCCCCTTGGTACTCCACCACCAGCAGCTCCGCGGAGAGATCCCCGAGGACCTTGCGCTCGAGACCGAGGTAGCGCCCCACGCCGTGATCGACGTGGACGACGTAGTCCCCGACGGTGAGCGCTCGTAGGTCTTCCAGCAGCGCGCGCGCGCTGCGCCGGCGTGGCGCGACGCGGTGGCGGCGCTGGCCGAAGATCTCCTCCTCCGTCACGACGACGAAGCCCTCGGCGCGCGCCAGCAGCCCGCGCGCCAGCGGCCCCACCGTCACGCGCACCACCTCCCGCGGCAGCTCCTTGGCGCCGGGCTCTGCGTCGGCGACCACCCGCACCTTCACGCCACGGTGGGAGAGCAAGGCCGCGAGCCGCTCCGCCTGCGTCGCAGCGCGCGCCGTGACGACCACCACGAGCCCCGCCTCCTGCCACGCCTCGATCCGACGCAGCAGCGGCGTGAGCGCCCCCGCCTTACCCACCTGCTGACGCGCGTGCTTGACGGCGCGAGTGAGCGCGGCGTGGTCGCGCAGCGCGAGCGCGGGGGCGCCCGCGGGGACGAGCTCGAGCGCCTCGAGCTCGCGCTCCGCTCCGCTGCTGGCCACGCCGACCCGGTGCGCGCCGAGCAGCCTGCGGGGGCCGAGCGCCTCGCTCAAGGGCCCCTCGGTGAGGCAGAGCTGCTCCACCGGGTAGTGGGGGCGCTCGGCGGCCTCCGCCGCGCCACGCCGCGCGCGCTCGAGCTCCGCGCGCAGCTCCGCCACGACGCGACTGGGCTCCTCCACGAGCACGGGTGCGTCCGCCGGCACGTAGTCGAAGAGCGCGACCAGCGGGCCAAAGGCGGGCAGGTACTGCTCGGCGCCGAAGACGCTCCGGCCCGCCGCCACCTCCTCGACGAGCTGGCGGGTCTTGCTGCTCGGCCAGTCCCGAGCGTCGCACAGCTCGCGCAGGCGCGCGCGCGCTTGCGCCTCGGCCGTCTCGGTGACGTGCGCGTCGCGGACGGGGGGGAGCCGCAGCTCACGCAGCTGCTCCGTGCTGCGCTGGCCCTCCGGGCTGAAGCGCTTGAGCGACGCGACGAGGTCGCCGTAGAGCTCGACGCGCACGGGCAAGGGCTCGCCCGGAGGCCAGACGTCGAGCAGTCCCCCGCGGACCGCGAAGCTCCCCGGATCTTCCACCACCGGGACCCGGAGGTAGCCCGCTGCCGCGAGCTGGCGGGTCAGCGCCGTCACGTCGAGCTCCTGATCCTGCTCGAGGTGGCCGCTCGCCGCACGGACGGCGGCGGGCGGCACCACGCGGCGCACCAGCGCCGACGCGCTGACGACGAGCACGCGCCACGGGAGCTGCGCCAGGTGGTGAAGCGTGGCGAGCCGCTGCAGTTGCACGCGCCGGTCCGGCGTCACCTCGGCGTAGGGGTTGCCCTCGGCCGTGAGCAAGGACAGCACCTCGGCCGGCACCGCTTGGCCCGCGCGCCCGGGGACGGGCAGCCCCGCCAGGAGCTGCCGCAGATCGCTGACCAGGCGCTCGACCGCCTCGGCGTCCGGGACCAGGCAGAGGAGCTGCGGCTCCCCGGCCTCGAGCACGGCGCGCGCCAGCCAGGCCACGCCGCCTCCCTCGATCCCGACGGCGTGCTGCCAGCCGGGGCGCTCGCGCAGCGCCCGCGCGACCTCGGCGACGGTCGCCAGGGGCTGCGCGCCGGGCAGCGCGAGCTGCCCCTCGACGTCATCGAGGGCCTCGTCCAGGTCCGTCATGGGACCGGCGCACTAGCACGAAATGTCGCGGCGAGGCGGCCTCCCGACCCCGGGTTCAGTCCTCGAGCCGGGCGCGCGCCGCTCGCCAGTAGTTGCGAGCCCGGAGGCTCCAGGGGCCTTGCGGGTGCTCGCCGAGGTGCTCGCCGAGCTGCACCAGCGCGCCCGCAGCGTCTCCTCGGCGGTAGAGCAGGATCCCGCGCGCGAGCGCCGCGGGGTAGCTCGGATCGCGGCGGGCGAGCTGCTGCACGTAGGCGAGCTGCAAGCCGGCGACGCTCGGTGGCGCTTCATCGAGCCCTCCCTCGGGCGCCCGCAGCAACAGCCCATAGTAGGCCCGGACCTCGTCGAGCGTGGGCGCGAAGTCCGCGTCGTCCGAGAGCCCCGCCCAGTGGGTCCAGCGCACACGGAAGATGAGCCGCAGCTCGGTGACCGAGATCTGCAGCGTGCCCGCGGGGCCCACCCAGCCGCTCGCGAGGGCGAGCGGCCCGAAGTCCCCGCCGAGCTCCGCGAGCTCCGCAGGCGGGGCGCCCACCTCGGGCCACGCCAACACCGCGCGCTCGAAGAGCTGCGTCTGCAGCGCGCGCAGGCGCCGCACCGACTCGTCTCCGTCGGCCTGTCGGGCGTAGCGCACACGCTGCTGGAAGCCCCGCGTGCGGGCGGTGAGCTGCGCAGCGTCTCCCGCCGCGAGGCCAAGCTCCCGGAGCCCCTCCCCGGCTAGCCGCGTCGCGAAGGGCAGCGGCGCCGTCACCTGCGCCGCCAGCCGGCGCTCGGCCGCGTCGAGCGCGGCGAGCCTCACCCCGTCGACGGCGGGGGCCGGCAAGAGCTCCGGCTCGACGGGTCGGGGCGCCATGAGGAGCGCCCCCGCGAGGGCGACGGCCACGGCCACGGCCCCCGCCTGCCAGCCCTCGAGGTGGCGCCCCAAGCGCGAGCGCAGGACCCTGCGAGGCGGTTTCGGCTCCACCCGCCCCTCTTTAGCGTCGCTGGCGCGGGCTGTCAGACCCATGGGCCCTCTGGCCAGCGGCGAGCCGGAAATGGACGCTGACCCTCAGATCGCGCGCTCGGAGCGCGCTTAGATGAGGTAGACTCCTCGGCCATGTCCGTCGTACCCGAAAACCCCAGCGAATTTTTCACGCAGTACCTGCCGGCTCGCTTTGGTGAGGTCAGCGCAGGGCTGGAAGGTAAGACCAGCGTCGGCAGCATGCTCTTCCGCGTGCCCGGGGCTGGTGAGTGGAGCTTCAAGCTCGTTGATGGAAAGCTCGACATCCAGGAGGGCGCGCACGATGACGTGCTGCTGCAGGTCACGGTGTCGCAAGACGACTTCGGCCCCATCTTCGTGCAGGCCGCGCAGCAAAACAGCGGCGCGCTCAAGCCGGAGCAGCAGGTGATGGCGTTCAAAGCGCTGACCATCGACACCCAGCGCGCCGACATGATCCGCAAGACGCCCGGCACGGTCGCCTTCATGGTCGCCGACGGCGCCAAGAAGCACCAGCTCAGCATCACGCCGGGCAGCCAGCAGGCCAAGCTGGAGTCCCCGGACTGTAAGCTCGAGTGCACCATGGCGGACTTCATCGAGATGCAGACCGGCAAGAGCAACCCCATGCAGCTCGTCATGGGAGGTAAGCTCAAGATCGTGGGGAACGCGCAGCTGCCCATGGCGCTGTCGAGCGTGATTGCGTGACCGACGGCTCCCCATCGTCGACCCCGCCGCTGGAGAGCGCTGCCCCAGCACCCCAGCGGCGGGATTTCCGCCACACCAAGATCGTCTGCACCATCGGACCCGCCAGCTCGGACTACGACACGCTCGTAGCGCTGGCGAAGGCCGGGATGAACGTGGCGCGCCTCAACTTCTCCCACGGGGACCATGCCAGCCACCTGAAGGTCATCAAGCACCTCAAGGGCCTCAGCCGCAAGCTCAACCACCCCATCGCCATCCTGCTGGATCTCCAGGGGCCGGAGATCCGCACGGGAGAGCTGCCTGCCAACCTGGAGCTGCAGGTCGGGGAGATGGTGTGGCTCACGGTGCGCCCGGAGGACGATCCCGAGGTCAAGAGCGTCCACGTCAACTACGTCCACCTGGTCACGGACCTCAAGGTGGGTGACCGCGTCACGGTGGACAACGGCCTCATCAACCTGGAGGTGCTGGAGATCCAGAAGCTTCGGCTGCGCTGCCGCGTCATCGACGGCGGTCAGCTCGGCTCACGCAAGCACGTCAACCTCCCCGGGATCCGCGTCAACTTGCCGAGCATCACGGAGAAGGACAAGCGCGACATCCTCTTCGGGATCGAGCAGGAGGTGGATTTCATCGCCCTCTCCTTCGTGCGCTCGGCGGGGGACGTGCTCGAGGCCCGGGCGCTGCTCGAGCAGGCCAACTCCCACGTGCAGCTCGTCGCCAAGATCGAGAACCAAGAGGGCGTGGACCAGTTTGGAGCCATCCTGGCCGTCGCGGACGGCATCATGGTGGCGCGCGGCGATCTCGGCGTGGAGGTGGACATCGAGGAGCTGCCGGTCATCCAGCGGCGCATCGTGAAGGCCTGCGCGGTCGCCGGGAAGCCGGTGATCGTGGCCACCCACCTGCTCGAGAGCATGATCACTCACCCACTGCCCACGCGCGCGGAGGTCACGGACGTCGCCAACGCCGTCTATGAGCAGGCGGACGCCTTGATGCTCAGCGGCGAGACGGCCACGGGCGTGGACCCGGTGCGCTGCGTGGAGCAGTTCGACAGCATCATGCGTCGGATCGAGAAGGAGCCGGGCTACGGCTTCTTTCAGGCACGGCACACCGAGGGAGCGCGAGAAGAGCTGGCCCGCGCCGCCTGTCGCCTGGCGGACTCCATGGGCGCGCAGGCCATCCTGGTCATCACGCGGCGGGGCCTCTTGGCGCAGAGCGTGGCGAGCTACCGGCCCCAGCACGCCATCATCTACGCCTTCACGAACATGAGCCGTGTGCGGCGGCGGCTCTGGCTCCTGCGCTCGGTGGTGCCCTTCGTCATCGATCTGTCGGAGAGCAACCCGGAGGCCACCGTCCAGTCGGCGCTGAACAAGCTCCGGCAGCGCCAGCGGCTGCTCCCTGGCGACCCCATCGTCATCCTCAGCCACGTCAAGGCGGGGCGGGACACCATCACCAGCATCCAGGTGCGCACCTTCGAGTGACGGGGGCGCTCCGCCCGAGCGGCGGTGTCCTCTAGGCGCGCGCCGCGGCGTGCGCTTGCGACGTCAGGGCGCCGTGCCGGTGGGCGGCAAGGGCGCCCAACGCAGGCTCTCACCGGACTGCACCGCCAAGCGCTGCGTCTTCCAGCGCTTGAGGCTCATCAGGTAGAGGTTCTGGATGCCAGCGTCTCGCGTGGAGAAGAACGCGAGCAGGCGGCCGTCGCTGCTGCACGCGGGGGAGGTGTTGCTGCCTTGGTTCTGGGTGAGGCGCTGGATGCCCTTGCCCGTCTCCGAGCTCATCACCAGATCTTGCTTGTTGCCGCCGACGGCGACGGAGTAGATGAGCCGCACGCCGTCCTCCGTGTCGCAGAACACGGGCGCCGCGGCGGTGAAGCCCAGCGGGGAGACGGCCTTGCCGTCGACGTACACCCGCTGATCCCCGGATTTTCCGCTGCCCCCGATCCACGCCAGCTTCCCGCTCGGGGTCCACTCCGGGTGCGTGGCCAGCGGCGTCGTGCTCACCACCCTGAGCTCGGTGCCGTCGCTCTTGCCTACCCAGATGCTGCTGCCGGTGCTGGAGGAGAGCGCGACGGCGAGCTTGGTCCCCGTAGGGTCGAAGCTGACGCTGTAGACGCTGCCGGGTGCGCCCAAGGCGAGCCGCACCGGCGGGCTGCCCAGCCGCATGAGCTGAAACGGCGCGTAGTCCTTGCTCTCTGCGTAGTAGAGCGCGCCGCCCGGGCCCCACACGGGGGCGATGCTGGTGGCGGTGGGGCTCGTCACGGGCGTCAGGCCGTGCCCGTCCGCGTCCATGGTCATCACCCGGAAGTGACGCCCCCAGCGCGCGGAGAAGGTCATCCGGCTGGCGAAGCCGCCGGGGCGGCCCGTGATGGCGCCGAGCAGCGCGTCGGTGATGCGGTGCGCGGTGACGCGCACCTCCACCTCCGGCACGGTGAGCCGCTTTTGGTACACGGGCTCCGCGCCCGTCTCCAAGAAATAGCAGAGGCCGCTGACCTCCACGTGCCCCGCCGCGCCCGGGGCTGCCCGCGCGCCGACCTTCACGATCACCTCCGCGCCGAGCTGACGCCACGCCGCGACGTCCACGGGCGCCTCGAACCCGTAGTCGCCCGCGGGGGCCTGGTCATCCTTGAGGAGCTGGAACATCCCCGACAATTCGAGATCACGCCGGACGACGCTGCGCACCACGACGTCGGACAGCTCTGGCGAGAGGGAGGGCAGCACCGCCAGCCGAGTGACGCGCTCCGCGGCCTCCGTGCCGGTGACGACGAAGGGCCCGAGCGCGCCCTCGTCCGGGGGCGGCGGCGCCGCGGCCGCGAGGCCAGCGGCCGAGCTGAGGGCAAGAGCGACGCGCAGCGAGGTAGACGGGCTCAATCGTGGGCTCCTTCATCGGGGGCAGGGGGCGCTGGCGCTCCACCAGGGCGTGGCGCCGGTCCGTCCGGGGGCGAGGTCGCGGCGCACTTGGCACCCGCGCCAGAGAACACGGGGGACACCGTGCCGCCCAAGATGTCCGGATAGAGCGGCGGCGGTGGGGGGAGCTGCTGGCCCACGATGGAGTCCATGGTGCTGCGCACGCGCGCGTCGAAGACGGCGTTGCCGCTGGGACGGACGATGGAGTACCCGGCGACACTCCGATCACCACCGACGCTCACGCTCACCGCCGCGCTGAGCGTCTTGAGCTCCTCGCAGGGCAGCTCCCCGTCCGGCCGCTTGAAGCGTGCGTTGAACCAGCTCAAGATCTTGAGCTGATACTGGCTGACGGCTCGGGCCTTCAGAGGGTCCGTCTCCGTGCCGTCCTTGACGCCGCCGGCCGCCCCCGGCCCCTCGATGTCCGCGGCGTCCGGGGGCGCGGCGTCGACCTGCGCGAGATCCTCGTCGGCCTTGGCGATGATCTCGGCGTCCGGCGGCGGCGCCGCCGCGTCTCCGAGCGCCACCGAGGACGTGGGGATGGCGTCCGGGGTCTTGGCGGCGTCCGGGCTGGGCGCGCTGCGCGCCTCCACCTGCTTCACGGGTGGCGGGGGCTTCTCCCACAGGTCCGGCAGCTTGGGGCGGCGCTTCTTGCCGCCCAGCTTGAGGAGCGGCAGGTCGTCGAGCATGGGCTTGACCGCGATGCTGCTGGGCAGCGGGGGGAGCGCCTCCTGCCTGGGCACGCTGGCAGCGTTCGCGCCGAGCCCAGCCAGCAGCGCCGCCGCGACGGCCTGGATGAGCAGCGCGCCCCCGGAGGCCAGCACCAGCTCCCTCGGCGTGTAGCGAGCGGAGGCCGCAGTCACGGCCGGTGACCCTCCGGCTCCTCTTCCAGCTCCGGCTGCACCAGCAAATTGAGCGAGTCCACGCCGCTCGAGCGCGCGGCGGCGACCACGCGCGCGACGACGCCGTAGCGCGCGTCTTTGTCCGCGCGGATGTAGATCTCCCGCTCTCGCTGGACGCGCGCGTTCGCTTTCAGCTTGGCCTCGAGGGAGTCGGTGACGTCTTCGTCCCCGAACAGGATGCGCTCCTCACGATTGACCGTGATCATCAGCCGCGCGTCCTTGACCGGCGTCTCGGCGGCCTTGACCTCGGGCAGGTCGATCCTCAACCCGGTGGTGAGCAGCGGCGCGGTCACCATGAAGACCACGAGCAGCACCAGCATGACGTCCACCAGCGGCGTGACGTTGATCTCCCGGAAGCCACCACGGCGACCGCCGCGACCAGGGCTGCGCCCGCCCATGGCTCAGGCCCCAGCCCAAGGCTCGGGCGCGGCCGCCACCTTGGGGACCGCTGCGGTCACCCCCAGCGCCTCCGCCAGCAGTCGCTGCGCCCAGACGTCACTGCACGCGCTCAGCTCGTCCATCAGGTCGCCGATGCGCTGGTCCACGTAGTTGTAGGCGATGGTCGCCGGGATGGCGGCCACCAGCCCGACGGCCGTGGCGATGAGCGCCTCACCGATGGCAGGGGCGACGACCGGCAGGCTGGCGCTCTTCTCCACGCCGATCTTGATGAAGGCGTTCATGATGCCCCACACCGTGCCGAACAGCCCGATGAAGGGGCTCGCCGAGGCGATGCTGGAGAGCGTGGGCATCAACGAGCTGGCGCCTTGGCTCTCCTCGGCGATGGCGCGCCGCGCGACGGCGCCCAGCAGCTCGGTGCTCACGCCGGGCTGCTGGTAGCGGCGCGCGAGCGCCAGCACGACGCGCCCCCCCGGGGTGGAGGCGTGCGCGCGCGCCAGCGCCACCAGCTCCTCCCCGCACGTGGCCTTCTCCGCGGCGCGCTCGAAGCGCCGCTGCGCGCTGAGCAGCCTCCGGAGCTGCAAGGTCTTCAGCAGCCAGATGACCCACACCAGAAACGCCGCCAGCAGCAGCAGCAGCAGCACCACGAGCACGACCCCCGAGCTCGAGAGCGCCAGGTGCAGGGGGTCGAGCTGAGGCTGGGACGCTGCCTGCATCGGCGTCACGGAGCCAACAGGACGTCGACGCGACGATCCTTGGCGTAGCTGGCCTCGTCCGTCCCGGTGGCGTCCATCGCGCCGCGGGAGTTGGTCGTCATCTGCTGGGCCGCGAGCCCGGCCTTGCCCAAGAAGAGCTTGACGTTCTCCGCGCGGCGGCCGCCGAGCACCATGTTGTACTCGCTGTCCCCTCGCGGGTCCGCGTGCCCTACCAGGAGCATGGTGCGCCCCTTGAGCGCCCCCGTAGCGAAGCAGGTGGCCAGCTTCTTGAGCACCCCGGTGGAGGAGTCCTTCACGGCCGCGGAGTCGAAATCGAAGAAGGCCTCCTTGTCCGTGAGGCCGCAGGCCTTCTTGATCTCATCCGAGATGTTGACGGACGAGCGGCTGGGGTCGTCGGCCTCGTCCCCTGCGGGCGCCGCGCTGGCTTGCTCCTGAGCGCTGGCGGACGGCGCCTCCACGGGGCCGGCCGGCGCGGCCGCTGGGGGCTTTGGATCGGAGCTGCAGGCAGCGGCTGCGAGGCCGAGGGAGAGGATGCTGAGCAGGAGGGTAGACTTCATAGGGATGGATCTCGAGAACCCGGGGTGGAACAGCCACCACCCAAAGCTCTTGGCTGGGATGAATATTCCCTCAGCGCTCGAGCAGATACCACAGGAGGACGAGCGAGGTAGCGAGGAACAGCACCCCGAGCAGGATGCGGGAGGCCTCTCGGCGCGCCCCGGAGGGGGGGGTCCTGGCGGCCTCCAAGCGCGCGAGCGCCAGCACGGTGACCCCCTTGAGCCGGCGCTCTGCCTCGGGCCCTCGCTCGCGGTCGCCCGTCATCCCACGATACCTCACGGCCGCCTCCACCAGCGCGTCGTGGGCCTGGCAGTAGTCGAGGAACGCGCGGTGGGCGGCGTCGGAGTCCCAGCGCTCGAGGACGTTCTTCCAGAGGGGCTCCAGGCCTGGGTCGGTCATCGACGGACAGCACGCTCGAGCGCCCGAACCATGGCGAAGTACTCCTCGCGCGTGAACGGCTGGTTGAGGATATGGAAGTCTTTGCCCACGAGGCCGACGCAGCCGTAGCAGTAGGTGCAGCCCACGAGCTCCACGGAGCGGGTGCAGTAAGAGCACTGAGCGCAGCGCTCACAGTCCACCAAGTGCTTGCAGCCGCTGAGCTCCCGGCAGTCCGTGCAGTGGGAGCAGTCCACGCAGCGCTCACAGCGGGTGCAGTAGTGACAGCGGGTGAGCCCCCGCCCGTCCACGCAGAACGTCGAGTGCTGGCACGCTTGGCAGTCCGTACACTGGACACAGCCGACGTTGTCCGCGCGGCGCTCGTGCGCGCGCAGCAGCGCGCGCCAGCGCTCCTCGAAGCTGGCGGGGTCGAACGGCGCGCTGGCGTCTTCAGGCACGCAGCGACCGCCTCAGGGCCTCCGCCGCGCGGCGCGTGAGCGGCTCATCCGCCAGCTCCTCCAGGCGCTTGAGGCGCTGCTCGAGCACCGGGCGCTTGATGGGGGACTCCCGCTCGAACAGCCGGCCCAGGCTGGCGATGGCCTCGCGCGCCACCGCCTCGTCCGCGTGCTCCAGGAGCTGAAGCTGGACGGGCTGCTCTTGCGGGTAGTCGTGGCCAGCACGCCGATACTCCTCTGCGGCGCGGGAGATGGCGCTGCGCCCCTCGCTGAGCAGCAGGCGCTCGAGCAGCCGCTGCCGCTGCTGCTCTTCACCGCCCAGCACCCCGGGGAGGGCTTGGACGATCCGGGTTGCCGTCCGCTTGGCGGCCGTGGGCGCGCGCGTCAGCTCCGGGGCCGGTGTGACCCCACTCGGGACGCTGCGCCGCGGCGCGGCCGAGGCAGCGACCACGCTCCGTGGCCGCCGCGCGGCCGTCGGCGCGCCGGGCCGCCGCGCCGCGATGAGCACGGGCTCCGCCGCTGGGGCCGTGCTCTCCTGCCTGCGCTTCTTCTTGCGGCGCCCACCGCGGCCGCCGCGACCGTGACCTGCATCCATGACACTACTCCCGATTCAGGGATTCCATGACGCTGCGCCCCGTGCGCGACCGTGGGGTCGCGGTCGGGCGAGACCCGTGGTCTCTGGGAGCGATGGCCCGGGCGCTGACCGCGTCGACGAGCCGGCTCCAACTGCCAGACGCATGAGAAATACCACGAAGCCGACCCAGGTGAAACCTCCTCGTGCGGCCGGCGCGCGTGCCGGCGGGGCGAGAACACTGCTAGAGGGAGAGGCGTCATGCGCGCTCTCATCGGGATGAGCCTCGGGCTGGCGGCTTGTGGGCCCGCCACCGCCCCACCCCCTCAGCCGCCGCCGCCCTCGGCCGAGGCCGAGGTGTCGCTGTTGGACGCTGGCTGGGCGGAGGCCGTCAGCCCTCGACAGCAGCTCAGCGTGCCGCTGCCCGACTACGCGAGCTGGCGGCTCGACGACTCCGGACCGAGCTTCTTCGTGACGACCCACCTCCCGACCCAGACGCGGCTCATCGCGGGGACGTGGCGTGAGGCACGGAGCGTCTCCCTCGAGCAGTGCGCCGCCACGGCGCGCCTCAGGCGCCCAGCGGAGTTCACCCTCGAGGGGGAGGCCCTCGACCGCCAGCCCTGGCGCGCCCCGGCAGATTTCGCGGGGGAGCTGGTGCTCGGCGTGAGCGCCGTGCCCGGTGGCTTCGAGGGCCGCGCGGTCGCGGTGGGCCACGACGTCGGCCGCTGCTACGCGGCGGCGCTCGTGACGAGGACGAAGACCGAGCGAGAGCTGGGCGACCGCCTGGCGCTGCTCACCGAGCGCAGCCTCCAGGGCTTGCGCCTGCGCGCGGTGGGTGAGCGCGCGACCGGCGCCTCGGGGCGCGTCAGAACGCCGTGATCCGCCGCTCGATGCGGCGCTGCTCGGCGGGGCTCGAGCGGCCCACGGCGACGATCGACATGCCGGCCGCCTGAAAGCAGCGCTGAGCAGCAGCCTGCACCTCGCGCCGCGAGACGGCCCGGAGCTGCTCGAGCCGCTCCCGAGGCGAGCGCCCGACACCCGACAGCTCCCCGAGCGCCAGGAAGCTAGCCAGCGCCGGCGGGTCGTCGAGGAGCTCATCGAGCTGCCACTGGACGCGCCGCTTGGCCTTGTCGAGCTCTGCCTCGGTGGGGCCCTCCTCACGGAGCTGCTCGAGCAGCCCCAGGATCAGATCCAGCACCTCGGGCGTGCGCTCGTGCGCGGCGCTCGCCATCACGTCGAAGAGCCCTACGCCGCGGTAGGCCTCGTAGCTCGCCGACACGTCGTAGCAGAGCCCACGCTCGTCGCAGATGCGGTGGTAGAGCCGGGTGGACATCCCGTCATCGAGCACGCGGACGAGCAGCTCGGTCGCGGGCTCCGCCGCCTCGCCCTCGCCGGGGGCACGAAACCCGACGCGCAGCTCCGTCTGGCTGAGCTCGTGCCGCACGTAGCGCCAGCGCGGCGCGCGCTGCCGCGGGGGCGCCGGCTTGGGGCGCACCCGGCCGCGCGGCAGTCCGGCGAAATGACGCTCGAACAGCCGCAGCACCGCGCTGGGCCTCACCGGCCCCGTGACCGCGACGACGGTGTTGTCCGAGGTGTAGAGCCGCCGGTGATGAGCGCGGACACGGCGCTCGGTGAAGGCCTCCACGTCCTCGTAACGTCCGGTGATGGGCATGGCCAAGGCATGCCCCTCGAAGCTCAGCCCCATGAGCAGCTCACCGGAGTCGATGAGCTGCCCCTGGTCGTCGTACAGCTCCAGGATCTCCTCGCGCACGATGCCCCGCTCCACCTCGAGCCGCGTGAAGAGCGGCTCGCGGTAGGTCTCCCCCAGCAGCGCGACGGCGGGCGTGAAGGTCTCGGGCGGCACCGCCAGCTCCACGTTGCCGTGGTCCACGTAGGTCGCCGCCGCCAGCGTCCCTCCGAGGCGCTCGAAGCCGAGCGCCTGCTCGTGCGCCGAGGGTGCGCTCGGGATCCCCCGAAACAGCATGTGCTCGAGGAAGTGGCTGAGGCCGCGCTCCCGCGGCGCCTCATAGAGGGGGCCCGCCCCCAGCCGTACGTCGATGGCCACCCGGTGCGCGCTCGGGAGCGGCGCGACGACGAGCCGGAGCCCCTCCGCCGTCTCGTGGCGCAGGGGCTCACCCGGAACGGTCAATCGTCCTCGCCAGGACGCTTGGGGGGCTGCGCCAGCTCCTCGCTCGTCTTGAGCTTGCCCTTGGCGGACAGCTTGAGCTGCTCCACGTAGCGCACCAGCGCGTCGAGCTGCTTGAGCGCGGCGAGCTGGCGCATCAGCGGGAGCTTGTCCTTCTGGAACTCCTCCTTGGTGGCGAGGTTCTTCTCCTTGAGCTGAACCACGGCGAGCCCGTCGCTCGTCTCGATGGGCTCGGCGAGCAGGGCCTCCGGCGCGCTCAGCTCGAACACCTGGAGCGTGAGCTGCGAGGCGCCCGAGGCGTTCGGGATGGGATCTCCGCCGATGGAGAACGGAGCGCTGACCTCCACCTTCGGGCGCTCGGCGGTCTCCCAGCCCTCCGCGGGCTCCGCCGCTCCTGGCCCCTTCTTCGGCGCCAGCACGACCTTCGACACGAGCTCCCGGGTCGCGTCGTCGAGCTTGGCCCCTGCCTTCGCGCGCGCGATGAGCTCCTCCCCGAACTTCCGTGCGAGCTCCTCGGCGCGCAGGCGGGCCATCAGCCCGCGCGCGACGAAGCGCCGCCCGGTCCCCTCCAGCTTCGCCTCGGGCACCCGCTCGATGAGCTGCAGCAGGTGAAAGCCGCGCGACGTCTCCACGATGCCGGATCGCTTGCCCGGCGCCAGCTTCTCCGCCGCCGCCGCGAGCTCCTTCCAGCCTTCGCCGTAGCTCTCCGCGAGGCAGCCGATGTCTCCGCCGAGCACCGCGCCGCCACCGCTGCCGGCGCGCCGTGCCTCCCACTCGAAGGGCGTGCCCTTGGCGAGGCTCGCCTCCGAGGCCTCGAGCTGCCGGCGCAGCTCCGCCTTCTGATCGTCGTCCGTCCCGTCGAAGGGCATCGCCAGCTCACGCACGCGCAGACAGCCCTTCGTCCAGTCCTTCTTGGCGGTGTTCCAGGCGTCGTTGACCTCGGAGGCGTGCTCCTTGGCCCAGGCGTCGACCGCGGCATCCGACTGATCGACCGCCCACTTGGCGAACCAGTCGCGCCGTAGCTGCACGCTGCGCACCACCGCCTTCGAGCGCTCACGCTGGAACTGTAGGAAGGCCTCGGACTCGCTGACGCGGACGCGCGCTCGGACCAGCTCGCGCACGCGCGCGGCGAGCAGCTCC
Source organism: Myxococcota bacterium (assembly GCA_963169915.1). GTDB lineage: Bacteria > Myxococcota_A > Polyangia > Polyangiales > Polyangiaceae > JADLEQ01. The sequence continues at coordinate 106,517 of CAUJEM010000138.1, forward strand.
TTGCGCTGGACTTCCTTGAATTCCTTCGGTCCGCGCCCGGTGATGCTGCGCACGACGCGCTCGTACAGCTTCACGTCGAAGGCCTTGGTGGCCGAATTGTAGACGGGCAGGGTCCGGATGAGCTCGGCCCCGAGCCCAAGCTGGGGGGCGAGCATCTGCAGCTTGCCGAGGGGCAGCGAGACGTGGGCTCGACCCTCGAGCAGCTCGTCCTCGATCTCCGCGTCGCTGATGCTCAGCCCGAGCCGCGCCGCCTCGATGAGCAGCAGCTCACGCTCGACGAGACCGTCGAGGACTTGCTGGTTGATGTTCAGGGCCTTCTGGCGCGAGGCGGACAAGCCTTGCGGGATGATGAGCCCCGCGGCCGTGAAAAACTCGGCCTCGGGCACGCAGCGGCCCTGCACCTCGACAGCGCACTTGGAGGCCAGGCTCAGCCCGCTCGCCCCCCGCCCGCTGCTACGAAACTCCAGAGCGAACGAGATCGCGATCAGAAACACGATCGCGCCCATCGCGATCTGCGCGGGGCCTCCTCGGCGAAACAGGCTGAGCATGGTCGGGCGCCGGCGATTACCACGCGCTCTGGCGTGGGTCCACGCCCAGAACGCTCCGCGCCGGTCGCGCCGCGCCGCTTCACCTGCCGTTGGGCAGCGCGACGCGCGCGAGCTCGAGCACGGCGCCGAGGGTCTGCTGGAGCCCCTCGAGGCCGTCCAGGGCGCGGACGAAATTGACCTCCACCCAGAGATCGAGCTGCTGGCGCTCGTCGCTGGGATCGGGGATGGGCACCCAGACCACGTCGACCTCCACGAAGCCCCGTGCCCGCAGGATCGCCCCCTGCTGACGCGCCCGCGCTTCCAGAAACGACTCAGTTTCCCCTGGGAAATCACTCTTTTGGGCCCGCACACGCACGCGGAGCGCCAAGCCGGGCGCGGCGAGCACGGCCAGCCCGCTGTCCATGAGCAGGTTCTCGCGCACCCGCTCGGCGAGCAGGACGCGGTCCGGGAGCGTGCGAAAGACCTCGAAGCCCCAGGATTGTAAGGTCTTTTTCAGATCCTTCGGGGTGGGCGTGGGTGGGGTCGTCATGTCCGTGATGGGAGCACGCGCGCGGCGGGAAGGGCTCTCGGGTGACGCTATCCTACCATCACCGGCGGGCATTTGCTGGTGGGTCGAGCGGCCACCGGGCTGGAGGCGTGGCAATTCTGGTCTTACCCCAAGTCTGTTAGCCTAACGCACCGTGAAGCGTCGCAGCCTGACCCCCATGCCACCGCTCGCCCTGGGTACGCTCCACGGCGCTCGACGCAGCGTCGGGGGCGCGCGGCACGAGGCCTCCGAGCGGGTGGTGTTGCGCGCCGGCGCGGTGGAATTCGACGGCTGGACCCTCAACCAGAGCCGCGGAGGCCTGCGCGTCGTGGTCGAGGAGCGCGTCGAGCTCGGGGCGGAGTACGCCGTGGAAATGAGCGGCAAGTCACCGCGGCGCGCCCGAGTGGTCTGGCTGCAGGACGAGGCCGACGGTCAGGTCGCGGGCCTGGAGTACCTCGATCTCACCGCCTCGGACCCCGAACCCGAGACGCCCTGAGCCGCGGTGGCGACCGCACGGCAGCTCCTTGGCCCTGGGGGCGCCCTGGCGCAGGGCTTGTCCGGCTACGAGCCTCGCGCGGGCCAGCTCGACATGGCCGACGCCGTCGAGCGCGCACTTCATGACCATCGAGTCTTGATTTGTGAGGCAGGGACCGGCACCGGCAAGACCCTCGCTTACCTCGTCCCGGCGCTGCAGAGCGGGAAGAAGGTCGTCGTCTCCACGGCGACCCGCGCGCTGCAGCAGCAGCTCCACGATCACGATCTCCCCCTGCTCGAGCGGACCTTGGGGCTCTCGCCCCGGGTCACGGTGATGAAGGGACTCTCGAACTACGTCTGCCTGCGGCGCTTCGAAGAATTCCGCCGCGCACCCGCCTCCCAGGCGCCGCAGGCGGAGCGCGCCCTCGCCGCGGTGGAGCCGTGGGTGCGGCAGACCGAGACCGGTGACATCACCGAGCTAGAGGCGCTGCCCGAAGACGAGCCGCTGTGGGCCGAGATCACCGCGAGCAGCGAGACCCGCCTCGGCGCGAGCTGCCCGCACTTCGCGGACTGCTTCGTCACCAGGATGCGGGCGGAGGCCGAGGCCGCGGAGCTCATCATCGTCAATCACCACTTGTTCTTCGCCGATCTCGCGCTACGCGGCGCCCACCCCGGGCGCGTGCTCCCGCACTACGACGCCGTGATCTTCGACGAGGCCCACCAGCTCGAGGACACGGCGGCCCAGTTCTTCGGCGTGCGCCTGTCGAGCGCGCGCCTCGAGCGGGTGCTGCGCGACGCGGGCGCGGCGCTCGTCGCCGCGCAGGGCGTGGTCGGCGCGGAGGACCCGGCGCGCTGCCTGGAGCGCTGCGCAAGCACCACCCACGCACTGTTCGCGCAGCTAGCGCGGCGCGTCCGCGCCGAAGACCCGAGGCTCGGGCTCGAGCTCGACGACTGGCAGGGGGAGCTGCTCAGCCACTACCACGCGCTCGACGACGCGTGGCTCAGCCTGACGGACGCCGCCGGGCGCGCCCGGCAGCGCGCCGCTGGCGCTGCACCGCCGGGCTTGGGGGCGCGCCTCGAGCTCGCCGAGCGACGCTGCCAACAGCTCCGTGACCAGCTCGCCAGCGTCGTCGAGGGGGCGCGCGGCTGGGTCAGCAGCGTAGAGCTGACGGCGCGCAGCGTCGTGCTGAAGGCGACGCCCATCGACGTCGCCGAGCTGCTCCGCGAGCGCGTGTTCGAGGCGACGCCGAGCGCGGTGCTCACCAGCGCCACGCTCACCACGCCGGGGCGCTCGCGGCCCACGGAGACCAGCGGCGGCTCGGCCTTTGGTTATCTGCGCGCCCGGCTGGGCCTCACGAGCCCCGAGCTCCAGGTCGACGAGCTGCTCGTCCCTTCGCCCTTCGACTTCGACCGACAGGCCCTGCTCTACACCCCGAGAGACCTCCCGGCGCCGTCCGCGGCGGACTTCACCGAGCGCGCCGCGGCGCGGATCACGGAGCTGGTGGAGCTGGTCGGCGGCGGCGGCTTCGTGCTCACCACCTCGCTGCGGAGCCTGCGCGCGCTGCACGCGGCGCTCGTGGCCAGGCTACCGGGCTTCCCACTCCTGCTCCAGGGGGAGGCCCCCAAGCCGGCCCTGCTCGAGCGCTTCAAGGCCGAGGGCAACGCCGTGCTGGTCGCGACGCTCGGCTTCTGGGAGGGCGTCGATGTGCCGGGCCGGGAGCTGCAGCTCGTGGTGCTGGAGAAGATCCCCTTCGTCGTGCCCAGTGACCCGATGGTGCGCGCGCGCTCGCTCGCCCTAGAGCGCGCCGGGGGCAACGCCTTCATGGACTACCACCTGCCCGCCGCGGCGCTCACGCTCAAGCAGGGCTTTGGTCGGCTCATCCGCACCCGCACGGACTACGGGATCGTCGCGCTGCTCGACGAGCGCGTCCACCGGCGAGGCTACGGCCGCCGGCTCTTGGCGGCCTTGCCACCGGCCAGGCGCGCCAGCTCGCTCGACGAGGTGCGCGCCTTCTGGAGCGAGGCGAGCGCCGCTCGGTGAGCCCGGAGCGCTCGCGGCGAGCGGCGCCGTGATAGCTTGCGCTCGGTGCAAGTCTTCAACGAGGCTCTGGCGGCGCTGGGTCTGAGTGAGGTGGTCCGGGTGCTGCCGGTGTCGAGCGGCTACCCGAGCCCCAAGCAGGTCAACCTCGTGCTCTTTCGCCGCGAAGAGACGTGGCTCTTCGAGTCCAGCGCGGCCACGAGCGAGATCGTCGCGGAGATCGAGGGTGCGCTCGACGCGCACTCCGTCCAGCGCTTGGATGCGCTGCTCGTCACGCATTGTCACGGCGACCACGCGGGCAGCGCCGGGATCATCGCCGGGCGGGGGCGCCCCCCCGGCGAGCGGGCGCCCATCTACCTCCACTCCGCCGGCTACCGCTTCCTCACGCACCCGGAGGCGGCCTTCCTGCAGGAGACCTACGAGCTGTTCCTGGCGCGCTCGCACTGGGGCCTGCTCGAGTACGGGGCGCTCAGCCAGCAGGACATGGTGGAGCACGCGCTCCGCAAGCGCTTCCAGCACTACTTCGCCGAGACCCCGAAGCGCGCCCTGCGCTTCGTCGATCGCGGGGCGCTGCCGGAGGGCGTCATCGCAGTCGCTACCCCAGGGCATAGCTGGGACTGCGTGCTCTACCTGGACCTGCGCACGGGCGTCGCGATCCCTGGAGATACCCTGTTGGTCACGGGAGCCCCGCAGCGCCCGGACAGCCATGGCTTCGTCATCCCCATCTTCACGGCGGCCGGGCAGAGCTACAGCATGGCCTTCGAGCATTACCTGCAGACGCTCCGCGTGCTGCGTGAGTTCTTCCGTACCCGCCCGGTGCGCGTGGTGCTCCCACCCCATGGGAAATTCGCCGTCACCGAGCCCCTCCGCTGGGTCGAGTTCGCGGAGCAGTACTTCGTCCAGCTCTACCGCGCGCTCGTCACGGAGTTCTTCGGGAGCCCCGCACGCCGGAGAGAGCCGTTCTTCGCTCGCGACCTGGCGCCCTTCGTCCCCACCGCAGGGGCACACCCCATCTCCACCCCCGGCCACGCCTTCGGGATGCTCTGCGCGCTCGCCGACGAAGGCTACCTCGGCTTGGAGGAGCACCCGCACACCCGGCAGATCAGCTTCACGCTGCGGGAGCTACCCCCACCGGACTACCTCGAGGCGCGCCTGGCGGAGCCGCCAGGACCGCTGCCCATTCACGGCGAGCGCTGAGCGCCGGCGCCGCGCTTTCAGCGCTTCACGGCCCGCGGGCCCTTCGGCGGCGCCGAGACGGGCGCCTTCGTCTTCGCCTTCGGTGCGGCCTTCGTCTTCGGGGCAGCCTTCGCTGGGGGCGCCTTCGCCTTCGGCGCGGCCTTCGCCTTCGGCGCGGCCTTCGCCTTCGGCGCGGCCTTCGCCTTCGGTGCGGCCTTCGCCTTCGGCGCGGCCTTCGCCTTCGGTGCAGCCTTCGCTGGGGACGCCTTCGGGGCGGCCTTCGCCTTCGGTACAGCCTTCGCTGGGGACGCCTTCGCCTTCGGGGCGGCCTTCGCGGGCGTAGCCTTCGCCTTCGGTGCAGCCTTCGCCTTCACGGGCCGCTGCGCAGCGCCTGCACGCGCCGCCGGGGAGCCTCCGGCGCGGCGCGCCAGGGTCTCCGCGACGGCGGCCTTCAGGGCGCTGAAGTCGAACGGCTTGTCGAGATAGGCGTCGGCTCCGTAGAGCGGGGAGGTCATCTCGTTGAGGTGCTCTCCAATCCCGGTGAGCATCACGACGCCCGTGTGGGCCAGCTCCACGGATCTCCGTACCTTCTGGCAGACCTCCCAGCCCGTCATCCCGGGCATCATCACGTCGAGCACGATGAGCTGCGGCAGGTGGGTGAGCGCCAGCTCCCACGCTTGCTCGCCGTCCGCCGCCTCCACGACCTCATAGCCGGCGTTGCGGAGGTGGGTCGAGGTGACCGCCCGCATGGCGGGCTCGTCATCAGCGATGAGAATGGTCACGGGGTGCTGGGATTGGGGCATGAACGGGAGCGCTCCTCCGGCGCATCACAGATCACCGACCCGGCTCTGGTCAAGCGTCGTCAGCACTGGGTCGAAAGTTCCTCGCGTCAGGCTCCCGAGCGGCACGGCGCGAGGGAACTCCGGGCCTACCCCGGCATTCCCGCTATCATGGACGAGCTCTAGCCCGGAACCTCGCAGGTGCCCGATCCCGACCCCCGCCTCCAGCCCCTCCGGCGCGCGGCCGCCAGCGCGCTGCGTCGCGCTCGGCTGAACGCGGCGCTGGCACGTGCTGCGCGCCTGCTGCCCGCGCCGCTGCTCACGGCCGCCGGGCTCATCGCGTGGGCGCGCCATCAGGGGCGAGACGCCTGGGAGCTCGGCCGTGGCGGCTGGCTCATCGCCGCGCTCGGAGCGCTCACCGTGGGGAGCGTCCTGCGCGCCGGGCTGCGACGCCGACCGCCAGCGCTGGGCGCCGTGCTGCTCGACCGGCACCACCGGCTCGCCGATCGCGTCGCCACGGCGCTCGAGCTCGGTGCGCGCGCGCCGGCGGAGCGCACCCCGCTGATGGAGGCGGCCATCAGCGACGCCTCGGCGCGCGCCGAGGAGCTCTCGCCGCGTGCCGCCGTGCCCCTGCGGCTCCCCCGCGAGCTGCTGCTGGTGGGCGCCGCAGCGCTGGCCTGCTTCGGGGCGGCGCGGCTCCACCCCGCCCCCGCCCCCACGCCAGCAGTCGCGACGCCAGCGCCGCGGCTAGAGCCCCTGCTGCTCCCCGAAGACGATTTGGACGCCTTCAGGGAGCGCGTCGCGGCGCTCGGCGACCAAGCGAGGGATCCCGAGGTGGCCGCGGCCGTCCGCCGCTACCATCAGCTCCTGGAGGACCTCGCCGCCCAGCGGATCGACCGGAGCGAGGCCTTCCGGCGCCTCACGGCCCTGCGGCAGGAGCTCGAGCGCGGAGCTCGGCCCGAGCCCGCGGAGCACGAGGCGGCGCTCCGCGCCATCGCGAGCGAGCTCTCTCGGAGTCGTGCCGCCGCGTCGATCGGCGAGGCCTTGAACGAGCAGCGCCTCGCCGACGCGGAGCAGGCGCTGCGAGCGCTCGCCGAGCGGCTGCGCCGCCGCGAGGCACCCCCCAAGAAGGCCGAGCTCGACCTGCTGCGCGCGTCGCTCGAGCGCGCCAGCCGCGTGGTCGGCGAGCGCACCGCGGCGGCCACGGCGGCGCGCGACCGCGCGGACGGCGAACGGCGGCGGCTCCTGAAGCGGCGCGACGAGGGGCACGCCTCGGAGGCCGAGCGGCAGGCCCTGTCCAAGCAGGAGCGTCAGCTCGAGCGCCTCGAGCGCGAGCGCGAGCGCCTCGAGCGCGTCGAGCGCGAGCTCTCTCGGCTGGACCGGGAGCTGGCGGAGGCCGCCGCGGCGCTCCTGCGCGAGCTGGGTGAGGCCGCTCAGCACCTCGAGCGCGCCGCGGAGGATCTCCACCGCCAGGCCGAGCAGCAGCTGAGCGACGCCCAGAAAGAGCAGCTCAAGCGCCAGATCGAGGAGCTGCGTGAGCTGCTCCGCCAGCAACGGCAGGCACGCCCGGAGCAGCAGGAGCGCCTCGAGCGCTTCCGCGAGCGCGCGCGCGGCCAGCAGCGCGGGCAGCCGGGGCGAGGCTCCGGGACGGGCGACCCGGAGGGCTCGGCGCAAGCTCGAGGCGAGGAGGGCGCCGGCCCGCCTGGCCAGCGTCAGGCCCCTGCGGGTGAAGGCCAGGGCGCACCGCGCGCGCGCCAGCCGGGGGAGCTGCGCCTCCAGCGTGGCGGGAGCGGCGCGCGGCTCCCCGGCGGCGAGGGGACGGCGCAGGCCGGCTCGCGGCCCGCCGCGGGCGAGCGCCCAGGGGAGCCCGGCGCGGGCGGCGAGCAGTGGGGGCAGGGCCATGACCCCAACGTGGCCGGGGAGCGCACGGAGCTCGCCGGCAGGACGCGCGACGTCAGCGCCGCCGGCGTGGACACGGGGGAGGGCACCGCGTCGAGCCAGGTCATCCAGGCCGCGGCAGAGCGGGGCTTCCGCGGCCAAGGCTACCGCAAGGTGTATACGGACTATCGGCACGTCGCGGAGGCCGTGATGCACCAAGACGAGATCCCCGCTGGCTATCGCTTCTACGTGCAGCGCTATTTCCAGCTCATCCGGCCAAGGGAATGAGGCCGAGGCACGCCACGCACCCCTGAGGAGAGATCGATGAGCGAGCAGGAGGCCCGCGCCCAAGTCGCAGATTTTCTAGCCAAGCTGTCGCAGCTGAGAGCCGAGATCGCCACCGTCGTCGTGGGGCAGCGGGAGCTCGTCGACGGCGTGCTCACGTGCATGCTGGCCGGCTCTCACGCCCTGCTCGAGGGCGTCCCAGGGCTCGGCAAGACGCTGCTCATCAAGACCCTGGCCGACAGCTTGGGGCTCGAGTTCTCGAGGATCCAATTCACGCCGGACCTGATGCCCTCGGACATCATCGGCACCACCGTCATCGAGGACGTGCCGGGCGGCAAGCCCGCGTTCGAGTTCCGTAAGGGGCCGGTGTTCGCCAACATCCTGCTGGCCGACGAGATCAACCGGGCCACGCCCAAGACCCAGAGCGCGCTGCTCGAGGCCATGCAGGAGCACCGCGTCACGGTCGGCCGCGTCACCCACGTCATCGAGGAGCCCTACTTCGTGCTCGCGACGCAAAACCCCCTGGAGCAAGAGGGCACCTACCCGCTGCCCGAGGCCCAGCTCGACCGCTTCTTCTTCAAGCTCCACGCGCCGTTCCCGACGCGGGAGCAGCTGCACGACATCCTGGAGCGGACCACCAGCACCGAGCGAGCGCGCGCGCGCCAGGTGCTCAGCCGCCAGGAGATCCAAGCGCTGCAAGCGCTCGTGCTCCAGGTGCCGATCGCGCGCCACGTGACCGACTACGCCATCCGTCTCCTGCTCGCCACGCACCCCCGAGACGCCTCGGCGACGCCTGACGTCCGGCGCTTCGTCGCCAGCGGCGCCTCGCCGCGCGGCGCCCAGGCGCTCGTGCTCGCCGCGAAGATCCGCGCGCTGTTCGAGGGGCGCTTCGCCGCGTCCATCGACGACGTCCAAGCCGTCGCCAAGCCCGCGCTGCGGCACCGCGTCTTGCTCAACTTCGAGGGCGAGGCGGAAGGGATCGAGACCGACGCCATCATCGAGCAGCTTCTTGCCAAGCTCCCGAGCGCCGAGGCCTGAGCCGCGCCGCATGGGCCTGCTCGCTCGCCTCCGCCCTCGTCGTCGCGCGCGGCCCGCTGCGCACGAGGACGCGGGCACGCTCTTCGACGAGGCGTTCCTCCGCAAGCTGGAGAGCCTGGCGCTCGTCAGTCGCAAGCTGCACGCTGGCCGCCAACGCGCCGAGCGCCGCACGCGCAAGGCCGGCAGCGGCGTCGAATTCGCCGACCACCGTGACTACGTCCCCGGCGACGACTTCCGGCGCATCGACTGGAGCGTCTACCAGCGCTTCGGGCGACTGCTCGTCCGACTCCATGAAGAAGAAGAAGATCTTGGCATCTACTTCATCGTGGACTGCTCGAGCAGCATGGCCTTCGGGGGCGGCGCGAAATTCGATCAGGCGCGGCGCCTCGTGGCGGCGCTGGCTTACGTGGGGCTCGCCAACCTCGACCGCGTCACCGTGGTGGCGGTGCGGGACGGCGTCGCCGAGCGGATGGCCCCCACGCGCGGCAAGGCGCGGATCTTCCGCGTGCTGCGCTTCCTGTCCCGGCTGGAGGCCCGCGGGAGCACGGATCTGGGCGCGGCGCTCGGCGCCTTCGCCGCGCAGCACCGGCGCAAGGGGCTCGCGGTGCTGGTGAGCGATCTGTACGACCCGGCGGGCTTCGAGCGCGGCATCAACGTGCTGCGCTACCATCGCTTCGAGCCCTACATTGTGCACCTCATCGACCCCGCCGAGGAGCGGCCCGCGCTCCTCGGCGACGTGCAGGTGGTCGACTGCGAGACCGGCGACGAGCGCGCCGTCACCGTCACCGAGGCGCTCCTCGGCCGGCTTCGGGACGCGCAGCGAGGCTGGCGCGGGGAGGTCGCCCACTTCTGCGCGAGCCGCCACGTCCCGTATTTCGCGGCGCCCACGACCCAAGCCTTCGACGAGCTGGTGCTCAAGGTGTTCCGTCAGGGAGGGTTTCTGCGTTGAGGTGGCTCGGGCTCCCGCTCGCGCAGCTGCTGCCCCTGGCGGCGGGGGCCGCCGGGGCGGTCGTGCTGCTCTACGTCCTGAAGCTCCGGCGGCGCCGGGTGGTGGTCCCCTACTCGATCCTGTGGCAGCGGGTGCTCCGGGACCGTGACGCGTCCACCTGGTTCTCGCGGCTCAAGCGCCTGCTCTCGCTCCTGCTGCAGCTGCTGCTACTCGCCTTGGTGTTCGCGGCGCTGGGAGATCCACGGCTCACGGCGAGCTGGGCGGACGGGCGCAGCGTCGTGATCTTGGTGGACGCCAGCGCGAGCATGCAGGCCACCGACGTGCTGCCCTCCCGCCTCGCGGGCGCGCAGGTCAAGCTCCGGGAGATGATCGCTGGGCTCGGGGCGAACGATCGGCTGCTCATCGCGCAGATGGACGCGAGCGTGACCCCGCTCAGCCCGCTGAGCGGGGATCGCGCGGAGCTCGAGCGCGCCGCAGAGCGCCTGCGCGCCACCGACACGCGCGCCGATCTTCGGCGTGCGCTCGGCTTCGCCGCGGACAGCCTGCGCGGGGTCGAGCGGCCGGAGGTCGTCGTGCTCAGCGACGGTGCCCTGGGCGACGCCGCCGCTGCGGGCGAGGGCCTGCTCGAGGGCGTCCCCGTCAGCTGGCTCAGGCTCGGCAGCGAGGGCAGCAACGTGGGGCTCACCGGCCTGTCCGTCCGACGCTACCCGCTCGACAAGTCGCGCGCGGAGGTGCGGCTCCAGCTCGACAACGCGGGAGCGGAGCCGGCCACCGTGGAGCTGTCGCTGTACGGTGACGGGCGCCTCATCGACGTCAGCACGCTCGAGCTGAAGCCCGGTGAGCGGCTCCCGCGGTACTACCAAGATCTCGCCGGCGCCGACCGGACGCTCGAGGCGGTCGCGCGGGTCACGCAGGGGCGCGATCTGCTCCCGGCGGACGACCGCGGCTACGCGCTCGTCCCAGAGCGCCGCCGGGCGCGCGTGTGCGTCGTGACGCGCGGCAACACCTACCTGGAGGCCGCCCTGCTGCTCGACGAGTACCTGGACGTCACGCTGGTGCCCCCCGAGCGCTACCCCGTACGCGGCGGCTTCGACGTCACGCTCTTCGACGGCGTCGCGCCCCCCGTCGCCGAGGACGCCGGCGCCGCCCTCTATCTGGCGCTGCCCGCGCAGGGCGGCCCGCTGCGGCGCGGGCGGCGACTCGAGGGCTTCGGCTTCGACAGCTGGGACGCCAAGAGCCCCGCGCTGCGCTACCTGGCGCTCGGTGACGTCCAGGTGGCCACGGGCTACTCGCTCCGCCCGGAGCCGGGCGACCGCGTCCTCGGCGCGAGTGACCAGGGGCCCTTGCTCGTGGGCGGACGCCGCGACGGACGGCCGTTCCTGGCGCTCGGCTTCGATCCGCGCGACAGCGACTGGGTGCTGCGTCCGGCGTGGCCGCTGTTCATCCTGAACGCCATCGACTCCTTCGGCGAGGACGACGCGAGCTTCTTGTCGAGCTACCCGACCGGGCAGCCCTGGTACCTGCCCGTCCCGGCGCCGCTCGAGCGCGTGTCCCTCCTCGGCCCCGCTGGGGACGAGCGTGAGGTGCCGGTGCGCGGGGGACACGCCGTGGTGTTCGGTGAGCACGCGGGCTTCTTCACGCTCCGCAGCGCCGCCACCACCCCGCCGTTCGAGAGCCGCTTCGCCGCGAACCTCGCCGCGCCGGAGGAGAGCAAGATCTTACCACCCGAGGCGCTCGACCTCGGGCGGCCGCTCGCGCCGCTCCCCAGCTTCGACGCGAAGGCGCGACGTGAGCTGTGGCACTACCTGCTCTTGGCCGCCGCGGTGCTCTCCGCCAGCGAGTGGCTGAGCTACCACCGGAGGCTCACGGTATGAGGGGGCGCGCCCGCCGGGGCTGGCTCGCGCTCGGCGCGCTGCTGCTCGGCGCGGCGCTGAGCTGGGCCTACTGGCGCTGGGTGTGGCTCGCCCCCCCGCACGCCTTCCGCGTCGAGAGCCACGGGCGAGTCCATGAGCTGCTCGAGCCGCGCTGGCTCGGGCTGCTGCTCGTGACGCCGGCGCTGCTCTACGCCCTCGGGCGCTCGCTGGCGGATCTGCCGTGGCAACAGCGGCTCGCCTCCTTCGGGCTGCGCTTGACGTTCCTCGGGCTGCTCGCGCTGAGCCTCGGCAGGCCGGTGCGCACCACGGACTCGCGACGGATCGCCGCGGTGGTGCTCGTGGACGTCAGCGACTCGGTCTCCGACGCGTCGCTCGAGGACGCGCGCGCCACGCTCAGCGCGCTCTTGGCGGCGAAGGGCGCCGAAGACGAGCTGCGCGTCATCACCTTCGCGCGCAGCGCTCGCCTCATCGAGCTGCCGGAGCGTGAGGGGCAGCGCCTCGTGCCGACGGTGGCCGAGCTCCGCCACGCGCGCGCGCCAGGGCCCGCGACGGCGCAGGCCCCCGGCGCCGGGAGTCACCTGCAGGCCGCCCTGCAGCTCGCCCTCGGGGTCATGCCGCCGGGCCACCTTCGCCACGTGCTGCTGCTCAGCGACGGCGTCGAGACCGAGGGAGACGTCCTCGCGGAGGCCGAGCGAGCCCGGCAGTTTGGCGTGCGGCTCTGGAGCCTGCCCTACCGCAGACCCCCCCCCGGGGAGGTCGCCATCCAGCGGCTACGCGCCCCCGCCAAGCTCGACCTCGGCGAGCCCTTCGAGCTCACGGCGGAGCTCTACGCCAGCCGCGCCGGCAAGGCCCGCGCGCGGCTCTTTCAAGGCGAGGTGCTCAACGGACTGGACGGCGTGCGTGAGCTCGAGCTCGAGCCCGGCGCGAACACCATCACCTTCAAGAGCGTGGCGCGCGTGGGCGGAGAGCTGAGCTACCGCCTGATGCTGGATCGACTCGAGCACGACACCTTCCAGGAGAACAACGCCTACACCATCACCGTGGACGTCCCTGGGCGCCCCGCGGTGCTCTACATCGAGGGGCAACCCCAGCGCGCCAGCTACCTGAGCGGGGCGCTGTCGGCCCAGCAGTTCGACGTGGACGTGCGCGCGCCGAGCGCGTTCCCGGGGTCGCTCCAGGAGCTCGAGCGCTACGTCTTCTTCATCCTCTCGGACGTGCCGGCGGAGGCGGTGAGCCCTGGCTCGCAGGCGCTCGTGGAGCGCTACGTGCGGGAGCTGGGGGGAGGCTTCTTGTTCGCGGGGGGACCTGCCGGCTACGGGCTGGGCGGCTGGGCGAAGACCCCCATGGAGCGGCTGCTGCCGGTCCGGATGGACTCCGAGCGGCGCAAAGAGCTGCCCAACGTCGCGATGGCGCTCGTCATCGATCGCTCGGGCTCCATGAGCGGGCTGCCCCTCGAGATGGCCAAGGCCGCGTGCAAGGCGACGGTGAGCACGCTCGAGGGCGACGACCTCGTCGGCGTGATCGCCTTCGACAACGAGCCGAGCCGCTACGTGCGGTTTCAAGCCGCCCGCAACCGCGCGCGCATCGCCAGCGACCTCGCCCGCATCCAGCCCGGCGGTGGGACGGAGATCTTCCGCGCACTCGACGCCGCCTACCAAGATCTGACCGCGCTCCGCGCGCGGAAAAAGCACGTCATCTTGCTGACCGACGGGCGCGCCTCCACCCAAGGCATCCAAGACCTCGCGCGCGCGATGTTCGCCGAGGGGATCACCGTCACCACGCTGGGCTTGGGCGACGGCGCGGACGCGGAGTTCCTGCGGCAGCTCGCGGAGACCGGAGGGGGTCGCTTTCACGCCGTGCGAGATCCCAACGGCCTGCCCAAGATCTTCACGCGGGAGACCGAGCTCGTGGCGCGCCAAGCCGCCGTGGAGGAGTGGTTCCCCGTGCGCCAGGTCGCCGCGGCCGACTACCTGGAGGGGATCTCGATCGCGTCGGCGCCGCTGCTGCACGGCTACGTGGCCACCCAGCTCAAGCCCCCCCCAGCCCGGCTCGTCTTGGAGAGCGAGCGCGGAGAGCCCATCTTGGCCGAGTGGCGCGTCGGACTCGGGGTGGTCTTGGCGTGGACCAGCGACGTCAAGAACCTCTGGGCCGTGGACTGGCTGCGGTGGCCGCAGTACGGGCGCTTCTGGGGCCAGCTCGTCCGAGAGAACCAGCGGCGTAAGCACCGCAAGGAGCGGGAGATGAAGACCGTCGTGGAGGGGGCACGGGTGCGGGCCATCGTGGACGCCTTCACCCCGGACGAGCGCTTCGACAACGAGCTGGTGTCCACGCTCAGCGTCATCGGCCCCCTGCCGAGCAAGACCACGCGGCAGCTCCCGCTGGAGCAGGTCGCCCCCGGCCGCTACGAGGCGAGCTTCGAGCTGCGGCGCTACGGCTCCTTCGCGCTGAAGGCCGAGCACCGCCGCCGTGGTGACGAGCCGAGCCGCGCGCCCGAGAGCGTGAGCCATGGGCAGATCAGCTACCCCTACCCTCAGGAGTACGCTAGCTTCGCCCCCGATCTCGAGCGGCTCACCCGCTTCGCCGTGATCGGCGACGGCAGCGTCGACCCCAGCCCGGAGGCGGTCTTCGCGCCGGGCTCGGCGACGCTGACGGTGGAGCAGCCGCTCTGGGACCGCCTCCTGCTCGGGGCCGTCGTCGCCTTCTTGCTCGATCTCGCGCTGCGGCGCGTGCGCCTGTTCGATCGCGAGTTCTCGCCGCGGCGCGCGCAGGGGCGGCGCGTCTGAGCCGCTACGCGCCGAGCTGGTGCGCCACGCGGACCAGCTCCAGCGCCACGTCCACGCCGTTGGGCAGGGCGGCGAGCGGCCCCGCGATGAACCCTGGGCGCCGGAGACGCGCGTCGATCGTGGCCCGGGGCAGCCACGCCTGCAGGAGCGCCAGGGTGCGCTCGAGGTTCTGGAAGCTCGACGGCTGCGGCGCCTCGAGGAAGCGGTAGTCGAGGCGCCGCTCGTAGAGCATGATCTGCGGGCCACCGTCGTCGCGCTGCAGCACGAGGAAGGGCTCGCGCGAGGTGGTGCTCACGGTCTGCTCGCGCTCGACCTTCTTGGTGACGCTCAGGCCAGACGTGAGGACGGCGCGCCCCAGGGAGAACCGCCGCTCCTGGTGCTTGACGGTCTCACTGCTGGTTGCGACCCGCTCACCGCGCTGCACGAGGGTGACCGCCTCCAGCGCCACCCGGTGCAGCCCGCCGGCGCGATCCTCGACGAGGAGCGCGCTCGGCCCCGGCTGGAGCGTCCGCGCCACGACGCGCTCGGCGTCCTCCGGCACCTGCGCGGGATCCACGGCGAAGGCGAGCACGCCAGCCTCACCGAGCCGCGCCACCTGGTCTGCGACGAGCCCCACGTCCGCGCTGGCGGCGATGACGCGCGGCAAGGTGCCCGCCAAGCGCATCCCCACGTCGGCCGCGACTAGCCCCAGCACCCTCGCGACGCGCTGAGCGCCCTCGGGAGGTGGCGGGAGCCGTGCGACGCAGAGCAGCACGCTCACGAGCATGCCGCCGCGCGCCGGGAACGCAACCATGGCCGTCGCGCCCCCGCCGTCCGCCGCCCGGAGCACAGGGCCGGGGCTACTCCGGCGGACGGATGTCCGTGGCACAGCCCAGGGCCAGCTCCACCCTGGCGCGCGGATCGGCCTGCGCGCGCGTGCACGCCTGCCCGCAGAGCAGGATCTTGCTCTTGTCCGCGTTCCACTGCCAACCGTCCACGGTCGGCGACGCACACGGGCCGTTGTTGTCCTGCAGCACGGCTTGTGGGGCGCCGCCTCCCGGCGTGAAGGTGACGTTCACCTTGTTCGGGTCGATGGTCTGGCCGCCCGTGGG
Organism: Myxococcota bacterium; assembly: GCA_963169915.1. Taxonomy (GTDB): domain Bacteria; phylum Myxococcota_A; class Polyangia; order Polyangiales; family Polyangiaceae; genus JADLEQ01. Next base: position 121,956 of record CAUJEM010000138.1, read on the forward strand.
GCGTGGCACGTTGAGCTCACAGCTCACGCGGCTGACGATGCCGTTGGCGATGGTACGGAAGATGTCCGACCAGTCGCTCTCACAGATGCTGCGCGTGAAGCCCCCGGTCAGCTGCGCCAGCTGTTGGTACTGCTGCCCAGGGGCCATGGCGCCCGGGCAGGCCTGGGTAGGGTCGGTCATGGACTGACCCGTGACACCGAAGAAAATGTACTTGCGCGCCGCCTTGGTCCCGAGCACGCCCGCGGGCTGCACGTTCTGGGTGGCCCAGGTGTCGAACTGCGCCGCGGGGATCCCTCCGCCCGGGATGCTCTGCGCCGGGGCGTCGTCGTCCGTGACGACCACGAAGATCTTGGTGGAGTCGAAGCGGATCTTGTCGTCCCAGCGCGCGAAGCAGGGGTGGAGGATGATGGCGCCGGGGCGAGCTTGCTGGTTGTGACGCCCGTCGTAGGTGTCCCGCGCCACCTCCAGGGAGTCCGCGCTCTCCACCACGCAGGGCAGGTGACGAAACTGCGGCGGGTTGTCCGCGCAGTTGGGCCCCGCCAGCGGCGGCGTGACGCACACGTTGAAGCTCCCCGCGAGCGGCCCCCCGAGCTGGCGCTGGCTGATCATGATGACGCGCCAGTCGATGGCAGACTGACGGATGATGTCCGTGAAGCTGCCGTTGATGTTGTCGCGCACCTGCTGGATCTCTTCTTCCATGGAGCAGGAGTTGTCGATCATGAAGATGACGTCGATGGCGTTGTCCACCGCTTGCGTGGTGCTCACGCAGCGCGCGTCCGGATCCGCGGCGTCGAAGCCCCCAGCGTCGGGCAACACGATGTCGCCCCCGCTTCCCCCGGTGCCTCCGCCGCTCGTGCCGCTCGTGCCGCTCGTGCCGCCCTGACCGGCGCCGCCGCCGACCCCCGCGCTCCCCCCGGGCTCGTCATCGTCCGGGCTACCACCCGTGCCGGAGCACGCCATGGCCCCCGCCGTCACGCCCACGCCGAAGATGGCGCCCCAGAACCACGTAGAGCCTCTCATCATGCTGACCTCGACGATGACCAAGGTATCACGTCCGCTCACGCCTGGCCGGGCCGCTGGCTTCAGCGGTCAACCATCCCGGAATTGTCTTCGCTGACTGCAGCGCTCACGGCGCCGCCACCGTGGGTCCGGCTCGCCGCCCTTGCGCGCCGTCACACGGGCGCCTAAGCGACGTTCATGCGCTCCCTACGGTGGCTCGGGAACTCCAGGCACTCTTCGATCCCGGCCTGGCGAGGCGCGGCCAGCGCGGGCCTGGTGCTGCTCGGGCTGAGCGCGGGCTGCGGCGGCGGACAGCCTCCCGCAGCGGCGCCCTGCGCGCCGGGGGAGCCGCCGGCCACGGTGGCCGCGCCCACCCCAGCGGCGCCCACCCCGGCCGAGGCCGACGCCTTCATCGCGGCCTTCAACGCGGAGCTGACCCAGCTGCTCGACGAGTCCGACCGGACGAGCTGGGTGAAGGCCACCTACATCACCGACGACACCGAGGCCCTCGAGGCCAAGGCTCACGCGCGGCTGATGGAGTTCCTGGCGCGCAAGATCAAGCAGGCGCGGCGCTTCGAGGGCCTGCCCCTCCGGCCCGAGACCCAGCGCGCGCTCTACCTGCTGCGCTACTCCACCGATCTCCCCGCGCCGCACGACGCCGCGCGCCGCAAGGAGCTGGCGGAGCTCGCCAGCAAGCTCGAGGGCCTCTACGGCCGGGGCAAGGCCTGCTCACCGAAGTTCAAGGGGCACGGCAAGGACAAGCAGAGCGAGTGCCTCGAGCTCGGGGAGCTGTCGGAGATCCTGGCCAAGAGCAGCGACTGGGAGCTCGAGCTCGAGGCCTGGCGCGGCTGGCACGGCATCTCTCGTGAGATGCGCCCCATGTACGAGCGCTTCGTGGAGCTCGGCAACGAGGGGGCGCGGGAGCTCGGCTTCGCCGACGTCGGGGAGATCTGGAAGGGCCGCTACGACATGAGCGCCGCCGCGTTCTCCGCGGACATGGACCGGCTCTGGGGCGAGGTGCGCCCGCTGTACGAGGCGCTGCACTGCTACACGCGCAAGAAGCTGCGGGCGCGCTACGGCGCCGAGAAGATCCCGGTGGGCGCGCCCATCCCCGCCCACGTCCTCGGCAACATGTGGGCCCAGGAGTGGACGAACCTGTACCCGCTGCTAGAGCCGTACCAGGGCCGCGGCACGGCCGATCTCACCCCCGCGCTCCGCGCCAAGAAGTACGACGCCATGAAGATGGTGCGCACGGCGGAGGGCTTCTTCACGTCGCTGGGGCTCGCTCCGCTGCCGCAGAGCTTCTTCGAGCGCAGCCTCTTCCTCAAGCCCAGGGACCGCAGCGTGGTGTGCCACGCGAGCGCCTGGGACGTGGGGCTCTCCGGCGACCTCCGCATCAAGATGTGCATCGAGGTCAACCAAGAGGACTTCGTCACGCTCCACCACGAGCTCGGCCACAATTATTACTTCCTCTACTACCACGACCAACCCGCGCTATTTCAGAGCGGCGCCAACGACGGGTTTCACGAAGGTGTGGGGGACACCTTGGCGCTCAGCGTGACGCCCAAGTACCTCAAGGCCATCGGCCTGGTGGACAAACCCGAGGAGAGCCCGGAGGCCGCGCTCAACCTGCTCATGCACCGCGCCCTCGAGGGCATCGCCTTTCTGCCTTTCGGAAAGCTCATCGACGAGTGGCGCTGGGACGTGTTCAGCGGCAAGACCAAGCCCAGCGAGTACAACGCCGCGTGGTGGGCGCTCCGCGAGAAGATCCAGGGCGTCGCCCCGCCGCTGGCGCGCAGCGAGGCGGATTTCGACCCCGGCGCCAAGTACCACATCCCCGGCAACACCCCCTATGTGAGGTACTTCATCGCGCGCATCCTCCAGTACCAGTTCCACCGCGCGCTCTGTAAGGTGGCGGGGCACACCGGCCCGCTCCACACGTGCAGCATCTACGGTAGCAAGGCGGCGGGGGACAAACTCCGCGCCATGCTCGAGCTGGGCGCGAGCCGCCCCTGGCCGGAGGCGCTGGCGGTGCTCGGCGAGACTCGGCTCGACGCCAGTGCGCTCAAGGAATACTACGAGCCCCTGATGAGCTGGCTGGCGCAACAGAACGCCGGTGAGCGCTGCGGCTGGTAGCCCACCGCAGCCGACGCGTCGCGTTGCCCTGGCGCCGGAGCGCCCGTAGACTGCGCGCGTGAGCTTCACCTTCGTCCGCCCCCTCGCCCTCTTGGCTACCGCGTCACTGCTCGTCGCGGGCGCGTGCTCGGCCTCTGGCGATGGCGGCGCGAGCGGCGACGCGGGCGCCGCCGGCGCGCCCACGGACGGCGGCGCCGACGCGAGCGGCTCCGGCGGCGGCGGCGGCGGTGGCGGCAGCGGCGGCGTCCTCATCGTGGACGGCGGAGGCGCTGCAGGCGGCGGCGGGCTCGACGGCGAGGCCTGCACGGAGGTGCTCATCCCCTCCACACCCGAGGTGGTCCCGGCGGACATCGTCTTCGCCATCGACACCTCGCCCAGCATGCAAGAGGAGGTGGGCTTCGTGAGGGCGGCGATGAACCGCTTCTCGCAGCAGCTCGTGGACGCGTCGGTGGACGCGCGCTTCGTGCTGGTCGCCGCGCAAGACCCGCCGCCGGTGAACAACCCGGCCGCGCCCAAGGGGATCTGCATCGACGCGCCGCTCGGCTCCGGCACCTGCCCCTTCGACACCAAGCTGCCGCGCTACCAGCACGTGCTCGTCCCCGTCAGCAGCACGGACGCCCTCTACGTCGTCCGCAACGAGTACGACCGCTACAAGGGGATGCTGCGCCCGAACTCGCTCAAGCTCTACGTGGTGGTCAGCGACGGGGACTCCGCCATGAGCGCCGATCAATTCACCGATGACCTCCAGGCGCTGGATCCGACCAAGATCAAGCCGGGGCTCTGGAAGTTCTACGGGATCTTCCCGTTCCGGCAGTGCTCCCCCATCGCCACGCAGGTGGGCGTGGAGTACGGCAAGCTCGTCCAGCAGACCGGTGGGGTCAAAGGCGACCTCTGTCAGCAGGCCGATGGGTTCACGGCCGTCTTCGACGCCCTCGCGCGGGACGCCATCGCGTCGGTCCACGCGAGCTGCACCTGGACCATCCCCCCGCCGCCGCCCGGGCGTGATCTGGAGCCAGGGCGCCTCAACTTCGACATGGTGCGGGCGGCGGACGGGCTGCGCATCACGGTGGGCAAGGTGCCCTCGCGCGAAGAGTGCACGCCGGCGCACGGCGGCTGGTACTACGACGACGACGCCAACCCCACGACCATCATCGCGTGCCCCAGCACCTGCTCCACCGTGATGGGCGCGACCATTCGGGAGATCGGCATCCGCTTCGGCTGTAAGACGGTCGAGGCGCCACGCTAGGGGCTGACCGGCGCTGGCGACTGGACGTCGCCGAAGGCCGGGAATGGCGCTAGGCTGCGCGCCCCTCATGAGCAGCTACGCGCGCCTGGCACCACGGCTCCAGCAAGGACGCCCGCTCGTGCTCGACTCCGACACCAGCGCCTCGCTGCGGCGCTTGGGCGCCTCGCTGGACACCGCGGGGGCCTTCGGGCAGCTCCTGCGGCAGCGCCCGAGCGCGGTCCTGGAGCACTACGCCGCGGAGCTGGCCGCCGGCGTGGACATCCTCACCGCGCTGACCAGCGACACCACGCCACGCTCGCTCGCGGAGGTGGGCATGGAGCACCGAGCCGCGGCGCTGACGCGGCGCGCCGTGGAGCTGGGGCGCGACGCGCTGGAGCAGGCCGCGAGGCCCTGCGCGCTGGCCGGCGTCCTCGGCTCGGACATGGTCAGCTCCGTCTTCGCCGAGCGCCTGGTGGACGAGCTGCGAGAGCACGCCGAGCGGCTCGCCACGGCCGACTGTGATCTCCTGCTGGTCCGGGGACACGGCGCGCGGCGGACCTTGGACGCCGCGGTCGAGGCGGCGCGGCGCACCGGCCTGCCCACCTGGGTGGCGCTCACCTTGGACCGAGACGGCGGCCTGGACGGCGCACCGCTCGAGGGCCTGGTGAAGGAGCTAGGAGACCAGGGCGTCAGCGCCGTGGTCCTGGATCTCCACGACGCGGAGCTCGGGGCGCGCTGGCTCTCGGAGACGGCGCCGCGCACGGACGTCGCCCTGGGCGCGGTGCTCGCCGCTGCCCCGGAGGCGGTGCGCGGCTTCGCCGACGACGCGGCGAGCACCGCCTGGCTGGAGCAGCTGCAGCGGCTCGAGGGCGCGGGGGCGCGGGTGCTCGGGGGCGGGGCCGGCACGACCGAAGCCCACAGTCGGGCGCTACGCTCGCGGCTCAGCGCGCAGCACAGCGTCCCCCCTCCTGCCCAACCCTGAGCTCCTCGCCAAACCCCATGTCCAGCCCCCCTGACCTCGCGACGCCCCTCACCCATTTCGAGCAGCTCCTGCTGCCGTTCTACGAGGCGGAGAAGCCCGCGGAAGCATGGAAGATCGGCACGGAGGCCGAAAAATTCGGGGTCGACGCCAGCACCGGCGCGCCGCTCGCTTACGCTGGTGAGCGCGGCGTCTTGCGTATCCTCGAGCACCTCGTGGAGCACCACGGCTGGCACCCGCACCGGGAGGTCGACGGTGGGCCCATCATCGCGCTCGAGCGGGGGCAGGCCTCCATCACGCTGGAGCCCGGGGCGCAGCTCGAGCTGTCGGGCGCTCCGCTGCCGGACGTCCACGCCGTCCGCGCCGAGTTCGAGGCGCACCTGGAGGAGCTGGCCGCCATCTCTCGGACCATGAACTTGGCGTGGCTAGGCGTGGGCTTTCACCCCTTGGCCACGCAGGCGGAGCTGCCGTGGGTGCCCAAGCTCCGCTACGGGATCATGCGCGAGTACCTCCCCACCCGGGGCCCAGGCGGGCTCGACATGATGCGACGGACGGCCACGGTGCAGGCCAATTTCGACTACTCCAGCGAGACGGACGCCATGACCAAGCTCCTCATGGGGCTCCGCGTCGCGCCGCTGGTCAACGCCATGTTCGCCAACGCGCCCTTCATCGAGGGCCGCGTCAGCGGCTCGAAGACGCTGCGCGGGGAGGTCTGGCTCAACATGGATCCGAGCCGCTCCGGGATCATCGTGCCGCTCCTGCGCCACCCGAGCCCCGGCTACGCCGAGTACGCCGAGTGGGCCCTCGACGCGGGCATGTTCTTGCTGCTCAGGGGCGAGCGCGTCGTCGCCAACACCGGGCAGACCTTCCGGCGCTTCCTCGCGGAGGGCTTCGAGGGGGAGCGCGCCACCCTGGCGGACTGGCGCCTGCACCTGCAGACGCTCTTCCCGGACGTGCGCCTCAAGCGCACGCTCGAGGTGCGCATGTGCGACGCCTTGCCGCAGCGCCTCGCGCCGGCCGTGGCGGCGTTCTTCACCGGGCTCTACTACGACGCGGACGCGCTCGCCGCGGCCGCCGCCTTCGCTCGGCGCATCGAGGTGGACGAGCTGGTCCGCGCGCAGCCCGCGCTGACGCGGCTGGGGCTCGCGGCGCGCGTGGGTGGCGCCTCCGCCCAGGCGCTCTGCCTCGAGCTGCTCGGCTACGCCGAGGCCGGCCTCGCCCGGCGCGCGCGCCGTGACGCCAGCGGGCGCGACGAGCGCGTCTACCTGGCCGAGCTGCGCGAGCTGCTCGAGGCCGGGCGCGTCCCCGCCGACGTCCTCACCGAGGG
>CAUJEM010000139.1 GCA_963169915.1 Myxococcota bacterium
CCAAGGCCAAGCTGCAGCCGCCCTCGTGGTGGACGGGCCTCGGCCACGACGCGGGCGCGCTCGCCTGGCAGGCCGTGCGCGAGCTGCCCCCCGAAGACACCGAGGACGACGCGCGCGTGCGCGCCCTGTGGGTCACCGTGCGCGAGCGGCTCGCGAGCGCCGAGGCCGAGCTGTGGACGAGCGAGGCGCGCGGCTTCGCTGGGGCGCGCGCGCTGCCGAGGACGATCACCTTCGTGTCGCGCTGAGCTGAGCAGACTGGGCGCGTGGCCGCGCCGCTCGACGAAGGGCCGCGCGACTTGATCTGGATCAACGAGGCGGCGCCCGATCGCTGCCACGAAGGGTCATCGTTCGAGGCGTTGGCACGCCTCAGGGTGCTGATGGCTCGGGCCGTTGGCACGGCTCGAGCCCGCATGCCCAGCCCGACCGCGCCGCCGCCCTTCGTGACCCGAGCCCTCGAGGCGCTGCTCGAGCCGCTTCGGGCCTTCACGCGCCCCGACGCGCGGGTGTACTGGGCCTACCTGCTGGGCGCGGGCGTGCTCGCCACGGCCGGGTGGCTCGCGCGCCCGGCCCCACGCGGTCCGCTCTCGCGCTTCTTGTTCCCGCGCTCGATCTGGCTGCACCGCTCGGCGCTCTTCGACTATCGGCTCTTGTTCGCGCGCGCGCTGGTGAAGGCGCTCCTGCTCGCGCCGCTCTCGTTCTCGACGGTGTACGTGGCCACGCGCGTGTGGATGCGCCTGCGCACCTGGCTCGGACCGAGCCCGATCGCCGCGCTCGAGCGCGAGGCCGCGCTGCTGGTCTTCGCGGTGGCCGCCTTCGTGGCGCAAGACCTCGCGCGCTACGTGGTGCACCGCCTCGCGCACGCGGTGCCCGCGCTCTGGGAGCTGCACAAGGTGCACCACTCGGCCGAGGTCATGACGCCGTTCACCGTCTACCGCGCCCACCCCCTCGAGAGCCTGCTCATGCGCTCGGGGGCGGCGCTCGCGGTGGCGCTGGTGGCCGGCGTGTGCCTCTGGGCCTTCCCCGGCAAGCTCTCGGGCGCCACCATCTTGGGGGTGGATCTGCTGTCGTTCGGCTGGACGCTGCTCGGCGCCAACCTGCGGCACTCGCACGTGTGGCTCTCGTATGGACGGTGGATCGAGCACGTGCTCATCAGCCCAGCGCAGCACCAGCTGCACCACAGCTCGGACCCGGCGCACTTCCACAAGAACCTGGGCTCGACCTTCGCGCTGTGGGACTGGCTGGGCGGCACGCTGCTGGTGCCTTCGGGCAAGCTGCGCCTCTGCTTCGGGCTGCCGCCCCACGAGCGCAACCACGACGACACCGTGATCTCGGCGCTGCTGCGCCCGGTGTGGCTGGCCCTCGGGGGAGGGTGGCTCGCGGCCCGCTGGGCGGCGCGGTCGCGGCCGCGGGGGTAAGGTCTGGCCGCGCAGCCCACCGCGGCGAGCGGCGCCGACGGCCCGTCACGCGCAGGCCGACCCACCAGCTAGCTAGGCCACTGCAGCTCGAGGCGCACCTTCGCGAAGCGCGCCGTGGTCCCCACGAGCCCCTTCTCCTTGGCGAGGCGCTCGAGCACCTCGAAGGCGTCCTCCCTCGTCAGGGCGGCCGGGTCTTTCCTGAGCGCGCGCACCGCGTCGTCGACCCGCGCCTTGGCCGAGTTGGCGCCGAGGCTCTGGCTCATGAGGCCCACTAGGAACGCCGCGTCCCGAGCCCCGCTCACTCAGCGTGGGATTCGGGCGTCGGCGCCAGGCCTGCCGCTCGACGAAACGTGCTGGCGAGTCGCGATGAGCCTGAAAGGAAGCTCGGCGCTGCGCATCTCATGCTGTGATGAAGAGACAAAAAACGCGCAGGCCGAGCACCTGCAAGGTGCGCCGAGATTGGGCCGGTGGCAAGAGGGGAGATGGTGGGCGCCGAGCGCGGCGAGTGCGGCGGCCTTCGCCTGCCACGCTGCATCGAGGGCGCCCCGACCGAAACTTGACGAGTGTGGCGGGGCTCGTTTCGTGCGGGGTCTGGCTGCGTGAGCGCGGGGTAGACCACGAGCTCGCTCGGCGGTTCGGTCACTTGAAGCGCGACCCGCGGGTGGTGTACCCGATGGAGTGCCAGATGAGGCTCATCATGGACGCCTTCTTGGCTGGTGAGGGGAGCGTCTTCGGCCTGGAGGCGCTCGCGGCGGACCCGCTGTTCGTCCACCTGGCGGGAGGCATCGTGCCGAGCCTGGACACCGTGTACGCCGACCTGGGCCGCTTCGGTGCGCCCGAGGTCGAGTCGCTCGAGGCCATGGTGGCCGAGCACGGCCTCGCGCGGCTGGGCGCGTATCGCGGAGCGTGGGCACACCTCGACATCGACACCACTGTTTGTCCACACGACACGGAACAGCTCGAGGGCGCCGTGCCGGGTCCCAATCCAAGGTACCACGGGCGCCCGAGCTACCATCCGATGCTGGCGCGGGTGGCCGAGCTCGGCACCATCGTGGGCGCCGAACTGCGACCCGGCGACCGCGGGCTCGGCGCGGAGGACGTCCCGCGCATCCGCAGCTGGGTGCGACGCGCCAAACAGCAGCTGCGCAAGGGCACCGAGCTGTGCGTGCGCATCGACGCAGGGGGCGACTGCGCCGAGATCCTCGAGGCCATCCACCAAGAGCAGGCGTTCTACTTGGTGAAGGCGCGCATCACCCCGGACCTGCTTCGCGCCATGACCGCTGACGCGCGATGGAAGACCTCCGATCGTGACGCGGACCTTCGCCCCATTCGGCAGGTCACCGAGCTCCCGTTCGCCAGAGAGGTCTGGGCCGCTCGCGGGCTCGACGTGCGTGTCATCGCCGTGCGCTCCATCGAACGTCATGGTCGCCAGTTGCCCCTCCCTGGGAGCGATCGCGACTGGACGGTCCAGGTCTTCTTGACCAACCGCGTCGACGACCCCGACGAGATCGCCTGGGACTACGATGGGCGCGCCGGGATCGAGCCCCTCATCGCCGAGCTCAAGGGGGCGTGGGCGATCGGCCTCGCCGCGAGCGCGAGCTTCCTTGCGAATCACGCCGTCTTCCTCCTGAAGCTCCTCTGCCACAATCTGCTCGACCGCTACGCGAGAGAGATGTTTTCCATGGCTGCGTCCTGGCGGACACCATGGCGCCGCCGACTCTTGATTCGCGCACCCGGTCGCATCTCGTGCTCGGGGCGCCGTCGCGTGCTCCACCTGCTCCCCGGCTCGCCTATCGCCCTCCAGCGAGAATGACGGCGGCGCCAGTCCAGCTTTTCGCCATGGGGGAAAGGGGGAGCTGTCTCCAGATTCCCAAGAATCACGCGCCACGGGCGTCTCTCCGCCCTGCCCATTCCGCCAACGCGGCCTCGAACGTGGTCCTGGCGTCGACACCCGAAATCCACGCTGAGCAGCGCGGGCGGCCTCGACACCTTCATCGCCAAGCTCGACCCGGCGGGCAACCATCTATGGAGCAAACGCTTTGGTGCCGAGAGCCATCAGGGGGGCGCCCGCGTCGCCACCGACGCCGCGGGCAACACGCTCGTCGTCGGGTCCCTACAAGGCACCCTCGACCTCGGCGGCGGACCGCTCACCAGCGCTGGCAGCTACGACGTCTTCGTCGCCAAGCCCGACCCGGCGGGCAACCATCTATGGAGCAAACGCTTTGGTGACGAGAGCCATCAGGGGGGCGCCCGCGTCGCCACCGACGCCGCA
>CAUJEM010000140.1 GCA_963169915.1 Myxococcota bacterium
GAGCGCGTGCACCTTGCCGCCGAGCTGCCGCGCGAGCTGCTCGGTGAGGCTCCCCACCGCGCCCGCGCCGTCCGGCTCGGTGGCGATCTGCCAGGGTTTGTCCACCGCCAGCAGCCCACCCCGACGCTCGAGCAGCCGCACTGGCGCGAGCGGTCGCGGCGCGCGCAGCTCCACGCGCGCACCCGCGGGGACGAGCTCGGCGCCCGAGCGCGCGCGCCGCCCCTCCACGAACACGCGCCCCTCGGCGAGCGCCGCCTCCGGGAAGCCCGCGAGCCGCAGCGCCGTGGCCAAGGGCTGCGCGCTCGGAGCGCGCCACTGCTGACCGCGGGTGCTCACGCTCCGAGGCGCTCCACCAGGCCACGGGTGCCGTCCACCCGCACTCGCTCGCCGTCGCGCAGGGTGCGCGTGGCGGCGGTGACGCCCAGCACCGCCACCACCCCGAGCTCCCGCGCCCCCACCGCCAGGGGCGCGAGCGGTCCGCCCAGCTCCGTGACGAGCGCGCTCGCGAGCAGCAGCAGCGGCACTAGCCCCGTGTCTGGCGCGCGGCACACGACGACGTCCCCCGCGCGCACGAGCTCGGCGCCCTCTCCCCGAGGCCCCACGGTGCGCACGACGCCGTCGCTGAGGCCTGGCGCACCGGCCAGCCCGTGCAAGACGGCCACGCCGCGCGGCGCCGCGGGCAACCAGGGCGGCGCGCCCACGAAGCTCTCCGGCGGATCCGGCAGCCGGCTGGCTTGCTCCCAGCCGGCGCGCCGTAGCCGCGCCAGCCCCGCGAGATCCACCCGCAGGCTGCGAGCGGCGCTGAGCAGCTCCTCGCGGGTGAGAAAGAAGGCCGCGTCACGCTCGAGCGTCCGGTCTCGACGGCGCAGCCTGCGCTCATGATCCACCACCACGCGCCGCAGCATGCCCAGGGTGCGCCCGAGCCACGCGCGGACGTGCTCGCGCTGCCGCAGCAGCCGACGCGTGGGCTTCAGCAGCGCGCGCAGCAGGAGCAGCTCCGCGCGGGAGGCCGAGCGCTCGAGCCCGGCGAGCGCTTTGTCGGCGGCGACGCGCACCTGGGACAGCCGCCGCTGGGGGTCGCGCGGGCGCTCGGCGAGCAGCGCCGCCAGCAGGGCGAACACCGGCGCGGGCTCCTCGCTCCAGCGAGGGCCGCGCAGCTCGGCCTCTCCGAGCGCGCGGTCGCCGAAGGTCTCCAGGTAGAGGGCGACGGCGCGGCGCCCGGGCCCCGACGGCAGCAGGCTGAGCTCCCGGGCGCCGCCCTGCACGCTGGCGCTCGCGGCGGCGTCCTGACGCAACAGCTCGGCCACGTCGAGCAAGGCGAAGGCGGGCGCGAGGGTGTCGAGCTCCCCCACACCGGCGACGAGCGTCTGCGTCAGCGTCTCCGCGTAGAGCGGCTGGACGCGCGCGATGAGCGCGCCGACGGCGACGTGACACGCGAGGCTCGCCAGCTCGCAGGTGGCGAGGAGCTGGCTGGTGCGCTGATAAGAGCCGTACACCTCGAGCAGCGTGGTCTTGAGCGAGTCGTCCGGTAAGATGGGCAGCTCCATCTCCGCCAGCCAGCGCTGCGTCTGCTCGGCCTCGCGCTCGAAGCGCTCCACCTCCAGCCCCACGCGATTGGCCACGCGCCTCAACCGCAGGCTGGTGAGCCCCAACCCCGACAGCGAGGCGCGCGGCGCGCCGTGCTCGAGCCGCGGCTCGCCCCCGCCGGCGCTGCTCCGCGGCCCGCTCAGCCATGGCGCGAGCTGACCCGCGCTGACCCCTGGCAGCTCCGCCAGCACCGTGGCCAAGCGCTGCAGCTCGAGGTAGGGCCGCTCGAGCGAGCGGTGCACGAGGGGCTGGCCCTTGGGGAGCGTGATGCCGAGCGCGCGGAAGGCGTGCCGCAGGCCGGGCTCGCCGTAGTCCCGCGCCAAGGAGCGGGTGAGGGGCGTGGGCACCCCGGACGTAGCTTCCCCGAAGCCCGCGCGCGACCACACGCCGTCCGCGGCGCTCTGCGGGCGCCGCAGCAGCGTGAGCAGTCGTGGCGGCCGCTCGCCGTCCAGCGCGACGCGCAGCGCGACCGTGGGCGCGCGCTCCGGCTCGAGCAGGCGCTCACCGAGCTGGGCGAGCTGGGCCAGCTCCAGCTCGCTCGGCGCGCGGCCGCCGCCGCGCCGAGCGCGGTGCGCGGTGCGCTGCTCGAGCAGCGCGCCAGCCGCGTCGAGCCGCAGCTCGTCCGCCAGCGAGTCGCCCTCGAGCGCGGCGGGCGCCAGCGGCTCGAGCACGTCCACGACGAAGCCCTGCCGCGGCCCCGAGATCTCGGTCGCGTCGCGGCGCAGGCACGCGGTGGCGTAGCAGCCGGGCAGCCACTGCAAGCAGAGCGCCACGGCGTAGCCCTTCAGCTTGGCGCGGCGCAGCTCCGCCAAGCACTGCTCCTGCACCGCGGCGGCCCAGAGCCGGCGCACCGCAGCGCCGAGGGCCTCGCTGGAGCCCTCGACGACCAGCTCGGCGCCGAAGGCGAGGACCGGCGGCGCGTGCTCATCCGGCACGGTGGGGCTCACCGAGACGCGCCAGCACCCCGGCCGCTGCCGCACGAGCGCGCTCAGCTCCTCGCTCAGCGCAGGGCCCAGCTCCGCGGCCAGCAGCCGCTCGTGAGCGCGCGCGGCGCGCTCCAGGCCCGCGGGGCGCTCGGAGTAGCGCACCAGGGTGGCGAGCTCATGCCCCGGGGGCAGCTCCCGCCGCAGCGCCTCACGGAAGGCCTCGGCCGGCAGCACCCAGGTGGGCGGCAGCTCCGCGCCGGCCGCGCGCGCGGCGAGCAGCGCCAGCACGCGCGCGCCCACCTGCTCGAGCCCCAGCTCCAGGGGAGCGGCCTGCTCCAGCTCGAGGAGCAAGCCCGGTGCGCCGAGCGGGCGAGACATCTCTCCGGCGTGCGCCTCGGCTACTCGCTGGGCTCGGGGGGGACGACGCCGGTGGTGCGACGTGCGAGCTCGGAGAGCACGGGATCGGTCGCGAGCTGCTCGCGGAGCGTCTGCTGCACGAACTCGAGCTGCTCGGGCTCGAGCTGGCCTTGGAGGTGCTGCGTGGCCGACGACACCCGAGCGTCCAGGTACGCGTCCAGGCTCAGCTCACCGCGCTGGAGCTGGCCGAGCTCGACGCTGCCCCGCGCCGCGGCGCTGGGCGCCGCGGCGCCCACCGAGAAGGGAGCGCCGGTCTCCGCCGTGGGGCTCAAGGCGCCGGTGGGGCCCGCGGGCGCGACCCCCCGTGGCTTGCCTACTCCGTCGATGCTCATGGCCCTCAGCTTAGCGGATATTCGAGATGGCGTTCTTGACGGTGTCGTGGCGTGCCTTCAGCACGTTCGAGAGCGTCGAATACGAGCGGTTTTCCGCGCTGATGCGCTCCTGGAGCTCCAGGTAGTAGAGGTTCATCTCCTGGCTGCGCGCCAGGGCCTGCTCCGCGCTCCCCGCCGCCGCGGAGCTGCCCACGCCGCCGGCCACCCCCGTCCCGCTCGGCCCCTCGGCGCTGGTCCCCGCGAAGCTCGGGCCCGCCGCGCCAGGGCGCACCGCGGCGGCCAAGAGGGGCCCGCCCGGCAGTTGCCGCACGGCCGCCTCCGTGCTGGCCACGATGGCGCCCGCGCCGGCGGTCAGCACCTGTTGAAAGGGACGCGCGGGCGGCGGCGTGACGCGCGGCGCGGTGAGGGTGGTGGCGACGCCGGGTCGTGGGCCAGCGGAGTGAACGCGAGTCGTCATGAGGACCATCCTTGGTAGATGGCGCGCCCCTCGGCGCACGGCGGCGCCCAGTTGCCCGCTACAACCCGAACCAGGGCGCAGGATCCACCGTGGCGCCACCGACGCGCAGCTCGAAGTACAGGCCGTAGCCCTGCCGCAGCGCCCCTACCGTCCCGAGCCGGGCGCCGCTCGCCAGCTCGTCCCCGGCGGTGACGACCAGCTCCGCCAGCCCCGCGGTGACCGTGAAGTAGCCGCCGCCGTGGTCCAGGATGACCGTCTTGCCGTAGTCCGCGTAGCTGTCGGCGAAGGCGACCCGCCCCCCGAACACGCTGCGCACCGCGGAGCCCTGCGGCGCCCGCATCTCGAGCCCCGGCCCGTCGCTGGCGGCGCGCCGCCCCGCGCTGATCTCCGCGCGACCGGGCAGCGGGAACGGCAGTCGCCCCTTCAGCGCGCCGAAGCCCGCCGCCAGCTCCGCGGGCTCGGCGGGGCCGGGCGCGGCCCCGTAGACCGCCGCGTGGGCGCCGCCGGTGCTGAACGCGCGCTCGAAGGCGAAGGCGCGGTCTTGCTGGGCGAGCAGCGCGTCGCGCGCCTGCGTGAGCGCCCGCTGCTGCACCTCGAGCACGGCTCGGCGCTCGGCCAGCGCGTCGAGCTGCGCCGCCACCTGGACGCGGCGCTGGGCGAGCCGCCGCTCTTCGGCGACGTCACGCTCGAGGGCGCGCCGCAGCCGCTCCACCTTGGCGGCGTGATCGATGAGCGCCTCGAAGCCGCCGCCCACCGGCAAGAGGCCGGCCTTGATGAGCCGCACGTAGGCCCGACCTCGCACGAGCGTGCGCGCCTGGACCCGCTCGGCCTCTTGGGCCAGCGCCGTGAGCTCTCGCTGCTGGCTGGCGGCGCGCTGCTGCACCTGCTCCAGCGCCCGATCGACGCCGTCCGGCGCGAGCGCGGTCGCCGCGGCGGGGGGAGAGGACGGCTCGCCCGGCAGCGCGAAGGCCGTGGAGCTGAGGCCGCCGAGCAGCAGCAGCGCGCGCCCGAGCCTCATACGGTCAGCAGCTTTCGCAGGCTGCCGTAGGCGGCCAAGGCGCCGAGGGCGCTGCCGACCAGCACCGTCGTCAGCACCAGCGTCCACGGCAGGAAGGTCGGGCTGACACCGAGCAGCAGCGCGAGCTGCGCGTCGAAGTTGCTCCGGATGATGGCGTAGAGCACCCCCACGAGCGCCAGCGCGAGCACGGCGCCGATGCCGCCCTGCGCCGCGCCCTCGAGCACGAAGGGGCGCCGGACGTAGCCGTCGGTGGCGCCCACCAGCTTGAGCACCTCCACCTCGATGCGGCGGCGTTGCAAGGTAAGACGGATGGTCGAGCTGACGACGCTGATGACGGCGCCGAACACCACCACGGCGAGCAGCAGCGCCGCCGTCACGCCACCCGAGAGCAGCGCGCCCAGCTTCTCGCTCCACGACTGGTAGGTCTCGACGGACTCCACCGCGGGCAGCGCCCCGAGCTGGCCCGAGAGCTTGGTGAGGCGCGTCGCGGCCGCGTCATCGGCGAGATCCACCTCGAGCGACGCCGGGAAGGCCTCCGCCGGCAGCGCCCCGAGCGTGCCCTCGCTCCCGTGCGCCAGCACCTCCCGCCGCGCCTCTTCGCTCGAGACGTGGCGCACGCCGACGACCCCCGGGGTCGCGCGCAGCGCTCGCTCGAGCCGCTCGATGTCCTCCGGGGTGGCGCCTTGCTGCAGGTACACCGAGGCGCGACCAGAGCTGGCCCAGCGCGCCCGGATCCCCTCCACGTTGACCACGACGAGCAAGGTGGCCGTCAAGCAGACGAAGGCCACGGCCACGGAGAAGATGCTGAGCAGCTGCAGGTGCCACTCGTTGCGGGTGCCTCGCCAGGCGCGTTCGAGAGGGGTCATGGGGTCTTTCTCAGGCGACGCACCGCTCGGCGTCCACGTCGAGCCCGCCAGCGATGTCGGTGGTCTTGCCCTCGTCGAGCACCACGACCCTGCGCGGGCGGATGTCGAGCAGGGTGCGGTCGTGCGTCGCGAACAGCACGGTGACGCCGGTGGCGTGGATGTCCTCGAAGAGCCCCAGGATGTCGACGGCGAGCTGGGGGTCGAGGTTGCCCGTGGGCTCGTCGGCGAGCACCAGCGCAGGCTCGCCCACGATGGCCCGCGCGATGGCGACTCGCTGCTGCTCTCCCCCGGACAGCGCGCCCGCCCGCTCAGTGCCCCGCCCCGACAGGCCGACCCGCTCGAGCGCCTCCCCCACCCGCTGCCGCGCCACGCGCGGCTGCAGCCCCAGCACCTCGAGCGGCACCGCGACGTTCTCCGCGACCGACCAGCTCGGGACGAGCTTGAAGTCCTGAAACACGATCCCGATGTTGCGGCGCAGGAAGGGCACCGACTCGGGCGTGAGCCGCCCCAGCTCGCGGCCCATGAACAAGATCCGCCCGGCGTCCACCTGCTCGGCCGCGTAGAGCAGCCGCAAGAGCGTGCTCTTGCCCGCCCCCGAGGGGCCCGTCACGAACACGAACTCCCCACGCTCGATGGTGAGATCGAGGCCTCTCAGGACGGGTGCGTCCACTCGATAGCTCTTGTAGACCCCCTCGAACACCAGGACGGCTCGCTTGGCGGCCGAGGGATCGAACCGGCTCCCGGAGCGCAGCAGCGGCTTGAAGCCGGGGCCGAAGGCAGCAGAGTCCATGCCGGGTCCGCTAGCAGTCGGCCCTTCATTCAGGCAAATTCTTGGGGTCGAGACCCCACCCCCCCCTCCCTCATGCGCATCGCTTACTTTGGCTTGCCGCTCGGCGCGACGCTGCTGCACGCCGACGGGCATGCGCTGAGCTTCGCGGTCCTCTCCCCCGTCAGCGCTCCCGGCCGGCGCCGGCTCGAGCGCCAGCTCGGCGCCGCGCGGGTGATCGCGGCCAGGGAGGCGGGCCCCAGCCTCGAGGCGCGGGTGGCTGCGGCCTGGGCCGCGCAGCCCCCGGGCTTGGTCGTCAGCTGGTTCTGGACACGCCTGCTGCCCGCCCAGTGGCTCACGGCGCCGCTCGGCGCCATCGGGGTCCACCCCTCCCTGCTGCCGCGGCACCGTGGGCCCAACCCCTATTATGCAGCCATCGACGCCGGAGATCGCGTCACGGGCGTCAGCGTCCATCGGCTCGAGCCAAGCTACGACACGGGCCGCATCCTCCACCAAGAGCAGCTCGAGGTGGGGGAGCGCGACGCCTGGCAGCTCGCCCGGGCGCTCGATCGCCCGAGCTTGAGGAGCCTCCGCACGGTCGCTCGACGCCTCGCGGAGGGGCAGCTCTTACCGGAGCGAGCCCAAGACGAGGCGCAGGTGACGTGGGCGCCGGAGCCGAGCGGAGAGGCCCTCCGCTGTGATTTCCGCTGGACCACCGAGCGGGTGCTGCGACGCCTGCGCGCCCTCGCCCCGGTGCCGGGCCTGACCGTGGAGGTGGCGGGGCGAGCCGTCACGCTCACCGGCGCGCGGGCGGCTCCCGCGCCCCCGCTGGCGCTGCTACCCGGCGAAGCCGCGGTCGTCGGGGGGGTCGCGCTCATCCGTACCGGGGACGCGGCGATCGCGCTCTCGCGGGGCACCGACGAGGCCACGGGCCAGCCCCTCGGCGAGGCAGAGCTCGCCCAGCTCATCGCATCTCACTAGCAGGTAGTGTTAGAGTGCTCCCTCTGGAGGCTTTGGATGAACGACCCCGTCAGCTCAGCGCGCAGCGCGCGTGAACTCCTCGCTCGTGGCTTGAGCGCGCTCCAAGCGCCCGGCATCCCGCTGGCCCTGCAGAACGCGGCCGAGCCCATCGCCCACGCGATGGGCTCACTCCACCAAATCGAGGCCTCACACGGAGCCGCCGCCGCCGCCCAAGCCCCCATCGCCCTCGACGCAGCGCGCGCCGCGCTCAACCTGCTGCAGACTCACCCTGAGCCGCACCCCGCCATCGAGCAAGCGATGGAGTCGGTGGCCAGCTCCCTCTCGTTGATCCACCAGCTCACGCGCCTCACGTCCATGCCCGCCCCCGTAGCGGCAGCCGCTCCGGCGCCAGCGCCGGCGCCCGCTTGGGGCGCAGGCGCGACCATGATCGCCCCGGAGGGGCCCGCCCAGGCCATGCCCACCCCGGCGGTCTTCCAGCAACCGGCCCCCGCCTATCAGCAGCCCGCCGCACCCCAGCCCGCCGCCGTCCAGCCGCCGGCCCCCGCCTATGAGCAGCCCGCCGCA
>CAUJEM010000141.1 GCA_963169915.1 Myxococcota bacterium
GGCGCTGGGCCGTCCGAGGTCGACGGCGCCGTCGACCTCGGGCTCCGCCTGATCACCGATTTCCCTGGCAAGTAGCTGCCCCCCCTCCCCGGGCAGCTCCTCGCCGTTCGACGGGCTCCCGCGCTGGCTCAGGCCTCGACGGCGACGCCCAGCGCGCGCCGTAGCTGGCTGTAGTCCTCCGACACGCTGAACACCAGCAGCTCCTTCATCTTGTCCTGAGCGCTGAGGTCACCGGGCAACCCCTGCTCCGCCACGATGATCTTCTTGGCCACCTCGAGATCACCCGAGACCAAGAGCCCGGCGCGGCACGCGGTCAGCTCCACCGCTTGACTCCAGCGCTTGATGTTCGCCTTCGCGCCCTCCTCGATGAAACGCTTGACGACCATGCGCAAGCCCTCGAGCTGCACCGGCTGCATGTACTTCACGAGCTCCTGGGCCGTCGCCCGGATCTGCGTCGCGAGGTCCTGCGGCATGGGGGTGTTGGGTGCGGCGATCATGACGCCGGCGAACAGCATCACCGTGAGCTCCGCCTGGGTGGGGAACAGCGCCTTGATGTAGTGCTCACCACGGTACAAGGTCAGGTGCTTCCCGCAGAGGAAGGCGAGATCTTGCGCCTGGAACCCCGAGAGCACCGCCTGGCCCGCCACCGAGGCCGGCGGGAGCGCGACGACGGACCCGAGGCCCCCGTTGACGTCGTTGCGCACGTACAGCTCGGGCGCCGCGATCCCCAGCACTTGAGCCGCCCACCCGAAGGTCTTCGCCAGGGTGATGGTGGAGGTCGCGGGGTCTTGCTTGAAGCGCTTGTCGAGCGGCGGCAGCTTGCCTTGGGCTTGGAGCTGGGCGTGCTTCGCCTGCAAGGCGGCGGGCGCCACCATCTCGAAGATCTTCGAGATGTAGAGGTTCTCCTCCGCGTGGAACAGGTGCTTCGCCCACGCTTCGTTCGAGAGCCGGCCGCGCACCGGGAGCATCCCCTGCGGACGGTAGCCCTCGTAGAACTCCTGGGTCTCTGCGTCGGCCTTGCGAAGGAAGCTGAGCGCCGCGGCGAGGCACCAGGCCTCGTCGTAGCTCTGCTTGTGGAGGTAGAGCTGGTAGAGCGCCTGGTAGGCGTTGGCGTCGAGCGGATCCAGCTCGAGCAGGATCCGCTGCTGCTCGATGGCCTCGTCCCAGCGCTCAGCGGACGAGAACAGCTCCGCCAAGATCTGGTGCTGCATCGGCTCGCCCGGCTTGACGGTGGACGCCATCCGGAACGCGTCGATCGCCTTCTCAGCGTCGCCCAAGCGGTCCCGGTAGATGATACCGAGCTGATACCAGAGCGTGTGCTCGAGCTCCGTGTTGCCCTTGCCGGCGAGCCGATGGAGCATCTTGCGGTAGCTCCGCTCGAGCTGCTGCCACGCCTTCTGGCCCGTCAAGATCTTGTTGATGCGCTCGAAGGCCTCCAGGTAGCCCGGGTTGAGATCCAAGGCCTCGTTGAACAGCTCCACGGCCCTGTCGAGATCCTCGAGCCCGTCACGGTACACCTGCGCCATCGTGTAGAGGTAGCGACTGCGCACCTCTGGCCGGTGCTCCAGATCTGCGATGCTCTGGATGGTGTCGCACATCTTCTGCCAGTCCTTGGCGCCCTGGTAGAGCTTCAGCAGCTTGTGGAGCAGCACGTGGTCCTCGGGCTTGAGATCCCGGGCCTCCTCCAGCGCCTCGATGGCCTTCGCGGCGTTCTTCTCCTTGTCCGCCCACAGATCGCCGATCTCGTTCAAGATCTGGTAGCGCTCCTCGCCATCGAACACGCTGTCGAGGATCTGCCGCTTGTAGGCGGCGACCTGCTTCCAGTCGTTCGCTCCGGCGTAGGTCTCCACCATGGCGTCGAGCGTCGGTCGGTGCTCACCGTTGAGCGCCAGCGCCTTCTCGAAGTTGTTGATCGCCTGCTTGGCCTGCCCCTGCTCGCGCTTCACGCAGCCGAGCCGGAAGTACACGTCCGTGCGCTGCTCGATCTCCTCTTCGCCGAGCGCCGTGAGGACCTTCTGGTAGTTGGTCAGCGCGCTGGGCCAGTCCCCGAGTGCAAACGCGGCGTCCGCGATGCCCCGAATGGACTCCTGGCTCGTGAGATCCAGCTGGTGCGCCGCCTGGAAGGCCTTGAGCGCCTTCTCCTGGTTGCCTAGCGCCGCCGCCACCCTTCCGAGCAGCTTGTGCATCTCGTGTTGCTCGGCGCGCTCCCGGTTCTTGGACTTCCGCACCAGCAGCTCTGCCAGCGGCTCGGCCTCCTGGAAGCGCCCCTGCTCGAGGTAAGCCCGCACCAACGGCAAGGCCGCGTCCTCGTTGTCCTGATCACACTGGATGGCAAGCTCGTAGGCCTGGATGGCCAGTTCCTGCTCCTCCAGCTGCTCCGCTCTCAGGTTGCCCAGCTCCACCAGCAGCTTGGCGCGCTGACGAGGCGCCTCGGTGTTGAGCTGCTCCTGCTCCAGGTATCGCGCCGCACGATCCCAGTCCGCCTCATCCATCGCGATCGCGCGGAGCGCGGCGAGGGCTGGCAGGTGCGCCGGATCGAGATCCAGCGCCATCTCGAAGCGCTCCTGGGCCGTGACCCGATCCGAGAGCTTGTCCTCGAGCGCGCGGCCGATGCGATAGTACATCTCGACGCGCTGCGTCCCGTCGCTGGTCAAGTCCGCGACGCGCGTCATCGCGTCGATGGCCTCCGCGGCGTCACCCTGTTTGTCGTAGAGCTTCGCCAGGGCGTCGAGCGCGGGGATGTTGTTCTCGTCGATGTCTACCAAGTTGCGGTAGGCCTCGATGGCGCGATCCGCGTCGAGGACCTCGTCGGAGTAAACCACCGCGATGGCAGCATAGAGCTCCACCTTGGTGGGCTGATCCGCCGCCTCATTGATGTGCCGCTCGTAGGTGTTGATGAGATCCAGCCACTGCTTCAAGCGCCGGTAACACCGCTCGAGGGCCACGTAGGCCCGCGCCTCGCTCGGGTCGATTTCCAGCGCCTGCTCCAGGCGCGGCACCGCGATCTCCGGCTTGAGGAATTGCTCCTCTTGAATCTGCGCCAGCTTGAGCAGCACCTCCACCCGCTCACGCTCGGAGGGCACCACGTCGAGCTGTGCCTCCAGCACCGCGACGAGCTCCGGCCACTTCTGGAGCGTCTCGGTGACCCGCTCCTGCCCGCGCAGCGCGAACAGGTTGGCGCCGTCGAGCTCGAGCACCTCGCGGTACTCCCGCCCTGCGCGGTCGAAGTCCCCGATCGCCGACTCGAAGAGGCCGCCCATCCGCAGCTTGGTGGCGGCGATGGCTTCCGGATCCGTCAGCGCCACCACCTTGGCGGCGAGGACCTCCACGAGATCAGAGTAGGCCGCGCGCTCGTCGTAGATGCGCTCCAGCGCCTCCAGCGCGGGCAGATAGTGCGGGTCGACGTCCAGCGCCTGCTTGTAGTGCGCGACGCCTTGATCGGCCTGACCCATGTTCCGCTCGAGCAGCTCGCCGAGCTCGTACAAGATGACCTTGCGGTCTTCGCTCGCCACGGCGACGGACAAGGCCCGCGTCAGCGTCTCGCCCATCTTCTGCCAGTTGGCGCTCTTACGGTGGATGGCCGCCATTTGCCGCAGGACCTGCACGTTGTGCGGATCCATCTGCATGACCTGCGCGTAGTAGGGCTGCGCGTACTCCGGGTGGCCGAGGTCGTCGCCGTACCACTTGCCGAGCCTCAGGCACAGCTGGATCTTCTCGCGATCCCCGCTCTGCTCTTGGAGCCAGGTGTTGGTCGTGTTGATGAGATCGCCCCAGCGCCCGGTGGCCGCGGCCATCCGCTCGAGGTAGCGCACCGTCTCGTCGTCGCGGTAGTCCTCACCGAAGGCGTTGACCAGCGCCTCGAAGGCCTGATTCTGGTCGCCGAGGCGCTCCTCGAAGACGCGGGCGATGCGTCGGAGCAAATCGCTCTTCTCCGCCGCGCTCTCACGCGTCTCCAAGCGGTTCAGGTAGAGCTCGATGAGCGGCTCCCAGCGCTCCGCGGCCGTGTGGAGCTGCTCGAGCGACTCGAAGGCGACGTCGTGCGTCGGCTCCACGGCGAGGATGCGCTCGAAGGCAGCGGTCGCCTTGTCGTCCTCACCGACCTGCTGCTTCCAGATCTCCGTGACCTCGAGCAGCTCCCGCACCTGCTCCCCCGGCTCCGGGAGCGCCGTGGCGCGCTGCATCTTCACGTTGACGACGTCGGGCCAGCGCTCGTCCGCGCGGTAGATGGCCTCGAGCGCCGCCATCGCCTCGAAGTCTCCCGGGTCGACCTCCAGGAGCTTGGTCCAGGCGTCCGCCGCGTCGTAGGGCTGATCCAGGACCTCACCGTAGGTCTTACCGAGCTCCCGATAGATGCTGACGACCTCCGAGGCCTCGAGCAGCGCCGCGGCGGCGTCGATCGTGCCGTAGAGCGCCATCACCAGCTCCTGCGGGTCGCTACGGCGGCGCCAGATGTCGGCGATCGCGCGGAGCGCCGTCACGTTGGAGTAGTCGATTTCCAACACGCGCCGCCACGTCTCGAGCGCGTCCTCGTCCCGCCCGAGCTGCTCCGTGAAGAGCCGCGCGCGACGCGTGAGCACGCCGACCTGCTCCTCCGGGGAGTCCACCGTGTCGAACTGGCGGTCGAGCACCTCCGCCAAGTCCTCCCAGCGCTGCTGGCGGTCGTACAGGTTGGCGAGGGCTCCGAGCGCCTCGGGATCTTCACCCCGGAGCTCGAGGACCCGCTTCCAGCCCTCCACCGCCTCCTCGATCTTCCCGAGGCGGTCGGCCGCCAGGTGCGCCATCTTGGCGCGGATCTCCGCCTCCTCGACGTCGCCCGCGGTGTTCTCGAGCTCACGGACGTAGACCGCGTTGAGCTCGCCCCAGGCCTCCTTCTGCGCGTAGATCCTGCCAAGCGCTTGGATGGCGTCCGGGTTGGTCGGCTCGAGTCGATCGAAGATGGCTCGGAACGCACGGATGGCGTCGTCCACCTGGCCCAGGTGCTCCTCATAGGCCTGCCCCAGGCGGGTGTAGAGCTCCACTTGATCCCGCGTGTCCGGCGCCGTCACGGCCCGCCGCTCCAGCACGCCCGCCAGCTCCGACCACTGCTCGAACGAGCTGTAGATCCGATCGAGGTTCTCCAGCGCTGCCTCGTCGGATGGGACCACCGTGAGGACGTAGCGGTAGGTCTCCTCCGCGCGCGCGGCGTCCGCGAGCTCCTCTTCGAAGACGCGCGCCAAGCGCTTGCCGATCTCGGCCTGCGCCGCCGCCTCGAGCCCCTCGATGGAGAGCACGTCCGCGTAGGCGTTGCCGAGCTGCTCCCACCCGCCGTCGATCATGCCGGCGAGCCGCTCGAGCTCCTCTCCGGTCCGCTCGTCCAGCGGGCTCTCCTTGATGGCGCGCACGTGAACGCCGAACGCGAGCACGGGATCCATGAGGCGCTCTTCGGCGTCCTCCGCGATCCGGTGGTACATCGCGATGCGCTGCTCCGGCTCGGTGGTGTTCGCGAGCTGTGCCTCCCGGACCTTGAGCAGCTTCTCCCACTCCCCCGCGGACTGGTAGAGCGGGTCCAAGATCTCGGCGACCTCGATTTGCTTGATCCCCGAGGCGAACAGGCCCTCGAGCGCGGCGAGCGACTGCTCATGCTCCGGCACCGCGCTGATCACCTCCCGGTAGCTCTCGATGGCGGAGGCGACGTCGTGGAGCCGAAGCTGGAAGGTCTGCCCCAGCCGGTACTTGAACTCCAAGATCTCGTCGGGGCTCTCCCCGATGTCCGCCTCACGGCGGAGGATGTCCACGAGATCGCTCCAGCGCTCGGTCTGCGTGAACAGGCGGTCGAGCGCGCGCAGGGCGTTCTGGTTCTCCGGCTCCACCTCTAGGATCCGGCGGTAGCGGACGACGGCGCTGTCCACGTCCTCGAGCTGGACCTCGTACACCTGCGCGACCCGCAGCCCGAGCTCCACGAAGCGCTCCGGCTCCTCCGTGAGCTTGTCGAACTCGGCGTCGTAGAGCCGCGCCACCTCCGTCCAGCGATCGATCGTCATGCCGAGCCGCTCGAGGGCCGCGAGCGACTCCTCGTTGGCGCTGTCCACCTGGACGGCGCGGGCATAGACGCTGAATGCACCCGCGTGATCCCCGAGGCTCTCCTCATAGAGCCGCGCGATCCGATGGAGCAGCTCCACCTGCGAGTAGCCGTCCTCGGCGTGCTTGGCCTGCACCTCGAGCACGCTGATCAGCCGCTGCCACTCCCCCATCGCGTCGTAGACGGGCTCGAGGACGCCGGCCGCCGCTAGCGCCGCCCGGTCCCCGCCCTTGATCCCCTCTAGGGCCTGGAGGGTCGGCGCGTGACCCGGCTGGACGTTGAGGATCTCACGGTAGAGCTCCACCGCACGCTCGACGTCGCCCAGGTGCTTCTCGTACAGCGCCGCGATGCGGTACTGATAGCTGACGGCCTCCTCCACGTCCGCCGTGAGCTCCGCCTCGTGCGTGAGCACGGCGAGCAGCTCCTGCCAGTTGCCCGCCGCTTGGTACAGCACGTCCAGACGACCGAGCGCGGTCAGATCGTCCGGGTCGAGCTCGAGCACCTTCTGGTAGGTGTCGATGGCGCGCGGGATGTCCTGGAGCTCTCGCTCGTGGACGGCGCCCACCTGGTAGTAGATGAGCTTCTTCTCCTCCGTGTCCAGGATGAGCTCCACCTTCTGGGCATACGCGCCGAGCAGCTCTTCCCAGCGCGAGAGCCCGAGGTACAGGTTGATGAGCGCGTCGATGCTCCGCAGATCCTCCCCGTCCAGCTCCAGCACCTTGAGGTACACGCCGATGGCGGCCTCCTTGCGCTCGAGCACCTCCTCTTCGAGGCGCGCGGCCTCGTACAGGGCCTGCTTCTGCGCGTCCATGTCCTCCAAGATCTCGGCTTTGCGCTGGAGGATGAGGGACATGTCGGCGTAGCGCTCGCTCGCGAGGAACAGCGCCTGGAGCGCCTCGGCAGCGCCGAGGTTGACTGGATCCACCTGCAAGACCCGCCGGTACAGCTCGATGGCGCGCTCCACATCCCCAACGGCGTTCTCGAGCGTCCGCGCCGCGGACATGAACAGCGCGCTCGCGAGCTCCGCGTCCCGTTGCTGAGCGCCGAGCTGCTCGAGCACGTTGGCGAGATCCAAGAACCGACCCGTCACGCTGGCCAGCCGCTCGAGGCTCCCCTGCGTGTCTTCATGCGCCGGATCCACCGCCAGCGCGCGCGCCAGCGTCTCGAAGGCCGCGTTCGCGTCGCCACCTGCGTCCTCGTGCAGCGCCGCGACCTGGTGCAACAGCTCCACCTTGCGCGCGGCGTCCTCGGCGCGACGCACCTGCACCTCGTGCACCCCGATGAGCTTGCGGTAGTCCCCGGACTGCCGATAGAGCGGCTCCAACAAGTCCGCGATGGCGAGCTCATGCTCCGGCGAGCGCCCAAGCCGCTCGAGCGCGCTCAGCGCGGCCTCGTTCGCGGCGTCCCGGTCGAGCACCTGTCGGTAGCCCTCGATCGCCGCGTCGACGGCGCCCATCTCGCCCTCCTGCAACGCGGCGAGACGCAGCATGAGCCCGAGCTGTTGCTCGTCCGTCTCCGCGAGCTGTAGCTGCGTCTCGAGGTTCTCCGCCAGCTCACCCCACATCCGCTGACGTGTGAACAGCGCGTCCAGGGCGGCGAGGGCGACGCCGCTGCTCGGCTCGAGCGCCAGCACCTCACGGTAGGCGTTGATGGCCTCCTCCGGCTTGCTCAGGCGCTCTTCATAGACCTGCGCCATCTGCGCGTAGAGCGCCTCCCGAGCCTCCCCGTCGGTCGCCAGCTCGATCCTGCGACGGTAGATGCCCACCAGATCTTCCCAGTGCTCCGCGCGGCGGTAGAGCGCGTCCATCGCAGCCAAGGCCTCACCGTCGGCGGCGTTGAGCGCGAGCACCTTCTCGTAGCTCTCGGCGGCGGCCTTGACCTGCCCGAGGCGCTCCTCCGTGGCGGCGACTCGCAGCCAGTACTCGCGAGCCAAGGAGGGGTCCGTGACGGCCGCCGCGATCTCGCTGAAGATCGCGATCAAG
The DNA here is from genome assembly GCA_963169915.1 of Myxococcota bacterium. Classification (GTDB taxonomy): domain Bacteria; phylum Myxococcota_A; class Polyangia; order Polyangiales; family Polyangiaceae; genus JADLEQ01. Next base: position 8,041 of record CAUJEM010000141.1, read on the forward strand.
CGGTCCCACGTGCCCGCCGACTCCGCGAACGCCTCGAGCTCGAGCCGGGACTCCGTGAGCGCCGGATCCTCCTTGAGCGCCCGCGCCTGCGCCTCGAGCGCGCGCGGCACGTCGTTCAGTCGCTGCGCCGCCGTCGCCGCTATCTTGCGTAGCAGCTCCACTCGGCGCCCCGCCTCTGCGTCGGAGCGCGCCAAGATCTCGAGCGCGCCGATGAGCTTCTCCCAGTCCTCCCGCGCCTCGTAGATGCTCTCGAGGATGGAGGCTGCCTCACCGCTGTGCTGCTCCTCCGCGAGCATCCCCTCGAGGGCGAGCCGCGCGCCTTCGTGATCTTGGTTGAGGAACAAGATCTCTCGATAATTCTCCAGCGCGCTGCCGGCATCGCCGAGGTGGACGGCTTGCGCTTGGGCCAAGCGGCACTTCAGATCGACCAGCGTCTCCTCCGAGACGTCCAGCTCGATCCTTCGCCCGAGGATCTCCGCGTAGGCCGCCCACTGCTCCGTCACCCCATACAGCCTGTCGAGGGACTCCAGGGCCACGGCGTCCGCCGGATCCTCCTCCAGCACCGCTTGATAGGTCTCTATGGCCGCGGCGCTGTCGCTGAGCTGCAGCTCATAGAGGCGCGCCGTCTCGTACAAAATCTGCTTTTTCTGCTCGAAATCTTCCGCGAGCTCACGCTTCTTGGAATAGACCTCCAGCAGGTCACGCCAGCGCTCCGTCTGGCGGTAGAGCTTCTCCAGCGCCGCGAGCGCCGTGGTGTTCTCCGGCTCTGCGTCGTAGACGGCGCGGTACTCGACGAGCGCTTCGTCGACGCGCCCCACCTCGTCCACGAGCACGCGCCCGAGGCGGAGGCGGAGCGCCGTCACGGTGGTAAAATCACTGTCCGACTCCGCGCGCTGGATCGCAGCGCGATAAGCCTGGATGAGGTCGTCCCAGCGCCCGGTCGCCCCCGCGGCCCGGTCCACGTCCGCTTGGCTCTCGGCGTCGCTCGGATCGAGCTCGAAGGCCGCGACGAAGCGCGCGAAGGCCTTCGCCTTGTCGTTGACCTTGCCCTCGTACAGCGCCGCGACCTGACGGAGCAACGTGAGCTGCTCTCCGGGGATCTGCGAGTGCGCGAGCTTCACCTCGAGCACGCCGGCCAAGCCCTTGGGGTTGCCGGCCGCTTCATAGATAGGGATGAGCGCCACCGCTGCGGGGAGGTGCTGCTCGTCGTAGGAGAGGACCTTCTCGTACGCCCTCGACGCGCGATCGACCTTGCCCTTCTGGGTCATCCACAGCTCGGCGATCTTCATCAACATGGAGATCCGCTTGGGCGTCTCGGTCTCCTTGGCCTCGTTGCTCTCCAAGATTCGGATGAACTCGTCCCACTTGCCGCTCTCGGCGTAGAACACCTCGAGATCGTCCCAGCGCCCGAGCGCCGTGTAGCGCTTCTTGAGCTGCTCTTGCGCTCGCCGATCGTCCGGCTGGAGCGTGAGCAACATCTGGTAGGCAGAGACGGCACGCTCCTCGTCCTTGAGCCGATCGCCGACGACCTGTCCGAGCTTGACGAGCACCTCCACCTTCGCCTTGGTGTCGAAGGTGACGTCCGCCAGCTTCTCCAGGATGTCCGCGAGCTGCTCGTACTCGCGAGAGCGTTCGTACAGCCCCGCCAAGGCCTCGAGGGCCTCGGGATCCATGGGCTCGTCCTCGAGCACCACGAGCCAGAGCTCGATGCACACCTCGGGCTTCTTGACCCGCTCGGTGGCAAGCTTCGCGATCTCTTTGTACGCGGCGCTGCGCGCGCTGCCGCCGAGCGCGTCCGCCTCGCGGCGGTTGAGCGTGATGAGCTTCTCCCAGTCACGCCGCTTCTCGTACATCTGCTGGAGGTAGGAGATGGCCTCGGCGTTCGCCGCGTCGCTCTCCAAGACCTTCTCGTAAGCCTTCACCGCCTCCGCTTGATTGGCGAAGCGGTTGACGTAGAGATCCGCCGCCTTGAGGTACAGCTCGGTCTTCTCGACCGGATCCACGAGCTCGTCGGCGAGCGCCAGCACGGCGCGCACGTACTCATTGGCGCGCTTCTGAGGGTCCAGGCCCTCGACCTTGGCGCGGTACTCCGCGATCTTGTCCGGGTCCCCTCCGCCGGAGCCGCTGGGCGCCACCGAAGCGCGCGAGGACGGCGCGGCGGACGCTGACGGTGGCGCGACGGATGGAGCCGCCGGTGCGACGGACGGAGCCGCCGGCGCGACGGACGCGGGCGGCGGGGTCACCGAGGGAGCCGAGGGGGCCACCGAGGCGGGCGCAGCCGGGGGCGACGCCTCCGACGCCGCGGCGACCGGGGCGATCGAGTCAGACGCGGCACCGTCCATGGCCTCGACGCTGCCACCCGTCAAAGACTCGCCGATCTGAAGCTCGAAGGCCTGAACTCCCGGGTGCCCTGGATCGACCGCCGCGAGGCGCTCGAACAGGCGCCTGGCTCGGATGAGGTCTCCCTGCTCACGCCAGCTGATGAAGCCCGCGGCGGCCAGCAAGTAGGCGACGCTCCCCGCGTCCGAGCGAGAGCGCGCCGCCTCCTCCGCGATGGCGACGACCGCGCCCCAGTCCTGACGCTTCTGGCCCCTGCTCTCACGCAGGAGCGCAAAGGCGGCATCCAAGCTGGGCTCCTCACGGAGCGCGAGCTCCGCGCGCTGCTCCGCGAGCTCGGCGTTCTGGTGCCAGAGCGCCCAGCGCGCCGCCATGCTCAGGGCTCCGGCAGCGCGCACGGGACCCGAGGCACCCTCGAGCCACTGGCGCTGCACCTCGAGCAACGCCTCGCCACGCTCTTGCCCCATGACGAGCGACTCATAGAGCGCAGCGGCGATGGTGTGCGTCGGATCCGCGCGGTACGCCTGCTCGAGCATGCCCTCCAGCGCCTCCGGCGCGAAGCGCCGCGCCAACCTGGAGGCGCGCAGGAAGTAGTCCACCTGCTCGGCGGAGGCGCTGGCGCCGTGGGCGCTCCGGAGCAAGCCGGAGACGTGCTCTTGCCACGTCTCTTCGCTCGACTGGAGCTCCTCCAGCAGGGCGCTGACCGCGGCGCCGCCGCCCGCTTGCAGCGCGCCAGCGTAAGCGGCGAGCGCGGCGTCCACCTCGCCCTGATCGGCCAAGAGGTTCCCGAGCTCTACCTGCAGCCTGGCGCTGACGGCGGGCTCCGAGGTGTTCTTCAGCGAGAGCTCCAGCAGCTTCTGCACCATGTTGAGCTTGCCGAGCTCCCAGTACACGGTGCGAGCCTGCTCCAAGGCGCTCAGCAAGGCCGAGTTCTGCTTGAACGCATCTTGGAAGTGCTTGAGCGCTCGAACGCTCTGCATCAGGTGCTGCCGCAGCACCATTCCCGCGCGCAGGTGTAACTCCGCCTTGGCAGCGGGGTCGCTGGTAGAAGCGATGCTCTGCTCCAGCAGATCGATCACTGCCTGCCAGTCGTTGTGACTCTCCAGATGTCCCAGCCGCTGCTCTAGATCCATGCTTCCTCAGGCAACTCGCAATAAGGCGACAGAACTCAATGAAATGGGGTAGGGCCAGCGACCGCGGGAGCGCTCAGGGCGCTCTGCGGCTGCCGGCTCGAAGGGTCAGGGACCGCCGAGCGACGCGATCAGCGACTGCGCGGCCTCACACTGATCTTTGAACTTGCTGGCACCGCCGCCGCTGCGGCAAGCCCGCTGCGTGAAGGCCTTGAGCTTCATGAGCGCCTTCTCCTTCTGTGGCGGCTCGGCGACGGCGTAGGTGCTGCCGAGGTTGAAGGTGATCTCCGGGTGGGTCTCGCCAGCGAGCGACTCTGCCTTCTCCAAGGCGACGACCTGGGCCTGCTTGTCGCCCAAGCCCTGCGCGGCACCGCCCAGCATGTTGTACATGGTGAAGAGGCTCTCGGTGGTCTTGTCCACCGGCTCCCGATCGGGGGGGATGAGGCGGACGCCCTCCCGGAGCACCTGGTCTGCCTCCTTGTAGAGCTTGTACTCCAGGTAGGTGAGGGCCAAATCGATGTAGAAGAACGGGACGCCCGGGTTGTGCTCGATGGCCTTGGTGAAGTTGTCCACGGCCTCCTGCGACTCCCCCGTCCAGAGCATCGCTTGACCCAAGAGGTTGTAGCACTCGGCCAACTCCGGGTCCTTCTCGATGCACTTCTTGAGGGGCTCCTTCGCCTCCTCGTAGTCGTCCTTGTTGTTGTCGTTCGTCTCGGCCTTGCGGATGAGCGCGTAGCCGCGCTTATAGGAGTAGTTGGCGAACTCCGGGGCTTGCTGGATGGCCCGAGCCAGGGTGGACGCCAGCTTGTCCCAGTCCTCCTTCTTCTCGTAAGCCTTGGCGAGCTTGTACAAGATTCGGTGGTTGGTCGGGTCGAGCGCCAGCGCCTGCTCGTACTTCTGAACGGCCCCGTCGATGTTCACGCGAACCGACTGGTCGCCTTCGTTGGCCAAGTTGATGGCCTCGATACTGTCACGGCTACACCCAGCGCCGAAGGCGAGACAGCCAGCCAGGGCTGCCACCAGCGTCGTCACGGTACGGAAGTTCATCGCGGTAGACCTTCTTCTGAGAGGAGTGTTCACGAGCTACACCAGGCGCGCGGCGAGGCTTCGACCTGGGACGAGGGCGCCGAGGATAGGCGATCGCATGCGCCGAAGTAAAGCCGCATCGCTGCGGCTTTGTCGCGCAATTTCACGAAGATCAAGCTCGGACGCTTTACCTAGAAAAATGTGTCCTCCGACCCAACGAGGCGCCTCGTGGCCGCGCTCCGCCCTGGTGTGACGCGCGCAACCCACGCCAGCCCGAGTGTCGCCGTGCGAGGCCCGCGCCTCCGCTCCGCACCGCAGCGCGGCGCGGCACGCCACCTGCGACGACAAAGACGGACGCGCCGCCCTTCGGTGTGCCCGAAGCGGCGGCGCGTCGTCGGCTGTCGCCCTTCGCTCAGCCGGGCGAGAACATGATGGGATAGACGACCGTCACGATGCCGCCCTCGGGCTGTGGGAAGCTCAGCCCGTAGTACGCGCGGACCACGCAGCTGACGACGCCGCCATCCGGCAGATCCGAGCCGCCGTTCGACACGTTGGAGACCGCACCGTCACGGCCGATGACGAAGCGCACCGATACGCGCCCCTCGAGCGACGGGTTGCGCGCCAGCCCCTGCTCGTAACACATCCTGAAGCGCCCGTAGTTCTGGCGGACGATGCGCTGGATGACCTCGGGCGGCAGCTTCCCGCTGACCTGCGTGGCGCCCATGCGCACCTTGGGCGTCTTGGTAGTGTGGGCTCCGCCAAGTCGGCCGTGCCCGGAGCCGAAGCCCTGGCCCGTGCCGGTGCCCGCGCCGTGCCCTAGCGTGCCGATGGATCCGAGCCCGATGCCCTCGCCTCGACCGCCGCCACCTTCACCGATACCGGACAGACCGAGCCCGCCCGCGCCGAAGGCATCTCCAATCTCGTCGCCCCACATGTTGCCGCGAGCGCTCACCTCGTCCAGGCCAGACGAGGTGTCACGGCCCCAGGGCGCCGTCGGCGCGTTCGGATCACCCGCTGCGCCGGAGGCGAGCAGGCCGATCATGCCGAACTCCGTGGCCTCACGCAGCGCGGCCTGCCGTGCCAGGTGCGGGTCCGGGTTGTTGGCAGGGCCCTGGACGGCGTAGCGCTTGTTGGTCGCCTTGGTGGTGGGGTTACCCATGGAACCCTCCTCACCCTTGGCCTTCGTCCCCGTGCCGCCCTCCTTGTTGTCGGCGTTGTTCTGCGCGACCTCCTCGGTCTCCTTTTCCTTCTGCTCGCGCTCCGCTGCAGCGTTCAGGTACTGCTGCATGAGATAGAGCTGGTTTTTGTCGATGGACTCGTCCCCGTCCAAGCCCATGGGGGGCTTGAAGTAGGCCATCGCCCCGATGAGGCCACCCACCGCGAGCGCGGAGAGCGCGAAATACGCCCCCATCGCGCCGAACATCACGCTGCTGCCGACGCCCGCGATCACCTTCTTGCCAGCGTTGATGGTCCCCACCTGGAAGACGAAGTCACCAAACTCGATCTTCGCCTTGGCGCCGCCCGGCAGCGGATACTGCACCGCGCCCGCCGCCTCCGCGCAGGGCTGCCCCGAGGCCCGCGCCTCCTCCACGGTGACGAGACCCTTGCCCGGCACGTCGATGGTGCCCTTGGCCCCCTGAGGGATGACCACCGCCGCGCCACCGCCCGACGCGATGACCAGCGGCATGCGCGTCACTCCCCCGAGCTTCTCCGCCGGCATGAAGAAGTCCGTGACGACGTTCTTCCCGCCCTCTTCCCCGAGGTAGAAATTCCGTGGCGGTGTCAGGTGCTCCACGAACAGCACGTTCGTCCCCCACAGCACCATCACCTCCACCGCCTGCACGTTGGGCAGCTCCACCTCGTCCGGGTTGACGTCCGGGCCGCTCTTGATGAGCGTGTAGGTGTACGTCCCGGGGGGTGCATCGTCCGGCACCGCGAGCGCGTGTGCAGAGGACGCGGGCCGCGCGAAGGGGTTACTGGCGACCTCGAAGGGGTTGCTCGCCGCCGCAAACGGACTCGAGGCGCTCGCCGCCGCCGCGAAGGGGTTGCTGGACGCCGCGAAGGGCGCGCTGCCCGCGGCCCCGGCCGCGAAGGGGCTCGTTCCCGTAGCCGCAGCCGGCTGCGCCTCCGCGCCGGCGGCCTCCGCGCTCTCCAGCACGATCTTGGTGTTGCC
>CAUJEM010000142.1 GCA_963169915.1 Myxococcota bacterium
GAGGACGCCTCCTACGTCTCGACGGCCCCTCGGTTCGTACCAAGCACCTCCCCGCCGACGAGCTCGCCGGAGGGGATCACGATGACCCCGGAAGCCGCAGAATTTCCGGAATCCCAGCCGCAGAATTTCCGGAACGCACAATGCCGACATCGAGAGCACGCTGGCCTTCGCGTCCGTCTCAACAGTGGGTCGCTGGAGCATGACGGCGGCCCGAAGAGAATCGGGATGGTCGAGGAGAGTCTCCCGCCGAGAACGCCCGGCGAGCCCCGAGCGCCGTCCTCCGCGCGCTCCCGGCGTTCTCCTCGCGGCGCCCAGAGAGCCGGCCGCACTTCCTTACCCCGTGGGCATGGAACCTCTCCGCGGTGTTCGCACCGCGGCTCCGTTGAGGCGCCAGGGTGCGACAACTGCCCCGGCCTGTCCCAACCGTCCTCTCCGCGGTGTTCGCACCGCGGCTCCATTGAAGCCAAAGTTGCGTTGGTGGAGGTTGGTGGAGTGTGGCGTCTGCGCTGACGGCCGGCGGCTCACCGAGCTCACGCCGCCCGTCGAGCTCTGGAGTGGGCGCCCCTTGCCCGCGGGAGGGGCCTACCGTACGTTCCGTCCTGCCTCGGTTGGATTCTTGGTCGAGGTCTACTACGCCCTTCGGGGTCACGAGGACCGCTCATGCTGCGACGCGCGCTCTTGGTGCTTGGGGTCACGACGCTCACGCTGCTCGGCGCGGCCGGCTGTGAGTCCGGCTCGGAGACGGGGGGCTCCGGCGGCGCGCCTATCCGTCCGCATCCCCTCGAGCCGCCCGTGGATGCGACGAACGAGGTGATCGTCACCAACCAGACGGCTCAGCCGCTCGTGGACTACCCACTCCAGTTTGGTCGGCCGTTCCTCCAAGGAGAGATCCAGGCCTTCCCCGTCGTCTTCGTCGGCGGCGAGGCCATCGAGACGCAGGCGGACGTCAAGCAGCGGTGGCCAGACGGCTCCGTGCGCTTCGCCATCCTGTCCGTCATGCTCGAGCGCCTGGAGCCCGGCGTGCGCACCACGCTCCGCTTCGGGGAGCAGCCGAGCATGGACAACACGCCGCTCTCCACCGCCGAGATGCTGTCGCCGCAGTTCGACTTCGACGCTCGGATGTCCCTCACCCAGGGAGGGCAAACCGTCACCGCGTCGGCCCGTCAGATGCTCAGCGCGGGGCACGCGGCGCCGTGGCTCTCGGGCCCCATCGCGACCACGGTGATCCTCGCGGACCACTCGGCGGCGCGCGTCTACGATCTTGGCTTCGACGTGCATCGCTCGATCCGCCCGCTCTTCGAGGCGACGTTCTGGCCGCGCACGCACCAAGTGCGGGTCCGCTACATCGGTGAGAACGCCAACATCACCACCCTCCAGGACGTCCAGTACGACCTACGGCTGACCGCCGGTGAGGCCGCACCCGCGGTGGTCTACGAGCAGCTTGCCGTGCCTCACGCCTTCGGGGCGCGCTGGACGCGCGTGGCGTGGACGCCAGCCGCGCCGGAGGCCCAGGTCGCCATCGAGTACGGCCTCCCCTACCTGTCGCGCACGCAGTTCTTCCCGAACTTCGACACCTCGCGGCCCCTCCCGGAGGAGCTGCTCACGCAGCAGGCGGCGGACTGGCAGAGCCGCCCGCGTGGCTTGTTCGAGAGCGGCTTCTGGGAGCGCTACATGCCGACCACCGGGGGGCGCTCGGACCTCGGCCCACACCCGAGCTGGACCAACCTCTGGCTGCGGACCGGTGACCCCGGCGCACGAGAAGTCGCGCTCACGCAGGCAGATCTGGCGGCGGCCTGGCCGCTGCACTGGCGCGAAGGGGACGCGAGCCGGCGCTTCGACCGCGCGCAGACCCTCCCCGGCATCGGCCTACCGATGTCGCTCAACGCCCGTCCCACGCTGTGGTTCCCCGACAACAACGGCAACTACGCGGGCATCCTGCCCAGCCCGCGGCTGGAGCCCCCGACCCCCTGGGTCGCGGACGGTGCCCACCAGCCGGATCCGTTCTCTGCGCAGTACATCCTCACGGGAGATCACTTCTACCTCGAGGAGCTGCAGCTCTGGGCAGCGGCGCAGGTCTTCCGCTACCCCTACGGACAGTATGGCCGCGGCGTGGATGGCTACGGCGGCATTCAAGATCAGGTCCGAGGCAACGCGTGGGTGCTCCGCAACCGCGCTAACGCCGCCTTCCTGTCTCCGGATGGCTCCCCGGAGAAGACGTACTTCAACGAGCTGGTGACCGATGCGATCGCGCTCTGGGAGGGGCAGCGGAATATCCGGGGCACGGGGCTGGAATCGCACCCGGAGTGGATCTACGGCCACGATCAGATCCCCATCGACGCCTCGCCCCTCCGCTTCTGGGGCCACGGGATCGACCTCGCGTCCACCTCCCTCAACGGGCTCGACCCCACCACCACCTCGAGGATCGAGGCGCTCTGGCAGCACTACTACTTCTTGCTGGAGCTCGGCATCCTGAGAGACCAGGGCTTCGCCACCGGCGCCTTGCTGGAGTGGCTGGCGCCCGTGCTCAACGGTCAGTTCAACGCGCCAGGCTACGACCCCGCGCTGTGCCGCATGTACCTGACCCCCATCATGGACACCAACGGCAAGTATTTCCCCACCTGGGCTGCCGTCGCCAGGGCCATCCCGCTCGCGACGCAAGACGAGGTGCGAGCGCTCGGCCCTTACGCCAACAACTTCCTCGTCCTCGCGACCAGCGCGGCCTCCTCCACCTACTGGCAGCCGGGCGGCGAGCTCGCTTGGGCCTGGCTCGACACCCAGGTGCGCGCGCCCCGCGCTCCCAGCGATGCCTGGCTAGCGTGGGACATCCTCCCTCGCCCCAAGGACACCACGCCGCTGCCGCCACCCACGCCCTAGGGCTCGGCGTCACCGCCAGGCCATCGGGAAGAGCGAGCGCGCCGGTTGCCCCGCTCGCCGCTTCGCTCCACCCAGCGCGTGCCCACCCAGCCGTGACCTCGGGGGGCACGGCTCCGCCTCCGCGGCGCCCCCCGCGTGGAGGGACGAGCTTCACGCGCCGACCGCCGCGCCCAGCTCCGTGACGAGCTGCCAGTGCCCGGCGACGCGCCCCTCCACCAGCTCGAAGAAGGTGTGCCCCGTGACGCGCGCCCGCGCCGCGGCCGCTCGACGACCACGCGCGGGCGCGCTCGGCGCAGCCTCCGCCGTCCAGCGCACCGCGACGCGATCCCCCTGCGCGATGGCCTCCTGCACGTGCAAGCCGAGCGTCGCGTGCGCGCGGCGCCACGCGCTGACGCGCTCGGCGTACTGACGCCGATCCAGCGTCTGGCCCTCCCAGGCGTCCCCGGGGTCCGCGTGCACGACGTAGCGCGGGGCTACCAGCGCCTCGATGGCGCCCAGGTCACCCTGACTCCACACGCGACGGTAGAGCTCTCGCACCACGGCCGTAGGCTCCGCGCCCTGCCGCTCCGCCGCGGCTGCGGCGCGGAGCTGCTCCAGCGCGAAGCCGCGCACCCCCTGCGGCCAGCGCCGCGCCTGCTGCTCGAAGGCCGGGACGTCTCCCGCGAAGAGCGCGCGGGTGGCCTCCTCGAAGCCCGGGCGATCACCCGCCACGCTGGAGAGGATGTGGCTGAGCGCAGCGCGCGCTCTCCTTGCCTGCTCCGCGCCGGGGTGAGCCTTGCTCGCCTGCTCCACGAGCCGCCGCAGCGCCCCAGAAGCGCCCGTGGGCTGCTGCTCCAGCCACTCCCAGTGGCGCGGGAAGAGCGTCACCTCTCGCCCCACGACGCCGAGCTTGGGGCGCCCCGGCCCGCGGGTGACGCTGGGCGCCGCACGCGCGAGCACCTCCGCGAGCGAGCCCCTCAGATCGAAGTCCACCTGCTGCCCCGTGCCGACGTCGAAGGTCAAGTCGAGCCTCGCGACGCCGCGATCCCAGCGCGCCTTGAGCCGCGGCAGCACCTCTTCCAGCGGCCCCAGCGCCAGCAACCGTCCGCCCGAGAAGACCACGAACACGGCCTCTGTCTGCATAGGCGCTGATTTACCAGGATTAAATTATCTCGTCAATAACCCCCGGGTATAATTCTGAGGGTGACGCCTCGTGCCCCCCGGTCGCGGCGCGCCCGAGCGGGGGCTGGGGGCGCCGCCAGCTCCAGCGCCGGCGTGGCGCGTCCTGTCGAGGCTTGGTAGTCTCCTCCGCCGCTACGCGTGGAGCTGAGGAGGGCTGCGCTTCGCGCACGGCGCACTCGGCTCAGCAGTTCCCGGAGAGATCGATGATGACGAGCGTTGGACGGTCGGTGCTGGTGGTGATGGTGCTCGGGGCGCTGGGGTGCAGCTCCTCAGGGGAGGCAGGGAGCACCGGCGGTGTCGCGGGCTCCGGCGGCCTCGCCGGTGCCGCCGGCTCGGGTGGCGCAGCGGGCTCCGGCGGCCTCGCCGGTGCCGGTGGCTCGGGTGGCGTCGCGGGCTCCGGCGGTCTCGCGGGCTCCGGCGGCCTCGCTGGAGCCGGCGGCGTCGCCGGTGCCGGTGGCTCGGGTGGTGGGCCAAGCAGCCGCTATGAGCAGCCTGGACCGTACCCCGTCGGACACGCGAGCTTCACGCTCACCGATAGCGCTCGCGGGCGGAGCCTGCTGGTCACCGCCTGGTACCCGGCGCCAGAGGCGGCGCGCGCAGAGGCCGCGGTCGGTGTGCCCATCGAGCAGCTCGTCCCGGCCGGGCCAAACCGCACCACCTACAGCACCCTGCTCGGCGGCGCGAGCGCGGACTGCGTCTCGCGCACCGCGCACTCGGCGCCCGACGCGGCGCTCCGCAGCGGCCTCGGGAAGCTGCCGGTCATCGCGTTCTCGCACTGCCACAACTGCGTGCGCTTCAGCCAGCTCAACGTCGCCGAGCGGCTCGCGAGCCACGGCTTCGTCGTCGTAGCGCCGGATCACACGCGCAACACGCTGTTCGACAAGCTCGCGGGCTCGGCGGTGGGGCTCACCCCGGCGTTCTTGCAGACGCGCGCGGGTGACGTCTCCTTCGTGCTCGATCAGGTGCTCGACGCCAGCGCCGTCGCTGTGCCCGCGCAGCTCCGCGGCCAGCTCGACGCGACGCGTGTCGGGATGTTCGGGCACAGCTTCGGCGGGGTCACCACGGGGCTCGTCCTGCAGACCGATGCGCGCGTCAAGGCGGGGCTCAGCCTCGCGGCCCCCGTCGAGAGCCCCACGCTCACGGGCGTGGATCTCTCCCAGATCCGAGAGCCGCTGGCCTTCCTGGTCGCCAAGGAAGACCACAGCATCGATGAGGTAGGCAACCAGCTCATCCGCAGCAACTTCCAGAGCGGCAACCCGCCGCTCTATAAGCTCGAGGTGGCGGACGCCGGGCACTGGTCCTTCTCGGACATCTGCGGGCTCACACCCGCGCTCTCGGCGTGCTGCGGTTCGGCTCAGCGGCAGACCGATCCTTCGCAGAGCTTCTCCTACCTCCCCGTCGCCACCGCCCAGGAGATCGCTCGGGCCTACGTCACCGCGTTCTTCGCCGGGACGCTGCTCGGCGACGCGAGCGGCCTCGCCTACGTCCGCGCCGCGCACCCCGCGAGCCTCGTCTCCGCCGAGTCCCGAGAGTAGCCGGCGCCCACCGCCCGCGACCATCTCCCCCTCCCGCCTCTCCCCCACGGAGCCGCCTCGCCCCCTGCCGCGCAGCGTCGCGCCCCTCCAACGCAGTGTCCCGGACATTGGCTGTCCGGGAGTGGTTCAGTCCGCGCTTGCCGCCACGCTGAGTTCTGTGAGAGGCTCGAGGGATGGCGGTGTCACAACACGTACCAAGAGGAGGGAAGGGTGGCGTATGATCGTGACGTCCGCCCCGCCACTCCGCACACCCTTGGGTGGGGTGGGGCTTGGGTGCTGTGCCAAGCACGCCCCAATCACCTCCGGGGCTGGCCGCGGGCACACTCCCGCTTACCTTCGCTTCGCCGCCGCGACCGCTGGTCTATCGAGCGGGCCCGTCTGCCCGGCGTCCTGGAGCATGAAACCCTGCTTCCCCGGAGGTCTTCGGAGGTTCATTGGCCCCACGTCGCGCGGGTGCCTGCCGTGGCGCTGACCATCAAGGAGAGCTCCACGCCGCTCGTGTTCCCAGAGGAGCTCGACCCCGACCTGACGCCACCGACCCTGAGGGGTGACCTTGACGACTAAATCACGTGAAGCTTCCTTCAGGGAGTTCTTTCGGCTCGCCACCGGTGGGCTCACGCCCTACCGGTGGCAGCATCAGGTTGCGGTCGACGGTCTGCCTGATGTTCTTCCGGTGCCGACTGGGCTCGGCAAGACCGAGGTCGCGCTCGCCTGGGCGTGGCGCCTGCTCGTCGACCAGCAGCCCGAGCCGCGGCATCTCGTGGTGTGCCTGCCAATGCGCAGCCTGGTCACGCAGACCGTGCAGCGACTGAGCAGCTACTTCGAGGCGCTCGGTGCGAAGCAGCCCGAGGTCGGTGTCGCAGTTCACCAGCTCATGGGCGGCGCCATTGATGACGAGTGGGTGAGGCAGCCCGACAAGCCCTGGGTGCTCGTCGGCACGCAGGATCAGCTCCTCTCGCGTGCACTCAACCGCGGCTACGCGATGAGCCGCTTCGAGTGGCCGGTTCACTTCGGGCTACTCAACAACGACTGCCGCTGGCTCATCGATGAGGTCCAGCTCATGGGGCCAGGGCTCTGGACCACCTCGCAGCTCGACTGGATGCGCCGAAGGCGGTTCCCGTCGTTGAAGCCGTGCCTCACCACGTGGATGAGCGCCACGGTCGGCACGGCGTTCCTCACGACCACGGATCGAACGCGTGACGCGCTCGCCGAGCCCTCACACCAGCAGGTCGAATTTGAAGGCAAGCTCGAGACCGCGCTCGAGGGTGACGCGGGACTCGGGTGGTGGCGCGCGGCGAAGCGCCCGCTGGGGTGGTGGCAACCAGAGGCAGCCGCGCAACCGATGACCGGCGGCGGCAGGAAGCGCGGCGCGGCGAAGTCCGCTACAACGCCGGCAGCCACGCCGGACGCCATCGCCGCCTCGGTGAAAGCGAAGCACGCGGCGGGCACGCTCTCGCTCGTCATCTGCAACACCGTGGACATGGCGCGCGCCGTGTTCCGCGCGCTCTCGACGATCGACCACAAGGTTCTCCTCACGTCGCGGTTTCGCCGGGAGGACCGCACGCGGCACGAGCAACGCCTCATCGACTTCGACGCCCAGCGCAAGGCTGGCACGCTGCCGAAGGACGATCCTGGTCTCATCTGCGTGAGCACGCAGGTCATCGAGGCGGGCGTGGACATCTCGGCGCATCGTCTCTTCACCGAGCTCACGCCGTGGCCTTCGATGCTGCAGCGCCTGGGTCGCCTGAACCGCAAGGGCGACGACCAGGGCGCGCAGGCTTGGGTCTGGGAGACGCCGAAGGAAGGCGGCAACAAGAGGCTCGAACGCATCGGCCCCTACGAGACCGCGGATATCGAGCTCGCGAAGAAGCTCGTTGGAGCTTTTGCTCCTCTCTCCCAGGCCAAGACGTTCTCGGAGGCCATCCACGAGCTGAGAACGCGCACACAGAAGGATGTGACCGACGCCCTGCAGCCGAAGCCGAGCCCGCTGCCACGCGCGCTCGACGTCCATGGGCTCTTCTCCACCGAAGCTGACGTTCACGGCGGCTTCACGGACGTCGGCGCCTTCGTGCGCGGCACCGATCCCGAGCTCGACGTGACGGTGTTCTGGCGCGACTGGTCGGGCGACTCGCCACCACGCGACGACAACCTCGACGGCCCCTTGCTGGAGCCGGCGAAGGAGGGCTGCCCCGTGTCCTTCGTTCGCTTCCAGAAGATGCTCGAGAGCAGCAAGAGCAAGGCGTGGCTGTGGGACGACGAGGCAGATCGTTGGGAGCGCGTGAACCACTGGGACATCCGCCCCGGCATGCTCGTGATGCTCAAACGAGAGGTGGGCGGCTACGACGCGACCGAAGGTTGGACGGGCGATAAGTCCAACGTGCTCGCCGAAGTGCCGCGTGCCGGGCGTGGCGCGACGCTGCGAGATGATGCGTGGACCGAAGCTGGGTACTGGTCGACGCTCGACGTCCACCTCAAGGATGCGAGAGACGCGGCCGAGAAGCTGAGCGCCGCGCTCTCGCTGGCCGGCGACACGAGGAAGGCGGTCGTGGAGGCGGCAGGGCTCCATGACCTCGGGAAGGCACATCCACAGTGGCAGGAAGCGTTGCCTGATCGCTCTGGCATCCGCGACGCGCTGCTCGCGAAGAGCCCGCGCGTCGTCGCCGCCGATGTCGTGGGGGACGTCTCCGCCACCCGTGCAGAGTTCGCAAGGCTGCGGGCGCAGGCGCGGCAGTTGCCGGAGCAGGCGCGGCGCCGCGGTCGTGAAGACATTGTTCGCCTTCGGTGGGCCATCGACGACAAGCTCAGCGACGCCGAGCTGAAGTCGCTGCGCGCCGTCACCGGCGTCCGCTGGGCGGGGCACCTCCAGTTTCGCCCAGGCCTTCGCCACGAGGTCGCCTCGGCTCTTGCGATGTGGTGCAAGTACCGCGACAACGAAACGAAGCCGTACCCTGCGCTCGCGGTCTACCTAGCGGCCACGCACCACGGGAAGGCGCGCACCGTGCTGCGCTCGACGACGGACGAAGGCAATGACGTCTTCGGCGTGCGCCCCGACCCGAGCACGCTCGTGATCGGCAACGACCAGTGGCCGCTCGACTTCTCGATCGCGAAGGACGGCGCCGAAGGACGATGGGAGGATGACGAGTTCGTGTTGACCGGGCACGGGTGGACGGGCCTGGTCGCCGACCTGCTTGGTCCTTGGCGGCCAGAAGAGAGGAGTGACGCCGGCGCTGTGCCCGAGGGCGAGCCGAGGCATCTCGGTCCCTTCGCCCTGGCGTATCTCGAAGCGCTCGTCCGTATCGCAGACTGGCGCGCGAGCGAGCAGCCGAGCGCGAGCACCAAGCCCAGCGAGGTGCGTGATGACCAGTGAACTGCGCCTTCCCGCCCTGGCGCTGCCCGGTCTGTCGCCCGATAGCCTCGGCAACTACCTCGCGTCGCTCGGCCTCTTGCGGGTGCTGTCTCGCAGGTGGCCGAGCACGCGGATCGCGTGGCGCGACGAGGTGCTGCAGGTGGTCGGCGGCCCCACTTCGATAGACGAGCTACTCGACGAGCTGGTGCGAGTCGCCGCTACCCAGGCTGAAGCGGATGTCGCCAAGCGCGAGTGGACTCAGTACGATAAGTCATGGTCTGAGGACCAGAAGAAGGGCACGAAGGCGAAGTCCGGCATACCGCTCTCGCTTTGGCAGAGCAAAGCGCCCGAAGCTCAACTTCAGTTCTTCGCTGCTCACGCCGTGCCGCACGCTCGCGTGAGCTTCAACCCGCTCCTTGGCAGTGGCGGCAACGCAGGTCGCCGCGACTTCGCCGCAGGTTGGAAGAAGGCCGTCGACACACTGGCGACCGCTCCGAAGTTGACCAAGGGCAAGGGACGCAGCAAGAAGACGCCCGCAGCGGACGTGACTTCTGCCGTTACGGACGAGCGGCGCGTCGCGCTCAACGCACTGCTCCGCGGACTCCCCACCACGTGGATGGTGGAGAAGCTCGCCGCAGGCTCGTGGTTCAGTGAGGCAACGAAACTCTACAACAGCGGCCAGGCAACGGCGCGCGAAGGGCAGATCTCGCCATGGGCAATGGCGCTCGCGTGTGAAGGGCTGCCGTTCCTAGCCGGCGGTGCCTCTCGACGGCTCGGGGCTCGGTCTGCGCGCGCCGTCGGCGCCTTCCCCTTCGTCACGCTGCCCATCGCTGCGAGCGCAGAGAAGGAAGCAGACCGACTCCGTGGCGAGCTCTGGACTCCGCTGTGGAGCCGACCGATGTCGCTCGCCGAGGCCAGCACGCTGTTCTCGCGAGGGCGCGCTGAACTACGTGGTCGCGGAGCCCTCACCCCCGCCGCCTTCGCCACGGCGATCCGAGAGCGCGGCGTGGATGCCGGCGTCAGTGAGTTCCGCCGCTTCACGCTGGGCCGCACGACGAGCTCGAACACGTTCGAACCTCGACTGGAGGCGCGATTCTCCCTCACGACGAGGGTTGAGGTCGGAGCAGCGGCTTCGGCGACGCTCGAGCGAGTCACCGCGCTGCTTGAGCACCGCGGCTTTCCACGGGACGGCAAGCGCTTCGTGGGACTTCGTGGCCCCATCGAATCGGCGCTGCTCGACGTCGCTGCTGAGCCGACCAGCTCCGAAGCTGGTATCGCCCTGCTCGACGCGACGGTCAGCGCGCTGGACCGCATCGACCGGAACCGCAGCTTCCGCGAGGGCAAGGTCCGCTGGGAGCCGCTGCCGCTCGAGTGGCTGGCGTCCTTGTTCGCCTCTGAACAGCCTGGCACCGAGGGGCGGCTCGCTCTGTCCCTCGTGTCGGCGTTCCCCGTCGCGCAGCCCTTCGCCACGTACCGCTTCGGTGTCGAGTGGAAGTACGGAGCAACCTACGCGAACTACACGCACACCGACCGTCCTCCGGCCCGTTGGGTCTGGGGGCCTGGCGACCTGGCTCGCGTCCTCGGTGCTGTCTTGTCGAGAAAGCTCCTCGACCAGGAGGCGGACGCGAACAAGCCCCACCAACGTGGTCGGGCTCCCTTGCCGGCGACGGCATCGCAGGTTCGCCAGTGGCTCGCCGGAGAGCTCGACGAAGAGCTCTTCGCGGCTTGGCTCGCGCGGCTTGCGCTCTTCGACTGGAGAAGTATCCCGCAGGAGGTCCGCGCCATCATCCAGCGCGATGACGCCAGCGTCTCCAAGGCCGATGGTGGGCTGGCGCTCCTGGGGCTCCTGCAGCCGCTCGTCGATCAACGCCGCTTGGTCATCCGCGGCCTCTCCGACGACGATCTGCTCGCTGAGACGACGGGCGCACGCACGACGGAAGCTGCGCGCTCGCTCGTCACGCTGACCCGCGCGGGCAACTTCGACGCCGTGCTCCGGCTCGCGGGCAGTCGCTACTCGATGGCCCGTGCGCGGCTCGCCGCGTTCGACGTGACCTTCGCCGCGGCCTGCCCTGACCGGCTCGTCGCGGCCCTGCTGTTCACCCTGTCTGCCCGCGATCGGGCGGTCTTGTTCGAACGCTGGCTTCGTCCTCGACGCCGGCCACAAAGAGGAGAAGCACATGTCTGATGCAGAGAAGAAGATTCCGCCGAAGAAGCTCACGCCCGCTGACGTTCTGAAGGGCGAGTCGCCGCTCGTCCTGACCGCGACGCTCGAGCCGATCGTCGGTGACCGGTTCCAGCCCGCCGGGTTCCCCGAGATCGGCCACGTCATCTACAAGGCCCCGCGTAAAGACGGCAGTACCGAGAACGTCTGCATCGTCGACAGCGCGGCGAGCATGGCCAATCACCTCGAGACGGTCTGCCAGCGCGGAGCCCACGATCTCGACCTCGTCGATGAGCTCAGCGGGATGCCCTACATTCGCTGTGTCACGGGAGTTCTCGAGAAGGACAAGCTCCCGAGCGACAAGCGCGAGACCATCGTCACGAGCCTCACCGAAGGCCACCGAATCGCTTCGTCCTACTTTCTGGATGGCGCTGCGCTGAAGCCCGATGGCTCGAAGGGGAACGGCAAGTTCGAGGCCGACCTCGTCGCCAAGTTTGGCATCGTCTTGCCGGGAACCCCCAAGGCGCACCCGCCGCCCGAGAAGTGGTGGGACGTGTTCAAGGGCATCTTCGAGATCGATCCGAACTCGCTCGTTCACGGCGTGCTCTTCCCCCAGTGGCAGATCAAGATCCCCCGCGCCCTGACGGCGCACCTCGAGGCCTTCGGTGCTGGCCGTGTGGATCGGTCCGGCGTGAAGTTCGACCGGCTCGGCAAGACGACCTCGGGTCAGCCCATCTTCGCCGTCGACGACGCCACCGCGGAGTCGATCCGCGCCACGTTCGTTCTCGATGTCGGCCTCATCCGGTCCTTTGGACGCAAGAAGGGCGAGAGGGCCCTCGGCCTCTCCGAGAAGCAGCAAGAGTTCCTCGTCGCGCTCGCGCTCTGGAAGGTCCAGCAGCTCCTCGCGTCGCCCTTCCGCTTCCGCTCCGGCTGTCACCTCCGGCGCACGGCCCTCAAGTGCTACGAGCAGGACGTGGAGATCGAGGTCGACATCGCAAGTGCGATCAAGACTGCAGGACTCGACAAGCTTCCCATCACCGACGTGTTCTGGCCGCGCGAGGAGCTCTATCGTGAAGGTCAAGTCGACGCGGCGAAGAGTGCCGACGGAGATGAGGCCTCGGAAGAGACCGAGGGATGAAGCTCGTCCTCCGACAAGAGTTCCCGCTCGGGCGCTTCCACGCCACGCCGTGGCGCGTGAACCCGTACGACGATCCGCACGGGGAGTGGCCGCCGAGCCCGTGGCGCTTGGTGCGCGCGGTGACCGCACGGTGGTACCAGTGGGCGCGCGAAGCTTCGCCCGAGCCCGACGTCGCGCAGCTCGAAAAACTGCAGGCCGCGCTGTGCAAGAGCACCTATGCGTTCCACCTACCCCCCAACGCGCGGAAGGGAAGCCCGCTCAGGCAGTACCACCCGACCGAGTTCGGTTGGCGACCAGCCGAGACGAAGAAGGCGGGAACGCGCAGCTATGGCACGAGCCTCGTGCAGGACAACTACTGGTGCGTTCCTCCCGAGACGCCTGTGTG
Source organism: Myxococcota bacterium (assembly GCA_963169915.1). GTDB lineage: Bacteria > Myxococcota_A > Polyangia > Polyangiales > Polyangiaceae > JADLEQ01. The sequence goes on from CAUJEM010000142.1 coordinate 12,601, forward strand.
GTGGTTCATCGAAGGCGATGACTGGACCGAGGGCCTTCGCGAGGTGCTCGGCCAGTGTCTGGAGCGCATGACCTACTTCGGGCGCGCTGAGACGCTCACGCGCCTACGCGTGGCGGGCGCAACCGACGAGATCCCTCAGGTCAACTGCACGCTCGCCGACAAGCGCGGAGCGGGCGCTGCGCCCGTGCTGTCGCCGCTCGACACGGCCACGCGTGAGGATATCGAGCGCACGACCGACAGCCCCGAGGCCGTGAAGCGAGCCGTGCCTCCCGGTGCGCAGTGGCTCTACGCCGTGCGACCGCAACGGCCCGCAGCCCGTGAGCGTCGTCGCGTTCCAGAGCATCGGCCCGACTGTCACCTGATGCAGTTCGCCATCGGTTGGAATGTCTCGCCGGAACCACGCGCGATCGTGCGGCTGACGTCCAGATTTCGTGGAGCCGTGCTCCGTGAGTTGCTCCGTTTGAAGACGGGTGACGAGTCGGCCCACTGGACGCGAGCCAGCCGTGAGGTGCGGGAGGCGGCCGCCGACATGACCGGCAAGGATGCGAGCGGCGACGCGTTGAGAGGCCACCGCCACACGGAATTCCTCGCGTGGTGCGAAGACGACCAGCCGACTCGCCTGCTTGTCTGGCGTGGTTCGCGCGCGTTCGATGCCGACGAGCAGGAGGCGATCCTGCTCGCCGCCGCGCGCGACGTGTCGTGGGCAGCGCCAGGCTCGGACTCCGACGAGTGGAAGGTGCGACTCGTCCCTCTCGATCGAGCGGTGCCGCCTCCACCGGGATTCGACGACCAACCGTCGATGGTCTGGGAGTCGGTGACGCCGTACGTCCCTCCGCGCCATCACCTCCGCGGTGGCAAGGAGCGCGAGGGTGAGTCGATGGCCGAGCAGATCCTCCGAGAGGTCCAAGGGCGAGAAATAGCGCCGAATGTCGAGGTCGAGCTCTTGGGAGCACCTCAGTGGGTCTCAGTGCACGTGCCCCGGCGTGAGGCGAACCAGCGTAGGGTCATCGGGGATCGGCGAGGTCAGAGGGTCCGCTTGCACTTCAAGGCGCCCGTCGTTGGGCCGATCCGTCTCGGACACTCCAGCAGCTTCGGCTTGGGGCTCTTCCGACCCATCCATGAGCCACGCTGAGCGCACGCGCTCCCACCGCGGCATCTTCGCGCTGTGCAGCTCCGCCATCCGGCGCACGAGCCAGGGCTTTGGCAACTTCGGCCCGTCCTCGGTGAGGAGCTGAGGGGAGCGCTCGAGCGGGCGCCAGCTCGCGCGGCACCCGCTCTCGACTCGCGCTCGCTGCGCTCAGGTGTCGTGGCTGACCGTCCTCAGGTGCGGCCCTGCGTAGAGGATCTGCGCGCCCGCTCCCTGCGCGCGGAAGTAGAGGTGGAGCGTGGTGTGCTCGTTACGGGCACCGTGTCCGAGGGTCAGGTGTTGCTGACACTCGACGCGGCTCCCGTCATCGAGCCGAAATTGGCGCTCGGCGCCGAAGGCCCTCATGGTCTCGGGGGAGTCTTTGGGGCTGTAGCTGGCACGCTTGCCCAACCGCTGCTCCACCAGGTGGCGCACCGCCGCAGGCTCCCCTCCCCCCAGCGCGATGCAGGCGACGGCCTGCGACACGAGCGCCGTGTCTCTGAAGCCGGACGTCGCGGCGACCTTCAGGGCCGCTTGGGTGATCTGCAGCAGATCCTGGAACTGCGCGGCGAGCAGCTCCAGCGTCGCGCCGACCGCCTGGGGGAGCGCGTGGACCTCGTTGAGGCGGGCCTCCAGAGTGGCCACGCGCCGCTCCGCCTCGGCGCGTCCTTGCTCCGCGTTCTCGAGATCGCTCTCCAAGATCTGCAGCGCCGCCTCGATGCCCGTGAGCTCCGTGAGCGTGTTCATCAAGCGGCGCCGCAGCGTGGCGGCGGGCACCTCGTCCGGCCGCGCGGTGGACGGAGGGTGCGGCTCCGGACTGGGAGCGGAGCTGGGCGCGCTCACGGGGAGCTCGAGCGTGTCCTCTCCGGGCTCCTCCGGGTCGGGGCTCGTGCTCGTGGGGCGTGGCGCCCCGAGCTCCGCCTTCGGCTCGTCGCGCTGGAGCGTGGCGCCACGGAGCTCGGCCGCCGCCGCCCCCTCGGGCTCGACGGGTGGCGCCTGCGGCGCTCCGATGGAGGGGCTCACGGACGCCGTCGGCGCGTCGCCGGGTGACGCGGCGCCCTGGCCCGCGATGCTCTCCCGGAGCGCGCCGAGCAGCGGCACTGCCTCACCGAGCGTCGCTCGCGCCCCGCTCATGCTCGCCTGGAGCACCACCCGCTCCTCGTCCCCGACGCTCATGACGCTCGGGCCGCCACCCCACGACGCGCTGAGCTCGCGGCGCCGCTCGTCCCTCCAGCCCCGCTCGTCGAGCATCACCACCAGCACCCGACGGAGCCACCCGCCCGTGAAGTCGAGCGCTGAGCCGTCCGCCGTCTCGTAGGTCCTCCGCAGGAGCAGTGGGTGCGCCTCCAGCGGCTGACTCGTGGGGTCGAAGCCAGGGGCGTAGACGCGGACCCCGCCGTCGTAGCAGCTCCAGCGGCCGTCGAGCTTCCGCTGCTCGAAGGCGCTACGAAACGACAGCGAGGCCTCCCGCGAGCCCACCGACCACACCTGCGCCATCGGGCCGAGCTCCTTCACCAGGGCGTCGGGCGCGAGCCCAGGCGCGCCGCTCGCCAGGCACGACACGACCACGATGGGAATGCTCCGCCGCGGATCGAGCAACCTCACCACGAGCGCCTCCGCGCGAGCAGCGTCGTCCACGGCTCGCACCCCGAGGGGGAAGGCGGCGTGCTCGACCGTCGCCCCTGCGGCGAGCAGCGCCTGCAGCAGGGGCCCGCCACCACGCGACTCGTCGGTGGGCGCGCCCGGGCCGTCGAAATGCAGCCCGACGCGGAGCACGGGCGACGCGGCCGGCTCGATCAGGAGGCGCAGCGCGTAGGTCACGCGTGAGCCGTCAGCGAGCCGACCGAAGCGATGCACCGGCCGCCCAGGAGCAGGGACGCGGAGCCGCGGGAGCCGCTCCCCCGCGGGGGTCGACACGCCCGGGGAGGAACCCAGCTCGCCCGCCTCCCAGCGAGCGATGATGGCCACGAGCTCTGCGGCGTCGCGACCGCGCAAGGTGAGCTCTGGAAGGAAAAATTGCGTCGTCATGGCTTGGAGGCGCTGACAGCCTAGGGCTGCTGGCTGCGTCCATCAAACGCCCCTCGCGCGGGCGGTCTTCCACGCTCGGCCGCGCCGGAGGCGCGTGGCGCGAGCTCGCCCAGGCCTCGCCAGCCCCAGCGCTCGCTCACGAAGCGCTGGCCTAGCGGCGCTCGGATCTGCGACCCTGCGCCTGCCCATGCCGCTCACCCCCGACGTGCTCACTCGCGCCTCCGACCCCGTCCTGCAAGTGCGGCTGAGCCCGGAGGGACGCCTGCGCGGCGCGTCGGCGCGGGCGCGGATCGAGCGGCCAGCGGCGGAGGTGTGGGAGCTCCTTCAGGACCTCGAGGGCTACGTCCGCTACCTGCCGATGGTGGACCGCGTGGAGCGCTCCGGGGATGAGCTCACGCTGAGCCTGCGGTTCAAGCTCGGGCTCTTCTCCGCCGGCCTCCGCTTCACCGCCCACGCGACGTACAGCGAGGGGCGCACGGTGGAGCTCCGCTGGGTCGCCGGTGAGCCGCGCGACCTCCGGCTGCGGTTCGAGCTCACGGACGCGGGAGACGGCGCTTGCATCGTGGACGGCGAGGGCGAGTTCGACCTCCAGTCCCTCGGCTGGGTGGTCAAGTACTTCTTGAAGCACCACCCGGAGATCGAGCTTGGCATCTACCCCGGCGTCGCGCTCGCGCTCATCGACGCCCTGAGGCGCGCCGCGGCGGCAAGGTAGGCGACGCCTCGCCGGCGTCGAGCGCTCGTGACCGCCCCGGCCTAGCGCAGGAACGCGGCCGCCCCAGTGGCCCCACCTGCAAGCGCGACGGGCTCACCCCGCCCGACGGCGCTACTCGTGAAAGGGATAGTACGGGGACTCCGTGTCCTGCTCCCAGAGCAGGCCGTCGTCCCACCGGTTGCCGCTGAACACCGAGCCGGGGCGCTCCGGTCGGTACGACGTGGTCGGGCCCCAGAAGCCACACGTGTAGCGGTGGCGGCTCGTCTTGGGGAACTGGAAATCCTTGATGTCGTTCGGCGTGGTCCCGCGCTGCACCACGTTGTTGGTGAATTCGATGAACGTCGCGTTCGCAGGGTCGTCGTTGTAGGGCTTGCCGGGGTTCCAGCCGCCGTAGGCGCAGTAGCCTGCGTCCGTGGGAGCGAGGAAGAGGTTGGCGTCCACGCGGTTGTGGTGGATGGGTCCGAAGTCCGGGTACCCCGTCTGATTGGCGGAGCAGCCGCCGCCCTCCGCCGTCGCCGGGGCGTTGCACAGCACGCTGTTGTGGCGGTAGGTGGTCCCGCTCTCCGTCCGCATCGCGGCGGCGTGCGCCTCGGGATCTTGGCTGATGTTCTGGTCGTGGAAGTAGGAGTCTTCCACCACGCAGTCGCTGCACCACACCTGGCGATGACCACCGTAGAAGTTCAGGCGCCGGGCGGTGATGTTGCTGCCGGTGAGCCCCTGTCCGTCCCGGTCCGCACCAAAGTCGGCCTCCGAGTCGGTGATGGTGAGGCTCCCGCTCCTCACGTCGAGGTTGGCGCCAAGGAACTTGGAGTTCTTGATGGTGACGTTTCGCGCGGCGATGCTCAGCGTGTAGCACTGATCGATGAGCTGGCCGTCGAGCACGGCGTCGTCCTGCTCGAGGTGACAGGGCCCCGTGTAGCGCGTGAGCGCGGCGGCGCTGGGCACGCCCGTGGTCCGCGGCCCCGGGAAGCAGCCGCCCCAGGGATCCGGGCCGTCCGGCACGTACAGCGCCGTCCCCGCTGGGTAGCCACTGTGGTTGAGCTGCGCGACGTCCTGCGCGGTGACCACCCGCTTGGACACCGGACACGCTCCAGGCGGGGCGGCGTCGGCTCCGGCTGCGCCGCCGCCTCCGGCGGACCCATCGGGTGTGATGCGCTCGTTTCCACTCGCCGGCTCCGTCCCGCACGCGGTAAGGCACGCCGACGCGAGCAGCCACAGCGCCACGACGGCGCGGCCCGCCGCGCCGCCCGCCGCCGTCCACGCTCCCCCTACGCTGCGCCGCTCTTCGCTCCGCTGGGCCACTCAAGACCTCCGTGACAGGCTACGCTCACGCGCGCCCGGCTCTGGGCTCGAGGGTGCGCGCGGCCTCGATGGTGCCACGGCGGCCCGCGCCGAGCCACCGCGCGCTGTCCGGCCGCCCGGGCGCTCTCTCCACCTCCCTCGACCCAGCGCTGGTAGACTCGGCGGCGTGACGCCCCCCACGCCAGCACGCCGCCCAAGGCTCCGTCACGCTGGGCCGTGGGCGGCGCTGCACGGCGCCGCGCTGGCGCTCGCGCTCGCCTCACTGCGCTGCGGTAGCGAGCAGCCCGAGGGCGGCGCATCGCCCCCCTCCGAGGCGGACGCCGGCCCCTCGCAGCCCGCGCCGCGCCAGTGGGAGGGCTGCGACGTCTTCCCCGTGAGGCACGTGCTCAACACCACCGTCGTCGGCGCGCCCGTGCACCCGGACAGCGCGCGGTGGCTCGCTCACACGCGCGAGGTGGCCGGGCCACACCCCAGACCCGGCGCCAGCGCGAGCGTCTGGGAGGGCTCGAGGAGCGGCATCCCCGTCAACTTCGGCGGCGTGCCTCGCGTGCTGGCGCTCGACGGCTCCTACGGTCAGCCCGCGAGCTCGTTCACCGCGATCCTCCCCGCCACCCCACGCCTCGAGGGCGAGCCGAACCCCGCCGGCGCGTGGGACCGTCACGCCCTGGTGTTCATCGCCGACGGCTGTCAGCTCGGAGAGCACATCAACTACCGCCGGGATCTGCTCCGCGACTGGCTGACGGGCGCCTCGGTGCTGTGGAGCTTGACCGGCTACCAGCGCGCGCAGCCCTACGTGGAGGGAGGCGGCGCCGCGGAGGCCGCCAAGCTGCCCATCGCGCCGCTCGTCTACCGCTACGACGAGGTCGCCAGCGGCGCGCTGGCGCACCCCTTGCGCTTTGCCGCGGAGGCCATCGCCAAGGGCCGGTTTCTCTGGCCGGCGGGGCGCACGGACGGCCGCGACGAGCACCCAGACGCCCTGCCCATGGGCGCCCGGCTCCGACTCCGCCCCGACGCCGATCTGAGCGCCTTGGGGCCCCAGGCGCGCGTCATCGCCGAGGCCCTGCAAGTGTGGGGCGCCTTCTTGGCGGACTCCGTGCCGGACGGCGGCCGCTGGGGCTTCACCGGCGAGGGGGATCCTCGCTGGGACGACGCGGATCTGCGCAGCCTGAGCACGCTCGATCTCGCCGACTTCGACGTGGTGGATCAGCGCGCGTGGCAGGTCGCGGAGGACTCGCTGGAGGCCAGGCTGCCCCGCTGAGCGCCCTGGCCTACCGCTGGCTCCTCGAGGCGCGAGCGCGCTCAGGCTGCGGCGCGCCGTAGGCAGGCCTCGACGGCTCGCCGCGCGCTCAGCCCAGCGGCTCGAAGCGCGCCGTGAAGAAGCGCAGCAGCTTGGGCTCGTACACCATCTTCAGCCCGCGGATCTCCTGGCGCCGGCGGTAGAGCGCGCTGCACGCCTGTGCCACCGCCTCCAGGTGCGCGTAGGTGTACACCCTGCGCGGGATGGTCAGCCGCACCAGCTCCAGCTTGGGGCGGTGGTGATCCCCCGTCTCCTTGTTACGACCGGCGGAGACGATCCCGCGCTCCATGCTGCGCACCCCCGCCTCCAGGTAGAGCTGCGCGGCCAGCGTCTGCGCCGGGTACTCGTCTTGCGACAGGTGCTCCAAGAAGGTGCGCGCGTCCAGGAACACCGCGTGGCCGCCCACGGGCTTGACGATGGGCACGCCCGCCTCCGTCAGCCGGTCCGCCAGGAACCGGCACTGGCTGACGCGGTGGTGGATGTAGTTGTAGTCCACGGACTCCACGATGCCGCGCGCCATGGCCTCCATGTCACGCCCGGCCAGCCCGCCGTAGCTGGGCATGCCCTCGTACAGCACCACCAGCTCGCTGGCGCGCTGGTAGAGCTCGTCGTCGTTCATGCAGAGAAAGCCGCCGATGTTCACCAGGCAGTCCTTCTTGCCGCTCATGGTGCAGCCGTCCGCGTAGCTCATCATCTCTCGCAAGATGTCCGCGATGCTCTTGTCGGCGAAGCCGACCTCCCGCTCCTTGATGAAGTAGGCGTTCTCCACGCAGCGCGTGGCGTCGAACATCACCGCGATGCCGTGCCGCCCGCACAGCTCCTTCACCGCGCGCAGGTTGGCCATGCTCACCGGCTGACCGCCGGCGAGGTTGACGGTGACGGCGACACACACGTAGGCGATGCGCTCGGCGCCCACCTCGGCGATGAGCCGCTCGAGCTTGGCCAGCTCCACGTTGCCCTTGAAGGGGTGCTCCGCCTGAGAGTCGTGCGCCTCGTCGATGATGATGTCCACGAAGGTGCCGCCGTTGAGCTCCTGATGAGCGCGCGTGGTGGTGAAGTACATGTTGCCGGGCACGAAGTCCCCCGGCTCGATGCAGAGCTGCGAGAGCAAGTTCTCCGCGCCGCGCCCCTGGTGGGTGGGCACCACGTGGCGGAAGCCGTAGTACTGCCGCACCGTCTGCTGCAGGTGCGTGAAGTTGCGGCTGCCCGCGTAGGCCTCGTCCCCCAGCATCATGCCGGCCCACTGGTTGTCGCTCATCGCGGTGGTGCCGCTGTCGGTCAGTAGATCGATGGTGCAGTGCTCGGAGCGGAGCAGGAAGGTGTTGTACCCGGCCTCCTTCAGGTACTGCTCGCGCTGCTGACGGGTGGTCACCGCGATGGGCTCCACCACCTTGATCTTGTAGGGCTCCGCGACGTAGCTCTGGGTCATGGGGGGTCTCCTCGGCGCGCTCCGCGCCAACCTGAGCGGTCGCCGCGGAGCGCCAGTGCTGGGCGCACGCGCCCTGAGAGGGGCAGCCGCGTCGGCGCGAGGCGCCGGGGGCTGCCTGGCGGCACGCTATACTGAGGAGCGCAGCGAGTTCAATGGGGGGGCACCTAGAAGGGGCGGGCCCGCGCGCCGCGCTGCCCCTCACCCTACTGCAGCTCATAGGCGCCTAGATCACAGGCGCCCCGCCGTGGCTGTCCGCGCTGATCGAGCGCCGGGCAGCCCTCGCCAGCGTCCACCGCGGGGCTCTCCGGGTCGAGGGCGAGCGTCTCGGTGGGGCCACCGTTGGCGGCCAGGCCGCCGAGCCTCGGGTCCTTCACGATGACGTCACTTGTGCAGCGGGTGTCCTCGCCCTTGGCCAGCGCGGGATCCGGCCACTGCAAGTTGTGACCCCCTCGGAGCGTCGAGCGGCAGCTCTGCGCGATGCCCCACGGGTTGTTGGAGCCGTTGCCCACGATGAGTGAATTGGCGAGCGATGAGGCGTCGTCTTCGGCGAAGACGGCGCCGCCGGAGCGCTCCGCCACGTTGCCGACCACCGTCAGGCCGTTGAGGACGAGCTTCTTGCCGGAGAGCGCGCCGCCGTAGCCGTGCTCCGAGCCGGCGGTGCCCGCCTGGTTCTCCACGAAGGTGGAGCTGGAGATGAAGCTCGTGTGGTGCCCGTCCACCCAGAGGGCGCCGCCGTGCGTGGCGGCGTGGTTGCGTGCAAAGAGGCTGTTGGCGAGCGTGAGCCGGGCATTGCCGGGTCGCAGCGCTCCCCCCAGCCCGTCGCCCTCCGCGTTGGGGCGCACCTCATTGTCCGTGAACGAGCACTGATTGACGATGAGCTCGTCCGGGCTGTACGCGAAGAGGAACGCCGCCCCCCCTTCGCCGATGCCCACGTTGCCGGAGAAGCGGCAGCCGCACAGCTCGATGGTGCCGCCGACGGCGTCGTCCGTCTTGGCGCTGGCGCCGTCGGTGTAGACGGCGCCGCCCGCGCCGCGCGTGGACTCGTTGTCCGTGAACACGGAGTCGATGATGGTGAGCCCGGACAGCATGTTGAACACCGCGCCCCCGAGGCCGCCACGGTTGCGGGAGAACGTGCTGCGGACGATGGTCATCCGCGATGCGCTGGGCGTGTCGAGCGCCCCGCCGCCCTCTTCCCCGCTCGAGCCTGCGACGTTGTCCTCGAAGACGCAGTCGCGCACGTCGAGCGAGCCGGCCCAACCGCCGCGGATGGCGCCGCCGCTCGCCCAGCCGCCGTCCGTGGCCGTGGCCAGGCCTCCGCGGAAGCGCAGCCGGCGCACCGCCAGGTGGACGTGCGAGTCGGCGAGCAGCAGCCGCGAGCGCCCCAGCCCCTCCAGCGTCACCAGCCCGCCACCGTCGATGATGGCGTCGGCGCGGACGCGCACCTCTCGCGTGATGGTGATGGTCACGGGCGCGCCGCCGCAGTGAAAGCGCAGGTCGCCGCCCGCCGCGGCGGCCTCCTCGAGCGCCTCGTTCGTGCAGCTCTCCGGCGTGCCGTCGCCGATCACCACCTCCACGCCCAGCGGCGCGGGCGCGGGCGGCTCCACGCAGCTCGACGGCAGCTCGCGCGGCGGCGGCTCTCCCCGCGCGTCACCGCCGCCACACCCGCCGAGCGCGCCGCTCGAGCCCACCACCACGACCAGCGCGGCCCACGACTCAGCCTGCCACCCAGCGCGCGTCATGGCTCCAGGCTACCAGCAGGCGGGGCGACGCGGCAGCGGGGAGACCCGGCCACGCGCGGCGCTCTCGCGCCCGGCGCGCCTGGACGCCGCCTCCGCGCCAGCCTAGGGTCAGCGTCCTCCGGGACCCGCCTGCGTGAAGCTCGTCTGGGACAGCGTCGTCTTCCTCGTCGTCAACGCGGCGCGCTTCCTGGTGCTCGTGGCGCTCCTCGGGGTTGGAATGCTCGCGGTGGACGCCGCTCGTCAGCGCTGGGCCAAGGACCCTCGCGCCTCCATCGGGGAGCTTCAGGCGCGGTTGGACGCCCTCTACGCCCGGGAGCGCGACGCGCTGGCGGTGGAGCAGCGCGCCGAGCGCGCCCTCGTGGAGGGGCGTCGCCGCGTCGACGACGCCCGGCAGTCCGCGGAGCAGGCCATCGCGCGAGCGACGGCGGCGCAGCAGGAGCCCCTGCGCCAGCAGCAGCTCGCCGACAGCCGCCTCTACGGCTTGCTGCGGGATCTGGGCGAGACCAGCGAGAGCAGCCTGGCGCCGGAGGCGCGCCAGGAGACCTTCCCCCGGCTGTGCGCCCAGTCCGCGCTCATCTCGCGCCAGTACTGCGAAGAGTGGCGGGACGAGGCCGTCCGCCTGACGCCCAGCGGCAGCGGAGACTGGCACGCCCAGCTCAACCAGGCGCTGGATGAGAAGTGCGGGCTCATCGCCGTCGCCAGGTCGACCGTCCGCAACTGGCGCACGGAGAACCTGGCCGTGTGCGTCTGGCCGGGGAACAAGCCCGCGCGCGCCTTCGCCGCTTCCTTCGTCCTCGCGGTGGACAGCTATCAGGCGCTCCAGGCCGCCCGCGCGCAGGTCCAGAGGGTCGAGGGAGAGCTCACCAAGGCGAAGGCCGCCTTGCTCCAGCTCAGCGACTCCACCGAGGAGCTCGCGAGGGCCCATGACGACGCGCTGCGCGCACGACAGCTCGTGAGCTCCGAGCTCCAGGCGGCGGAGGGCGCGCTCGCCCAGCTCCGCGCCGATCCGTGGCTTCGCCTCCAGGAAGGGTGGGGGTGGTTCTGGGACCACATGATCGAGCCCTTCGGGCCGTGGGTGCTCGGAAGCATGGCCACGCCCTACGCCATCTCATGGCTCGTCTGGGGGGTGGCCGGCCATGCGCGGAGCCTCCGCCCCTTTCGCTTGAGCGAGGCGCGGCCCGGCGAGCTGGAGGTCACGGACACGGGGCTCAGCTACTCGGCGCCGCTGGCCGGAGGGGGGCGCAGCACCCTGCGCGTGGAGGAGGGCGTGCGACACTGCGAGGTCCACTTGGCGCCGGGGGAGGAGCTCCTGGTCCGCGCGGAGTACGTCGCCTCCTCCTACGGCGGCAAGTCCCAGTGGCTGCTGAGCTGGCGCTTCATGGCCGCCAGCTACGCGGCGGGCCTGGTGGCGATGACGCGCTTCGACGGGGCGACCACGCCGTCGCTCTCGCTCGGGGCGCGCGGCGCACGGCACGGTCATGAGTACGTGGCCAAGGTCAGCCTCGAGCACCACCCGGGGGTGGTGGTGCTGCCCTCCTCCGTCGTCGCCCTGCAGGGGGCGCTGCAGCTCCGTCGGCGCTGGAGCCTGAGGTGGAGTAGCCTGCTACGCGGGCAGCTCCGCTACTTCTACCTCTCGGGGACGGGCAGCTTCTACGTGGCGGGCACCGGCGGAGTGAAGCCCATCGCCGTGGGGCGCGGCGCCGGCGCTGGCGCGCATGCGCAGCTCTCCGAGGCGCTGGTGCTGGCGTGGGACGGCGGGCTCGGCTGGGGCTTCGCCCGCAATGAAAACTACCTACAGGCCGCGCTCTTGCGCCGGCAAGACCTGTTCGAGGCCGCGCTGGACGGGCACGGCCTCTACCTCCAAGGCCACTCGCTGAAGGAGGTGAAGGTGAGCGGCGCCACGCGCCTGCTGAGCGGCCTCTGGGACGTCATCCTGAAGATCTTCGGGATCTGAGCGGCGCGCCGTCGCGCGCCGGCCGCCGGTCGCCGAGGGCGAGCGCTCGATGCTAAGCTCTGGCGTCCATGGCCGCTTCACCGAGCCTGCTCGACCGCCTCGGCATCGCTCACCCGGTCGCGCAGGCGGGGATGGGCGGCGGCGTCGCGGGGCCGGCCCTCGCCGGCGCCGTCGCGGCGGCGGGCGGGCTCGGGACGCTGGGGCTCACCCTCGACGGCGAGAGCCTCCGGCTGGGGCTCGGAGAGGCGCGCGAGCGCGCGCCGGGGCGCCCCCTCTCCGTCAACCTGCTGCTGCCCGTCCTGCGGCGTGAGCACGTGGAGGTGTGCTTGCGCGAGCGCGTGCCGATCGTCTCGCTGTTCTACGGCTTCGACCGGGAGCTGGTCACGACGCTGCGGGGCGCAGGCGTCACCGTGCTGCACCAGGTGGGCTCCGTGGCGGGCGCCGAGCGCGCGCTGGCGGAGGGCGCCAGCGGGCTCATCGCGCAGGGCCGCGGCGCCGGCGGGCACGTGCTGGAAGATCTGCCGCTCGCGGCGCTGCTGCCGCCGCTGCGCCGGCTCGCCGGGGACCGGCCGCTGCTCGCTGGCGGCGGCGTCTACGACGCCGCCAGCGCCGCGGCGGCCGCCACGCTCGGCGCCGACGGCGTGTGGGTGGGCACGCGCTTCTTGCTCACCCCGGAGAGCGGCGCGCACGAGGCGTACAAGGAGCGCCTGCTCGCCGCCAACCACACGCTGCTCACGCAGCTGTTCGGCCTTGGCTGGGCGGCGCCGCACCGCGTGGTGCCCAACGCCGCGACGGAGCGGTGGTGCGCCCAAGACGCGCGCGGACCCGCGTGGGCGCGGCGCGTGGGCGCCGCGGCGGAGCGGCTGGCGCGCCACCTCCCGCGGCGCGGCGCCGAGCGGCTCGTCGCCCGTCAGCGGCTCGGGGTGCCCCTCTACTCCCCCTTGCCGGTGCTGCGCGGCATGGATCCCGCGCTGCTGGAGGTCACCCCGCTCTACGCCGGGACCTGCGTGGAGCACCTCTCGCGCCTGGAGCCCGCCGCGGGGCTGGTCACGGAGCTGTCGCGGGGCTTTCATCAGGGCGCTCACTGAGCCCCCTGCCCCATGACCTCACCCCTCGATCTCGCGGACCTCGATTTTCAACCCGCTGAGCTGCGCGCCATGGGCGACGCCGTGCTCGAGCGCGTCGTCGCCCACCTCGCCTCGCTCGCCGAGCAGCCGAGCTGCGGCGACCTCGACGCAGAGCAGCTCTGCCGCTCGCTGCGGGAGCCCGCGCCGGAGGCGGGCAGCCCCCTCGAGCCGCTGCTCGACGCGCTGTTCGACGACTACATCCCGCGCTCCTTCACCACGCCGGGGCCCGGCTACCTCGCCTACATCCCGGGCGGCGGCGTGTTCCCCGCGGCGCTGGCGGACCTCATCAGCAACACCACCAATCGCTTCACCGGCATCTGGCAGTCGGCGCCGGTGCTGCTGCAGCTCGAGGCCAACGCGCTCGACTGGCTGCGCGAGTGGATGGGCCTGCCGTCCACCACGCGCGGCCTCTTCACCACCGGCGGCTCCATGGCCACCTTCAACGCCGTGGCCTGCGCGCGCGAGCGGCTGCTCGGCGCGGAGCTCCGGCCCGGCACCGTGTACGTCAGCTCCCAGGCGCACCACAGCGTCACCAAGGCCGCGCGGCTCGCGGGCATCGCGGCGGACCGCGTCCGCACGCTGCCTGTGGACGCCGCTTATCGCCTGCGCGTCGACGCCCTCGCCAGCGCCGTGGCCGCCGACCGCGCGGCGGGGCTGCGGCCCTTCCTCGTGGTGTCCAGCGCAGGCACCACCAACACCGGCGCCGTGGATCCGCTGGATGAGATCGCCGACTACGCCGCGCGTGAGGGGCTGTGGCACCATGTGGATGGCGCCTACGGTGCCTTCTTCCAGCTCGTGCCGGAGCTGCACGCCACGCTCAGCGGCCTGAGCCGCGCGGACTCGCTCACCCTCGATCCCCACAAGGGGATGTTCCTCCCCTACGGCACGGGCGCGCTGCTCGTGCGGGACGGCGCGGCGCTGCGCGCCTTACACTCTGCGAGCGCCGGCTACCTGCCAGAGCTCCAAGAGCAGTTCTACGACCCTTCGCAGTATGGACCGGATCTGTCGCGAGACGCGCCGGGGCTGCGCGTGTGGCTCACGCTCAAGCTCTACGGCACCGCCCGGTACCGCGCCGCGCTCAGCGAGAAGCACGCCCTGGCCGTGTGGGCCGCCGAGCAGCTCGCCGGCGTCCCCGGGGTCGTGCTGGACGCGCCGCCGGCGCTGTCGCTGTTCGCGTTCCACCTCGAGGGCCCGGGGCTGGAGTCCTTGGAGCAGCAGAACTTGGCCACGCGCCGCTTGATGGAGCGCGTCACGGCGCGCGGCGCCGTGATGGTGAGCGGCGCTCAGGTCGGCGAGCGCTACCTCGGGCGCGTGTGCGTGCTGTCCTTCCGCACCCGGCGCGCCCGCCTGGAGCTGGGCCTGCAGCACCTGCGTGAGGAGTGCGCGCGCCTGCTCGCGGAGGCAGCGCCCACGGGAGCGAGGCACGCCTAGCCATGGGGGCGCAGGCTGACAGCGGCGCGCGCCGCGCGCTAGAGTGCCGCTGATGGCGGCACTCGACGGCCTCCCCTCGCTCGCGCGGCGCCGGTGGCTCATCGGCGCGCTCGGCGTCGTGGGGGCGCTGCTCGCCGGCGGCGGAGGGCTGCTCGCCTTGCGCGGCAGCGCGCCCGCGGTGAGCGGCCTGCGCTGCCTGTCGGCGCAGGAGTACCGCACGCTGCGGCAGCTCGCGCTCGCGCTCTATCCCCCCGGCGGCGCCTTCGCCACCGGCGCGGACAGCGTGGATCTCGCGCGCGCCTTCGACGGCTACCTCGCGGACGAGCCCGAGTACAACCTCACGGATCTGCGGCGCGCGCTCGGCTGGCTGGAGTTCGGCCCCGTGCTCTACGACCGCCGCGCCAAGACCTTCAGTCACCTCGGCCCGGAGGAGCGCCTCGCGCACTTCGAGGGCTGGCTCACCAGCAGCACGCTGCTGCGCCGGCAGGTCGCGCTCGCGCTGCGTAAATTCATGAGCCTCGTCTTTTACGACACGCCGGAGGTGTGGCCCGCGCTCGGCTACGACGGCCCGCTCTTTCGCCGACCGGAGGCGCCATGACCGGCGCCATCGTGGATCTGTCCGAGGCACCGCCGCCCGCGTCCATCACCGCGGAGGTGTGCATCATCGGCTCGGGCTCGGGGGGTGCCACCGCGGCCTGGACGCTGGCCGCGGCCGGGCGAGAGGTGGTGGTGCTGGAGGAGGGCGGCGACTTCACTGGCCTGGCCCTCACCCAGCGCGACAGCGCCATGTACGATCAGCTCTACATGGAGCGCGGCGGGCGGGCCACCACGGATCTGTCCATCGCCGTGCTGCAAGGCCGCGTGCTCGGCGGCGGCGGCGTCATCAACGCCTGCGACGTGGTCCCCATCGCGGCGCCCGTGCTCCGGCACTGGCAGCGCCACCACGCGCTGAGCGGCTTCTCTCCAGAGGCGCTCGAGCCCTACCGCGTGCGAGCGCTCGCGGATCTCTCGGCGAACGTCCCCACCGAAGAGCAGCTCAACCAGAACAACCGCCTGCTGCGCGCGGGCGCGCGCGCGCTCGGCTGGCGCGGCGAGGTCATGCAGCACAACCGGGTGGGGTGCCAAGGCGTCGGGGCGTGCCTCATCGGCTGCCCGGTCAACGCCAAGCGCAACCCGCGCTTCGTCGCCATCCCCGCAGCGGTGGCGGCGGGCGCCAGGTTCTTCACGCGCGCGCGCGCCGTCCGCATCGAGGACGGCGGCGCGGAGCTGAAGACGGTGCAGGTGCGCACCTTGGACGCCAAGGGCTACCACGAACAGGGCGCGCTCGAGGTGCGCGCCAAGGTGGTCGTCTTGGCCGCCAACGCCGTCGCCTCGGCGGAGCTCCTGCTCCGCTCGGGGCTCGGCAACGAGCACGTGGGCCGGCACCTGTCGCTCCAGCCCCAGCTCCCCGTCTCCGCGCTCTTCCCGGAGGAGGTGCGCTTCTTCCGCGGCATCCCGCAGGCCTACGCCGTCACGGAGTTCGAGCGTCTCACCGAGGAAGAGGGCCTCGGCGGCTTCCGCATCGAGTCCATCAGCGGCACGCCGGGCATCGTCGCCTCCATCTTGCCCAAGCTCGGTCACGACGGAAAGGCGCTGATGGCTCAGTACCGGCAGCTCGGGGCGGCGCTGTGCCTCGTGCCGGACGGCCCCCGCGGCCGCGTGCGGGTGGAGCGCTCCGGGCGCCTACGCATCGACTACGAGCTCGCGGAAGAGCAGAAGCAGCGCCTGCGCGACGCGGCCAAGGCCGCCGCGCGGCTGTTCCTCGCGGCCGGGGCTCGCCAGGTGCAGGTCGCCGCGGCGCGCCCCGTGCTCATCGCTACGGAAGCTGAGCTGGGGCTGCTGGACGCGCTGGACTTCCAGCCGGCCACCGTGCCCTTCCTCAGCGCGCACCAGCAGGGCACCGTGCGCTTCGCGCCCTCGGCCAGCCAGGGCGCCGCCGCGCCGGACGGCGCCGTCTACGGTACCCAGGGCGTCTACGTCTTCGACTCCTCGGGCTTCCCCACCAGCTCCTCCAGCCACACCATGGCGCCCATCATCACGGTGTCGCGCTTCTTGTCGGAGCAGCTCCTCAGCCGCGCGCGCTGAACCCGCGCCGTCCGGCGCGGCGGCTGTGGCATACTGACGAGCGCGCGCGTCTCTGCGCCCTCGAGGTCGACGCATGTCCCTGCCCCTCCCACGCCACTCCCTCGCCGCCGCTGGGCTGCTGCTGAGCTCGTTGCTCGGCTGCAGCGCGGAGGTGGACGCTCCCGGGGGCGCCGCCCTGCCCCCGCTCGCGCTCGCGCCGGGCGAGGGCCCCGCGCGCTGGGTTCAGCCGCTCATCGGCACGGCGGACACGGACGCGCCGCGCGCCATCCTCAACGGCAAGGGCGGCGCCACCTACCCCGGCGCCGCCGCGCCCTTCGGCATGGTGCAGTGGAGCCCGGACACGCCCAAGGGCATCCCCAACGGCTACGCCTGGAAGGACGAGCGCATCAGCGGGTTCTCGCTCACGCACCTCAACGGCGCCGGCTGCCCGGGGCGCCGTGACTTCCCCGTGATGCCCGTGGTGGGGCGCTGGGACGGCGCCGCCGCGCTCGAGGACGCCTTCTCCCACGACGAGGAGGTCGCGTGGCCGGGCTACTACCACGTCCAGCTCGGCTCGGGCGTCCGGGTGGATCTCACCGCCACGCAGCGCGCGGGCCTGGCGCGCTTCAGCTTCCCCCCCGGCAGGGAGGGCACGTTGGTGCTGTCGGACGCGCTCGACAACGCGCGCCTCTTCGCGCGGGACTTCGAGGCGACCGTCCGCGCGGACGGGGTGGTGCTCGGCTCACGGGAGAACATCCTGTTTTGCGCCAGCCACACCGCGCACCGCGCGTACTTCGCGCTGCGCTTCCAGCAGGCGCCTCGGGAGCTGGGCACCTGGCGTGAGGGCGCGCTCCAGCCGAACGGCCCGCAGGTGCGGGGCGAGCGGGTGGGCGTCTACGCGCGCTTCGGAGCCGAGCAGGCGCGCAGCGTCCAAGTCAAGGTGGGGCTCTCTTACGTGAGCGCAGAGGGCGCCCTCGCCAACCTGGACGCGGAGCTGCCCGGGTGGGATTTCGAGGCCGTGCGCGCCGGCACCTTCCAGCGCTGGAACGAGCTCCTCGGGCGACTCACGGTGGAGGGCGGCACCGAAGCGCAGCGCACGGTCTTCACCACCGCGCTCTACCACTCGCTGCTCCAGCCGGCGGTGGCCACGGACGTGAGCGGTGACTACTTGGGCTTCGACGGCGCCGTCCACCGCGCCCAGGGCTACACCCGCTATCAAGACTTCTCCGGCTGGGACATCTACCGCTCGTGGATCCAGCTCGCGTCGCTCGTGGCGCCCACGGAGACGGGGGACATGATGCGCTCGCTGGTGGAGTCCGGGCAGGAGTGCGGCGTGATGCCGCGCTGGTCGCTCTCCAACAACGAGACGGGCGCCATGGTGGGCGATCCCGCCTCCGCGCTCGTCGCCTCCGCCTACGCCTTCGGCGTCCGCGGCTTCGACGCGGGAGCGGCGCTCCAGCTCGCGCGCAGGAGCGCAGAAGATCCGACCGCCGCCTGCCACGACATGCGCTCGCGGCCCGGGCTGGCGGACTACCTCACGCGCGGCTACTGCCCAAAGGACGGCGCGGGGGCGCCCCTCGGCCCGCCCTCCACCACGCTCGAGTACGCGCTGGCGGACTTCTCCATCGCCAAGCTGGCGGAGGCGCTGGGCGACTCGGCCACCCACGCGGAGTACCTCCGGCGCAGCGCCTACTGGCGTCGGGTGTTCGACCCAGGGCTCAGCGGTAACGGCTTCACCGGCTACGTGGCGCCGCGCTACCTCGAGGACGAAGCGGACGGCACGCCGCGCTTCGACCACAGCATCGACGTGGGCCGGCGCGAGGGCTTCGTGGAGGGCAACGCCGCGCAGTACACCTTCATGGTGCCGCACGACGTGCCCGGGCTCATCGACGCCCTCGGCGGGGACTCGGCCTTCATCGCACGGCTGGACGCCCTGTTCACGGAGCTGAACGCTGGCCCAGAGCGGCCCTACGCCTACATGGGCAACGAGCCCAATTTCTTCACCCCGTGGGAGTATCCCTGGGCCGGCGCCCCGGCGCGCACCCAAGCGGTCGTGCAGCGGATCCTCGCCGAGCTGTTCACCGCTGGGCCCGGCGGTCTGCCCGGCAACGACGACCTCGGCGCGACGTCCTCCTGGGCCGTGCTGGCCATGCTGGGGCTCTATCCCGTGGCGCCCGGCGTGGGGGGCTTCATCGTGGGCAGCCCCACCTTCTCCAAGCTCACCCTCGCGGTGCCCGAGCGCCCACCGCTCGTCATCACCGCCTCGCGCACGGCGCCCGGCGATCTCTACGTCCAGTCGCTCACGCTCGACGGCGCGCCGCACCCGAAGGCCTGGCTCGACTGGTCGCGGCTCGAGCGAGGCGCCAGCCTCCACTTCGAGCTGGGGCCCAGCCCCAGCCCAAGCTTCGGCGTCGCCCCGGAGGCGCGCCCACCCGCCTGGCTCGCCCCGGGCGGCAGCGCGCCGTGAGGCGTCGCGGCGCCCGCGGGGCCGGAGCCTCGCCGTCTCAGAGAGCCCTTGGAAGACGCGAAGCCCACCGCTACGCTCTGTCGATGAGGAGCGTGAGCGGTGGTCGGGTCGGTGCGCGGTGGTCAGCCCTCTTGGCGACGCTCGCGTTAGGGGCGCTCCTCGCCTGCAAGGGGGGCACGAGGTCGTCGAGCGCCGGAGCCGAGGAGCCGGCGAGCGCCCTCGCCAGCAGCCGCGCTGCCTACGTGGGGCAGTGGAGCGGCCCAGACGTCTCGCTGAGCATCAGCCCCGAGGGCGAGGTGCACTACAAGCGAGAGCGCAAGAGCGGGGGCACCAGCACCAACAAGACCATCACGGGCTCCATCAAGGCCTTCCAAGGCGCTCACTTGAAGGTCGCGGCGCTCATCACCGTGACCCTCGAGGTCCAGGCGCCCCCTCACGAGGTCGATGGTGTCTGGAAGATGACCGCCGAAGGCGATGAGCTGACGCGGCTCAGCAGCAACGTGGGGCGCGCCGCCGAGATCGAGGGCGCCATCAAGGACAACCTGGACAAGAACGTCGGCGCGACGCGCTCCGTCACCTGCCCGCGTGAAGCCTCTACCGCCACGGCCTTCAAGTGCCAGGCGCTGTTCGAGGACGGCCAGCGCGTGAGCTATGCCGTCAAGGTGGACGCGGCAAACATCCAGTGGGAGGCCGAGGCGGTCCCGCTCAGCGGCCCCCAGCTCGAGCAGTCCATCGTGGAGCTGTTCGCCAAGCAACGCAAAGAGACGGTGACGGCCACCTGCCCGGCGAAGACCATCTTCCGTCAGGTCGGGGAGGTCTTCACGTGCGAAGCCAGGAAGGCCGGGCAGGCCGGCGCGGAGCCCATGCTCGTGAGCATCACGGTCAAGGACACGACGGGGAACGTCGGCATCGACTATCAGCCGCCCAAGGCCAAGGCGGGCGCCGCACCGTCGCGCTAGCGCCCCGGGGCGGACGCTGCAGCGCGCCTGAGCGCTAGCGCGCGCTGCGCGGGGCGCGCCTCCCTGGCATGACGCGGGGATCGACTTTCGCTACCCCTGCCCTACACTGCCGGCGATGCTGCGCCCCCAAGCCTTGCTCGCTCCGTCTCTGCTCCTGGTCGCCCTCGGCTGTAGCTCGGAGGAGCCCGCCGCGTCGGCAGCGCCGCTCGGGACGCACGTGCTGTTCGATCTGACGGCGGACACCTCGCTGCCGGAGAACTTCTACGCGCAGCCTTACCCCAGCGACCTGCGCCTCAACGCCGCGGGGGCACCGGATCTCCTGGCGTTGCCCAACCCGAAGAGCGTGCCAGTGCTGCAGGGGCTGATGGAGGCCGCCAGTGAGCTGCCTGGCTATCCGGTGCTGCCGGTGGCGTGGTTCCGCTTCTCGGCGCCCATCGCGGAGCGTGATCGGCGCCTGGTCCCAGCGGACCCAGGCTCTCCCATCCTGCTCATCGACCTCGACCCAGCGCCTGCGTCCGGCTCGCGGCTCATCCCCGTGGTCGCCCCCACGCTCACCGCGGACGAGGTCTACGTCCCTGAGAACGTGCTCGCCGTGAGCCCGTACCCGGGGCTCGTGCTCGAGCCTCGACGCCGGTACGCCTTCGTCATCCGGCGCAGCTTGAACGACGCGGAGGGCAAGCCGCTCGACGTCACGGCGGACTTCAAGGCGCTCCTCCAAGGCAAGCCCGCGCCCTCCGCGCCCGAGGTCCCCGCGGCGCCGCTCTTCGCGCCGCTGCTCGAGGCGCTGGACGAGCTCGGGATCCCGCGCGGCGAGGTCGCGGCCGCCACCGTGTTCACCACCGGAGACGTGGTGGATGATCTCTCTCGGCTCGCGCAGACCGTCGCTCAGCGGCTCCACCCCCAGGTGTCGCCGCTGCAGCTCGACCCCGTGGACGGCGCGGCGCATGAGCGCTTCTGTGAGCTGGTCGGCAAGATCCGCTACCCGCAGTTTCAGCGCGGCACGCCCACCTTCAAGACGGAGGGGCTGTTCGAGTGGGCTGGCGACTCCATCCCGGTGGTGCAGCGCGAGGAGGAGGCGCCCGTCGTCGTCACGCTGCCCAAGGGAGAGATGCCCGTCGGGGGCTATCCCCTGGTGCTCTACTTCCACGGCTCCGGGGGGCTGTCGTCCCAAGCCGTGGACATGGGGCGCGGCACCACGCCGGACGGTGAGAACCCGGTCCCTGGGACGGGCCCGGCGCACACCCTCAGCGCCCACGGCTTCGCCACCGTGGCCAGCGCGCTGCCCGTCAACCCGGAGCGGGTGCCCGGCGCCAAAGAGCTAGCCTACCTCAACTTCGACAACCTCAAGGCCTTCCGCGACACCTTCCGCCAGGGCGTCATCGAGCAGCACCTGCTGGTGGAGGCCATCGGCGGGCTACAGTTCCCCGCGGACGTGGCCGCAGCGTGCGGCCTGAGCCTGCCGCCGGGCGAGAGCCAGTTCCGCATCCGCACGGATCGGCTCTTCGCGCAGGGGCAGAGCATGGGCGGCATGTACACGAACATGGTGGGCGCCACCCACCCGCGGATCACGGCGGTGGTCCCCACGGGCGCTGGGGGCTACTGGAGCAAGTTCATCCCGGAGACCAAGCTGGTGGGCAACCTCGGCGCGCTCGCGGCGGTCATCATGGGGCTCAGCCTCCAGACGCCGCTCGATCAATTCCACCCCACCCTGCACACGCTGCAGACGGCCTGGGCCGCCGCGGAGCCGCTGGCCTACATGGCGCGCCTCGGCCGCCACCCGCTGCCCGGGCACCCCGTGCGCCCCGTGTACGAGCCCATCGCCAAGGACGACTCCTACTTTCCGACCACCATCTACGACGCGGTGGTGCTCGCCTACGGGCACCAGCAAGCGGGGGAGCAGACCTGGCCCACCCTGCAGCAGTCGCTCGCCGTCGCGGGCCTCGATGGACTCCTCCCCTACCCGGTGAGCAACAACCTCCGCTCGGCCAGCGGTCAGACGCCCTTCACGGGCGTGGTCGTGCAGCACCCCGTGGACGGGGCGTATGATCCGCACTCCATCTACCGGCAGCTCGACAGCGTGAAGTACCAGTATGGCTGCTTCTTTCACACCTTCTACACCACGGGCGTCGCGGTCGTGCCAGCGCCCGCGCCGCTCGGCACCCCCTGCCCCACGCGCTGAGCTCAGGCTTGCGGTCCTCGGAGCCGTGCTGTAGTCGCAGCACAGCATGACCGCCCTCACCGCTCGCCACCTCACCGCGCTCTGCCTCGGCTCCTGCGCGCTGGCCGCCGCCAGCGCGTGCGGCCCGAAGCCCCCCGAGGCACGGGTGGGGGTCACGCCGGAGCCCACGGGCCCCGTGGTGGAGGTGCTCGCGCCGAGCAGCCCCGTCCGGCACGTCACGCTGGAGAGCGTGGGGCTCGATCCGAGCGCGCTCGACCGCAAGGCCGACGCCTGCTCGGATTTCTATCGCTTCGCCTGCGGCGGCTGGATCGACCGCACGCAGATCCCCGAGGACAAGGCGCGCTGGGTGCGCAGCTTCAACGAGATCGACGAGCACAACGAGCAGCAGCTCCGCCTCCTGCTCGAGGGCGCCGCCGCCGCGAAAGACGCAGCCCCTGCGCAGCGACAGCTCGGGGACTTCTACGCCGCCTGCATGGATGAGGCGGGGCTCGAGAAGCTCGGGCTGCAGCCCATCCAGCCGTACCTGAAGGCCATCCAGGCCGCGGGGAGCGTCCCCAAGCTGCTGGAGCAGGTGGTGGAGCTGCACCTGCGCGGCGTCTGGGCGCTCTTCGACGTCTCGGCGGAGCAAGACTTCAAGGACGCCACGCGCTACCTCGTCTACCTGGATCAGGCGGGGCTCGGCCTGCCCGATCGGGACTACTATTTGAAGGAGGACGAGCCGTCGAAGGCGCTGCTCGCGCAGTACGAGGCGCACGTCGCGCGGATGTTCGGCCTCGCCGGTCAGCCCGCCGCGCAGGCCGCGCGCAGCGCCAAGGACGTGCTCGCCATCGAGACGGCGCTGGCCACGGTCTCGAAGACGAAGGTGGAGCGGCGTGACCCCGCGGGCCTCTACAACAAGCTCGACCGAGCTCAGCTCACCGCCACCTCACCGGCCTTCCCTTGGGACGCGTACCTCGGCACGCTGGGCCTGGGCGCAGAGCAGCAGGTCAACGTCACGGCACCGAAGTTCTTCGAGGGCATGAGCGAGCTGGTGAAGCGCCAGCCGCTCGGCGCGTGGAAGAGCTACCTGAGCTGGCAGCTCTTGCACGCCACGGCGCCAGCGCTGAGCGCCAAGTTCGTGGCAGAGAGCTTCAAGCTGGAGCAGCTGCTCACGGGACAGAAAGAGCAGCGCGTCCGCTGGAAGCGCTGCGTGGACGCGGCGGACGGCGCCCTCGGTGAGACCCTGGCGCAGGGCTTCGTCGCGAAGTTCTTCCCGCCGGAGTCCAAGGCCGCGGTCGTGCAGATGGTCGGCGCCATCGGCCAAGCCTTCGCCACGGAGACCGGCAAGCTCCCCTGGATGGACCCCGCCACGCAGCGCGCCGCGCGGGAGAAGTTCGCGGCCATGGCGTACCTCATCGGCTACCCAGAGAAGTGGAAGCGCTATGATTTTCCCGTGGGGCGGGGCACTCACGCCGCCAACCTGCTCGCCGCCAAGAGCTTCGAGCTGCGGCAGCGCCTCGCGCGCCTGGGCAAGCCGGTGGACCGCGGCGAGTGGTTCATGACGCCGCCCACCGTCAACGCCTACTATGATCCGCAGAAAAACCAGATGGTGTTCCCAGCGGGCATCTTGCAGCCGCCGTTCTACTCACCCACGGCCAGCGTCGCGGTGAACCTGGGCGCCATGGGCATGGTGGTCGGCCACGAGCTGACCCACGGCTTCGACGACGAGGGCTCGCAGTTCGACCAGAACGGCAACCTCCGGGCGTGGTGGCCCACCGCGGTGCGGCAGCGCTACGAGCAGCAGACCCAGTGCGTCGCGGCGCAGTACTCCACCTTCGAGCCCTTACCGGGCGTCAAGGTCAACGGCCAGCTCACGCTCGGAGAGAACATCGCAGACATGGGCGGCGTGAAGCTGGCGTTCTACGCGTATCGCGCGCTGCGACGGGACGCCCCAGAGCGCCTCGTGGCCGATGGCTTCACGGAAGACCAGCAATTTTTTCTCAGCACCGGCCAGCTCTGGTGTGCAAAATACCGTGAGGAGTACGCGCGCCTCGCCGTGTCGGTGGATCCGCACTCGCCGCCGCGCTTCCGCGTCAACGGGCCGCTCGCCAACCTCCCGGAGTTCGCGGAGGCCTTCTCCTGCTCACCGGGGACGCCCATGAGCCCGAAGCAGCGCTGCTCGGTGTGGTGAACTGCACCAGCGCGCTGGCGCCGAGCCCTCGCCCCGGCTCGGCGCCAGCGTGCGCTCCGCGCCGCTACGGCGTCCCGGGCTCGAGCCGCCGATAGACGATCCGCGCCGCGACGCGCACGGGGTTCATGCCAGCGTCGCTGGCGCGCACCGACACGTGGTAGGAGGTGCCATCCCCCGGCTCGTTCTTGGCGGCTTGGTCCACGAAGCCGATCCAGTGCTTGAAGCCGCGCTCCTCGGGGAAAAAATACGACACCGGGGACTCCACGAGCCGCGAGGGATAATTGCCCATGACGGTGCCAAACTCCTCGGTCACGGGCGGCTGCTCGCTGCCCTTGGCCTGCTCATCGTCCGTCCAGCGCACCTCCAGCAGCATCTTGGCGTGGGTGTTCTTGTCGGCGTCGAGGTCTTGCGCCACGTCATAGGTGTCGATGGCGAACCGCGTCGCGCCGTCACCTCCCAGCACCGACACCCCTTGAACGGAGTAGAGCCCACCGCCCAGCTCGCTGACGTCCTTGGAGCCCTGGAACGACAGGCTGGTGCCGAGCAGCGGGCTGAGCAAATCCGCGTGCACGAGCCCGAGGCGGGGGTGGTAGTAGGCCTCCGCGTCGACGGGGACGCCCGCGCCCGTCACCCGCGGCAGCACCGTCGTGATCACGTAGCGGCTACAGCCGCTGAGCAGGCCTGCTGGCGTTCGCACGCCGACGTCCCGCTCATCGAGGGTGAAGCTGCCGGTGACCGTCACGGGCTCCGGCGTGGCGCCGGGGTCATCGAAGACGCCCTGAGCCGGCATCGACACGGACTGCGGCTCGCCCACCGGGGGGCTCAAGGACACCTTCGGCGGCGCGATGGCCGTGACGGCCGCGTAGCCCGAGAACGTCGGCAGCGCGTCCGGCGGCAGGATGAGCTCGGCGCCGCCCAGCTCGAGGGTGTCGCCTCGTAGGTCGACCCACGCCTCGAAGCTCGCCCCACCAGCGCCGCCGGGCTCGCTGAGCTTCGTCCTCGGAAAGCTCCGACCGGCGATCACCTTCTCCCCCACGTTCTCACTCTCAAGGGTGGGCATGCTGCCGTCTGGCAGACGAGCGCGGTAGCTCACCCGGGTGGTGGACGTGACTTTCGGATACGGGGACTTCACCTCTGGGGAGGCGCCGTCGCCCCCGCGACGGCTGCCTCCGCTGCTGCAGGCCAGCAGCACCGCGAGCCCCCCGAGGGCGAGGGGTAGACGAGCGCGACGGGACCAAGAGCGTCTGAGCACGGTGGACATGGCGACTCCTTCAGCGCGCGCTGGCGCGCTCTTGCCCCTCTAAGGCCAGCTTCCTCGGTGGCTAGGGGGGCCGAGCCGCCCACACGACCCAGCCCCGAGAAGCGGTCGCCGCGCACAAGCAATGTCTAGTGTTTCCGGCACCCTGCTGGCTCCTGGGGGGCCTGCGGCAAGTTGACGCAGCCCCGGGCGGAGGGCGTCGAGCGCCCCGAAGAGCAGATCGTCGATTGGCTCGCCGTGGCCCTCGGAGCTCCACCGGCGTGGGGGTCTGCCGCCGTCGCCGACCGCGGGCACTCCGCACCCGGCTCCGCCAGGCGGACCTCGCCCGAGCTCACCCGGTCGCCGCGCAGCCGCGCCGCGGCGCTCAGCCAGCTCAGCGGCACGCCGCCGCGCGCGGACGCGCCGCGATGAGCGCCTCAGCCGCCGAGGCGACCCTGCACGAACGCGCGCACCACGTCCATCGTGGACACGATGCCGGCGAGCTGCCCGCGCTCGTCGATCACCACCAGGCGGTGGCTGCCCGTCTCCACCATCCGCTGCGCGACGTCTCGCACGCTGTCCCCGACGTTGGCGGCGAACACCACTGGGCTCATCACGTCCTCCGCCGTGGCGTGCTCCAGGGTGGCGGCGCGGCTCGGGTTGGCCAGATCGCTCTTGGTGACGAGCCCGAGGACGAGCCCGCGCGCGTCTTGCACGGGGGCGCCGCTCACGCCCTTGAGGGTGAGGCCCCAGGCCAGGTCCTCGACGGAGGTGTCCGGCGCCACGGTGAGCACCTTGGTGGTCATGATGTCT
This sequence comes from Myxococcota bacterium, assembly GCA_963169915.1. Classification (GTDB taxonomy): domain Bacteria; phylum Myxococcota_A; class Polyangia; order Polyangiales; family Polyangiaceae; genus JADLEQ01. The sequence continues at coordinate 38,674 of CAUJEM010000142.1, forward strand.
TCGACCTTGAGCATCTGGGGGTCTCCTCCCCGTGAGAGCTACTCGCGGAGGCGCACGCCCGCAACGCCCCCACCCGCCGCGCCGTGGGCTGCCGCGGAGCGCTCGGCGCGATGCTGGCGAGCGAGCCGAGGCCCCCCCACCCTCGCACCACGCGGCCGGTCCTCCGGCGCCAGCGCCCGCTGAGAAGGATTCCATGGACTTGCAGCACCCGCCCCGGCGCCCCGACCCACCCGGTTGACGCTATCAGTTGCTACTGTCATGATCACGGCTCCCAATTGGCAGGATTTGGAGGAAAAGCCATGCAGTTGAAGCGACTTCCCGTGAACGAGCGAGCGGTGGCCATGAACCGGAGGGTGGAGCGCGTGGTCAACCGCGTGGTCCGCGCCCGTGATCGCTGGGCGGAGCGCCTGGGCGTCGGCGGTCGCGCCGCAGCCTACGACGACACCCACTACGAGTTCATCGGCGGCGCCAAGGATGAGCTGCGCAAGAAGCACTACGACAAGAGCCTGCGGCTGCTGTGGAAGGCCGAGGCGGTCGCGCCCTGGTCGAGCTTCCGAGACTGCACCGACGAGGAGCGCCTGCTGCTGGCGGAGGCCGAGCGTAGCCTGAGCCCCGAGGAGCGCGCCGAGCGCAAGCGGATCACCAGCGAAGAGTACCGAGCGTTCTTGGACGAGCACTACACGCCACGCCAAAAGCGCGCCATCGTCAGCTTCCTCGCCGCCATCGGGCACGGTGAGGCCTACGCCTGGCTCGTCTCCGCCAGCCTCCTCTCGGAGGTGAAGAGCACGGGCGCCCGCGCGGCGCTCACCATGCAGGTGCTCGAGGAGGCCAAGCACTTCGTGGTGATGCGGGAGCTGGTGCAGGCCTTCGGCGTGGAGGTGCCGCGGCAGAGCGTCTGGGAGTACCTGCTGCTCGAGGGCACCCTCAAGGCCAAGGGGCTCGACAAATTCTTTGGCATGAACGTGCTGGTGGAGACCATCGCCCTCAGCATCTTCGGGTCACTGTCCGAGATGCCAGGGCTCGAGATCTTGCGGCTGTTTCACCTGGACGAGGCGCGCCACACCGCGCTGCCCGCCAACTACTTCAAGGAATTCCCGCTGGACGACAAGGCCAAGGCCAGCCTCCGGAGCCGTGTCCGCCGCCTTTGGATGACGCTACCGGCGCTGCCCTTGGTCATGCTGCTCGAGGAAGAGCTCGCTGAGATTGGCATCGACGCCTTCGAGTTCGCCGGCTCGGTGATGCGCAAGGTCAGCGCGCTGTCCGAGCGCGCCGGGCTCCTCCCCGCGGAGGTGGCGCTGCGCCAAGCCATGCTCTTCAACCGCATCTTCAACCTGTACTGCCGCGCCACGCGCCCTGGCCATGAAGACCGGGACTTCATGGCGGCGGACACCACCTCGGGCGAGGAGGAGCGCGCGGTGGAGCGCGAGATCTTCGCGGCCGCCACCGTCCACTGAGCGTCGAGCGTCACCCGCGCCGGGTCCCGCCCCAGGGGTGGGCCCGGCGTCGGTGGTCAGCTGCCTTGCAGCCCACCGGACAGGAGGTAGCCCATCACGGCGCCGTACAGCGATGAGACGTAGGGGCTGGAGGTGATGGGGCACACCCCCGAGCGGCATCCGATGACCCGGTAGTAGAGGTAGCCCAGCGCGGCGCCGGCCGCGATGGCGAGGGGAACTCGAGGGAGCATGAGCGGTCGTCCTTGCTGCTGAGAGCCCAAGGGCGCCAGAAGGGTTCACGCGGGGCGTCCGGAGGCCCTACCCGGACGCAAGCTCCGCCTCCGGCGGCTTCACCTCGGGGAGGAGGAAGGCAAACACCCCGAGCAGCGGCAGAAAGGCGCACACCTGGTACACGAACACGATGCCGGCTTCGTCCGCGAGTAGGCCCAAGAGCGCCGCGCCGATCCCGCCGAGCCCGAAGCTGAAGCCGTAGAACAACCCCGACGCCATGCCGATCCGGTGCGGCAGCATGTCCTGGGCGTAGACGATGATGGCGGGGAAGGCCGACGCGAGCACCACACCGATGACGACGCTCAGCGCCACCGTGAGCTCTAGCCCGACGTGCGGCAACAGCAGCGAGAACGGCGCGCAGCCCAGGATGGAAAACCAAATGACGCGCCTGCGCCCCACGCGATCGCCCAGCGGCCCCCCGAGCAAGGTGCCGACCGCGACCGCGAACAGGAAGACCGACAGCAAGTTCGCGGCGGCGTGCGCGTCCAGCGCGAACCGGTGCATGAGGTAGAAGGTGTAGTAGCTCCCGATGCTCACCATGTAGAAGAACTTGGAGAACATCAGCACCAGCAAGAGCCCCACGGTGCGACGCGCGACGCGCGCGGAGTAGCGCGGCAGCGCCGCCACGTCGCCGCGCCGGGCGCGCGTCCGCACGTGGGCCTGATACCAGCGGCTCACCGGGAGCAAGACCAGGATGGCGAGCAGCGCGATGAGCGCGAACCACGCCGCGCGCGGGCGCCCCCCGGCCCCGTGCTGCAGCACGAGGAACGCGGTGAGCAGCGGGCCGAGCGCCTGCCCCAGGTTGCCGCCAATTTGGAACAGCGACTGCGCCAAGCCGTACCGCCCCCCGGACGCCATCCTCGCGACGCGGGAGGACTCCGGGTGCAAGGTGGAGGAGCCGCAGCCGATGAGCGCCACCGCGAGCAGCACCAGCGGGTAGCTGGGCGCCACCGCGAGCAGCCCGAGCCCGCACAGGGTGAAGGTCATCCCGATGGGTAAGAGCTTCGGGAACGGATGACGATCGGTCACCATGCCCACGACCGGCTGGAGCAGCGAGGCGGTGAGCTGAAACGTGAGGGTGATGGCGCCAATCTGAAAGAAGCCGAGGCTCAGCTCCCCCTTGAGCAGCGGGTAGAGCGCCACGATCACCGACTGCATGATGTCGTTGAGCAGGTGCGCCACGCTCACCCCCGCGACGACGTGGAACGCGCTCGGCGGTGGCGGGACCGAGGTCGCCCGGCTCGCCGCGCTGGGCGCTTCGTTCGACGTGAGGGTAGCGGTGGCGCTCATGGCAGACGCGAGGGCGCGGCCGTTCGAGGAGAGCCCAGCGCCGGCGCGCGCTGCGCCCCCATAGCGCCTCTCGACCCGAGCGGCGATCCGTTCCGTGCCGTCGTGCGCTGCCTCGAGGCTCGGGCGGGCGCGCCCCTCGCCCCGCCCCCCTGGCGCCGAAGCGCCCAAGCCTTATGGTATCGGTTCGCGCCGGCAGCTCTCATGCAGTGGTCTCTCCGCATCGCCCGCGTCAGCGGCATCGACATCCGCGTCCACCTCAGCTTCCTGCTGATCGTGGCGTTCTTCGCGGTGGGGGGCTCCCAGCACGGCGCCCTCGGCGCCGCCCATGGCGCCGCCACGGTGCTGTTGCTGTTCACCTGCGTCACCCTGCACGAGCTGGGACACAGCCTGGTGGCGCAGCGGCTGGGCGTCCCCGTCAAGGAGATCTTGCTGCTGCCCATCGGGGGCCTGGCCCGCCTTGGGCGTGAGCCAAAGACGGCGCTTCACGAGCTGCTCATCGCGGTCGCGGGGCCGCTCGTGAACATCGTGCTCGCCGTGGGGCTCGCCGCCAGCGCCTACGGGCTCTGGGGTAGCCTGTTTTTTTACGGGGCGCTCGACTCGCTCGCGAGCGGGACGCCACCCAGCGTGCAGGGGCTCGTAGGGACGCTGCTCGCCGCCAACGTGATGCTCGCCGTGTTCAACCTGCTGCCAGCGCTCCCCATGGACGGCGGGCGGGTCCTGCGCGCCCTGCTCAGCATGCTCTGGGGGCAGGCGCGGGCGACGCGCTGGGCCGCCACCATCGGTCAAGTGCTGGCGGCGGGGATGGGGCTGCTCGGCCTCTACCTCGGACACCTGGGGCTCGCCTTGGTCGGCGCCTTCGTCTTCTATGGCGCCGGCCGTGAGCGCTGGTCGAGCCGCAGCGCCGAGGCGCTGGCGCAGCTCCAGGCCGGAGAGGTGGTGGAGCTGGAGGCGCCGCGGCTCGCGCCCACCGACACCCTGGGAGAGGCGGTGGACCGCCTGCTCCGGTCACCACACGCCGCCGTCGCCGTCACGCTGGGGCCCCAGCTGCTCGGCGTCCTTCACCGCGACCACCTCCTCGCGCAGATCGGGCGGCAGGGCCTCGGCGGCATCGTGGCGCACGCCATGCAGCCCGTGCGGCACGTCGTCGCCGCCACCACCCCGCTGCACGTCGTGCGCGCGGAGCTCAACGCCGCGGACGGCGCGCACGTCGCGGTGGTCGGGGAGGAGGGCCTGCTAGGGCTGCTGGGCCCGGAAGACTTGGGCCGGATCGGCGCGCTGGCCACGGGCCTGGCTCGCCTCGGCATCCAGCGCCCCGGCGTCCCAGCTCCGCTCCCCGTCAAAGATTGAAATAGCCCGGGAATTGCGGCCCAGAGCGCTTGTCGCTCGTGGCGGCACATGTGACGGTTCGGCGCGTGACCTCCACGGCGCTCCCTCCTGCACCCCCCGTCCCCGTCACCGCCTTCGAGCAGCGCTTTGGTCACCCACCGGGGCTCGTGGTGCTCTTCCTCACCGAGATGTGGGAGCGCTTTTCCTACTACGGCATGCGCGGGCTGCTCGTGCTGTACATGACGAAATACCTATTTTTGGACGGGCGCTCCGACGCCGTCGCGGGGTTCTTCGTCCTCAAGGGCGCGCTGGAGGCCGTCTTCGGGACGCTCGAGATCAAGCCGCTCGCCTCGCAGATCTACGGGCTCTACACCGGCCTCGTGTACCTGACGCCCTTCTTCGGCGGGATGCTCGCGGACAAGGTGCTGGGGCAGCGCAAGACGGTGGTCATCGGGGGCGTCCTGATGGCCATCGGACACTTCGTGATGGCCATCGAGGGGCTGTTCTTCCTGGCGCTGCTGCTGCTCATCTTGGGCAACGGCTGCTTCAAGCCCAACATCTCCACGCAGCTCGGCGGCCTCTACGCCGACGGAGACCCTCGGCGAGATCGCGCGTTCTCCATCTTCTACGTGGGCATCAACCTGGGCGCCTTCGTCTCGAACCTCGTCTGCGCCACGCTCGCCGCCCTCTACGGCTGGCACGTCGGCTTCGGCGCTGCCGGCGTGGGCATGGTGCTCGGCCTCGTCATCTACCTCGCTGGGCGACGTTGGCTCTCCCCGGAGGCGCCCCGCCTCCAGCGCGGATCGGCGGGGGCGAGCCCCCAACAGCCTCTCACGAAGAACGAGCGCTCGCGCGTCGCCGCGCTCATCGGCCTGTGCGCGCTCAACGTGGTCTTCTGGGCCGTGTACGAGCAGCAGGGCAACACCATGCAGCTCTGGGCGGACGACCAGACGCACTGGCCCACCATCGCCGGCTTCCAGATCCCGAGCCCCTGGTTTCAGTCCTTCAACCCCTTCATGATTTTCCTGTTCACGCCGCTGCTCGCCTTCTTCTGGGGCTGGCAGAGCAGGCGCGGCAAGGAGCCCAGCAGCGTGGCCAAGATGGCCATCGGCTGTATCGTCCTCGGCTCGAGCTTCCTGGTGATGGTGGCGGGGGCCTACGTGGTCGGCGCGGGCAAGGGCAGCTTGCTCTGGCCGCTGGCCTGCACCGCCATGCTGACGCTCGGCGAGCTCTACCTGTCTCCCATCGGCCTCTCCCTCGTCACGAAGGTCGCCCCGACGCGCATCGTCGGCATGATGATGGGCATGTGGTTCCTCTCGAGCTTCGTGGGCAATTACCTCTCGGGGCTCATCGGGATGTTTTACACGCGCATGCCCAAGACGGGCTTCTTCCTGCTGCTCACGGCGCTGGGCGTGGGCGCGGGGCTCGCCATGTGGGCCTTCAACGGCCGGCTCAAGCGCGCCATCGGGCACGAGGTGTGAGCCGCGGGGCCGCGCCGAGCGCGGCCCCGCTTGTTCGACCCGCACGCTAGTGGTACGGCCTCGCAGCCCCTACCCTCGGAGTGACCGCATGCAGCTACCTCACCTCGCCCACGTCGGGCTCGCCCTCCTCGCCAGCGCCGCTCGGTGGGGCGGCGGGCTCTACGGCACCCGCGGCGGGGCGCGCCCCGTCCAGCCCCTCGAGCTGTACGACATCGAGGGCTGCCCCTACTGCCGGCGCGTGCGCGAGGCGCTCACGGAGCTGGATCTCCCGGTCATGATTTTCCCCTGCCCCAAGGGTGGGGTGCGCTTTCGCCCCAAGGCGGAGGCCCTGGGTGGAAAGGCGCAGTTTCCCCTCCTGGTGGATCCGAACACCGGCGCGCAGCTCTATGAGTCCCGGGACATCGTGCGCTACCTGAGCGAGCACTACGGGGACGGCGCCGTGCCGCTGATCCAGCGCCTCGGCCCGGTGGACCTCGCCACCAGCGCTCAGGCCTCGGCCTTTCGCGCTGGAAAGGGCGTGAGGGCTCGCCCCAGCCGCGCGCCCGAGGCACCGCTGGAGCTGTACTCCTTCGAGGCCTCGCCGTTCTGCCGGGTGGTGCGTGAGCGCCTGTGTGAGCTCGAGCTCCCTTACCTGCTGCACAACGTCGGCAAGCGCAGCCCCAGCCGCGCCGCCTTCATCGCGCGCAGCGGCAGGATGATGGTGCCCTACCTCGCGGACCCGAACACTCAGCAGGAGATGTTCGAGTCCGCGGACATCTTGGAGTACCTCGACGGGCACTACGGCCGCTGAGCCGTGGGCTCAGCGCTCAAGGCGCCGGCTTCTCGATCCACAGGTCGACGTTGCGGTGCTCCACCGTGGCCTGACCACCGGGGCTCCACCCGGACGTGTAGTCCAGGATGGCCAGCTCGCGACCGTCCGCGCCCACCTTGTCCCCATCCGTGCGCCAATCGACGACGGTGCTGTGGAGGCGTAGCCAGCCGTTGTCCTCATCCCAGATCTCGACGATGCGCTGCTGGTGCGGGTAGTCCGCCAGCGCGCTGCTCATCACCTCCCACCAGCCGCGCGCCCCAGGCGGCCCCTCGAGCGTGACTCGGTGCTCGTGCGAGTGCCCCACCATGCTGAACACCACGTTCGGGTACTGCCCGATGAGCTCCCTCCACTGGTCCGCCGTCCACGCGTCGGGCTGCACGGAGCCGCCGAGCCCCGAGCCGTCTCCCAAGGACAAGACGCCGTGGTGGGAGGCCATCACGACCCACTTGCCGGCAGCCTTGGCCTCTTCCAGCAGGGGCTTGATGGTGGTGTTCACGTCGCCCTCCCGCACGACGCCCTTCTCCGACCCCGTCTCCGCGGCCAGATCCAAGATGAGGAAGCGCAGCGGCGTCCCCGGGACGTCGAAGGTGTAGGTGGCCTTGCCGCTGCTCAGCTGGGCGTCGCCGATCCCCATCGCGTGGTGATCGGCCAGGAACCGCATCAGCTCTTGACGCCCGAGCAGGGCCCGCCGCTCGTCCGGGACCACGTTCTCCTTGATGATGGGGCCGCCGGGCTGGGACCAGTCCCGTGTGCCGCCGGGCGCCTCCGACCCCAACGCCGCCTCACGCTTGGTGTCCACCGCGAGGTTGCCCTGCACCAAGACGTCGTGATTGCCGGTGACCCAGTACCACGGGAACTCCAGCGCGACGGGCACGAAGGGATCCTTGCCGTCGTTGTTCGGCCCCGGCACCGGGTCGTCATTCGCGCCGGAGTCGCAGTGCAAGCTGGGGGAGCCGTCGAGCAGCGCCATCACCCACTCGAGCTCGTTGCTCTGCGCGCTGTCGGCGTTGTCACCGCCCAGCAGCAAGAAATCTAGCGGATCCGCCGCGTGCACGGCGTTCAGCGTCCGCACCGCGGCGTTGACCATGCGGCAGATGTCCACGTCGTGCGGGCGCATGGCCGGGCTGAACAGCCCCGGCCCATCGAAACTTGCCAAGCGCGTGGGCGACTCGTCATCCGCGAGCTGCCAGTCCGGCATGTGGACGAAGCGCACGAGGCGCTTGCGCGCGGCACCCGACGCCGGAGGCTGCTCCGCGCCAGCGACGCGCGTCAGGTGCGTCTCCCCTGGGCGGCGCAGCTCCGTGAGCCCGAAGCCATCGTCCAAGAGCGACTGGCGCTCGTCCGGCACGTCCGGCGAGCGCGCCTCCGCAGGGGAGCTGACCGGGTGCAGCGGGGCGAGCAGCGCCGCGTCCGTGAGCTCGATGGCGCCGAGCGGCGGCAAGCGACTGTTGGCGGGGGCCTTCTCCTCGTCTTCGGTGCTGCAGGCCAAGGTGCTGACGCCGAGACACAGCGCCACGAGCAGGGCGGTAGAGCGAGCCATGCCGCAGAGTGTGCCAGATCCGTAGAGATCCTAAAGGTGCTGTAGGAGAAACCCGAAAAGCAGGCGCCCGGCGACTATACTCGCGGGGATGTCCTCACGGGGCCTGCTGCTGGTGGCCACCCTGGCGCTCGGTTGCTCCCGCGGCGACGACGGGCCCCCTCGCAGCCCCCCCGGCGCCAGCGCGCCCCCGAGCGCGGCGGCGACGAGCTCCGCCTGTGGACCGCTCGACTGCACGCGCTACGCCGACGTCCATGCCGCCCTGAGCCGGGTGCTCGCCAGCTCGCCCAGGGTGCTCGCCGTGGGCGAGACGCACGCGCAGCGGGACCGCGGCGGCGTCCCCTCCGCGACCCGGCGCTTCGCCGAGCTGCTGCTCCCAGAGCTGGCGCCGAGGAGCAGCGCGCTCATCGTGGAGCTCTGGGTTCCTGACCCGCGCTGCAACCCGCGACAAATCGCCCAGGTGGCACGCCAGACCGAGGCGGTGACCAAGACCCAGGCCACCACCAACCAGAGCGAGTTCGTCCTCCTCGGCCAGCGCGCCAAGCAGCTCGGGCTCGCGCCGAGCGTGCTCAGCCCGAGCTGCGAGGACTACGCGGCGATCACGCGCGCGGGCCCTGACGACGTGCTCGTGATGCTGGCGATGATCGCGCGGCTGACCCGCGAAGCCGCCGAGCGCGCGCTCGCGCGGCCGGAGGGCAAGCTCGTCATCACCTACGGCGGCGCCCTCCACAACGACGCCGTGGCGCGCCCCGGCAAGGAGGACTGGACCTTCGGTCCAGCGCTCTCGCGCGCTACCGCCGGCGCCTACGCGGAGCTGGATCTCATCGTGCCGGAGTACATCGGTGACACCGAGGCCTGGACGGCGCTGCCGTGGTACCCCTACTACGACGCCGAGAGGCTGGGCGATCAGCTCGTGCTGTTTCACCCGGCGCCGCAGCGCTGGGTGCTCATCTTCCCGCGGACGCCGCTGGCGCCGCCTGCCGCGGCGCCGTCGAGCTCGAGCCCTGCGGCGCGCTAGGCAGCGGCGGCTCCTCCGCCAGCGCCGCCAGCAGCTCTTGCCGCACGAACTCCACGACCTCCGCGGCTGGCACGCGGTCGGCCACCTCGCGGATCCCGATCTGGATGACCACCGTCTCGAGGCCAGCGTCACCGAGCTTGACCTTGGACCAGTGCAAGAACATCCCCACCAAGTCCTCCTCCAGCATGGTGGGGAAGCGCTGCACGATGCGCTTCTTCAGGGCGCCGTCGCCGTAGACACGCTCCGCGACGCGCTTGGCCACGGCGAGGCGCTCTTCGAAGCGCTCACTCCCCGGGATCTCCACCGTGCCTTGGTGCATCCGCCCCATCTGGCAAGCCAGCAGCGCCGCCAGGCTCAACCCGAGGCTCAACAGCGCCCGGCGTGAGCACGCCGCGGGCCCGCGCTCACCCCGCTGGTCCCCGCGCGCGGGCCCGCCCGGGGGCGACCCCTTCCCCTCGCGCCGCGTCTGGGGCAAGAAAAACCCAATGCTCTTCGACGTCATCGCCGCCATCTTGGCCGTGGTCTACACGCTGCGAAAGCTCGACGCCAAGCGCCCCAGCGCCCAAGACTACCCCGCCGTGGCGCCGGAGCGCTTCGCGGCCTGGCAGCGACGTGAGCTGTTCGCCCTCAATCTTGGCAGTGGCGCTTGCGCGCTCAAGACGCTCCTCGGGGTCTTCGAGTACCTCTACGGCCCGCGCATCGCCGCCTGGGCAGCCCCCTCCGGGCGGGTCCAGTGGGTCTATGGGGTGAGCGCGCTGCTGTTCGTGAGCTGGCTCTTGGCGCTCGTGATCGCCTTCATCCTCGCGCGCCGTGCTCGCAAGGAGCGCGAGGTGCTCGGGATCCAGCTTCACAAGGCCCCCTCCCCGGCGCCCGGCTGAGCTCGAGCGAGGAAGGATTTTCAGCCCCGAGCGTACACCAGCAGCACATGGCACACCGAGACGTGGAACCGCTGGGGGTCTTGCTCGCCGGCCTCTTCGAGTGCGGCCGGGGCCCAGCCGGTGCCCAGCGGCTAGAGCACGCCCAAGCGACGCGCCGCGCTGGTGAAGGCCGCTACGGCTCGGTCCACCTGCTCCGCCGTGTGCTCGGCGGAGAGCTGCACGCGGATCCTCGCCTCGCCCCGGGGCACCACGGGGTAGCTGAACCCCACGACGTAGATCCCCTCCGCCAGCAGCGCAGCCGCTAGATCCGCCGCCTGCTGGGCGTCACCGATCATCACGGGCACGATCGGGTGCTCGCCGGGCTTCAGCGTGAAGCCCGCGGCCTGCATCCCCTCCCGGAAGCGCCGCGCGTTGGCCTTCACCTGCTCCCGGAGCGCCCCGGACTCCTCGAGCAGCTCCAGCACGGTGAGGCTGGCGCCGGCGATGGCGGGCGCCAGGGTGTTGGAGAACAGGTACGGCCGTGAGCGCTGGCGTAGCAGCTCGATGAGCTCCCGCTTGCCCGTGGTGAAGCCGCCGCTGGCGCCACCCAGCGCCTTGCCCAAGGTGCTGGTCATCACGTCCACCCGCGCCTGGACGCCATGATGCTCCGGCGTGCCGCGCCCCGTGGCGCCCACGAAGCCCGTGGCGTGGGAGTCGTCCACCATCACCATGGCCCGGTAGCGCTCCGCGAGCTCACAGATGCGGTCCAGCTTGGCGAGGTAGCCGTCCATGCTGAAGACGCCGTCGGTGGCGACGAGCCGTAGGCGCTTGCCCTGAGTGGCCTTCAGCGCCTGCTCGAGCGCCTCCATGTCTCCATTGGGGTAGCGGTGGCGCTCGGCCTTACAGAGCCGGATGCCGTCGATGATGGAGGCGTGGTTGAGCGCATCGCTGATGACGGCGTCTTGCTCACCCAAGAGCGTCTCGAAGAGCCCCCCGTTGGCGTCGAAGCACGAAGAGTAGAGGATGGTGTCCTCCGTGCCGAAGAAGCTAGAAATCTTCGCCTCGAGCTGCTTGTGGACCTCTTGCGTGCCGCAGATGAAGCGCACGCTGCTCATCCCGTAGCCATAGCGCTCCAGGGCCTGCGCTGCCGCCGCCAGCACGCGCGGATGCGACGAGAGCCCGAGGTAGTTGTTCGCGCAGAAGTTGAGCACCTCCTTGCCGTTGGAGGTGATGCGGGCCGCCTGGGGCGTGCTGATGACCCGCTCGGACTTGAACAGCCCCGCCGCGCGGATGGCGTCGAGCTCCTGCGCGTAGACCTCTCGAGCGCCTTCGTACATGACGCGCTCAGTTGGAGCCGGGCTTCGGGGGCGCCTTGGGTGGTGGGCGGAAGGTGAGGACCGGCTTGGCGCCGCTGATGGTGGTGGCCGTGGCCGTGGCCGGAGGCGCGGTCGTGGTGGCGGGGGGCGTGGTGGTGGTGGCGGTCGCCACGGCCGTCCCGGTGGAGGTGGCCGTCGCGGTGGGCGTGGCGCCAGCGTCGGGCGTGGCCGCGGCCGTCCCCGTGGCCGTGGCCGAGGCAGACGCCGTCGTGGCGGGCGGAGGGAGGGCACCGGCGTCCTGCTGCGCGACCGCGGTCGGGTCCACCTTCTCCACCTTCGTGGAGGTCATGGCGGCGGGCACCCAACCGGGGCTGAGCTGGCCGACCCCCGAGGGGTACTCGATGAGCATCCAGTTGCCGTACCGCGCCTTACGGTTGACGAGCGTCCCGCGTCCGAGCTGGGCGATGGGCTCCCCGCTCGAGTCTGCCTCCGAGTACACCTTGACCAGCGCGACGTTGATCCGCACGGTGCCGCTCTCGACCCGCTCCTTGTCTCCATAGCGGGTCACGTCCTTGCTCCCGCTGGGCGCCTCGGCGGTGGGCGCCGGCGCGGGCTCCGGCGGCGCGGGCGCCGCGGGCTCGGCGGAGGGCGCCGCTACCGTCGGGGGCGCCTCCTCCTTCTTCTTGCAGGCGAGCAGTGCGCTCACCACGAGCATGGGGGCCAAGACTGCGGACAGGCGCTCTAGGTTGCGTGCCATGGTTACCTCGCCAGCAACGCTACAACAGCCTCCCACGTTAGCCTAGCCGATAGCGCGGCGGCTCACTCCCAGGACACCCCCCCCGTTCGGGCCTGCTCCAGCATGGCGTCCATGCCATGCGCCAGGGGGCTCGGGAGCTGCCCGGCGTGAAAGAGCCCCACCTCCGCGATCTCCAGCGGGTTGAGCGGCGGGCGCCGCGGCGGCGTCACCAACGCGTGCACGACGATGGTCACGGCGTGGAAGCGTGCGTCGCGACTGGGCTCACTGTAGACGCCCGACAGCTCGCCCAACGACACCACCTCGACGCCCGCCTCCTCCAGCAGCTCCCGCGGCACGGCGGCGCGCAAGGTCTCGCCCCACTCCAGGGTCCCTCCCGGTAGCGCCCACTGCCCCGTGTCCGTCCGCCGGATGAGCAGCCAGCGTCCGTCCTCGGTCCGCGCGGCGGCGGCGACGCCGACGACGGGGCGACGCAAGACGTGACGCGCCACCTCCTTCACGATCGCCCAAGCACCTCGCGGGATCCGCATGGCGCGGCCGTAGCAGAGCCGGGGCATCGACCCAAGCCCATGAGCTTATGCTAGGAGCCTCTCCACCCATGAGGCGCGACTGGCTCTTGTCCCTCTCGCTCACGCTCGCGGCGTGCAGCCAGCGCACGGAGCCGCCGGGCGCGGCGAGCACGGCGGCCAGCTCCACCCTGCCCCAGGAGATCGAGATCGCCGGGCAGGCCGCGGAGGAGGCCAGCTCGAGCCCACCGGTGGACGCGCTGGAGCCGGGGAGCCAGCTCGACGCGCTCCCCTTCGAGCCCACCGGGCTCAAGCTCGCGAGCACCGCCTGGCGCACCTGGGTGTACACGGACGTCACGGAGAAGCGGACACGCTACGGTTACCTGAGGGCAGGCACCATCACGGACGCGCGCCCCCCGGCGATCGTCAACGCAGGGTGCCCCGGCGGTTGGTACCGGATCAACCCGCGAGGCTTCGTGTGCATCGGCAAGGGCGCCAGCCTCAGCCTGGACGAGCCGGTCGTCATGGCCTCGGACGTGCGTCCGGTGCGCGGCCAAGGCTTTCCTTACCTGTACGCGATGGCCAGCGACAGCCCGCCGTTCAGGTACTTCCGCCTCCCTAGCGCGGAAGAAATGCGCACCGTGGAGGGCGAGGGCGTCGCAGGTCGAGCCCTGGCCTGGCGACAGGGGCTCGCCGCGAAGGGCGTGAGCGAGCTGCTCGGTGAGCCGGGCGCCCCGCCGGACCTCGTCGCGAACGCCAAGGTCATGCCCCGTCCCTACGGCGTCATCCAGCGCCTTCACCTCTCGGTCCACTCGGGACGCGCGGCAGCGGACAGCGGCTTCGCCCTGCTCCGCACCTTCACGCACGAGGGGCGGGTCTTCGGGCTCACCACGGAGCTGGATCTCATCGCGCTCGACCGCACCCGGCTCATCAAGCCCTCCAGCTTCCATGGCGTCAGCCTGGAGCCCGGGGAAGAGCTCCCGGTGGTGTTCGTCGAGAGCTACTCGCTCCAGAAGTACGAGCCCGTGGACGGTGGGACGCCCAAGGCCACGGGGAGCTGGCAGCGCCGTGAGGGGGTGAAGCTGACGGGCAAGACCGTGGGAGGGCAGTTCTGGGAGACGCGCGATGGCCTGCTCATGCCCCTCGGCAGCGGGCGCCTCATCAAGCCCCGAGAGAGCTTCCCCAGCTTCGCTACCGGCACCCGCAAGTGGATCGATCTGTCGATTGAGCAGCAGGCGCTCGTGGCGTACGAAGGGACACGCCCCGTCTACGTGACCCTCGTGAGCACTGGGCGTGGGGGGCTCGGTGACCCGGAGAAGACGCACGCCACCGTCCGCGGCACCTTCATGATCGTCACCAAGCACGTCACCGCCACCATGGACGGTGAAGACGACGTGAGCGACTCCTACAACCTGCTGGACGTCCCCTTCGTCCAGTACTTTCACAACGGCTACGCGCTGCACGGCACGTACTGGCACGACAACTTCGGCCAAGTGCGGAGCCACGGCTGCGTCAACCTCTCGCCCATCGACTCCGCGTGGCTCTTCGAGTGGACGGACCCGAGCGTGCCCGCCGACTGGCACGGCGTCATCAACAAGGACCGAGGCACGGTGGTGGTGGTGCGCCCCTGAGGCGCTCGGCGTCGGATGCGCGCACGCCTCAGGGCCAGCCTGGCGGGACGTCCAGGGCCACGTGCACGGTGAGCACGTGCGCCTGCTCCCAGCCGCTGGGTCGCTCCGTGGAGCGGAGGAGATAGCCCACGTCCAGCCGCGTGGTGGGGTTGAGCGCGAAGCCCAGGCCCACGGCGGCGCGGTTCTGGTTCATGCGCTGGCGCTCGGACAGCTCCACGAACACCTCCTCGGAGAGGAAGGGCTTGAGCTTGGCGCCCGAGGCCCCATAGCTGAGGCGCAGCTGCTCCCGCGCGCGCCACCACGGCTGCTGACCCGCCGTGCCATGGATGAGGCGGGTGCGGCTGGCGAGCGAGAAGTCCCCGAGCGAGAGCGTGAGGTTGGGCTCGAGCTCGAGCTGCCCCTCCTGCACGTAGCGGTCCGCCGAGCGGCTGGCGGCCACCGCGCCCTGGCCGGCGATGAACGCCCAGCTTGCCACGTAGAGCACCGCGCCGGTGCGGAAGCGAGCCTGCGCGAGCCCCTCCGCCTCTCGCATCAAGAAGGTCTCCGTGGAGACGCGAGCGTCGAGGCGCGGCAGCGCTGGGCGCTCCGTCCGCACGATGGGCACGCGGCTCTCCGTGCTGAGCCACACCCCGCTGTCGGCGAGCGCTGGGCT
>CAUJEM010000143.1 GCA_963169915.1 Myxococcota bacterium
CGAGGATGCCGCCGTCGAGCAGCGGGCGGCCCGCACGCCACACGGGCTGGAACAGCACGGGCAGCGCGCAGGACGCCTGGATGGCGGGCGCGAGCGGCCCCTCATCCAGCACGCGCGTGCGGTGCGAGAGCACGTCGTAGACGCTCAGCGTGAGCCTGCAGCGACAGTCCGCGAAGCGCTCGGCCGCGAGCAACGCCAGCAGCTTGGCTCGAAACTTCTGGCCGCGCAGCAGGCCCAAGCCCGGGGCTGGGTCCCAGAAGTCCTCGCGTCGCAGCTCGAGAAGCGCCGCGGCGAGCTGCTCCGCGGCGAGCCCCGAGGCCCAGAGGCCCCCCACGAGCGCGCCCGCGCTCGAGCCCGTGACCCACGCTGGGCGAAAGCCCGCGGCCTCGAGCTCCAGCAGCACGCCAGTGTGCGCGAAGAAGCCGAAGAACCCGCTCGACAGCGCGAGCGCCGTGGGCTCCTCGAGGAGCCACTCTCTCAACGTGGGCGCCATGGGTGAGACCTCTACCGCTCCCGGCCGAGCGCTGCACGCCCGATCCGCTCCACACCGAGCCGACCACCACCCTCCGCCAGGCGCGTCGCCCAGCGGCGGGCGACGCGCGGGCGCTGGCCTTCGCTGACCGGGAGTGAGGCACTCGCGCCACGAGAGCCCCTGTCGGCCAGCTTGAAGTCGCCGAGCCTCCCGCTACGCTGGCGCGGGGTGATGCTCGCTTCGAAGGAGGCCCTCCAGCGGCCAGCGCTCGTCCTCAGCGACGTGCACCTGAGCAGCACGGGGGGCAGCGCTGCCAGCCGCGCGCTCGCGGCGCTCCTCGAGAGTGCCCCCAGCGCGGAGCTGGTGCTCGCGGGCGACACGCTGGATCTCTCGCTAGAGCCTCGCCAACAGCACGTCCCAGGCCTGGCGGCGGCGCTGCTGCAGTACCACCCGCGGCTCACCCAGGCCCTCCGGCGTCACCTGAGCCACGGCGGCGCGGTGACGCTGCTCGGCGGCAACCACGACGCCGAGGCCTTCACGCCAGGGGTGCGCGAGCGCCTGCTCGCCAGCCTGGGGGTCCAAGCCGGCGCGCCGCTCGAGCTCGAGCCTTGGATGCTCCTGCGCGGGGACGTGCTCATCGAGCACGGCCACCGCTATGATCCCGACAACGCTCCGGCGCACCCGCTGGAGCCGTGGGGCCCCCGCACGGAGCCGCTGGGCGTCGCGCTCACGCGCCGCTTCCTCGCGCCGAGCGGCACGCTCGCCTTCGCGCACGCGCACGAGGTGACGCCGGTGGCGGGGCTCGCGCGGGCCTTTCGCTTGTATGGTGCCCGGACTCCGCTCTTGCTGGCGCGCTACTTCCAAGTCGCGCTCCAGCTCGTCGCCGAGGCGGGGTCCCAAGACTACGCCGGAGAGCGCCTCCGCGGCGACGCGAAGCTCACGGCGAGGGCCGCCGCGCTCGGGCTCGAGCCGGCGCTGCTGCGCCGGTTGCTCGCGGTGGGGGCTCGCCCGACCCACGAAGACCGCCGCGCCACCTTCCTGCGCCTGTACTTCGACCGCGTCGCCGCGACGCTCTGTGGGGTGGGCGGCGCCGGCGCCGCGCTCACGGGGAGCGCTGGCGCGGCGCTGCTCGCTGGGGGCGCTGCCTGGTATCTCGCGCGCTCGGTCAGGGCCGGCGGGAGCCGAGGCGCTGGCCTGCCCGAGCGCCGCCTCCGCGAGGCCGGGGAGCGGATCGCCGAGCTGAGCGGCGCGCGGCTCGTGGTCATGGGCCACACGCACCGCGTGGAGCAGCGCCCCCGCTACGTCAACGTCGGCTCCTTCACCTACTGCGGCGCCGAGGGGCGCCCGTACCTCCGCTTGGACGAGCACGGGAGCCCTCGGCTCGAACGGGCGCCCCGCTGAATCGAGCTCGGCCACGGCTGACACTGCGGGCGCTTGTCTCTATGGTCAGGCGCCGTGCCCGAACCCTCCGCCCTCACCGCCGCCTCGGCAGCGCCGCCCCGCTGGAAGCGCTGGCTCAAGAGCTTCGGGCCCTTCGTGATCGCGACGGTGGCCCTGACGGTGCTGCTGCGCCGCTACTCCCCTAGCCTCATCGCGCAGGAGATGGCGCGCGGCCAGTTCCTCGCGATGGCGCCCATCCCGGTGCTCGCCATGGTGGTCACGCTCTTCATCGTGTGCGCCGCGGACTACCTCGTGCTCCAGGCCAGCACCGGGCGGCCCAGCTACCCCACGCTGCTGCGCGGCAAGGCGGCGGTCACGCTGCTGCTCGTCCTCGGCTACGCCGCGGGTCAGACGGCGCTCGGCGTGTGGCTGGCGCGCAAGACCGGCACCTCGGCCGCGCGCACCGCAGGGCTGCTGCTCTACCTCGTGCTCAGCGAGCTGTGCTGCGCCACGCTGGTGGCGGCGGCGTCCATCCACTGGGGCGGCGTGGAGGGGGTGGGCGCGCTCACGATACTCTTCCCTGCCATCGCGGGCGCGCTGCTCTGCCTGAAGCTCGGCGCGCCGGTGCTCCTGCGGCGTCGCTCGAGCGTGCCCGCGCTGCTCCGCCCTTGGAAGGACGTCTCCCCGGCGCGCGCCGCGCTCGAGGTGCTGCTCCGCATCGCTCAGATAGGCTTCGTGTCCACCTGCGCGTGGGCCAGCGCCACGGCCTTCGGGCTCCCCGTGCCGCTCGGCGTGATGGTCGCCTACCTGCCCGTCATCTTGGTGGTCGGCTCGCTCCCCGTGAACGTCGGCGGCGTCGGGATGGTGCAGGGCGCCTGGCTCTTGCTCACCCCGTGGGCAGAGAGCGGGGAGCAGGTGCTCGCCTTCTCCCTGCTGTTCCAGCTCATGCTGCTGTGCGGCCTCTTGCTGCGCGGGCTACCCTTCCTCCGCCGCGTCATCGGGGAGATCGCCGACGGCCAGGCGTCCGCCAGCACCGAGACCTCATAAGAGCGAGCCGCCCAGCATCATGGCGGCCACGTTGAAATAAATAACGATGCCGAGCACGTCCACCAAGGTGGCCACCAGCGGCGCTGACGCGCTCGCGGGATCCAGCCGTAGCGCGCGGAGCACGAAGGGCAACATGCTGCCCACCACCGTGCCCCAAGTGACCACGCCGATGAGCGCTACCCCGATGGTGACGGCGAGCAGCTCCGCGTGCTCCCCGTAGCTATGGAAGGCGTGCTGCCACGCGAGCACCCGCACGGCGCCGAAGGCCGCCAGCACCCCGCCGAGCGCCAGGCCCATGAAGACCTCGCGCCGCGCGACGCGCCACCAGTCGCGGGGGCGCACCTCCTCGAGCGCCATCGCGCGGATGACGAGGGTGGTGGCCTGTGAGCCGGAGTTGCCGCCGCTGGAGATGATGAGCGGGATGAACACGGCCAGCACCACGGCGCTGGCGATCTCGCTCTCGTATTTCGCCATCGCCGTGGCGGTGAGCATCTCCCCCATGAACAGCACCGCGAGCCACCCGGCGCGCTTCTTGAACAAGCTGGCGAAGGTGGTGCGCAGGTACGGATCCTCGAGGGCCTCCATGCCACCGAGCTTCTGGATGTCCTCGGTGGCCTCCTCCTTGACGACGTCCACCACGTCATCGGCGCTGACGACGCCCCGCATCACCCCCGCGGCGTCCACGACCGGCAGCGCCACGAAGCCATACTTCGCGAACAGCGTCGCCACCTGCTCTTGATCCATGGTCTCCGGGACGCTCACCACGTCCTTCTCCATGACGTCGGCGACGATGCTCCCCGTGGACGCGGCGAACAGCTCTCGGAAGCTGACGACCCCCACCAGGCGCTGCCCCGCGTCCAGCACGTAGGCGTAGTGCATCCTCGCGAAGTGATCTTGCGCCTGCTTGCGCAGGTAGGTCACCGCCTCCTCCACGGTGGAGTCGCGCCGCACCCGCGCGAAGCGTGGGTTCATCAGGCCGCCAGCGGCGTCCTCCTCATAGGCGAGCAGCGCGCTGATCTCTCGCGCGGTCGGCTGATCCAGCAGCTCCATCAGCGCGTGGCGCTCGCTCGGCTCCACCGTCTGCAGCACGTCCGCGAGATCATCCGGGGGTAGCAGCCGGACCCACAGCCGGCGCTCCTTGACCGGGAGGCTGAGCACGAGCGCGGCTTGATCGCTGGTGTCCAGCTCCAGAAAGAAGTCGTCACGCTCCTCGGCGGGGAGGCGGCGCCAGCCCGCCAAGCGATCCTCCTCGGTGAGGACGGCCCAGACCTCGCGCAGATCCTCGACGTAGACCCGCTCCTCCGGCGACGCCTCGCTCACGGGCGCACCTCGCCCGAGGGCCGCTGGGATGGCGTCGCTGTGAGCATGGCGGCGCCATGCGAGCCGCAGGGTCCGCTTCTGTCAATCCAGAAGCGCGGCGCCCAGAATTTCCGCGCGCCGCCGCGCGGGGCTCAGGGCCGGATGATCTGAGTGCCGGGCGGGGGCTTGAACTCGAACTCCCCCTTGGCCACGGGCTTGTTCACGACAGGCTTCAAGAAGTCGAAGCGGTTGACGTTGCCCTCCGCGTCGATGAGCAGCACCCGGCGCACCTGGCTGGTCTTGCGGTCCACGTAGAGCAGCATGCGCTGATAGGCGGGCGTGGCCTCCACCGGGATGCCTTCGAGCACGTAGCCGCTCTCGAAGTTCAGCTTCTTGGCGTCCAGCTTGCGCAGCTTGAACGATTTTTTCAGGTCTCCGTCCCCCACCAAGAACGCCAGCGCCGCCGGGTACTGGCTCTTGGCCATGGAAGACTCGAACATCTGCTTGTTGTCCTTCTCATAGACCTTGATGAGCTTGCCGTCGGACACCACGCGGTTGCCGTTGGTGTACGTGAAGCTCATCTTGCCGGGCTTCTCGAAGACCACGCTGCCCGAGCTGTCCTTCTTCTTGCCGTGCTTCTTGATTTTGTAGCTCTGCTTGAAGCTCGCCCTGTACGTCTTGGTCTTCTCATAGAAGGCCTGCACGCGCTCGGCGATGCCCGCCGCGTCCGGCTCCTCCGTGACGACGGGGGCCGGCGCGGGCTTCGAGGTGGCCGGCGCTGCCGAGACGGCGAAGGGGGCGAGTGCCAACAGAGCGGAGCCGATGAGGGCCTGGAGACGCATGATGAACGACCTTCTACGCTAAAGCCTGAGGGAAGGCCCGTCTTAGCGGGGGACGGGGGTGCTGCGGGATGGACGCGCCGCCCCGGCGGGCCATTCAATCCAAAAAGGCATGTCAGATTCGTGACTTAGCCTTCACACCGCCTGCTACGTCGAGGCCCGCGGGAAATTCTCTGGGCTCAGCGCCGGTGCCCCACCACCACTCGGCGCGTGGCGGCGAGCTCCGCCAGCGCCGCCGACTGCGCGCGCCCCGCCCGCACGCGAGGCGCGATGAGCCCCTCGACCCCCGGCGCCGCCCGCAGGTGCGTGAGCGCGAGCGCCAGCGCGTCCGAGGCGTCGGGGCGGGGCAAGACCCCGAGCTTCAAGGCCACCGAGACCAGCTGAGCCACCTGGCGCTTGTCCGCGCGACCGTTGCCCGTCAGGGTGCGCTTCACCCGCGCCGGCTGGTACTCCGCGATGGCCACCTGGGCGCGCTCGAGGCAGAGCAGCACGACGCCCCGCGCCTGACCCAGCTTCGCGGCCGCCGTGGGGTCTCGATGAAAAAACAGCGTCTCCACCGACGCCACGTGAGGCTGGTGTGCCTGCACCAAGCTCGTGAGCTGCTGTTCGATGAGCGCCAGGCGCGCGGGCATGGGCAGGCTCGGGGGGACGTCGATGACCCCATGCGCCACGTGAGTGAGGTGGCCCGCCCGCCGCTCGACCAGCCCCCACCCGAGGTGGAGGGTCCCTGGGTCGATGCCGAGCACGCGCATGTCCAGGTCGTAGCAGGGACGGCGCCGATGGAAAAGCAAGCCGCGCCGCGGCGCCGCCCCGGGCCCCAAGAGCCGAGGCGGGAGTGCGCCCGACCGCTGCCGTCCGCGCGTGAGCTGGGCTACACCCTGCTGCAGCCGTGACCTCCGCCCGCCAGCGCCCCGCCGACGCGCTCCTACGCTCCTCCACGTCCTCCGCTTGGGCCCCCCAGGCCGTCGACCAGCTCGAGCTGGTGCTGATGGACCACGCGCACTGCGAGAAGAAGGCCGCCGCGAGCGCGCTCGCGCTCATCAACGACTACCCGGAGGACACGGAGCTGGTGCACGCCCTGGGGCACCTCGCGGAGGAGGAGGTGGGTCACTTCCGCCAGGTCCACGAGCGGCTGCGGGCGCGCGGCGCCGCGCTCGGACGCGACGGCGGCGATCCTTACGCGCGCGCGCTGCTCAAGCTCGTGCGCCCCCACCCGCGCGACCGCAAGGTCGATCGCCTGCTCGTCTGCGCGCTCATCGAGGCGCGCTCCTGCGAGCGCTTCCGGCTGCTGAGGGAGGAGCTCGCGCGCCGCGGTGAGGCCGAGCTCGCGGCGTGGTATCGCCACCTGGAGAGCTCCGAGGCCGGGCACGGCGCGCTGTTCGTGCGGCTCGCGGAGGGCGTCGCCGGCGTGGAGGAGGTGGGCGCGCGCCTCGCGCAGCTCGCTGCGGAGGAGGCCACCATCGTCGGCAGCCTGCCGCTCGCGCCGCGGGTGCACTGAGCGGGGCCGCCGCGGCGCCCGACCCCTCCGGGGAGCGGCCTCGTGAGGGCGCCACGCCGGCGCCCTGCGCGGGTAGCCGTCCCGGCGCGGGCGCGCTAGTCGAGGCCTTCATCATGCCTCTCACGGGACGTCAGAAGAGCACCCTGCGGGCGCTCGCGCATCACCTGGATCCAGTCGTCGCCATTGGAAAGGAGGGGCTCGGGCCGGGGCTGCTCAAGCAGATCGATGAGGCCCTCGAGCGGCACGAGCTCATCAAGGTGAAGGTGCAGCGAGAGTGCCCCACCGCCCTGAGCGAGCTGTCACCCACCGTGGAGCAGGAGACACGCAGCACGCTCGCGCAGACCATCGGGCGCGTGCTGGTGCTCTACCGCCGGCGCCGTGAAAAGCCCACCATCGTGCTGCCCTCGTCCAAGGGGGCGGCGTCATGAAGCGCGTGCGCGGCGAGGGCAACCTGGCCTGGCTGGATCTGGAGATGACCGGGCTGGATCCGGAGCGCGACGTCATCTTGCAGGCGGCGCTCATCATCACCACCGCGGAGCTGGAGCCGCTCGAGGAGTGGTGCGGCGACATCTGGCAGCCGGAGGAGGCGCTCGGCCGGATGACGCCCTTCGTGCGCAAGATGCACGAGACCACGGGCCTCACCGAGCGCGTCCGCAGATCGGAGCTGGAGCTACGACGCGCCGAGCAGCAGCTCATCGAGCGGGTCCACGGCTGGTGCGGTCACCCGGCGGTGCTCGCCGGCAACACCATCGGCAGCGACCGCCGCTTCGTGGACCGCTGGATGCCCGGGCTCGCGGGTCTCTTGCACTATCGGATGCTGGACGTCACCAGCGTCAAGCTGCTGGCGAGCCACTGGTATGGGCCGGAGGCCGTCTACGTCAAGCCGCCCGCAGGCCAGCACGACGCCCTGGTGGACATCCGCAACAGCATCGCGGAGCTCTCCCACTATCGGCGCACCCTGTTCCGGGCTCCACCCGCGGGCCCCTCTCGCCCATGAGCGAGCCAGCGCTCCTGCCGGAGCCCAGCGCCCACGCCAG
The DNA here is from genome assembly GCA_963169915.1 of Myxococcota bacterium. GTDB lineage: Bacteria > Myxococcota_A > Polyangia > Polyangiales > Polyangiaceae > JADLEQ01. Next base: position 7,573 of record CAUJEM010000143.1, read on the forward strand.
CGAGCAGGCGCTCCGCGCGCTCTCGCGGCGGCTCGGCCCGTCCAAGGTCCTGAGCGGCGCCGAGCCCTGCGCCGCCTACGCCCGGGACGAGTCCGAGGCCGAGGGGCGCGTGCCCTCGGCCGTCGTGCTCGCCGCCAGCCCCGAGGACATCGCCGTCGCGCTGGCGGTGGCGGCGGAGACGGGGGTCCCCATCACGCCGCGCGCGGGCGGCACGGGGCGCACGGGCGGCGCGGTCCCCGTCGCGGGCGGCATCGTGGTGGCGACCCACGGCATGAACCAAATCAAGGAGCTGGATCGACGCGAGGGGCTCGTCGTGGTGGAGCCCGGCCTGGTGCTGGCGGAGCTGCACGCGGCCGTGGAGGCCGAGGGCCTGTTTTATCCCCCAGACGCCAACTCGCTCGAGAGCTGCTGCCTCGGCGGCAACGTCGCCGAGAACGCCGGCGGCCCCCGCGCCTTCAAGTACGGCGTCACGGGGGACTACGTGCTCGGCCTGGAGGCGCTGCTCCTCGGCGGCCAGCGGCTGCGCGTCGGCCGGCGCACCCGCAAGGGCGTCACCGGCTATGATCTGACGCGGCTGCTGGTCGGGAGCGAGGGCACGCTGGCCGTCTTCAGTGAGCTGACGCTGCGCCTCGTCCCCCAGCCCGAGCAGGTGATGACCTCCCTCGCGCTGTTCTCTGAGCTGCGCGCCGCCGCCGGCGCCGTGGAGGCGCTCACGGGCGCTGGGCTCGTGCCGCGCTGCCTGGAGCTGCTGGACGCCGGCGCGCTGCAGGCGGTGAGAGACGCAGGCAACGCCATCGACGAGCGCGCGCAGGCCCTGCTGCTCATCGACGTGGACGGAGACGAGCCGGCGTGCCTCAGCCAGCTCCAGCGGCTCGGCGACGCCTGCGACGCTGCTGGCGCGCTCAGCGTGGTGGTAGCGCAGGGCGCGGCGCAGCGAGACAAGCTCTGGGCCGCGCGCCGCCAGCTCAGCCCCGCCACGCGCAAGCTGGCGCGGTTCAAGCTGAGCGAGGACGTCGTGGTGCCCCGGCAGCAAATGGTGGAGCTGCTGACGCGCATGGACGCCCACGCGGCGCAGCACGCCGTGCGCGTCTTGACCTACGGGCACGCCGGGGACGGCAACCTGCACGTCACCTTCCTCTGGGAC
>CAUJEM010000144.1 GCA_963169915.1 Myxococcota bacterium
GCCCGAGCGCGCTCACGCTCGGGAGCTTCGCCAGCGGCAGCGACGGCTGGACCTTCGATGGCCTGTGGCGCTACTCCGGCGGCGCCATGGTGGCGGGCTCCACCACCCGGTACAGCTCAAGCTACTCCCAGAGCCTCACGCAAGGCCAGAGCGTGGACTTGAGCGGCTGCGGCGCCGCCACGCTGAGCTTCGAGGTCAAGCTCAGCGACGACGCCCTGTACGACAGCGATCCGACGGACCGATCCGAGCGCCTCTACGTGGAGTGCTCGGGGGACGGGGGCGTGAGCTGGGCGGCGCCGCTCACTCCGAACCCCGCGCCTCCCAACCAGAACGGCTGTGGCAACAGCTACTGCGCGGGCAAGGAGGGGCTCGACCGCAGCTTCGGCTGGACCGCGCAGAGCATCACCCTGCCCAGCGAGTGCCTCAAGGCGACGATGAAGGTCCGCTTCCGGGCGGCGGGCAGCAGCGCGTGGCGGCTCTACAACCCTGGGTGGCTCGTTCGCAACGTGGCGGTGAGGGGCTGAGCCGCGCCGCCGGCACGCGCCGGAGAGGCGCTGGAGGCCGCTGCTCGACCGCGTGTGGCCGCGCCCATGCTAGGCTGCTCCCATGCTGCGGCGTGGACATCTGGTCGGGTTGCTCGCGCTCGGTTCGTGTGTCGTGGTGCCGGCGGGGCGCGGCGCGGAGCAAGGCGCGGCGCCGCTGACGCCCACGCCGCCCGGCGCCACCACCAGTGACCCTCTGGCCGCCGGACCGCCAGCGCCCGCCGGGGCGCTCACCATCACGCTCCGGAGCGGCTGCCCCAAGTCGGTGCGGGTGCGGCACGGGGGGCGTCCAGCGCAGGGCGCCAGCGCCACCACGGTGGTGGACCCGCACTCCGCGCAGCCGCACCGCGTGCAGCCCGGGGAGGAGCTCTGGCTGGTGGACGAGGCCGATCAGGACGTGTCGAGCACCACCGTGGACGCCGCCACGCGCGAGGTCGAGGTGCGCCCGAAGTGCGACGGCTTCATCCGCCGCTAGCCACGCCGGGCGAGGGCGCGCCCCCGCGGCAAGCTCAGCGCGGCTCGCCGCGCTCGCTGCCGGCGCGCACCTCGATGGGCGGCAGCGCAGGCAGGGGCAAGGCCAGGCGCCAGACCGCGCCGTCCAAGCGGCAGCGCAGCTCCGCCCGCTGCTTCGTGGGCTCCGCGCCGTACACCCGCACGAGCGCCCACGAGCCCTGGAGCTCCGCAGCGTAGCGCTTGGGCTCGAAGTTGAGCTCGAAGCGTGAGGGCACCAGCATCTCTTCTGGGCCAAGCTTGCGGCCGGCGAGGGCGCTGGCGCGCTTGGCGCGCTCCGCGAGGTTGTTCTGCGTCTCTTGGTCGAGCAGCTCGTAGGCCGCCCCGGCGCTCTTCGGGTCACCGTGGACGCGCCGCATACGGGTGACGAAGGCCTCCACCACCGCCGCTGGGTCCGCGTCCACGCTGGGCGGCTCACAGGCGCAGGTGGCCAGGCCACTGGTGAGGGCCAGCACCCCAGCGCTCAGGCGCCTCCCTGCCGAACCACGTCCATCGAGCATCTCCCCCTTCGGTAGCAAACCAGGACCGCTCGACAAGCGCCCGCGGCGCTGGCGAGAACTTGGCCGCCCCGAGAGGCCCCACCCTACGATCTCGGCGCATGGTCGGCGCGCCGAAGATCACCCTGCAGTGGCCGGGCAAGGCCCTGAGCCGAGCCCCCACGGGGGGGCGGCTGACGCCCGCCGTCTGCCCCGACGCGCCCGTCACGCTCATCGAGGGCGACAACCTGGTGGCCTTGGAGGCGCTGCAGCAGGACGCTGCGGGCTTCACGCTCGCCTACTTGGATCCGCCCTTCTTCACCGGGCGCTCCCACCACCGCGTCATCCGGCAGCGAGATCCGGAGAGCGGGCAGATTTCGCGCTCGCTCGGGCGAGGCTTCGACGACCACTGGGAGAGCCTCGAGCACTACCTGAGCGCCCTGGCGGCGCGGATCAGCGCGGTCCACGCGCTGCTCACGCCGCAGGGCTGCCTCGTGCTGCACGTGGATCCGAAGACCAGCCACTACGTCAAGGTGCTCTGTGACGAGCTGTTCGGGCCCGAGTGCTTCGCCAGCGAGATCGTGTGGCGCTACCGGCGCTGGCCCAGCAAGCAGCGCAACTTCCAGCGTGTCCACGACGTGCTGCTACGCTACGTGAAAGATCCCAAGGCCGAGCCGCGCTTCCAGCAGCTCTACGAGCCCTTGGCGCCCAGCACGCGCGCCACCTGGGGCGAGGGCCAGCAGCGCGCCGTCGTGGGCGCCGACGGGCGGCGCGTGCGCTCCTCGACGCTGGAGCAGCCGAGCCGAGGCGTGCCGCTCGGGGACGTCTGGGAGATCGGCATCGTGGCGCCCGTGGCGAAGGAGCGCACCGGCTACCCGACACAGAAGCCGGAGGCCTTGCTGACGCGGCTCATCGAGGCGTGCACCCTGCCGGGCGACCGCGTGCTCGATCCCTACGCGGGCAGCGGCACGACCTTGGCCGTCGCCGCACGGATGGGCCGCCCGGTCGTCGGGATCGACGAGAACCGAGAGGCCCTCGAGCTCTGCGCCGCGCGGCTGCGCCGACAGGGGCTCGGCGTGCGGCGCAGCCGCGCCGTGCCGCGCTCGCTGCGGCAAGCGCGCCCGACCTCACCGGCCCGCCTCACGGGCTGAGGGCTCACCATGACCACCCTCGGACTGTCCCTCGACTGGCATCGTGAGCCCCCTGGGCTCAGACTCAAGCGGGTGCTGCTGGAGTCCTTCTCGCCAAAGGAGGCGCTGCTCGGCGCCGTGGCCTTCCTGCTGAGCGCGGCGGTGAGCGGCCTCATCACGCTGTGGGTGGTGCTGCGGCTCCCGGAGGACTTCCTGGTCCAGGACCGCCCGCCGCTGCCGCTCCCTGGCTATGCGCCCTGGGTGCGCTGGCTCGGGCAGCTCGGGCTCAACGGCCTCGGCCTGGTGGTGATCGCCCTGGGCGTGCTGATGGCGCTCCCCGGTGTCCCCGGGCAGGGGCTGCTCACCATCCTGCTCGGGATGCTGCTGCTGCGCTTCCCCGGGCAGCGCCGGGTGGTGCGCTGGCTGCTCTGCCGTCGCCCCATCGCGCACGCCATTGCGCGATGG
>CAUJEM010000145.1 GCA_963169915.1 Myxococcota bacterium
GGCCGCTCGCCGGGCGGTGAGGTACGCGTCCAGGTGCGCGAGCGTGACCTCGCCGAGCGGGACGAGGCGGCGCTTCTGGCCCTTGCCGAAGGCCGCGACGACCCCGCGCTCGAGATCCAAGTCGCCCAGGCAGAGGCGGCAGAGCTCACTCACGCGGAGCCCCGCGGCGTAAGCGACGCTGAGCATGGCGCGATCTCGCAGGCCTCGGAGCGTCCCGACGTCGGGCGCCGCGATGAGCCGCAGCAGCTCCTCGGTGGAGGCGGTGCGCGGGAGCTTCCGTCCGAGCTTGGGGCGCGCCACGAGGACGCTGGGGTCAGCGTCGAGTTCTCCCTCCTTGAGCAAAAATTTCAGCAGGCCACGGACGGCGGAGAGGTGGCGAGCGAGGCTCCGTGGCGCCAGCCCCTCGCGAGAGAGCCCCCCGAGCCAGTCGCTGAGCAGCCCGAGGTCGAGCTGGCGAGCGTCCTGCGCGCCGTGCGCCTCGGCGAAGGCGGTGAATTTGGCGAGATCTCGCCCGTAGGCCGCGACGGTGTGGTCGCTCAGGGCGCGCTCGGCCCGGAGGTGTGAGAGGTAAAGATCGACCGCGGCGTCGAGCGACACCGGTACACGGTAGTCGCCCTCCGCAGGGACTCGAAATTTATCGCCTGCTGCGTCAAGGGGGGCCGCCGCTCGCACTGGCGGCGCGCGGGGAGGGCGGCGAGCGCGCGCCGTCGGTGACGGAGTGGAACTTGATCCTTGCCGGAGCCGGTGCCGCTCGCTACTGTGCCGGCCCACTCACGCTGGTTTGGTAGTGTCCAACTGGCGCCCCCTTCGTTCGCGGATGGCGTGATGACGGAAGAGAAGAAGCCGAAGATCGATCTGAAGTCGCGACTCGGGAAGAAGACCGTGTCCGTACAGGGTGGCCCCACGGTGCCGCCGCCCGTCGGGCTGCCGCGTCCCCCCGCTGGGATCCCGGCGCCGCCCTTCGCGGCGCCCTCCAGGCCCTCCGCGCCGCGCGTGGACGTGTCCGACCCCTACGCCTCCATCTCGGCGGCAGACGCTCCGCGCGTCGAGCCCCAGGCCATCAAGATCGAGATGAGCGAGGAGGTCGTCGCGGCGCAGAAGAAGGGCCGCACGCGCGTCATCGCCTTGGCGGCGGTCACGGCGCTGGTCGGGGCGGGCCTAGGCTACGCCGTGGGCGGCCGCGCGGAGGCCGGCAAGCAGCAGACGGCCGCGCTCGAGGGCGCGAAGATCCTCAAGGACGAGGTCACCAAGGCCAACGAGACGGCCGCCGCGCTGGCGGACACGCTCAAGAGCGCCATCGGCCAAATCAAGAACAACAAGTACCCGGAGGCGGAGGTCGCCAAGCTGGGTGAGCTGAACATTCCGTTCGAAGGCGGCACCTTGGCCAGCAAGGGGCTCGGGCGGTTCAACGCCAAGCTGGCCACCATGCTCGTGCGCTACTCCTCGGTGGTGCAGGAGGCCAATGATCAGAAGGACTCCGTGCAGCGCCTGATGGGCGCTGCGAAAAAGCCCATCCTTGACTACCTGGACGACAAGGAGAAGCCGAAGGTGCGCTGGTCCGTGTACATCACGGGCGGGCCCTTCGGGCCGTGGGCGTCCATGCAGCCGCTCCCGGCGCCCTTCCTCGTCAAGAGCGACGAGAAGACGAAGGACAAGGACGGCAAGGAGGTCGCGTACAAGTGGCCGTCGGAGTTCAAGATCCCCCAAGGTGGCAAGGACTTCGATCTCAAGCGCTACGAGAGCGGGGACCCTACCGGTAACCCACCGAAGATCATCCCGGTGGATCCAAGCACCTCGGAGTCGGTCTGTCCGTCGGACGTGCTCGGCCGCCTGGCGCGTGAGCTCTCCTCGTTGGAGACGGCGCTGCGCGGGGACAACACCCCCGGTGAAGAGAAGGACGGCGCCATCCAGCTCGGGGAGCAGGTCGCCGAAGAGCTCGCGCGGATCCTCGGCCCAGGGAGCTGAGCCGCGCGCCCTGAGGGGCACCCGGCGGCGCGGTGGCTCGCGCGCGGCGCACGCGCGCCCTAGCTCAGCTGCTCGATCTCCACGCGGGAGATGCGCCGCTCGTCCGCTTCACGGACGGTGAACTGGAGCCCCAGCTCCGAGAGCTGCTGGCCGGGGCGCGGAACGCGCCCCAAGCGCTGCACGATGAACCCGCCGAGGGAGTGATAGTCCGGCGTCTCGGGCAGCTCCCGCCGCAGCAGGCGGCTGAGCTCCGTGATGGGGACGCTCGCGTCGGCGAGCCAGCGCCCCTCCGCCAGCTCGACGACCGGCGCGTCCTCGTGGTCATGCTCGTCTTGGATGTCCCCCACGATCTGCTCGAGCAGATCTTCCAGCGTGACGATGCCGCTCATGCCACCGAACTCGTCGACGACGACGGCCAAGTGGTGTCGCCGCGCGCGCATCTCGCGGAGCACGGCCGAGGCGCTCATGGTCTCCGGAACGAAGAGCGGCGGCTTGCGGATGAGAGGCTCCACCTCGAAGGCGTCGTCCTCGAGCGAGGCGAGGAGCAGGTCCTTGACGTGGAGGATGCCCTCGACGTCGCCGCGGCGCTCTCGGTAGACGGGGTAGCGCGAGTGCCCGCTCTCCGACGCGAGGCGGAGCAGCTCTCGCCCCGAGAGGGTGGCGTCGAGCGCCGTGACTTGCCGCCGTGGCACCATCACCTGTCCCGCCGTGACGTCGCCGAAGTCGAGGACGTTGCGGATCATCTCCGAGCGCTCGGCGTCGAGCTCCCCAGCTTGCTCGTTCTGGGCCACCATCAGCTCCATCTCGGTCTCCGTCACCCCGGGGGGCGCGGCGGAGGGGCGCCCCACGAGGCGCCCCGCCAGCGCC
>CAUJEM010000146.1 GCA_963169915.1 Myxococcota bacterium
AGCCTGTCTGCGCTCGCTCTGCGGCTCGGGGTCACGGTCAGGAATACGGGCTGGTTTCGGCACGATCGGGGATCCATTCTCCGCCCATCGGTACATAGGTTTCGAGCCGGAGCTGTCTCACCCGACGTTGGCACGTAGGGCTGGGGCAATGAGGCAGCGCGGGACCAAGACCGCACGCTCGGCGTCTGGGGCCCAACTTCACCAAGACCGGGGAGTGCACGGACGTCACCGTCATAGCGTTTGTAGGCTCAGTGCCAGGCGGCAACGCGCGCTGGGGCCAATCCGACGTCATGGGCAACGTGCTCGAGTGGGTGTACGACTGGCACGAAGACCCCTTCCCCAAGCCGCTGCTCACCGACTACGCCACCGTGACCGAGCTACCCCGCCACACCCGCGTCTACCGCGGCAGCTCGTACCTCGCCAACCCCGTTTACCTCTACCCCTCCGGCCGCGGCATCGCGGAGCCGGAGTCCCGCAGCTCCACCGTGGGCGGCAGGTGCGCGCGGGTCCCGTGAGCGAGGCGCTTGCGCTATCATCCTCGCCGATGCAAACCCGCACCGTCTTGGGTCGCCGCCTCGCCTTCGCTCGTCGGGGGGAGGGGCCGCCGCTGGTGTTTCTCCACAACGGGGGCACCTCGCACGCCATCTGGGTGCCGCTGATGGAGCGGCTCGCCGGGAGCCACGACTGCATCGCGCTCGACCTGTTGGGCTACGGCGCCTCCGAGCATCCTGCTGCGCCGGTGACGCTGCCCGAGCACGTCGCCTCCGCGCGAGAGCTGCTCCGCCAGCTCGGGGTAGAGCGCCCCGTGCTGGTGGGCAACTGCATGGGCAGCGCGCTCTCGCTACGCTGGGCGGCGGAGCACCCCGGTGAGGTGAGCGCGCTGGTGCTCGTCAACCCGCTGACGCGCCGGACGCTGGAGGCCGGCAGGCTCGGTCCCTTCCTGCGCTTTCGACGGTCCCTACCCCGGACGGCGGGGCTCGTCTACGGCCTGCTGGGTCGGCTGCGCTTGCCGCGCTGGAGCGCGCGCCCCGTGCTCAGCACTCAGCTCGGCTCGAGCGGGCGACGCCAGGGGCTCTCCGGGCACGCGCCGCTGGTGGCATGTCACGCGTCCCAGGGGCAGCTCGCCTCTCTGCTCTCCGTGCTGGAGGACATGGAGTCCTACGAGCGGCTGGACTCACTCCCACGGTCGGAGCACCAGCCCCCCACGCTGCTGCTCTGGGGGGAGGAGAACCAAGTGCTCCCCGCCGAGGCCACGTCGCGGCTCGTGGGCACGCTCGCGCCGGAGGCGAGTGGTGGCGTGGCGGGCGGAGGGCATCTGGTGATGTTGGAGGAGCCGGACGAGGTAGCGCGGAGGATCCGCGCCTTTCTGGCGACGCTGCCGGGCGTCGGAGGGCGCGCCGCATGACGCTCTTCGACGACGGTATCTTCAATCTGGCGAGCGTGGTGCGCCGGGTCGCGCTCGAGGCGCCGGAGCGCGTGGCCGTCATCGAGCCGCGGCGCGAGCGGGGAGGGCGCTTCTCCTACCGCCGCTACACCTACGCGCAGCTCTCGCGTGAGGTGGAGTCCGTCGCGGTGGGGCTGCGCGAGCTGGGTATCGCGGAGGGCACGCGCGTGCACTACATGGCGCCGCCCTCCTTCGAGGCGGCCGTCATCGGCGCGGCGCTGACACGCGTGGGCGTCACCATGCTGCTCATCGATCCTTCAGTAGGCTACCGCAACGTGGGCGAGCGGCTGCGACGCGTCGGGCCCGAAGCCATGGTGGGCATCCCCTTGGCGCACGCCGGGCGCATGCTCTTCGGCTGGGGGCCCCGGCTGCTGCGCCGCGCGGTGGTGGTCGGTGGGCGCTTCCCCGGCGCGCACACGCTGGCCTCGCTGCGACGGGAGCCACCGAGCGAGCCGCTGCCTCCCGCCGTCACCCCCGAAGACACCGCGGCCGTGCTCTACACCACGGGCAGCACGGGCCCCGCCAAGCCGGCGGAGTACCTGCACTCCACCTACTGCGCGGTGCACCGCGTGGCGCACCATAGCTGGGGCTTCGCGGAGCGCGACGAGGTGCCCGTGGATCTGGTGGCCTTCCCCGCCTTCATGAGCATCGCGCTCAGCGCGGGCGGGACGGCGGTGGTCCCCCCCATCGACTTCGCACGCCAGGGCCCGGCAGACGTGGACGGTAGCGCCATCGCGCAGGTCATCCGTGACTGCCGCGTGCGCTCGCTCTTTGCCTCGCCGGCCCTGCTCGAGCGCCTGGCGGAGGCGGCCCACCGAGAGGACCGCCCCATGTCCAGCCTGGTGCGGGTCATCGGCGGTGGCGCGCCCGTCTTCCCTCCGCTGATGGCACGCCTGGTCGAGGTGATGGGGGAGGGCGGTCAGGTGTGCTCGAACTACGGCGCCACCGAGGCGCTGCCCTCCACCGAGCTCAGCTCCAAGGAGGTGCTCGCGGACGAGGCGCTGCGCACCGTGGGGCAAGGCATCTGCGTGGGCCGCGCGCTGCCTGGCGTGACGGTGCGCGTCGTGCCGCTGCGCCAGGGGGAGCTCTCCAGCACGCGCGCCGCGGATGAGCTGCCGCCGATGGAGACGGGGGAGCTCATCGTCAGCGGCCCGAACGTCAGCCCGCGCTACTTCCAGGATCCCGCCAGCACGGCCAAGAACAAGACCTACGACGAGCAGGGCGCCACCTGGCACCGCCTCGGCGACGTGGGCATGAAGGACGCCGCGGGGCGGCTCTGGGTGATGGGGCGCGCGGGCCATGGGGTGCGCTCACGCCACGGCTTGCTCTTGCCCATGCGCGCGGAGTCCCTGCTGGACAGCCACCCGCAGGTGCGGCGCAGCGGCTTGGTGGGCGTCCCGGACGGGGAGCACCAGCGGCCCATCGCCTGCGTGGAGCTCCGCCCGGGCGTCACGCCGAGCGCGGAGCTCGAGGGAGAGCTGCTCGCGCTGCTGCGCGGGCAGGCGCACAGCCAGCACGTGGAGCAGGTGCTGTTCTCGCCGGGGTTGCCGGTGGACCCGCGCCACAACGCCAAGATCGAGCGGCCCCGGCTCGCGGCCTGGGCGCAGGAGCAGCTCGGCCGACGCTGAGCGGCGCGGCTCGGAGCGCGCCCACTGCGCGCGTGCGCACCCCTGCGAGCGCGCCGCAAGTTGCTCGGCGGCGCGCCGCGTTGCTATGCTGTGGGCGCCTTGCCGCGCTCGCACTCCCACCCTCGGATCTCGCTCGTGCTGGCCTCGCTGCTCGGGCTCGGGGCGCTGGGCGTCGGCGTCGCCCGCGCGGACATCTACCGCGCGGAGGGGGCGGACGGCGTCATCTCCTTCACCAACCAGCCGTCCCGCGGGTCCGTGCTCTACATCAAGGCGGCCCCCAAGAAGAAGAGCGCCGCCACGCCGGTGATGCCGAGCGACACCTCACCGGAGCGCTTCACCCGCTACGACGCGCACCTGCACCAAGCCGCCAGCTTGTATCAGATCCCCGTGGAGCTCATCCGCGCCGTCATCCGCGTGGAGAGCGACTTCGATCCGCGCGCCGTCTCGCGCACCAACGCGCGCGGGCTCATGCAGCTCATGCCTGCTACGGCGCAGCGCATGCTGGTGACGGACGTGTTCGACCCTCGCCAGAACATCTTCGGTGGGGTGCGCTACCTGCGCATCTTGGCCAACCTCTTCAATGGGGATCTGGCGCTCACCGTGGCGGCGTACAACGCCGGTGAGGGCGCCGTCATGCGCTATGGCGGCATCCCCCCTTACGAAGAGACGCAGAGCTACGTGGCCAAGGTGCTGGCGTACTACCGGCACTACCGCGCGCGCTGAGCCGCGCCGGAGCGCTTGCCCCCACCGTAGGCGGCGCGCGCCTCCTCCAGCTCACGGACGATGCGCTCCACCAGCTCCGGCGGCTCCACCGCGCGCGCGCGCGCGCCCCACTCCAGCACCCAGCTCGCCACGGGGTTGAGGTTACCCACCGTCATGCTCAGGCGCACCCCGCCCCCGGGCAGGCTGGCGAGCCGCTGGGTGGGGTGGACGCGGCGCATCCGCACGTACTCCGCGCCGGCGGCGTCGAAGTCGATGACCACCTTGTGGCGCTCCTGGCTGCGCCAGACGCCCAGCTCCCCTTGAAAGTAGTCGTCCACCTTGAAGTCCGCTGGGAGCTCGAAGCGCTCGGTCACGAGACACTGCGCGTCCCGCATCCGGTCCAAGACGAAGGTGCGCACGTCCCCGTGCTCGGTGTGCAGGCCGACGCAGTAGATGCTGTCTCGGTAGAGCACCATGGCGTACGGGTGGATGACGATGCGCTTCTCTCGGCCCTTGCCGCTGCTGCGGTAGAGCACCTGCAAGGGCTTGAGGTCCGCGACGGCCTGGAAGAGCTCGTCCAGCTCCTCCGTGCGCTCCGCGTAGTGCTTGGGCGCGAAGGGCAGGTACATGAAGCGGTCCTCCAGGCGCGCGTCCGCGCCCAGGGCGTTGGGGCCGCGCCCGGGGCGCTGCGCCACGTTGGTGAGCTTGATGACCGCCGCCGAGATCTCCTCGTAGAGCGCGGAGCCTTGCATGGGCTCGAACAGGCGCCGAGCCGCGAGCAGCGCGTAGACCTGCGTGCGTCGTAGATCGACCTTGCGCGGCAGCTCCGCGCTGGGGATGCGCCAGAGCTGGGGGCCGCCGCCGCGCAGCCGTGAGGTCTCGAGCGAGAACTCCTCCTTCATCACCTGCAGGTAGCGACGCATCGAGCGCTCCGTGACGCCGAGCTCCTCCGCGAGCTCTGCCAGCGTGAGCCCCTTGGGGTGTCGCGTCAGTAGCTCCCGGAGCCGGTCCAGCCTGCGGTGCTGCGTGAACTTTCCGGCGGGGCGTCCGACTCGTAGCGTGGCCACGGCGGGCGAGCATAGCGCGCCGTGGCCGTCTGCGAAGCCCTCCCCGGCGAGGGGCTCGCCAGCGGGTGCCGTGGGCGGCATGCTGGGGTCATGGCGCGCCGCCCTCCGCCCCCCGCCTTCGACATCGTCGCCGCGCTGCGCGACAAGCGCGACGGCCGCGAGCACTCGCCCGCCGTCATCGAGCGGCTGGTGCAGGCGCTGATGGCGGGCGAGGTGCGGGACTACCAGATGAGCGCGTGGCTCATGGCGGCGTGGCTGCGCGGGCTGACGGAGACCGAGACGCTGGCACTCACGCGCGCCATGCTGCACTCCGGGGACGTGCTGCGGCTCGAGAGCGTGCGCCGCCCCAAGGTGGACAAGCACAGCACCGGCGGCGTCGGCGACAAGCTCAGCGTGTGCCTGGCGCCGCTGGTGGCAGCAGCGGGGGCGGCGGTGCCCATGATCTCGGGTCGGGGGCTGGGGCACACGGGCGGCACGCTGGACAAGCTCGAGAGCATCACCGGCTTCGACGTGAGGCTGTCCGCCCAGCGCTTCGAGCAGATCGTCCGGGAGGTGGGGGTGTGCCTCATCGGGCAGACGCCGCGGCTGGCGCCTGCAGACGCCAAGCTCTACGCGCTGCGCGACGTGACGGCGACGGTAGAGAACGTGCCGCTGATCGTGGCCAGCATCTTGAGCAAGAAGCTGGCGGAGGGCATCGACGCGCTGGTGCTCGACGTGAAGTGCGGCGGGGGTGCCTTCATGCGCCGCCCGGCCGAGGCGCGCGCGCTCGCGCGGGCGCTGGTGCGCGTGGGGACGGAGGCGGGCAAGACCGTGAGCGCGCTCGTCACGGACATGGACGCGCCCATCGGCCTCACCATCGGCAACGCGCTCGAGCTGCGCGAGGCCATCGAGGTGCTCGCCGGCGGCGGACCGGCGGACACCGTGGAGCTGACGCTGGAGCTGGGGGCGGAGATGCTCCGGGTCGCGGGTGTGGAGCGCTCTCGCGCGGCCGCTCGGGCGCAGCTCGAGCGGCTGCGTCAGGGCGGCGCGGGGCTCGAGGTGCTGGCGCGGATGGTGCGGGCGCAGGGCGGCGACGTGCGGCAGATCGAGCGCCCAGCGCTGCTGCCGCGCACGCGCTCGAAGGTGCCGGTGCTGGCGGAGCGCGCCGGCGTGGTGACGGCCATCGACGCGCGCGCGCTCGGGCTGCTGGCGGTGAGGCTCGGCGCGGGGCGCCGGCGCGCCGAGGACACGGTCGATCACGCCGTGGGGCTCGAGCTGGCCGTCACGCTGGGGGCGCGGGTCGCGCGCGGGCAGCCGCTCGCGTGGCTCCACCAGCGCCGGCGCGGCGCGGAGGAGGTGGACGCGGCGCGCGCGGCGTTCCGGCTGGAGCGCCGCGCGCCCGCGGCTGCTCCGGGGCGCGTGCTCGAGCGTTTGAGCGCGCGCTGAGCTCGGCGCGCCGGGCGCGCGCCTCGGTGGACGCCCTCGGGGCGAGCCCTTACACTAGCGGCGTGGAGCCCGCTCGCCGCGCCGAACGTCCTGGCCTGGCGCCGCCACGCGAGGCCGGGCTGCTGCGGCTCGCCCAGCGGCTCGGAGAGCTGCCAGTGGGCACCCCGCTGGTGGTGCACCTGACGGAGGGCGAGCCGCTCTTGGCGCTCAGCCAGCACGTGGAGCGCCAGCTTGGGGCCTGGAGCGGACGGCCGGTGGTGCGGGCGGCCGTGGTGGTGGACAGTGGCTGGCTGGATCTCGCGCAGCGCCTCGGCGTGGAGCTCGCGCGGGAGGAGCCGGCGGAGGCAGCCCGGCTCCTCGCCGAGCGCGCCGCGGCCCTCGGGGTGGGGCTCGTGGTGCCCATGGCGTCCCCCTCCCGCTGGGACCTCGCCTGCGCCCTCGCGCTGGCGAGCGGGCCGCTGCGCAGCCCGCTCGTGCTGGTCGTGCCAGCCCCGCGCGTGGAGCTCGCAGCGCTCCCGCAGGTCGAGGTCTCGGCCACGCTCACGCAGGAGGAGCTGAGCCACTGGTGGCAGGTAGCGCTGACCGCGGCGCCGCTGGCGGAGGCGCCAGCGCTCGGTGCGCTGGAGGCGCGGCTTCGCGCCGTGCGGTGGGCCGCCGAGCGCGCGCAGCTCGAGCCGGTGCCGCTCGGGGAGGGCGAGCGTCGGCTGCTCGCGAGGCTCGCGCTCTCGCGGCGGAGCTGGCCGCTCGCGCAGCTCAGGCTGCTCGACGACGGCGCGGCGGTCGACGGGCTGGTGGCGCGGGGCGCGCTCGAGCACGCTGCGGGGCTCCTCTCGCTCGCGGCGCCGTGGGCGGAGCTGCCGCTGGAGGAGGCGCGCCACGTGGCGGTCGCGCTGCTCGCAGCCTTCCCGCAGGATCCCTGGGCGAGCCTGCGCGCCGCGGAGCTCTGGGCGCTGGCGGGGGATGCCGAGGCCGCCGAGCACGCCGCGCAGCGCGGGCTGAGCTTGGTGCACGACGCCAGCAGCCGCCCGGAGCTGTGGCAGCGCTGGGAGGCGGTCGTGGCCAGCTTCCCAGAGGCGGGCCCGGTGCGGCTGCGGGGTGCGGAGCTGGCGCTGCAGCTCGGGGACGCGGACGTGGCGCTCGACTGGGCCCAGCGCGCCGCGGGTGCCGTAGAGCCCGCGCGCGCCGCGCTGCTGCTCGGGCGCGCGGCGCTGGCACGTGGGGATCTGGTGACGGCCTACGCCGCGCTGGAGCAGAGCCGACGGCTCGCCAGAGGCGCGGAGGAGCGCTGGGAGGCCACCGTGGAGCTGGCGGAGGTCAGCTACACCCGCGGGGAGCTCGAGCGCGCGCAGTCCTTGGCGGACGAGGTGGCGGCGAGCGCCCGCTCCGCGCGCGTGCGGCTGGCGGCGCGGAACCTGCTCGGCAAGCTGCTGCTGGCCCAGGGGCAGTGGGAGAGCGCTGACGCGCACTTCGCCCAAGACGTCTGCGACGCCGTCCTGGAGAAGGAAGACTTGGCGGAGCTGCGCGCGCGCATCAACCGCGCCATCGCCCTGCTGTCCGGGGGCAACCACGAGCAAGCCCGTCCCATCCTGGACGCAGTGCTGGTGGACGCCGAGCAGCGGGGTGAGCGGCGAGCGGTGGGCTTTGCGCTCAGCAACCTCGCCGTCTTGGCGCTCGAGCGGCACGCCTACGCCCAGGCCCTCGCGTACTCGGAGCGGGCCATCGAGGTGCGGCGCGGCCTCGGAGATCGCCTGGGCTTCGCGCGGGACGTCGTCAACTTGGTGGAGCTGCGGCTGCGGCTCGGGCTCGTCGCGGAGGCGGAGCAGGCGCTGCGCTTCGGCCGGCAGGCGCTCGGCCCCGGGTCGCCGGCCTCGCGGCTCTCGGAGGTGGCGCTGGTGGCGGCGCGCGTGCACCTGGCGCGCGGCCAGCACCTCGAGGCCGAGCGAGAGCTGCGGCTGGCGCACCAGTCGGCGGGGCGTGCCAGCGACGGTGACAAGCTCGGGGACTGCCACCGCCTGGCGGCGCGGCTCGCCATCGAGGAGGGCGCGCTGACCCGCGCCGCGAGCGAGCTCGAGCAAGCGCGCGCGCAGCCCAACACGGCGCTCTCGCGCGCGGAGATCGCGTTGCTGGAGGCGCTGCTGGCGCGGGCCCGCGGGGATCGGGGCGCACAGCGCGCGCTGCAGGCGGTCCACGCGTGCCGGGAGAGCGGCGATGAAGATCTGCTCCGCGACGCGCACACCCTCACGGCGGAGATCTACCTCGCGGAGGGCGAGGAGGAGACGGCGCGCAGCCACCTGCGCGCGGCCCTGGCGCTCCGCGACGAGCTGCTCGCGCAGCTCCCGGTCGAGCTGCACGACAGCTACCTCGGCCGCGCGGAGCTGCGAGCGCTCGCGCGCCTGGAGCTGGCGCGCCTGGAGCCGGCCCCCGAGGCGCCGCCGCCCTCCACCCCGCCCGAGCGCCAGGGTGGTCTCGAGCGAGGGACGGGGCGCTTCCTCGGGCAGCACCCCGCGGTGCGCGCGCTGCTCGCCTCGGTCCGGCGCGTGGGTCGGGGCTCGGCCACGGTGCTGCTCTCGGGGGAGAGCGGCACCGGCAAGGAGCTGCTCGCCGAGGCGTTGCACGCCGCGAGCGAGCGCGCCGCGGGACCGCTCGTCAAGGTCAACTGCGCGGCGCTCGTGGAGTCCTTGTTGCTCTCAGAGCTGTTCGGGCATGAGAAGGGCGCCTTCACGGGCGCCACCGCCCGGCGCCGCGGGCGCTTCGAGCGCGCCAGCGGCGGCACGCTGTTCCTTGATGAGATCGGCGACATCTCTCCGCGTACGCAGGTGGCGCTGCTGCGCGTGCTGGAGGAGCGGACCATCGAGCGGGTCGGCGGCGGCGCGCCCATCCCGGTAGACGTGCGCATCGTCTGCGCCACGCACCGAAACCTCAAGGAGCTGGTCGAGCGCGGAGAGTTCCGTCGAGATCTGTACTACCGCCTCAGCGCCATCGTGCTCAGCGTGCCGCCGCTGAGGGAGCGCCTGAGCGATCTCCCCTTGCTGTGTGAGGGCATCTTGCGGCGCGTGGCGGAGGAGCGGGGAGAGCCGCCCAAGCGCCTGAGCCCGGAGGCGCTCCAGCTGCTGGCGCGCCACCGCTGGCCCGGCAACGTGCGGGAGCTCGACAATGTGCTGCGGCTCGCCGCGCTCTTCACGGACACCGAGGTGATCGACCGCGCGGCGCTGTGGGAGCACGTGGAGGCGCTCCGGCTCGCGGAGGAGAGCGCCGCGGTCGGCGAGGGGCCGATGCGCGGCGCCGCGCGCGAGGCCCAGGGCCCCTCGGAGGCGACCTCCTCACTCTCGGCGGCCGCCTATGGGAAGATCCGCGAGCACGCCGTCAGCCTGGGTGAGCTGAAGCGCGCGCTCGAGCGCGACTGCATCACGCAGGCCCTCACGGAGGCCGGGGGCAACATCACGCGGGCGGCGGCGCTGCTGGGCATGAAGCGCCCGCGCTTGAGTCAGCTCGTCAAGCAGCACGGGCTGCTCGTCGGCTTGGAGGAGGATCCCGAGAGATGAGGCACCTTGGTCGCGTGGCCCTGCTCACGCTCACTCTCGTCGGCTGCGCGCTCGAGCCGCTGGACTCCGCCGAGGCGGAGGCGGAGCTCGCGCGCTCGCAGCGCCAGACGCTCTCGGCGGCGCTCGAGGACGCGGAGGGCGCGGCCACGCTCGCGCCCGAGGGCGAGGCGGGCGGGGAGGCGCTGGTGCCGCGCTCGCTCGAGCTCGCTGCGCCCCCGACGCCTCCGGAGCGGCGGGGAGCCCCACCGAGCGCGTGCGCAGAGGGCGATCCGCACAAGCCGACGCCCGATCCTTGGCGCCCGGCGCCGGACCCGCGCCGTCGGCATGTGAGCGACGGGCGAGGCGCGCCGCCCGCCGCGCTCTGGAGGCGCTGAGCCGCCGGTGGAGACCGATCTACGCACTCAGACCTCGCTGTTCTGCGGGGTGCTCGCGCTCGCCATCGCCGTGTCCACGTTGCTCCGCGGCAAGGTGGGCCAGGCCAAGCTCTTCTTCGCCGCCTTCGCGGCGGACTGGGGGCTCTGGTACCTGGCACAGTGGCTCTACCACTTCGTCCGGATGGACTTCTGGGTGCGCTTCATGGCGCTCCTGGCCGTCATCTTGCCGCAGGCAGCGCTGCACCTGTTCGACGCCATCCTCAAGGAGCCGGAGCGTCGCTCCAAGCTGCTGAGGGTGGCCGGCGCGCTCGCCCTGCCCATGCTCATCTTGGTGCTCACGCCGCAGCACCAGCACCGGCTGGTGCGCAGCGCCATCTTCCTCTACGTGTTTGGCCTCATCGCGGCGGGCCTCACCGCGCTCTGGCGCCGCGCGGAGCGCACCAGCTCCCGCGAGACGCGCCGGCGCGTCCGCTTCTTGGTGATGATAGGCTCGCTCGCCACCGTCTTCAGCCTGGCGGACTTCTTGTGGTTCATCGGAGCGCCGCTGCCGCCGGTGGGTGCGGTGCTGGGCATCGTCTTCGTGTTCCTGCTCTCCGAGACGCTCACCCGCGCGCGCCTGGTGGACGTCTACGACATCGTGGGCAGGCTCTTGGTGAGCACCGCGCTGGCCTTCTGCTTGGCCGGCATCTTCTATGTCTTCGTGGTGTTCGTCGGTGGCTTCAACACCATGTACCTGAGCGCGGTGCTCGCGGCCATCGTCATCTTGGTGCTGTTCGAGCCGCTGCGTGAGAAGGTGGAGGGCTACACGCACCTGGTGCTGTTCCGAGAGCGCGTGGACGTGGAGCGCGCGGTGGCCTCCGCCAAGCGAGATCTGGCGCACGTCCTGCAGATCGACGTGATGGCGGACATCGTGATGGATGCACTCGAGAAGTCGCGGAGAGTCACGGGCGCGGCGCTGTACCTGCGGGAGCCGGGCGGGGCGGATCTGCAGCTCGTCGCCTCCTTCGGCCCGACCCCGCCGGCGCACCTGGACGGCGCGGACTCGAGCGCGCTCATCGAGCGGCTGGACGCCGAGGGCCTCGTCTCGCTCGAGGCCCTCACCCGCGACGTCGAGCAGCGCCAGCTCGGGGGGCGGGAGCTAGAGGCCGCGCACCGCGTCGTCACCGCGGCCTCGCGCTTCGGCCCACTCGCGCTCGCGGTGTGCGTCGCGCTCCGGAGCGAGGACGGTATCGTCGGCTTCTTGCTCATCATGGACGACCGCGTGCGCGACGCCTTCTCCGACGACGAGCAGCAGCTCTTCGAGGCCTTGGGCGCGCAGATCGGGCTGGTGGTGGAGAATTCACGCCAGTACCGGCGCCTACAAGAGCGTGATCGGCTCGCGGCGCTCGGTCAGATGGCGGCGGGGCTCGCGCACGAGATCAAGAACCCGCTCGGCGCCATCAAGGGCGCCGCGCAGCTCCTCGGAGATCCGCGCGCCGAGCAGGAGCTCGACCCCGCCTCGCAGGAGTTCGTGTCCATCATCCTCGAAGAGGTGGATCGTCTGGACCGCGTAGTGGGCTCGGTCTTGGACTACGCGCGCCCGAGCAGCAGCAACCCGGCGCCGGTGGACGTGAACGCCGTCATCCGCCGGACCTTACAGGTGCTCAGCACGGAGCCCAACGTAGACACCACCTTCAGCGTGGAGCTGCCGGACGAGCCCACGCTGGTGCGCGCGGACGCCGAGCAGTTCCGGCAGGTGCTCATCAACCTCATCCGCAACGCACAGCAGGCCATGAACGGGCGTGGGGAGATCGCCATCAGCGTGTCGCGGCGTGCGGCGCGCTCACCCGAGCGCGGCACGGCCCCGGAGGGCGACGTGGAGATCGCCGTCAAGGACAGCGGCCCCG
Organism: Myxococcota bacterium; assembly: GCA_963169915.1. GTDB lineage: Bacteria > Myxococcota_A > Polyangia > Polyangiales > Polyangiaceae > JADLEQ01. Next base: position 12,069 of record CAUJEM010000146.1, read on the forward strand.
GGATGGCGCCGCAGGTGCTTCGCCACGTCTTCGTGCCCTTCTTCACCACCAAGGCGGAGGGGACGGGGCTCGGGCTCGCCATCAGTCAAAGGATGGTGCAGCAGATGGGTGGGGTCATCGAGGCGCGCTCGGCCGAGGGCTCAGGGACGACCTTCGTCGTCGTGCTGCCGGCGGCCAAGCCCGTGCTCGTGAGCAGGACGGAGGAGGCGGCGCCGATCAGCGAGGCGGTCCACGCCGAGTGAGGGTCGGTGCCCGCGCCGGAGGCCGGCTTGACCGTGCTCGGCGAGGACGCCTATGGTTGGCGGTGTGGCAGGCCGCTTCGCGGCGCCACGCCTAGACGGATGACCGACGACCGCCCGCCGAATTCCAGTGAATCGAGAGGGGCCCCAGCGATTGGCCTGAAGTTCATTTCAGGGAAGTATCAAGGGGGAGAGTACCTCGTTCGTGAGGGGCAGGTCGTCGTCGTCGGGCGCGCCAATGATCTCGACATGGTGCTCGTGGAAGACATGGTGTCGCGCAAGCACGCGCGCATCAGCATGTCGCAGGGCGTGCTCACGGTAGAGGACCTCGGCTCCACCAACGGTACCTTCGTCAACGGTGAGAAGATCACGCGGGCTGTGCTCCACGAGGGAGATCGTGTGCTCATCGGCACCAACATCCTGAAGGTGGTGCGCCCCACGCCGCGCCCGGGGAGCCCCTCCAGCCGTCAGCTCCGCCGGACGGCGCCCCGGCTGGTCACCGCTGCCCAAGAAGAGGCGCCGCGCATGGCGGGCTCCCTGGAGGAGATCCCCCTGCCAGACTTGCTCCAGCTCTTTGGTACCTCGCGCAAGGACGGCGTGCTGACGCTGCGGTCGGCCTCGCTCACCGGCAAGATCTACCTGCGCCAGGGCAGCCTGCACTTTGCCGCCATCCAGCAGGCCCCGCTGCTCCCGGCGCTCAAGGCCATCTTCAGGATGCTGACGTGGCGGCAGGGCGTGTTCGAGCTGGAGCCGCCGGACGCCCGGGTCTTCCCGGAGCCGCTCGACCATGGAGTGCAGGAGGTGCTCATGGAGGGCTTCCGCCAGCAGGACGAGCTGGCCACCGTGCTGGCGAAGCTCCCGCCGCTGGAGCGCCGGCTCGTGGCACGGTCGCCGCTCCCGGCGCCGCTGGTGGCGCTGGACCCCAAGCTGCGCGAGCTGATGCAGCTCGCGACGGGCTCGTCGAGCCTCCGTGAGGTCTTCGATGCGACGCCGCGCCTCGACCTGGACGTGGCGCAGTCCCTGCTCCAGCTCGTGCAGCGCGGCTATCTCCAGCCAGGCTGAGCCGGGCGCCAGCGTCACCCCTTCGGCGTGCCGTGCGTGCGAACCTCCACGGCGCGGGCGTGGGCCTCGAGCCCCTCGCTGCGCGCCAGCGCGCGGATGTGCTCACCGTGGGCTCGCAAGGCGTCCGCGCTGTACTCGATGAGGGACGAGCGGGAGACGAAATCATACACGCCGAGCGGCGCCCCGAAGCGCGCCGCCCCGCCCGTGGGCAGGACGTGGGATGGCCCCGCCACGTAGTCCCCCGCGGCCTCGGGCGTGGCGTGCCCGATGAAGACGGCGCCGGCCCGCACGATGCGATCACAGAGCTGCCGCGCGTGGCGCGTGTGCAGCGCGACGTGCTCCACGGCGAGCTGGTTGGCGACCTGCACCAGCCGCTCCAGCTCCGACACGACGAGCGCGTGGCCGTTGACCCGCAGCGCGGCCGCCGCCACCTCTCGACGTGGGAGCGAGCCGAGCTGCTGGACGAGCTCAGCGTCGATCGCCGACACGAGCGCGGCGCTGGTCGACAGCAGCAGGGGGTACGCGGCCTCGTCGTGCTCCGCTTGCGACAGCAGATCGGCCGCCACCACTCGGGGCGAGGCGCTGTCGTCGGCGATGACCAAGATCTCGCTGGGGCCAGCCAGCCCGTCGATGCTCACGCGGCCGAAGACCAGGCGCTTGGCGGCGGTGACGTAGAGGTTGCCGGGCCCGACGATCTTGTCGCAGCGGGGTACGCTCTCGGTGCCGTGCGCCAGCGCGGCGATGGCCTGGGCGCCGCCGGCGTCGAGCAGGCCATGCACGCCAGCCAAATGGCAGGCGGCGCGCACCTCTGGCGCGGCGTCCGGCGTGGCCACGAGGATGTCGCGCACGCCGGCCACGGCCGCGGGGATGGCGCTCATCAGCACGCTGCTCGGGTAGCGCGCCTTGCCGCCCGGCGCGTAGACGGCGACCCGATCGAGAGGGCTGACGCGGCTGCCGAGCAAGATCTCGTCGTGGCGCTCCTCGAAGCCCCCTAGGTGCTCGCGCTGGCGCTCGTGGTAGCGGCGGATCCTGGCCGCGGCGAACTCCAGGGCCGCGCGCACCTCAGGGTCCAAGGATCGCAGCGCCTGCAGTCCACCGTAGTCCCGCGTGAAGAGCGGCGCGGGGGCGCGCCCCTCGAAGCGGCGCACGTACTCCGAGAGGGCGGCGTCACCACGCGCGGTGACCTCCGCGATGATCTCGCGGACCTCCGGCTCCACACGCCCGAGATCGCTCTGCCCGCGATCGGTCAGCCGCGAGAGCAGCGCGTGAAACTCTGGAGAAGGATCGGTAACGCAGTGGAGGAGCTGAGCGGTCATCGTTCGAGGGGGGCGGCAGGGGCGCGCCTGGGGGCGTCGCCGGGGACTCTACTACCACGCCCGGGGACGGCGGGTGCTGGGGAGGTCGTCGCCACGCCTCAGCCGCGCGCGCCGCGGTTTCTCCCGCCGCGGTGCCTCCTGGCGAGCGCGACGTAGTCGAGCGGGCGGGGGAGGCGCCGGGTGGGCTCCGGGGGCTGCGCCACGTAGCCGGCGATCCGCTCCGGCAGCGCCAGGACGGCGGGCTCCGGCTCCGACAGGCGCTCCAGCGCCGCGCGCAGCGGCCGCAGCGCCGACCCGTCGACGTGCCCGCGCCGCATCAGGTCTTTGTAGCTCCGCGCCAGGGCGTCCTCGTCGAAGTGGTGCCGCCGCACGAAGCGCGTCGCGATGCGCAGGGTGGCGTCGGCGCCGAGCAGCGCGTCTTCCAGCAGCACGAAGGCCACCTGGAGGTAGTTGTAGAAGGGCACCACCCTGGGCCCGAAGGCGTCGAAGCGGCTGGGCGGCGATTGGCGATCGAGGTGGATGAAGATGCGCTGCCTGCCGACGGTGGCGCCCAACGTACGCTGCGCCGTCAAGATCCGCGTCGCCTGATCTTCGTACAGCTTGCCGGCCTTCAAGATGCGCGTCAGCTCCTTGGTGCTGAGCTGCCCGGCGCAGAGGTCCGCGTAGAGCGAGTAGATGAAGGCGTCGGCCTCCACGTCGTCACCCACGAGCACCTCCGCCCAGGGTGTCCCGGGCAGCCGCGCGCGGTCGCGCTGGTGCGCCTCGAGCAGCATGGGCAGCTTGTACCCGAGCTGATCGCGCAGCGCGCGCAGGCGCAGCCGAAAGAGGTTGCTCAGGTTGGGCTTCAGCGTCAGCTCGTCCCACCACACGCCGTCGATGCGGAGCTTCTCCTCCAGCGAGCTGCGCATCTGGCGCGGGCTGCCGCTCAAGATGTGGATCCAGGCGTGCGCCTCGTGCAGCTCGCGCAGCAGCGTGTTGGCGCCGGGGACGGCGCGCTTCTGGTCCGGGCGCTCGAGGGCCGTGCTGAGCAGCTCCCCCAGCGTGTCGAACTCGGTCCGCAGGTAGGTCTTGTCCAGATCCCAGCGCGCCACCAGCGCCGGCTCACGACCGAGGGGGGCGTACTCCGGTCCGCTCATGATGGCCGGTGGCGGCTCACTCCCAGGAGCGCCGGAGCTGTTCGAAGCTGGCGGCCAGCTCCGCCTCGCCCGCGCGCGAGGCAAGATCGATGGCTTGATCGAGGCGGCTGAGGGCCTCGGCGGAGCGCTGCCGGCCATGGGCCACCTCCGCGAGGGCCGCGAGGACACGCGCGCGCTCCGAGCCGCTCTGGTCGGCCACGTCCAGCGCCTCCCGCAAGACGCCCTCGGCGTCCGAGTAGTCGCCGCTGCCCGTCAGCGCGACGCCCAGCTTGCGGCCGAAGATGAGCATCGCGCGGAGCGGATCATCGAGCTCCCCTCGGGAGATCTCCAGCCGGGCGAGCTGCAGGCCGCGCTGGAGCGCCAAGATCTCCGCGGCGCCGTCGCCGCGCGCCTGGGCCAGCCGCGCGACGTTCTCGAGCAGCAGCAGGGCTTGGAACGAGTCCTCCGCGTAGAAGGCGTGCAGCGCGCGCGCCTCGAGCGGCGCTTGCTGCCGCTCGCTCAGCTCCAGCGCCCGCTGGTGCAGCTCACGGCGGACGGCCGCCGGCGTGCTGCCGAGGATGATCTCGCGTAGCAGCGGGTGCGAGGTGGCGTAGGTGCCGCTCTGGCGCGTGACCATCCCGGCCCGCTGGAGCGCGGCCAGCGCGCTCTCCGCGCTGCGCAGCCGTGGCAGCTGGGTGGTGATGTCCTTCCCCGTCGCCGTGTCCCCCCGCACGGCGACCGCCTGCAGCGTGCGGCGCGCGTCTGGCTCGAGGCCGTCCAGGCGCACCGAGACGAGGTCGGCGAGGCGCGCCGGAGGGTCTTCCCCGCCCTCCAGGGAGAGGCGGATGAGCTGCTCGAGGTAGAGCGGGAGCACTCCGCGCCCGGTGACGTCCTCTGGGGGGCGGAGGCGTGAGATCCCAGCGCCGCTCAGCGCGCGGGCGACGACGGGGGGCGGTAGGCCGCCGAGGACGCGCGCCGCGTGCGCCGCGCCCCAGCCGGACTCGAAGCCGGGGGCCTGCGTCGCCACGATGAGCGCGCGCGCGTCCGCGGGCGGATCCGCGAGCACGTCGATGAGGGCCTGGCGCGTCGCGCTGTCGGCGTGGTGCAGGTCGTCGATGGCCAGCACCACCTGCGTCTTGCCGCCCTGGGAGGCGGTCGCCAGGGCGAAGGCGAGCGCCTCGGTGAGCACGTCGCGGCGCTCCGCGGGGGTGTGGTGCAGGGGCGTGGCGTCGAAGGAGAAGAGCACCTCCAGCCCGCGGCGCGCCTCGACGCTGGCGCGTGACGTCAGCGCCTCGAGCCCCGCAAGCTCTTGATCGAGCTCCAGCAGGCCGCGGACCGCGCTGCGCAGCCCGTGGTACGCGCTCTCGGCCCAGTAGGGGTCCGGCGTCACGAGCACGGTGAAGGCGCCTTGCTGCTGACTCTGCGCCAAGAACTCCTTGGCGAGGCGCGTCTTGCCGGCGCCTGGCTCTCCCACGAGGCGCGCGCCGACGACGCCGCGCGCGGCCTCCTGGCGGCGATCTCCGAGCCACGCCAGATCTTCCTCGCGGCCCAGCAGCGCGAGCGGCAGCAGCGGCTGTCCCGGGGGCGTCGAGCGCGGCTCGGCAGCGGGGAGCCGGACCCCGCACTCGAGGCAGAAGTTGCTGGCGGGGACGGTGAGCTGGCAGCCCGGGCAGGTCATCAGCGGGCGGCTCGAGATCGAGCGCTGCTGCGCGTGCGGCGGCGCGAGGGAGGGGCGGCTCTCCGACAGCTCCAGCGCCACCTTGAGCGCCTCCGCGAACTCCGAGGCGTCCTGGTAGCGGCGCGATGGATCTTTCTCCATCGCCTTGAAGACGACCTCCACCAGCGCCGCCGGGATGTTGCGCTCCGGCGCCACCTGCCGAGGATCCGGGGTGGGCACCGACAGGTGCATCATCACCGTCTGCGTGGGGCCCTCGGCCTCGAAGGGCACGCGCCCCGTGAGGAGCTGGAACAAGATGACGCCGACGGCGTACAGGTCGCTCCGGCCGTCGATCATCTCGCCCCGGCCTTGCTCCGGCGCCATGTAGTCCGGCGTGCCGCACACGATCCCAGGGCTGGTGACGCTGGGGGCGGCGCTCTTGGCCTGGACCTTCGCGAGCCCGAAATCCACCACCTTGACGTGGTCACCGCCGCGGCGCTGGGGCTCCACGATGATGTTCTCGGGCTTCAGATCCCGATGGACGATGCCGAGGTCATGCGCCTCCGCCAGCGCCGTGAGCACCTGGCGCAGCACGCCCACGATGCGCTGGAACGGCAAGGGGCCGTCTTCATAGGCGACCAGCGCGAGATCTTTGCCGCGCAGGTACTCCATCACCAGGTACGGCTGCCCGTCCTCCGTGCGCCCGAAGTCGAACACCGCCACGGAGTTCGGGTGGTTGAGCTGACTGGCGGCGCGCGCCTCCGTCATGAAGCGCAGCGCCGAGTTCTCGTCCGACAGCAGGTGCGGGTGGATGATCTTGACCGCGACCGTCCGTCCGAGCGCCGCTTGCTCGGCGCGATACACCCGCCCCATCCCGCCCACGCTGATGAGATCGAGGATGTAGTAGCCGCCCGGTAGGGTCTTGCCGATGAACTTGTCTTCGTTGTTCCCGAGGCTCCCGATGGGGAAGCCACAGGCAGCGCAGTACTGGTGATCCGGCCGGCTCGAAGCGCCGCACTGGGGGCAGGGTCGCAGAGTAAGGTCGGGGGCCATGGGCAGCGTCGCGAGGGTGTCCGGGGCGCGGTGGCCAGTATGTGCTGTCACGTCAGCTTTTGAAAGGCTGCCGGGAAGGTGCCTCGCCTGGCAGACTGGGCTAACCTCTGAGCGGGTATGTCGACGCCGCGCGTTCGCCTGGGGGATCTGCTGGTAGAGGCCCAGATCATCACTCGGGAGCAGCTCGAGGAGGTCCTCGCGCGGCAGGCCAGCGACGGCCGGCGCCTCGGGACGCTCCTCGTGGAGGCGGGGCTGGTCAGCGAGACGCAGGTGACCCAAGTGCTCAGTCAGCAGCTCGCGGTGCCGTGGGTGTCCCTCTACCATATCGATTTTTCTCGCCAATTGCTCAACTTGGTGCCCCGCGCGCTGGCCGCTCGCCATGGCCTCGTCCCCATCTTCGTGCGCCGCGTCCGTGGCCTCGGCGAGACGCTCTACGTCGCCATGGAAGATCCCACCCACGAGCAGGCGCGGCTGGAGGTAGCGCAGGCCTCCGGGCTGCACGTGCGCGCCATGATCGCGCCTCCCGGGGACATCCGCGCCGCCATCCGCATCTACTACGGGGACAAACAGCGCTCCGCCTCGCTGTCGGAGGCGCAGCTCGAAGAAGAGCTGGAGGGTCAGCGCGGCGCCGCGGCTCCGGCGCCCCCGCCCGCGAGCGAGCGGCTGCCGCCCCCCGAGCCCAGCGCCGTGGAGCAGGCGCCAGCCCCGGCGGCCGACGCAGGGCAGGAGCCCGTGGAGGTCGGCGCGGCCTTCGCCGCGGCGAAGGCCGCGCGCCCCACATCTCAGGCCCCCAGCATCGAGGTGCACCGCGAGCGCGAGGTGGATCTCGCGGCGCTCGCCTCACGGCGCACGGACATGCCGCAGCCTCCGAAGGGACCGCCGGTGAGGATGTTCACCCTCACCCTGCTGGACGGTACCCAGCTCAGCCTCCCTGCGCGCCCCGCGCAGGTCTCCGCGGCGCCGGTCGTCGCGCTGCCGTCTGGAGCCGACGCCCCCGCCGCGCAGCTCACGGCGCGTGATCTGGTGGCGGCGCTACGGGCCGCGGCGGACGGCGCGGACGCCAGCGAGGTGCTCGGGGAGGAGGCCCGCTGGGAGCGGCTCTTTGCGGCGCTCCTCTCCCTGCTGCTGAAGAAGCATTTGATCGCAGACTGGGAGTTCGTGGAGGAGCTGAGCAAGAAGTCGCCGTAGGCGCGCGCTCAGCGAGCCACCCCAGCCTCACGGAGCTCCTGGATGCGCGCCGGCGCGAGCCCGGCCTCCCGCAGGATCTCCTCCGTGTGCGCGCCCTGCGCTGGTCCGGGCGCCGCCTCGACCTCCCGCGGCGTCACGGGCGTGCGGTACTGCACGATGGGCTGCCCCGCCACCTCGGTCTTGGTGAAGACGCCACGCGCCTGGAGCTGAGGATCCGTCAGCAGCTCCTCCGGCCCGAGGACGGGCTCGACGCAGCAGTCGTGCTCGAGGTTGAAGGCCTCCCACTCCGCGCGCGTGCGGCTCGCGAACACCTCCGCGAAGCGCGCCTTCAGCGCCGCCTGGTGTGAGCCCGGAAAGAGCGCGGACATGTCCACGTCGAGCCCCGTGGCGCGCGCAAAGGTGGTGAGAAATTTGGGCTCGAGCGAGCCCAGCGTGACGAAGCCGTCGTCCTTGGTGCGGTAGCACTGGTACGGGGCGATCCCCCCGGTCAAGATCTCGTTGCCGCGCTCCGGCTGCTCGCCGCCGAACAGGCGAGCGAGCTGGATGGTGGAGAAGGGGAGCACGGAGTCTGCCATCGCGATGTCGATGACCTTGCCCTTGCCGGTGAGCTCGCGCTCGCGCAGCGCCGCCAAGATCCCCACCAGCGCCCAGAGCCCTCCGCTGACGTCCGCGAGCTGGAAGCTCGGGAGCTGTGGCGGGCCGTCCGTGGGCCCCATCAAGCCGAGCAGGCCGGCGCGTGCCATGTAGTTCAGATCATGGCCTGCGCGGTCACGTAGCGGGCCCGTCTGGCCATAGCCCGTGAGGGCGCAGATCACGAGCTTCGGGTTGAGCTCGAGCAGCACGTCGTGGCCGAGCCCGAGACGGTCGAGGACGCCCGGACGAAACTGCTCGAACACCACGTCGTAGTGCGGCACGAGCTGCTTGAACGTGGCCACGCCCTCCGGGCGCTTCAGATCCAGGACGAAGCTGCGCTTGCCGCGGTTGAGCGCGTGGTAGCCCACGCTCTGGCCGTCCGCGGCGTGCGGCGGGGTGTGCCGCAGGTAGTCGCCACCGGCAGCGTCTTCCAGTTTGTCCACCTGCGCGCCCAGATCCGCGAGGACCAGGGTGGCGAAGGGGCCGGGGAGCAGCCGAGTGAGATCGAGGACCTTGATGCCGCGCAGCGCTGTCATGCGCGCAGCCTACAGCAACTCAGTGGCTGGCGGCGAGCCGCGCACGGTGGGCGCTGACCCAGGGGGAGAGCCCGGCGGTGGCGGCGCCCGCGCCCGGCGCGGAGGCGACGGCGTCCTGGTGGTGGGCCACCAGCGCCAAGGCGACGGCGAGCTGCTCGGCGTCACCCTGGGCCAGCGGGGCAGGCCCCAGCAGCGCCTCACGGTGGCGGTCGATGAACCCCGTGTCGTAGTGGCCCGCGACGAAGTCCGGGTGCTGGAAGAGCCGCTCATGGAACGAGAGGTTCGTGCGGATGCCGCCCACGACGTACTCCGTGAGGGCGCGGCGCATCCGCTCGACCGCTTGGGCCCGCGTGGGAGCCCACACGCTCAGCTTGGAGACGAGGGGATCGTAGTTGGCGGTGATGGTGCAGCCCTCGTAGGCGCCGCCGTCGTCGCGGACGCCGGGACCGGCCGGCACGCGCAGTTGGTGGATGGTGCCGGGGCTCGGCAAAAACCCGGTGCTGGGGTCCTCGGCGTACACGCGGCACTCGATGGCGGCGCCGCGCCGCTGCAGCGAGGACTGATCGTAGCCCAAGGGCTCCCCCGCGGCGATGCGCACCATCTCCCGGACCAGATCCACCCCGGTGACCAGCTCCGTGATGGGGTGCTCCACCTGCAGCCGCGTGTTCATCTCCAGGAAGTAAAAGCTCTTGTCCTGCCCCAGCAAGAACTCGAAGGTGCCGGCGCTGTAGTAGCCCACCGCCTTGGCGCCCTGCACGGCGACCTCGCCCATCTTGCGGACGATGTCGTCGTCGATGGCGGGGCAGGGCGACTCCTCCACGACCTTCTGGTGACGGCGCTGGATGGAGCAGTCGCGCTCGAACAGGTGCACGATGTTGCCGTGTCGATCGCCCAGCACTTGGATCTCTACGTGGCGTGGCGCAACGATGGCCTTCTCCAGGTACACCGTGGCGTCCCCGAAGGCCTTGAGCGCCTCGCTCTGGGCGCGCTCCAAGGCTGGCGCCAGCTCTTCTTCCTTGTGGACGAGGCGCATCCCCTTGCCGCCACCGCCCGCGCGCGCCTTGAGCATGACGGGGTAGCCGATCTGGGCGGCGGTGGCGCGCGCCTGCTCCGCGTCCGTAGCGTCCCCGCCGGGGACGATGGGCACGCCCGCGGCGCTCATGGCGTCGCGCGCCGCCGTCTTCAGGCCCATCGCGCGCATGGCGCTGGCCGGCGGCCCAATGAAGGTGATGCCGGCGGCCTCGCAGGCCTCCGGGAGCGCGGGGTTCTCCGAGAGGAAGCCGTAGCCCGGGTGCAGGCCGTCGCAGCCAGCGCGCCGGGCCACGTCCATCAGCTTGTCGATGCGGAGGTAGCTCTCCGCCGCGGGCGCTGGGCCGATGGCGTAGGCCTCGTCACAGCTCCGCACGTGCAGGGCCTCCCGGTCCGGCTCCGAGTAGACGGCCACCGAGGTGATGCCCATCTCACGCAGGGTGCGGGCGACGCGGACGGCGATCTCGCCGCGGTTGGCGATGAGGACCTTCTTCAGCATGGCGCGGCTTCTAGCATTCGGTCCGCGCAGAGGACACCCCGGACGTCACCGCCGCCGCTCAGCGCGGCGCCTGGGCGGCGGCGTCGCCCGTCGCGAACCAGCGCTCCGCCAGGCGCACCCAGTACGAGGCGCCCAGGGGCAGCAGCGCGTCGTTGAAATCATAGCTGGCGTTGTGCAGCAAGCATGGGCCATCGCCGTGGCCCGCCGCGCGGTGCTCGCCCTGGCCGTTGCCGATCATGACGTAGGCCCCCGGGCGCTCCAGTAGGAAGTAGGCGAAGTCCTCTGCGCCGAGCGTGGGCTCGAAGTCGAGGACCTGGGCCTCGCCGACGAGCTCCCGGGCGACCTCACGGCACAGCTCGAGCTCGCGCTGGTGGTTGATGGTGGGCGGATAGTTGCGGCGGAAGTGCACCTCTGCCGTACAGCCGAAGGCGGCGGCCGTGTGCTCCGCGAGGGTGCGCAGGCGCGCCTCGATGAGATCGATGGCCTCGACCTGGAAGGTGCGCACCGTCCCGCCGAGGGTGGCGTGGTCCGGGACGACGTTCGTGGTCTCCCCGGCGTGCAGCAGGGTGACGGACAACACCGCCGTGGTCGTGGGGTTCTTGTCTCGGCTGATGATCGTCTGGAGCGCGAGCGCGAGCTGGCACGCCGCCGGGATGGGGTCGACGCCCGCGTGAGGGAGCGCGGCGTGCGTGCCGCGGCCGCGCAGCGTGATCTGGAAGTCGTTGGAGGAGCCCATGACCGGGCCCGCGCGCATGGCGAAGGCCCCGCTGGGCACGCCGGGCCAGTTGTGCATACCGAAGACGGCCTGCATGGGGAAGCGCTGGAGGAGCCCGCCCTGGAGCATCTCACGGGCACCGCCGCCGCCCTCCTCGGCGGGCTGGAAGATGAGGTAGACGGTGCCGTCGAAGCGGCGCCGCGTGGACAGGAGCCGCGCGGCGCCGAGCAGCATGGCGACGTGTCCGTCGTGGCCGCAGGCGTGCATCCGCCCCTGCTGCGTGGAGGCGTGCTCGAAGTGGTTGCGCTCCGTGATGGGGAGCGCGTCCATGTCCGCGCGCAGGCCGAGGGCGCGCGGCGCGTCCCCGCCGCGCACGACGCCGACCACGCCCGTACCCCCGAGGCCGCGGTGGACCTCGATGCCCCAGCGGCTGAGCCGCTCGGCGATGAGCTCCGCGGTCTGGTGCTCCTGGAACTGGAGCTCCGGGTGCGCGTGGAGCTGGCGACGAAGCTCGCGCAGCTCCGCGTGGTAGTCGAGGATGGGGGCGACCAGGTTCATGCGGGGAGCCTCGCGGGGTGAGCGCTGGGCCCGACCATGGCACGCCGAGCGAAGGGCAGCCAGCGGTCGCCTCGGCCTCAGGGCGGCTGCCGCTTCCGGCCTCTGCGCCCCTGGGTTAGAGGGGCTGCATGCCGCAACGCCCCAGCTCGCCTGCTGCCGATGAAATCTTGGGCCTCTACTTCCCCGTGCTGGACCACGGCTTCGTGGCGCTCGTGGACTACATGGGGACGGACGGCTGCGTGGAGCGCGCCGCGCGCGTCAGCTACGGCTACGGCACGCGCCAGCAGAGCCTTACCCGCGGGCTGCTGCGCTACCTGCGAAGGCACCACCACACCACGCCCAGCGAGATGGTGGAGCTCAAGTTTCACTGCTGTATGCCCATGTTCGTGGCTCGCCAGTGGATCCGTCACCGGACGGCCAGCGTGAACGAGTACAGCGGGCGCTACTCCTTGATCCCGCTCCTTTACTACACGCCGGCGGCCGAGGAGCTCCAGCTCCAGAGCGCCACCAACCACCAAGGCCGCAGCGGCGCGCCGGTCACGCCAGCGCAGTACCAGGAGGTCTGCGCGCGCTGGGAGCGGTCCCGCCAGCAGGCGGGGGAGGCCTACGAGTGGATGACGGGGGAGGGCATGGCGCGGGAGCTCGCGAGGATCGAGCTGCCGCTGTCCACCTACACTCAGTGGTACTGGAAGATCGATCTGCACAACCTCATGCACTTCCTGAAGCTGCGCGTGGACCCTCACGCGCAGCTCGAGATCCGCCGCTACGGCGAGGTCATGGCGGGTATGATGCAGCGCGTGGCGCCGCTGAGCTACGAGGCGTGGCTCGACTACGACGTGGACGGGGCGCGGCTCAGCCGGATGGAGCGTGAGGCGCTCGCGCGGCTGGTGGAGGTCGGCCCCGAGGGGCTGCGCGTGAGGGAGGGAGCGACGCTCGACGCCGCCGCGCTCACGGCGCTGGGGCTCGCGCCGCGCGAGCAGCGAGAGCTCGCCGAGAAGCTCGAGCTCCGTCCCCCTTCGCGCTTCGAGCTGCGGCTCTCGGACGCGCGCCCCGCCAGCGCCTTCGAGGAGCGCTTCGCGGCCGCGGTCCCGAAGGCCGAGCGCGCGCCGAGGGACGCTTGACGACCCAAGAGGCGCGGCCCCCCCTGGCGCGGGGTGGGCAAATGGTCGCTCGGCGAAGCTCGTGCTAGGCTCATGAGCCTTTCATGACGACGACAGGCTTCGCTCGCTTTGGCTGGCTGCAGAACCGTGAGCGCTGGCCGCTCGCGGCCCTCCTGGTGGCGACGCTCGGCGGCTGCTCCACGCGGAGCTTCATCGTCGAGGAAGACTACGACGCAGCGGGCGGCGCCGCCGGCGGGGCGGGGCTGTCGGGGGCCGCGGGGCTCTCGGGCGCGGCCGGCTCGGGCGGCGCGGCGGGGCTCTCGGGCGCGGCGGGGGGGGGCGGCGTGGCGGGCGGCGGCGGCTCGGAAGAGGACGGCTGCGTCCCCAGGACGTGGTACCGAGACGCGGACGGTGACGGCTACGGTGACGCAGCGCAGGCGGTGACCGCCTGCGACGCCCCGGAGGGCTACGTCGACAACTCCAAGGACTGCTTCGACGGCAACCGAGACGCGCACCCCTACCCGCCGGGTTCGCCGGTGGAGGCGCGCGCCGTGCACCGCGGCGACGGCAGCTTCGACTACGACTGCGACGGCCAGGAGACCAAGGAGTCCACCGCCAGGGGCGCGTGCAACGCCATCTCCCTCGGGTGCTCCGCCACGCAGGGCTGGCTGGACGGGCCGCCGGAGTGCGGCACACTGCACAAGTGGCTGCTGAGCTGCGAGGGCGTGGCCGTGGTGTGCAGCGCCAAGGCCACCGAGCAGCGCTACCAGCGCTGCCGCTGAGGCGAGACGCCGTCACCGCCATCATGGCGCCAGAGTGAACTTTGTGCTGCAGGGCTCCGCTCTGCGGGGTATCTGGGGATCACTCGCACGTGTCTTCACGCGAGCTGCTGCCGTGACGGCCAACGTCGCGGCCGGGGCGCTGAAGTCGCCTTGCTTGGAAGCGTCAGAGGTGAGCAGACAACAAGATGAGATCAAGAAGGCCTTGGGGCTCACGCCGCGCGGCCGTGTCCGCCGGTGGCTCCCCTGGGTCGCGCTCGGGCTCGCCGTGGCCGGCGCCGCGGGCGCGTGGTCGGTGTCGCGCCAGCGCTCCGAGGAGGCCGCCCGCCCGCGCTTCATCACCGCGCCCGTCACGCGCGGTGAGCTCGAGGTGCTGGTCGCGGCCACCGGCACGCTCACCGCGCTGGACACCGTGGAGGTGGGCGCGGAGATCACCGGCCGCATCACCGAGGTGAGGGCGGACTACAACAGCGTCGTCAAGAAGGACGACGTGCTCGCCGTCATCTACACGGAGCAGCTCGACGCCCAGGTGGAGGAGGGGCGCGCGCGCGTCACCAACGCCAACGCGTCGGTGCGGACCGCGAAGGCCACCGCCGCCGAGGCCGCCAAGAAGCTCACGCGCGCGCGTCAGCTCGCGGAGAAGGGGCTGCTCTCCCCGCAAGATCTGGAGGCCGCGGAGGCCGCGGACGATCGCGCGCGCGCCGGCGTCGCCAGCGCGCAGTCCTCCGCGGTCGTCGCGCGCGCCTCGCTCAAGAGCCTGGAGACGAACCGCGCGCGCGCCGTCGTCCGCTCCCCCATCGACGGCATCGTGCTCGCTCGGCGCGTGGAGGCTGGGCAGACCGTCACCGCGGGCTTTCAGACGCCGGTGCTGTTCACCATCGCGCGGGACTTGACGCAGATGCAGCTCTCGGTGGACGTGGACGAGGCGGACGTGGGGCGGGTGCGGGAGGGACAGGCGGCCACCTTCACCGTGGACGCCTACCCGCGGCGCTCCTTCGCCGCGAAGGTCACCTCCGTGCGTAACCTCCCGAAGGCCAGCAGCTCCATCGTCACGTACGAGGCGGTGCTCAGCCTGTCGAACGAGGAGCGGCTGCTGCGGCCGGGGATGACGGCCACCGCCAGCATCGTCACGGACTCGCGCAGCGGGGTCTTGCTCGTCCCCAACGCCGCGCTGCGCTTCAAGCCCCCCGCGGCGGCCGGGAGCGGTCGGTCGAGCTCGGGGGGGGGGCTGCCCATCCCTGGGCTGGGCGGCCCTCGCGGCCCCTGGGGCGGAGGGAGCCGCCCGCGCGCGGCCTCTTCCGCGGAGGGCGGCGGGAGAGGCGCGGCCGCGAAGGACGCCGTGTACCAGCTCCTCGACGGAGCCCCACGCAGAGTGGAGGTGGAGCTGGGCCCCACGGACGGCAAGTTCACCGAGCTCGTCGCGGGAGGCCTCGAGGCGGGCGCGGAGGTCATCGTCCAGGCGCGCACGGGGGCGCGGTGACGTCGGAGGAGCCCGTCATCCAGCTCGTCGGCGTCAAGAAGGTCTACGGCAAGGGCGACGCCTTGGTCTACGCGCTGGCCGGCGTGGACCTCACCATCCGCGCCGGAGAGTTCGTCGCCATCATGGGCGCCAGCGGCTCTGGCAAGTCCACTTCCATGAACATCATCGGCTGCCTGGACGTCCCCAGCGCCGGTAGCTACCGCTTCCGCGGCGCGAAGGTGGAGGAGATGACGGCCGACGAGCGCGCCATGCTGCGGCGCCTGCACATCGGCTTCGTGTTCCAGGGCTTCAACCTCTTGCCGCGCACCACCGCCATCGAGAACGTGGAGCTGCCGCTCGTCTATCGCAGGGTGCCCACGGCGGAGCGGCAGCGCCGCGCCATCGAGGCGCTGGAGACGGTTGGCCTCGGTGATCGTCTCCACCACGTGCCCAGCGAGCTGAGCGGCGGCCAGCAGCAGCGCGTGGCCATCGCGCGCGCGCTGGCCAGCGCCCCGGCGCTCCTGCTCGCCGATGAGCCCACGGGTAACCTGGACTCCAGGCGCAGCGCGGAGATCATGCAGCTCTTGGTGCAGCTCAACCAGGAGCGCGGCATCACCATCGTGATGGTGACGCACGAGCCGGACATGGCGGCCTTCGCCTCGCGCTGCGTCCACTTCAAAGACGGCCTCATCATCGGCGACGGCGTCCCCGCAGAGGTCTTCGGGCCGCCCAGCTCTAGCGCCGGAGGGGCAGCATGATCTGGGCCATCTTGGCGATGGCGCTCCGGCAAATCCGCCGCAACGCCGTGCGCTCCTTCCTCACCATGCTCGGCATCATGATCGGCGTGGGCGCGGTCATCGCGCTGGTGACGCTGGGGGAGGGCGCCACCTCCAAGGTCAAGAGCGACATCTCCAAGCTGGGCGACAACCTGCTCATCGTGTCGCCAGGTGCGGATCGCCGCGGCCCGGAGGTCAGCGTCGCCACCCCGTTCACGGCCGCGGATCTCGAGGCCATTCGCGAGGAGGTGGCGGGCGTCCGGCTGGCGGCCCCCACCGTCCAGAAGGGCGCGCTGGTGGTCGCGGGCAACCTCAACTGGCGCACCAGCATCACGGGGACCACCAACGAATACCTCGAGGTTCGTGGCTACGAGGTGGAGCGTGGACGCAGCTTCACCGAGCAAGAGGTCACCGCCGGGCAGCCGCTGTGTGTCATCGGCACCACCGTGGAGAAGCAGCTCTTCCCGGGCGGGGAGGCGCTGGGTCAGTACGTGCGGGTGGACCGCATCGGCTGCGAGATCATCGGAGTCCTGGCCTCGAAGGGGCAGTCGTCCATGGGGCAAGATCAGGACGACCTCGTCTTGGTGCCGCTGCGCATGGCCCAGCGGCGCCTCATCGGCAACACCGACATCGGGACGATCTACGTCACGGTGGACGCCGCAGAGGACACGGCGCAGACCAAGACGGACATCGAAGACCTGCTGCGTCAGCGCCGGCGCATCCAGCCCGACGCGGAAGATGATTTTCGGGTGAGAGATCTCCAAGAGATCGCCAGCGCCATGAGCAGCGCCACGGGCGCGCTCACCTCCCTGCTCGGCGCCATCGCCGCCGTCAGCTTGCTCGTGGGTGGCATCGGCATCATGAACATCATGCTGGTCAACGTCACCGAGCGCACGCGGGAGATCGGCACGCGGCTCGCCATCGGCGCGCTGGCGCGCGAGGTGCTCTTACAGTTCTTGGTGGAGGCCATCGTGCTGTCCACCACGGGGGGGGTCATCGGCGTGGCGCTCGGGCTGGGCGGCTCCTACGCGGGGACGCGCGCCCTCGGGATGCCCTTCGTCATCCAGCCTGGCATCGTGCTCGTGGCCTTCGGCTTCTCAGCGATGATCGGCGTGGTCTTCGGCTACTTGCCCGCCCGGAAGGCAGCCAACCTCAACCCCATCGAGGCGCTCCGTCATGAATGAACCCCAGTCCCTCACCCGCTGCACGTTCGCCCTCCTCGGGTGCCTCTGGGCGACGCCCGCGCTGGCGCAGGCGCCCGCGCCAGCGCCAGCGCAGTCCTCCGCTCCCAGCGCGACCTCGGAGCCAGCCCCCGCGCCGCTCGGGACCGTCCGGCTCACGGCGGCGGAGGTCATCGCGCGGGTGCTCGCGGATAGCCCGACGCTCGCGCAGGCCAAGCTCGAGCTTCAGGACGCGCAGCAGGCCGTGACGGTGCAGGACGGTCGCTATCCCTTCATCGCCTTCGGTCAGGCGGGGCTGACGCACGCGAACACACCTCGGCGGGCCGCCGGGGACACCACCATCGTCTCCAGCAGCGACTCCCTGGACGCCTCCGCGGGCCTGCGACGCACCTTCGCCACGGGGACCAGCGCGGAGCTGAGCGTCTCGGGGAGCCGCTTCAGCGCGGGAGTCACCCGTGATCCCAGCCCCGTGCCCAACGCCGACCCCAGCTCGGGGACGGGCTATGATCTGCGCGCTCGCGCGAGCGTGACTCAGCCGCTCCTGCGCGGCTTCGGCGCGGGGGTAGGGGAGGTGGAGCTCCGCGTGGCGCGGATGAGTGAGGAGCAGTCGCGGCGAGCGCTGGCGCGTGTCCGCAGTGAGGTGGTGCGGGACGCGCTGAAGGCCTACTGGGAGCTGTGGTACGCGCAGCAAGCGCTGGAGCTCAACGAGGCCTCCTTGCGGGTGGCGGAGCGCGCCCGGGACGAAGCCCAGCTCCGCGCGGACGCCGGGGGCATCTCCCGCACGGACGTGCTCAGCTTTCAGACCCGCGTCGCGGCGCTGCAGGAGTCCGTCGTCAGCGGTGAGATCCAGGTGGAGCAGCGAGGGCTCGAGCTCAACCGCATCTTGGGCAGCGAGCAGGAGGCGCTGCCGGTGGCGACGAGCGAGGCCCTGCCCAAGACGACGAGCGTCTCCAAGGCTCAGCTCGAGCGCGCGCTGACAGAGGACTCTCTGCAGCTCGCGGAGTTGCAGCTCGCGGTCAAGCGCGCGCGCGAGCGGCTCCCGGTGGCTGCGGACGCCAGCCGGACTCGGCTGGATCTCTCGGGGTATGTAGAGTCACGCGGCGTCGGCGACGCGCTCGGCTCCGCCAGCGGCCGGACGGCGAGCTTCAACGCCCTCACCGCCTACGCGGGCGTCACGATCGAGGCGCCGCTGAACGACGCGCGCTTCCGCGCGGAGCGCGAGCGCGCGACGCTGGATTTGCGGCGCGCCCAGACCTCGCTCCAGCTCCAGCGTCAGCGGCTCCGCGCGGAGGTGGCCAACCTGCTGGCCGCGGCGCGCGCCGCGAGCCGCCGGGTCCGGCTCGCGGAGGAGACGGCGCGCGTCGCGCGCGCGAGCTACGAGGCCGAGAGCGAGCGCTACCGGCTCGGGAGCGCGCTCGCGCTCGAGGTCCAGCAGGCGGAGGACGCGTGGCGCAGCGCTCGGCTCCGCGCGCTGCGCGCGCGCGTGGATCAGCTCGGGACACAGCTCGAGCTCCAGCACCTCGCGGGCGCCTTGCTCGCCCCTGAGCCGTCCTGAGGAGCCGCGCGAGCGATGCTCACGGCGCTGCTCCACCGCCCCGCGGGGCTCCCGGACGCCGGGCTACGGCGGGCGCTGGGGAGGAGCCTGGCGCTGGCGCTGGCGCTCTTGGGCGTCACGCTGCTCTCCACCACGCGGCTCGGCGTGGACGAGCGGCTCCTGCAGCTCTGCCGCTGGTTTCTGGCGAGCCTGGCGCTGCTCGGCCCCGGCCGTCGGCTGCTGCGGGCCGCGGCGCGGAGCCTGCGGCGGCGACGGGTGGATCGCCACGTGCTCGTGGCCTCGACGGCGAGCGTCCCATGGCTCTACTCCACCGCTTGGCTGCTGCTGACCCCCGCGCAGGCCCCGCTGCTGTTCGAGGGGCGGCCGCAGCTCTACTTCGAGCTGACACTGAGCGTGGTGACGCTCGGCTTGCTCGGGGAGCTGCTGGAGTCGAGCGCGTGGCGGCGCTGGGGGAGCGCGGGGCTCGGGCTCGTGACGCTCCGCCGACGCGCCTCACCCGCGCCGGCGCTTCCGCCAGCGCATGACCCTGGCGCGCCGGTGCAGCACTTCGTCGATCGCCTGAGCCGCTGGGTCGTGGTGGGCGCGCTGGGCTTCGCGCTGCTCGGAGCGGTCACTGCGCTGTGGCGCGGGGGTGGCCTCGCGTCGGCGCTGGTGCGCGCTGGCGCGGTGCTCGTGATCGCCTGTCCGTGTGCGTTCGGCGTCATGGTCGCGCCGGTCGTCGCGGTGGCGGTGGAGCGCGGGCTCGAGCTGGCGGCGCGCGGTCACGGCGCCGTGGGCGGCGGCCAGGGCGGCGCGCGCGACGTGGTCGCGCTGGCGCAGGTGGACGTGGGGCTGGCGCAGGCCGCGCGCCGGGCCATCCAGCGCCACGGCGTCCTGGTGGTCCTCTTCAACGCCCTCGGGGTCCCCGCGGCGGTGGGCTGGGTCGAGCCGCTCGCGGGGCTGAGCTCCTTGCCCAGCCAGGCGCGCCTCGCGCTCGGCCTCGCGCTCCTGGGTGTGGCGCTGAGCACCTGGAGCCTGCGCCGCTACGCCCCCGACGTGAGCGCCTCAGAAGCGCGCCCCTAGCCCAATCCCCAGCCGAAAGTCCCAGGTGGGGATGGGCTCCACCGTGTAGCCCTGGAGGGTGTTGCCTTGAAACCTCAGCTTCACGCGCTCGTCCCAAGCGCTCGGCTGCGAGAGGTGGTGCGCGGCGCGGAGCTCCACCGGGAGCTCCAGCAGCGCACCGAGGTGCGCCGTGAAGCCCAAGCCGAGCGCCAGCAACGTGGAGCCGTCATCGCCCGCGTGGATGAGCTGACGCACGGCCTCCTGGTTGGAGACATACTGTGCGCCCTCGGTGAACTCGAGATCGGCCTCCGCGCTGGGGCTCAGCATGGCCTCCATCCCCACGCCGAGCCACAGCCGGCCGACCTCGAGCGGCAAGATCCCCTTGAGCAGCCCGCCGACGCGTGTGGAGGCGTAGTCCACGCGCTCCACGATCTTGACCGCGGAGTTGTACGTCACCTCACGCTGCAGGCTGGACAGATCCCGGCTCAGGCTCAGCTCGAGCCCCAGGTGCCTCCACGCGCGGAGCTCGCCGTAGGCGCCAAAGCCCCAACCGAAGCCGCCCGACTCACCGGCGAAGCCGAGGCCCTCATACCCCGGGGGCTGGATGTCCGTGGGCGCGCTGGAGTAGTTGCCGCCCACGAGGGCCCGCAGGCCGGCGGAGAATTCGACGGGGCGCGCCGCCACCGGCGCTGGCCCCTCGGCCAGCGCCGGCGCGCCGAGGAGCACGCCGCCGGCGCTCAGGCCAAGGACGACGAGCGGGCGGAGGCGGCGCGTGAGCATCGCCACGGATGCTAGGAGGACCGCGCTTGGCGTCAACGCACCCAGGGCAGCGGTGCTAGGGTGGCGCGCCATGAGAGGCGTCGGGCGTCTGGTCGCGGGCTGTTGTTGGGCAGTGGGGGCGCTCGTGGCGTGCGCGCCACCCGGGGGAGCGCGGTTTCAGCCTGCGCAGGTGGAGGGCGGCGGGGTCGTCGCCGTCAGCCCGGCGTCGGCCGGCGCGGCGGCGTCGCCAGCGAGCGAGCCCGGGGCACCGCTCCCCGTAGAGGCCGAAGACGCCGTGTGGGGCCGCGCGGACGCGCCGGTCACGCTGGTGCTGTTCACGGACCTGCAGTGTCCCTTCTGTGGCCGGCTGCACGCCACGCTGACGCAGCTCCGGGAGCGCTACGGGGAGGCGCGGCTCCGCATCGTGTACAAGCACGCGCCGCTGCCCTTTCACCGCCAGGCGCGCGGCGCGGCGGAGCTGGCCCAGGCGGCGCTGCAGCTCGGGGGCTTCCCGGCCTTCGACGCCTTCATGGGGGCGGTCTTCGCCGCGCAGCCGAACCTCGACGACGCCGCGCTCGACGCCGCGCTGACGCGCGCCGGGGTGTCGCCGGGAGCGGCGCGTCAGCTCGTGAGCGCCGGGGCGGTCTCGGCGAAGATCGACCGAGATCTCGCGCTGGGCGAGCGGCTCGGTGTGCGCGGCGTGCCCGCGAGCTGGATCAACGGCAGGTCCCTCACCGGGGCCCAGCCGCTCACGGCCTTCACGGAGCTGGTGGACGCGGAGCTGGTGGAGACGGCCGCTTTGGCGCGCAGCGGCGTCCCGCAGCGAGAGCTCTCCGCGCGGCGGACGGCACTCAACGCCGAGGCGCTCGAGCCGCCTCCCCGCCGCCCCGAGCCGGAAGGGGTAGCCGGAGGGGTGGCCGGAGGCCTGGCCGAGGCCGAGTCGGTGTGGAACGTCGACGTGCGGGGCGCGCCGGCGCGCGGCCCGTCCGACGCGCTGGTCACCATCGTGGAGTTCATGGATCACCAGTGCCCCTTCTGTAAGAAGGTGGAGCCCACGCTAGAGCGGCTCGTGGCGCGCTACCCGAAGGAGCTGCGCCTGGTCGTGCGCCTCAACCCGCTGCCCTTCCATGACCGCGCCGTCGCCGCGGCCAACTTCGCCTACGAGGCGCGGCGCCAGCGGGGGGACGAGGGCTTCTTCGCGGCGTCACGCGCCCTGTTCGGGGCGCAGTCGGAGCTGCAGGACGAGACGCTCTGGCAGCTCGCCAAGGAGCTGGGGCTGAACCTCAAGCTCGTCCAGCAGGCGGTCGCCCAGGAGCGTCATCGAGCGACCATCGAGGCCGATCAGGTCATCGCGCGTGGCGCGGAGGCCACGGGGACCCCTGTGTTCTTCATCAACGGCCGCCTGCTCTCCGGGGCGCGCCCGCTCGAGGACTTCGTGAGCCGCGTGGAGGCGGAGCTCGTGCGCGCACGGGCGCTGGTGGCGAGCGGGGTCGCACCAGCGCAGGTGTATGAGCGCACCGTCGCCAGCGGCAAGACGCGCCAGGCACCAGAGACCAAGCAGGTGCCCGCTCCCACCGCGGCCTCTCCCAGCCGCGGGGAGGCGCGCGCGCCCGTGGTGCTCCAGGTCTTCTCCGACTTTCAGTGCCCCTTCTGCAAGAAGCTGGAGCCCACGCTGGACGCGCTGCTGAAGGCCTACCCGAAGCAGCTCCGGGTGGTGTGGCGCAACCTGCCGTTGCCGTTCCACGAGCACGCGCGCCTGGCGGCCGCCGCGGCGCTGGAGGCGAAGGCGCAGCGCGGCGACGCGGGCTTCTGGAAGATGCACGCGCGGCTGTTCGAGGCCGCGGCGGAGCCGGACGGGCTCGCGCGAGCGCAGCTCGTCGGCTACGCGAAGGCGCAGGGCTTGGACGTCGCGCGCTTCGAGGCGGCGCTGGCCGACGGCCGCCACGACGCGGCCATCGACGCGGACGTGGCCATCGCCGAGGCCGCGGGGATCCGCGGCACGCCGGGCACCCTGGTGGGGCCGTACTTCGTCAGCGGTGCGCGCCCGCTCCCGGACTTCCAGTGGGCCGTGCAGCTAGCCCTCGAGGCCGCTCGGCAGCGCTGAGGCGGCGTGCGGCGCGGGCGCCCTGGCGCGACGAGGGAGGCCGCACTATGTCTGAGCCATGTCACAGCCTGCCCTCGCGGATCCCGCCCTGCTCAGCCTAGATCTGGACGAGGAGATCCGCCGCCTGAAGCGGGAGCGCAACGCCGTCATCCTGGCTCACTACTATCAGGAGGGAGAGATCCAGGACGTGGCGGACTACATCGGGGACTCGCTGCAGCTCGCGCAGGAGGCCAAGCGCACCACGGCGGACGTCATCCTGTTCGCGGGCGTGCACTTCATGGCGGAGACCGCCAAGATCTTGAACCCGGATCGCACGGTGGTGGTGCCAGATTTTGCGGCCGGCTGCTCCCTGGCGGACAGCTGCCCCATCGAGCCCTTCAAGGCGTGGAGGGCGCGCCACCCCGGCGCCGTCTCCGTCACGTACATCAATTGCTCGGCCGAGGTGAAGGCGGAGAGCGACTACATTTGCACGTCCAGCAACGTAAAAAAGATCATCGACGCCATCCCTGCTCACCAGCAAATCCTCTTCGCGCCGGACAAGAACCTCGGCCGCTACATCATGAAGACGACCGGGCGGGACATGGTGCTGTGGCAGGGGGCCTGCAGCGTGCACGAGGCCTTCAGCCTCCAGAAGCTCATCGGCATCAAGGCCAAGCACCCCAGCGCGAAGGTCATCGCGCACCCGGAGTGTGAGGAGCCCATCCTGGACGTCGCTGATTTCGTGGGCTCCACCTCCTCCCTGCTCAAGTTCGTGCAGACGGACGCGGCGGAGGAGTTCATCGTGGTGACGGAGCCCGGCATCATGCACCAGATGCAGAAGCGCGCGCCGGAGAAGAGGCTCATCCCCGCGCCCCCCAACGCCAACTGCGCCTGCAACGAGTGCCCCTTCATGCGGCTGAACACGCCGGAGAAGGTGTACCTCGCGCTGCGCGATCTGCAGCCGCAGATCGAGATGTCAGAGGAGCTGCGCCGGCGCGCGCTCGTCCCCATCGAGCGGATGTTGGCGCTGAGCTAGCGGCGCTCAGCGGTGGGCGCGGCTCCTAAGCCTCCCGTGGCGCTCGGGCTCGCGCCGCGCCGCCGCCTCTCACGCTACTTCGGGCGGCGCCCGGCGGTGTAGGGGAAGGTCGCGCGCGCGCGCTGCTCGAGGTCACCGCAGGCGCTCGCGGGCAGCTCGCGCTCCTCGCTGGGATCTCGGGCGAGATCCCAGCAGCGGTAGCGGCCGTCCCAGGCCCTCGCCTCCAGCTTGAGGTGTTCCCGCATATAGCCCCAGTTGTCGAAGGCGCAGCTCCACACGCCAGCGCAATTGGTCATGGGGAGGGCGGCGCGGGTGTGGGGCGCCCGCAGCCAGCTCGTGCCCAGCAGTTTCGGCTTGAAGGGTTCGAGGCCCGGGTCATCCCACACGCCGAGCAGATCCAGCACGGTGGGCACGACGTCCGCGTGGAAGGTGAAGCTCTCTGCCTTGCTCTCGAGGTGGCGACGCTCTTCGGGGCTGAGCGTGCCGGGGGGCGCATCCACCCAGCCGGGCACCTTCACCTCTTCGTCCAGCACGCTGAAGGTGTGGCCCATCTGCCCGTGCTCACGGAAGGCCTCCCCGTGGTCGCTGGTGAGCAGCAGCACGGTGCGCTGCCCGCGCGCTCCGCGGCGGAGCACTCGCACCAGCTCGGCGAGGTTCAGATCCTGCTGGTAGACGGCGTTCTGATAGTAGTTGCGCAGCGCTGCGCCGTCCTCGGGGGCCTTGCTCAGCCGGGCGGGCTGGAAGGGCTGCGGCGCCGCCTGCTCCACTCGGTACGGGTAGTGGGTGTTGCTGAGGTGGACGACCGCGAAGTACGGCTCCCGCAGGGTCTCGAGCTCGACGCCCACCCGCGTGACCAGCAGCTCCTCCCGGGCGCCCAGATCGAGATCTGCGGCGGGGTCCAGCTCCGTGGCGCTGAGCAGCTTGGAGGTGCCGAGCTGGGCTACCCACAGCCGTGAATTGCCGAACATCAAGTTCTGGCTGGTGAAGTACGCGGTGTCGTAGCCAGCGGCGCGGGCGTAGTCGAAGAGCAGCGGGTAGGTGTGGAGGAGATCGCGGGACTCGGTGGGGGCGAGCCCGGTCCACAGCACCGCCAAGGAGATGGCGGTGGTGGAGCTCTGGGCGCGGAGCTGCGTGAGCCCCACTCGCCCTGGCAAGAGCTGGTTGGTCGCCGCCGTCAGCCCGCACTCCGGCGCGTAGCTGGAGCATACGGCGTCCGCCCGGACGCTCTCCAGCAGGAGCAGCACGACGTTGCGCGGCGCTGGGAGGCGAGGCTCGAGCCGCGCCACGGGGAGCGAGGCGCGCTCGCGCGGCCGGAGCTGCTCCGACTCTGGGGTGAGGCCGAGCAGGCTGCGGGCGAGGCCGCCGAGCGCGTTGAAGTAGAGCGTGTCCGGGGTGGCGGCTTGGGCGTTGCGGTGGTGGACGGGCAGCAGCAGCGCCAGCGCGGTGGCGGCGAGGGCGGCCGCGCGAGCGCGGCCGACGCTGCGGGCGCGCCGCGGCGCCAGCCGCGTGGCCAAGGCCAAGCCGAGCAGGCTGGCGACGCAATAGGGGCCGAGCGCCGCCAGGTAGTTGCGGAGATCGGCGGCGAGCTGGTAGCCCACGCTCGCGAGCAGTCCCTGCGCGAAGAGCGAGACGTCGAGGTTCAGGTAGGTCCGGTACTGCTCCCAGAAGTAGCTCTGGCTGCCGAGGCTCAGCGTGAAGGCCAGGCTGAACAGCAGCGCCGCGAGCGCCCGCTCGAGCCGCCGGGCCGCGACCGCCCAGCTCAAGAGGGCGCCCCAGAGCAGCGCGCTCTCGAGCAGCGAGCCCACGTAGTAGAGCGGCTGCCAGCCGGTGAACAGGCGCAGGCCGGCGGCCCGGCGGTGCAGGTCGACGCCGAGGATGAGCAGGCAAGGTGAGAGGACCACCAGGCGGGCGAGCCAAGGTCGGTGTTGGGCGTCGCTGGGGCGGAGGGGGAGGGGCGAGCCCTGCACGGGCGGCACGGAGGCGGTGGACACGGCGCGTGACGTCAGAGATCGGTGAGGGCGTTGGTGATGATGTAGTTGGTGATGAGCAGCGCGACCGCGCTCTCCACCACAGCCTTGGTGGTGGCGATGCCCACGCCGCGCGCGCCGCCAGCGGCGCTGTAGCCACGGCTGCAGGCGATGGCGGCGATGAGGAAGCCGAAGACGGTGCTCTTGATGATGCCCATGGAGAAGTCGTTGAGCTTGACGTTCTTCTCGATGTTGGAGACGAACACGCCAGGGTCCACCCCTAGCCACTGCACGGCGACGATCCACGCGCCCACCATCCCCACGCAGGTGAAGAGGATGCACAGCAGCGGCGCCATCAACACGGTGGCCACCAGCCGCGGCGACAAGAGGTACTGCACCGGGTTGACGCCCATGGTGGTGAGCGCGTCAATCTGCTCGGTGATGCGCATGTTGCCCAGCTCTGCCGCCATGGCGCTGCCCGCGCGTGCGGTGATCATCAAGCTGGCGAACACCGGGCTGAGCTCCCGCATCATGGAGATGGTCACCACGGCCCCCACCACGCTCTCCGCGCCGAAGGTGCGCAGGCTGTTGACCGTCTGCAGCGCGAGCACCATCCCGCTGAAGATGCCGGTGAGCGCCACGATGAAGATGGACTTTACCCCGATGAAATCCATCGCGGCGAGGAGCTGCGCCGGGCGGTAAGGGGGGCGGAGGGCCCACCACAGCATGGAGCCGGTGAGCTGTAGGACCTGCCCCAGGGTGTCCAGCGCGCGCACGAGCGGCCCGAGCAAGGCGTCGACGACGCCGATCTTCGCTGGGGGCTCGCCGCTCACCCCCGAACTTATACCGGAGCCAGGGCGGGAGGGTAGGGTGCCCGCCGGCGAGTCGCTGGGCGAGGGCGCCCCGCGCGGTGCCCCACCCGCCTCGCCGCGGGCTACCATCGTGAGCGCATGGCCTCTCGGCACCCAGAGCTCGGGACCTACGGCTTCCGGCGCATCATCATCTTGCTCATCGCGCTGGTGGTGGTGCCTACCTTCCTGCTCCTGGCGGTGGGGACCGTGCTGCTCTTCCTCGATGAGGCGCGGGCCAACCTCTTGATGGGGATCTTGGTGTTGGCGCTGAGCGGCGCGGCGGCCACGGGGGTCGTCCTGGTCTGGGTCTTCGTGCAGCGAGAGGCCAACCTGTCGCGCTTGCAGTCGGACTTCGTGTCCAAGGTGTCGCATGAGCTGCGGACGCCGCTGACGTCCATCCGGCTGTTCACCGAGACGCTGGAGCTGCGGCGCGGTGACGCCGGCGCCGAGGAGCAGTGCATCCAAGCGCTCTCCCGGGAGAGCCGCCGGCTCCAGGAGCTCATCGATCGCCTGCTCGACTGGGGCCGCATGGAGGCCGGGCGCCGTGAGTTCATCTTGGTGGAGACGGACTCCTCGGTGGTGGCCCGAGACGCCCTGCGCGCCTTCTCCGCGCTCGGGGTGCGCCGAGGCGTCGAGGTCCAGCTCATCGAGCAGGGGGTCTACCCGCTCCTGGCCGACGGGGGCGCCTTGGCGGACGCCGTGCTCAACCTGCTGACCAACGCGCTGAAGTACGGCGGGGAGCCTCCCCACATCACCCTGACCGTCTCGCGGCAGGGCAAGCAGCTGCGCCTGGCCGTCACCGACGACGGGATGGGGATCGCCAAGGCCGAGCACCAGCTCATTTTTCAGAAGTTTTATCGCGCCGATGACCGCCTCGCCCGGGAGCGTGAGGGCTCGGGGCTGGGCCTCGCCATCGTGCAGCACGTCGTGCGGGCCCATCGCGGGCGGATCGAGGTGCAGAGCGCGCCGGGGCGTGGGAGCGTCTTTACCATCGTCTTGCCTGTGCTACGGGACGAGCCCAACGCGCCGCGCGGATCATGAGCCAGGGTGCCCACAAGAAGACCATCTTGGTCGTCGAGGACGACGAGAGCATCTCGCTTGGCCTGCGGATGAACCTGGAGGCAGAGGGCTACCAGGTGCGGGTCGCGGAGGACGGCGAGAGCGGGCTCGTGGCGGCGCGGGAGCCGGTGGTGGACTTGGTCGTCTTGGACGTGATGCTCCCGAAGATGAACGGCTTCGAGGTGGTGCGCGCGCTGCGCAGCGAGGGGCGGCACGTGCCGGTGATCATGCTCAGCGCCCGCGGCGCGGAGATGGACAAGGTGATGGGCCTGGAGCTGGGCGCGGAGGACTACATCACCAAGCCCTTCGGGCTGGCGGAGCTGCTGGCACGAGTGAAGGCAGCCCTCAGGCGCGACGCCATCGCGCGCCCCGCCGCCTCGGAGGTGTTTCAGGCCGCCGCGCTCAGCATCAGCCTGGCCACGCGGGAGGTGCGCCGAGACGGGCAGCTCGTCCCGCTGACCGCCACGGAGTTCGACGTGCTCTGGTGCCTGGTGGAGGCGCCGGACCGGGTGCTCTCGCGCGAGCAGATCTTGCAGCGGGTTTGGGGGCCTGGGCACCACGGCACGCTGCGCACCATCGACAATTTCCTGCTACAGCTCAGAAATAAGCTCGAGGCGGACCCTACCGCACCCCGCCACTTGCTCACCGTGCGAGGCGTCGGCTATCGCTTCAGCCCCTAGACCCAGGCTCCCCCTCCCTTGGACCAGAACCTCCTCCGCTCCTACTTCAGCACCGTCTACGAGCTCCCCGCGGAGCAAGGGACGCTCCGCGTCAGCATGGACGGCGAGATCGTCCACGACCCTGGGGCGCTCCCGCCGCTGCTGCGCCAGACCTTCGCCATCCTCACGGCGTACAACCCGCGCAGCATGCTGCTGCCTCGGCGCGTCAACGACGGGCGCCACCAGGTCATGAGAGATCTGCTCATCTTGGGCTGCTACCGCGTGGAGCACTGCGTCGGCTACGACGACGAGCCCGAGGGAGTGTGGCGGGAGCCGGCGTGGATAGCCCACGGGGTAGACCGCGACGAGGCCATCCATTTCGGCCGCACCTTTCGCCAGAACACCATCATTTACTGCCGGGACGCGCGCCCGGAGCTCATCGTCACCGACCCCACCTGCGACGAGGTGGGCCGGAGCTTTCAGGGCAACTGGCGCGTGCGTCAGTGAGGCGCGCTCAGGGCGTGGCGGTGGGGTAGGGCTGCTCCACCACCAGCGACCAGGGTTCGCCGTCACGGTAGATGAGGCCGGAGATCTCCGGCGCGCGCGCGGCGCGAGCGGCCAGGACCACACCGACGACCTGCGCGGCGGACTGGACGGGCTGCCCGCCGGCGCTGACGAGCACGTCGCCGTCCCGAAGCCCGAGCCCCAGCGCGCCGACGCCGAAGAGCTGCAAGCCGGCGGGCTGCTGCTGCGTGGCTTGGACGGGCTGTCCCTGCGGGCGCGCTCCGGCACGCGCCAGCGCCAGCACGCGCGCGGCGCGCACGCGCAGCCCCTTGCTAGGGCGAGCGGCGCGCAGGAGCGCGGGCGCGGCCGCCCGCGCGGCGCTGGCTGGGCGCGCCTCGCTGGTGGGCGCGGCGCTCGGGGGCACCTGCTCGGCCTGCGGGGCGCCGAGCGCAGGCGCCTGGGGCGCGCTCGCCGGTGGGGTGTCGGGTGGTGCGCTCCGGGCGGGCTCGCACAGCTCCATCACCGCGCGGAGCGGCGCCGCCACGGCGTGCGCCAGCCGCGTGACGAGCGCGCTCCCCGCGACCGGCATCAGCGCGGCGAGCAGGCTCAGCCCAGCGAGGTGACGGAGGAGGCGCATCGCAGGGGGACCATACTAGCGCCGGTGGCTGCCGTCGTCCGCCATCTCCGTGCCCCGCGCGTCGCGTGGCGGTCGAGGTTGACGGCTCCCGTCGCCAGCGCAAGAACTAGCGTCATGGCGAGGATGATCCAGTGCATCAAGCTTGGGCGCGAGGCAGAGGCTCTCGAGAAACCCCCCATCCGGGGTCCGCTCGGGGAGCGGGTGTACGAGAGCGTGTCCAAGAACGCCTGGCAGATGTGGCTCGAGCACTCCAAGACCTTCATCAACGAGTACCGCCTGGATCTCACCAGTGAGAGCGGCCAGAAGGTGTGGATGACGGAGTGTGAGAAGTACTTCTTCGGCGAGGGCTCGGCCACGCCGCCCGGCTTCAAGGGCGCTTGACGGCCGGCAGGTCCAGGCAGCAGCGCAGCCCCAGGTGGTAGTTCGCGTGGCTGTTCGGGTCGGTCACGCGCGTGGCGTGCCAGTCCGGCGCACGCCAGCGGCAGTCGTCCTCGTGGGCCTCGTAGCCTCCGAAGATGAACCAGCTCCCCTTCATCTCGGTCTGGCCGAGGCCGCCGCGCGCGCCTAGCTCCGCCTCCGAGGTGGGCAGGTTCATGTGCTCGGCGGCGTTGCCGTGCTGGTCATAGACGCCGTAGGGGCTCACGCAGGCTGGGAAGGAGCCCGCCGGAAAGGTGTTGGAGCCGCAGCCCTTGAAGGAGATGGGGTCGCAGCTCTTGCTCTTCTTGCTGCTGGTGCCGCAGAGCGCGTGGTCCTTCTTGGGCCCGTAGGCCCAGAGCACCTCGCGCTTGGCATTGTGGGCAAACTTGCTCTCCTTGCGCGGCTTGGAAAAGTCATACTCCTCGGCCACCGGCAGCACGGCGCCGGCGCAGGCGCCCTCCCACTCGTGCGCGTCGCACAGGCGCTTGCCCACCGCCGCACACAGCGCGGCCGCCTCCTTCGCCGTGGCCCAGGTGACGGGATAGTCGCAAGGGAGCCCCGGGAACTCATACGCGTCGATGCACAGCGTGGCGTCCTCCGGGCGCCCGTGGGCGCGGTCGTAGAGGGGCACCATGAAGGGCCGCTGACAGACGGGGGACACCTTCTCCACGATGCCCGCGGCCTCGCGCCGCTCGCGGCACTGGCGCCGCGTCAGCGGGTGCTCGTTCGCGGCGGGGTTGCCTTGACCGAGCACCCGCGAGCCGCTCAGGACCACCTGGAGCCTCTCCAGCGCCTCTTCATCCAGCCCGAGCATGCGGCGCATCCGGCCGAGCAGCGCTTGACGTTGCTCTTGCAGGGTGGCGCTGGCTTCGTCTTCGTCCACCATGCCCGGCGCGAGCGCCGGTAAGAGCCGCACGGACGGCGCGGAGGCGGCGCTCGCC
Source organism: Myxococcota bacterium (assembly GCA_963169915.1). Lineage (GTDB taxonomy): Bacteria > Myxococcota_A > Polyangia > Polyangiales > Polyangiaceae > JADLEQ01. The sequence continues at coordinate 42,473 of CAUJEM010000146.1, forward strand.
GCCGCCGAGCCGCTGGCGGCCGGCTCTTCGGGCGGCGCGGGCGCCGGCTCGCGCTGGCAGGCGAGGAGCACGACGATGGTGGCCGCGGGCCAGCACCTCATGAAGATCGCCGTGGCTCAGTGTCCGCTGAGGAGGTCCTCGAGCAGCGCGAAGTTCTCGGCCTCGGCCTCGTCCACGATACCGTCGGCGCTGATGAGATCTCGCGCGGTGTCGAGGAAGACCTTGCGGTGGCGTGCGGGCACCTTGTTCGGATCGACCTCCTCCGGCTTCGGAGGAAACTCGAGCCAGCCTTCGACGAGCGCCTTCTCCTCCGCGTCGAGCTGGAGGCGCTTCACCAAGGCATGCACGAAGCTGCGCTCCTTGGTGTTCACTTCGAGATCTGCCCAGGCAAACGCACAGACGAACTTCAGGAGGAGCAGGCGGTCATCCCGGGACAGGGTCTTCATGGCGAGACTAACCTAGCAAAGCTAGCGCCAAGGGGGGGCCTCAAGGCGCGATCGGAGAAAAGTGAGGAGTTTCCTGGCCGAGGGCGCAGCGCGGGAGGCTCCGAGGGCCGCGGGGGCCGCGCGGGGCCCGGGTGTGGCCCGGAGGCCGGTCCTTTGCTATCCCGTAGAGGGTGTTTCGCGCCCTCTCCGCCATCGTGGCCGCCATCGCGCTGTCGCAGCCAGGGCTCCCACGGCAGACGGCCGAGCGCTTCGCGACCGCCATCCAGCGGGAGGCCGTGGCGCGCGGCTTCGATCCGTTCACGGCCGTCGCCATCATCCACTTCGAGAGCTCGTGGGTGGAGGACGTGATCTCCCCCAACGGGGAAGACTACGGCCTCGGGCAGATCCGCGCGCGCTTCGTCGGCGCGTGCCGCAAGGACAAATCCCCCAAGGACGCTCCGAGCCCGGAGTGCCAGGCCGTGAAGGACGCGCTCTTGAGCGCAGAGCGGAACATCGAGGCGATGGGGGCGCTCATCGAGCACAACCGCAAGGTGTGCCGAGAAAAGGCAAGGAGCACGGCCTTCCCGCGCTGGCTGGCGAGCTACCAGGGGCGGAACTACCCGAAGCAGGGGCGCTGGTGTGTGCCCGGCAAAGACACCTGGAAGGTCATTCGCTTCCAGCAATGGCTCACGCAGAAACTCGGCGGCTAGCCGGAGCGTTCTCGCCAGTGGACGCCCGGGCGGCGCACGAGCGCCGGGCGGTCACGCCGGCTAGCGGCTTGGAGGTCTCGCATGTGGAGTCGGGTTCATTCAGGGTGGCGCACCAGGGGTAGGTCCTTGCTGGGGGCGCTCGCGGTGGTGGGGCTGGGGGGGGGCGTGCCACCAGGCGCCGTCCGCCGAGCTGGCACCGAGCGCCTCGGCGCTGGCTTCGGTGGCCCCTCCGGTGGCGACGGCCCGGCAGCTCGCCGTGCAGACCGCAGGGAGCCGGGTCAGCTTCGTCATGAGCGCGCCCATCGAGCAGATCACCGGAGAGGTGCTGGACGCGACCGAGGGCCGGTTGTTCGTCGATCTTCGGCACCTGGAGCGGCTGAGCGGCCTGCTGCGGGTGGACTTGCTCGCGTTGACGCTCTATCGGCAAGCGCGCGAGGAGCCCGGGGCGACGCTGGGCGAGCGAGAGAAGAGCGAGCTGCAGAACCGGCACGCGCGCACCTGGCTGCAGATCTCGGAGGACGCGCCAGACGCCGAGCGTGAGGCCAACCGCTGGGCGGAGTACCGCATCGACAAGGTGCTCGCGGTGTCCGAGCGTGACGTCCTCGCGCTGCCCGGCCCGCGGCGCGTCGTCACCGCCAAGGTCGAGGGGGACTTCAGGTTGCATCAGCGGGTGACGCGCCTTCAGGCCGAGGTGGAGGCGGCGTTCAGCTTCGAGGGCGAGACGCTCGGCGCGGTGACCATCGAGACCACCGCGCCGCTCGTGGTCCAGCTAGAAGAGCACGACGTGCGCCCTCGGGAGCTGTTCGGGAAGCTCGCGCAAAAGACGCTCAGCGATCTCGGGCAGAAGGTGGTGAAGCAAGCACCCATCGAGCTCGCGCTGACGCTGAAGCCCCAGTGAGGGGCCGCGCCACCTCGAGGCGGAGAGCAGCGCCGCAGGCGTGGGCGAGCCGGGGCGCCCTCACGCCTGAGATGCGCTAGGCTCATCGCGCGATGACCGTCGAAGAGCGCTTGATCGAGCTGGAGATCCGCTACACCCATCAGGCGGACTGGCTCGCCAGCTTGGATGGGACCGTGGCCGCGCAGCAGCGCACCCTCGAGCGGCTGGAGCAGCGCCTCGCGGCGCTCGAGCGCCGCCTCGCCGCGGCCGTGGAGACCCTGGAGCCGCCGCTCCCGCACGAGAAGCCCCCCCACTACTGAGCCGGTGGCCAGCGCGCCGACGCTGGCGGCGTGCTAGCTAGGGGCTGCGGTGACTCTCGCTGGACGCATGGACCCTGCGGCGCGTGATCGCGCGGTGCGCCGCGTGCTGTGGGCCATCTTGGCCGCCAACTGGCTCGTGGCGGGCGCCAAGCTGGCCCTGGGGCAGCTCATCACCTCCACCGCCATGGTGGCCGACGGCCTGCACTCCTTCATCGACGGCGGCTCCAACGTGCTCGGCCTGTTTGCCATGTACTTCGCGTCGCAGCCGGCGGACCGTGAGCACCCCTATGGTCACCAGAAGTTCGAGGCCCTCGCGTCGCTCGCCATCGGCGGGATGATCGGCATGGGCGTGCTGGAGCTGGGACGGATGGCTTGGCGCGCCATCGTGGAGGGCGCCTCGCCCTCCGTGCGCCCAGCGGCCGTGACGGTCATGGTGGGCACGCTCGTCATCAACCTGCTCGTCACGCGCGTGGAGCACCGCTGGGGCCAGCGCCTCGGCAGCGCGCTGCTCATCGCCGACGCCAAGCACACGCTGTCGGATGTGTTCGTCACGCTCGCGGTGCTCGGCTCGCTCGGCTTGAGCGCGCTCGGCCTGCGCCGTGTGGACGGCTTCGTCACGCTGGGCGTGCTCGGCTTCGTGGCCTGGACGGGCTGGACCATCATCCGTCAGGCGGTGGGCATCTTGGCAGACGGCGCGCGCATCGAGCCGCAGCGGGTGCGGGACGCGCTCCAGCGGCTTCCGGAGGTGCTCGCTGTCCACGACGTGCGCAGCCGTGGCATGGAGGGCAGCGTGTACGTGGATCTCACCATCGAGGTCGCACCGGCGCTGTCCGTGGAGCGCGCTCACCACGTGGCGGACGGCGTGGAGGAGACCCTCAAGGGCACCTTCCCGGAGGTGGTGGACGTGATCGTGCACGTGGAGCCCCACCACCCGCGTTGAAGGGCACCTGCCTGCTCGATGGGCAGCGGGCCACGTCGCGGTGAGCGGCGCGCTTGGACCTGGAGCCGCGCTGCGCGTACCATCCCTGGGCATGAGGCAGCAGGTAGCGGTGTGGAGCTTGGCCTTGGGGATGGGCGCCCTCTCGTGCGGCAGTGACGTGGCGGCGCCCGGCGGAGCGAGCGGCGCGGCGGGCACGAGCGGCGCGGCGGGCACGAGCGGCGCGGCGGGCACGCGCGGCGCGGCGGGCACGAGCGGCGCGGCGGGCACGAGCGGCGCGGCGGGCACGAGCGGCGCGGCGGGCACGAGCGGCGCGGCGGGCACGAGCGGCGCGGCGGGCACGAGCGGCGCGGCGGGC
>CAUJEM010000147.1 GCA_963169915.1 Myxococcota bacterium
TGGTGCAGCTCGTTGCCTTTGCGCACGAGACCGTCGACGCGAGGCGGCCCCTCGGCGACGCGGGGGTGCGCGGCGCGAGGACTCGCGCAGGGGCGTCAGGCCGGCGTTCTCGAAGGCCACGAGGGGGTCATGGCTTCGAGCGGAAGCGCGAAGACCTCACGGTGGGTACCGAGCCGCTCGATGGCCCGCGCGAGGTAGGCTTGCGCTGGGACGCCCTGGGCGCGACGGGTGGCCCAGATGCCGAGCGGCACGCAGGCGCGGTGGGCGCCTCCGGTGCCGCGTGAGCCGTCGGCGACGGCGCGGGGCAGGCCGTGCGGAGGACGGGCTCTTTGCGCGGCCTGACGGTGAAGGCGGCCAGCGAGGCGGCGCGCGTCGAAGCGCAGCGCCTGGAGCGCTTGGGGCCACCCGCCGGCGGCAGCGCTCACGAGTTCGGCGACCTGCTCACCGTCGTCTCTGCGAGACTGGAGCTGACGCCTCGGCTCGAGGTGCTGCGCGGCGACGACGAGGCGCTGCTGCGGACGGTGACCGGGCCGCGGCTGGAGGCTCTGGGAGGTCAGGTGACGGAGGCGGGGACGGACCGAGAGGCGCGCGCGCGTCCAGGTGGCGCCCGACCACTTCGACCGCGTCTTCCACGGGGTCCTGGCGACGGCGCACCCCTTGCATCACGGAAAAGCCGACCCAGCTTGGAGCCACCTGGCCGCCATGTCGCCAGCGGGGAGCACCAAGTCATGAGAGCCGAACAACTGACGACCAAGAGCCAAGAGGCCCTGCGGGTGGCCAGCGCCGCCGCCGCGCGCCGCGGCAACCCGGAGCTGCTGCCGGAGCACCTGCTGCTCGCCATCCTCACTCAAGAAGGTGGGGTGGGGCAGCCGCTGCTCGAGCGCGCCGGCGCGGACGTGCGCGCGCTCGAGCAGGAGCTGCAGGCCAAGGTGGAGGGCCTCCCGCGCGTGAGCGGCGGGGCGGAGCCCTCACCAGGCCGCCGCCTGACGCCGCTGCTCAACCAAGCGGAGGAGGAGGCCAAGGCCCTCAAGGACGATTTCATCTCGGTGGAGCACTTCGTGCTGGCCGCGACCGCGGACAAGGATCTCCAAGCCAGCTTCGACCGCCACGGGCTCTCCAAGCAGAAGCTGCTGGCGGCGCTGGCGCAGATCCGCGGGAGCCAGCGGGTGACGGACCAGGATCCGGAGGGGAAGTTCCAGGCGCTCGACAAGTACACGCGGGATCTGACGGCGCTCGCCGCGCGAGGGAAGATCGATCCGGTCATCGGCCGGGACGAGGAGATCCGCCGCGTGATGCAGGTGCTGTCGCGCCGCACCAAGAACAACCCGGTGCTGATCGGCGAGCCGGGCGTGGGCAAGACGGCCATCGCCGAGGGCATCGCGCGCCGCATCGCCACGGGGGACGTGCCGGAGAGCTTGAGGGAGCGGCGGCTGCTGGCGCTGGACCTCGCCAGCATGGTGGCGGGCGCGAAGTTCCGCGGTGAGTTCGAGGAGCGCCTGAAGGCGGTGCTGAAGGACGTGGAGGCCGCCGAGGGCAAGATCATCCTCTTCATCGACGAGCTTCACACCCTCGTGGGCGCCGGCGCGGCGGAGGGCGCCATGGACGCCGCCAACATGCTCAAGCCGGCCCTGGCGCGCGGCGGGCTGCGCTGCATCGGCGCCACCACCCTGGACGAGTACCGCAAGCACATCGAGAAGGACGCAGCGCTCGAGCGGCGCTTCCAGCCGGTGATGGTGGAGCCGCCCAGCGTGCCGGACACCATCACCATCTTGCGGGGCCTGAAGGAGCGCTACGAGGTGCACCACGGCATCCGCATCCAAGACAGCGCGCTGGTGGCTGCCGCCACCTTGAGTGATCGTTACATCTCCGACCGTTTCTTGCCGGACAAGGCCATTGACTTGGTGGACGAGGCAGCCAGCAAGATCAAGCTCGAGATCGAGAGCTTGCCGGTGGAGATCGATCAGCTCGAGCGGCGCTTGCTCGCGCTGCAGATCGAGAGCCAGGCGCTCGGCAAGGAGCGGGACAAGGCCAGCCAGGCGCGGCTGGAGGACGTGAAGAAGGAGCTGAGCGAGCTCGGGGAGCAGCGGGACGCGATGCGCGCCGTCTGGCTGCGCGAGAAGGAGCTCATCGGCGCCATCCACGAGCGTCAGGCCAAGCTCGAGGAGCTGCGCGCCGAGCAAGAGGCGGCGACCCGCAAGGGTGAGCTGGCGCGGGCCGCGGAGCTGCAGTACGGCACGCTGCCGGCGCTCGAGCGGGAGCTCGAGGCGCAGCGCGCAGAGCTGGCGCGCGCGCAGGCGGGCGGCTCGTACCTGCGGGAGGAGGTCACCGATCAAGACATCGCGGCCATCGTCTCGCGCTGGACCGGCGTGCCCGTCACCAAGATGCTCGAGGGAGAGCTGGCCAAGCTGCTGCACATGGAGGAGAACCTGCGGGCGCGCGTGGTCGGGCAGGAGCCAGCGCTGGTGGCGGTGGCCAACGCCGTGCGGCGCTCGCGCGCGGGCCTCGGGGATCCGCGGCGCCCCATCGGCAGCTTCCTCTTCCTCGGGCCCACGGGCGTGGGCAAGACCGAGACGGCGCGCGCGCTGGCGGAGTTCATGTTCGACGACGAGCGCGCCATGGTGCGCATCGACATGAGCGAGTACATGGAAAAGCACGCCGTCTCGCGCCTCATCGGCGCGCCGCCCGGCTACGTGGGCTACGACGAGGGTGGGCAGCTCACCGAGGCGGTGCGGCGGCGCCCCTACAGCGTGGTGCTGTTCGACGAGATCGAGAAGGCGCACCCGGACGTGTTCAACACGCTCTTGCAGCTCATGGACGACGGGCGGCTCACCGACGGCCAGGGACGCACGGTGGACTTCAAGAACACCGTCATCATCCTCACCAGCAACCTTGGCAGCGCGGAGCTGGCCGCCATCGACGAGCGCGCCGACCTGGACGATGAAGATCGCTCGGCGCTACAGCAGCGGGTGGCGATGAACGCTCTGCGCCAGCAGTTCCGTCCGGAGTTCATCAACCGCCTCGACGACATCGTGGTGTTCCACCGGCTCGGTCGCGAGGAGCTGCGTAGGATTGTCGACTTGCAGATCCATGGCCTGTCCGAGCGGCTCGCCCGGCGCGATTTGCAGCTCGAGCTCAGCGACGAGGCCAAGGAGCACCTGGCCGAGGCCGGGTGGGATCCGCAGTTCGGTGCGCGTCCGCTCAAGCGCGCGATCCAGCGCCAGCTCGAGGACGGCTTGGCACGGCGGGTGCTCGCCGCGGAGTTCCTGCCGGGTGACACCGTCCGGGTGGACGTGAAGGCGGGCGAGCTCAGCTTCGAGCGCGCGCCGAGCGCGGAGCCGAACCAGCACGCCGCCCAGCGCGCCGCGCAGGCCTGAGCGCGCTAGCGCTCCGGCCAGGCCAGGACCTCGAGCCGCACCGGCGCGACGCCCGCGCGGAGCAGCTCGAGGGCGCTGGCCGCCGCGCGGGAAAGATCGATGACGCGCCGCCGGGAGCCGAAGGGGCCACGGTCGGTGATGCGCACGACCACGCTCGGTCCCTGGGGCTCACGCACCACGCGCACCACGGTGCCAAAGGGCCAAGTGCGGTGCGCCGCCGTCAGCGCGCTGGGGTCGTAGGGTGCACCGCTGGCCGTCCTTCGCCCGGCGAGCGCGTCGGAGTAGTACGAGGCCTGGCCGGTCTCGATCAGGAGCGCCGGGGCGTCTTCGTAGCGGCGCGTGAGCGCGTCCTCGCCGCGGGGCGTCGCGGGACGGGGCGGCGGGGTCGCGGGGCTCGCGGGCGCGGCGGCCGCTGGCGTCGGCGCGCCCGCGCGCGCGGCGGCGGGGGCTGCTGGGGCCGTGGGGGGCGGCGCGAGGGACGCGCGCGGCGTACAGCCGAGCCCCACGCCCGCGAGGAGGAGCGCAGAGAGCGCCAGTCGCTCGAGCATGAGCGGCACCATGCCCCAGCCCGGGGGCGGCGGGCAACCCGCGCACGACCTCCCCGCTCAGGCCTGGTGACCGCGCAGCAGCACGCGGCGCGCCAGGTAGAGCGCGGAGTAGGCCGCCAGGCGCTGCACCTGCGCGCGCTCCCCCGGCCAGCGCAGCTCCCGCGCGCTGACGCCCTCGCGCGTCGCGATGGCGAGGTGCACGAGCCCCACGGGCTTGTCCTCGGTGCCACCGTCCGGCCCAGCGACGCCGCTGAGCGCCACCGTGAGCTCGACCCCCAGGCGCGTCAGGGCGCCCTCGGCCATGGCCCGCGCCACCTCGGCGCTGACGGCGCCGTGCCGCTCCAGCAGCGCCGCGGGCACGCCGAGCAGCTCCCGCTTGAGGGCGTTCGAGTAGCTGACCACGCTGCCCTCGAAGGTGCGGCTCGCGCCGGGGTGCTCGGTGAGCAGCGCCGCCACCAGGCCTCCGGTGCAAGACTCCGCCGTGCCCATGCGCCAGCCGCGCGCGAGCAACAGCTCCCCGAGCGTCTCGGGTAGGGTCCGCGCGCCGCGCGCGAAGACGTGCTCCCCGAGGCGCCGCTCCACCTCCGCGGCGGCGCGCTCGGCCAGCACCTCGGCCTCTTGGGCGCTGCCGGCGCGCGCCAAGGTCTTCACCTCGATGGTGGGGAAGTGCGCGCGGTAGCCGACGGTCACCCCGTACTCCGCCTCGACGCCAGCGAGCCGATCGTTGACCACGGCCTCCGGTAACCCAAAGGTCTGTAGCCGCACCTGGTGGACGTGCCCGGCCACGTGGTCACGCAGCTCCGGCAGCACCGAGCGCTGGAACATGGGCTTCATCTCGCGCGGCACGCCGGGCAAGAAGAACGCCCGGCACTGGCCGAGCCGGACGGCGAAGCCCGGCGCGGTCCCCCAGTCGTTCGGCAGCACGTCCGCGCCGCGCGGGAAATCTGCCTGCTTGTCGTTGCTCGCCGCGGCGCTCCGCCCGAAGCGCTGCACCCGCGCGCGGATCGCTTCGAGGCTCGGCGCGTGGCGCTCGAGCGGCGCCCCCAGCGCGCGCGCCACGCACTCGGCGGTGATGTCGTCCGTCGTGGGGCCGAGCCCCCCGGTGCTCACCAGCACGGCGTGTCGCCCCGAGAGCCGCGCGAGCGCGTCGGCGATGGCGGCGGGGTCGTCCGCCACGCAGTCGATGGCGGTGACCTCGAGCCCTTGGCTCGTCAGCTCGGTCGCCAGCCACGCGGAGTTGGTGTCGACCAGCTCTCCGCGCGTCAGCTCGGTGCCAATGGAGAGGATGGCGGCGGACATGGCCGAGAGTCTACGCCGAAAAACGCCGCACCGGCGGGAGATCCCCGCCCGCTCGCTCCAGCGCTGCAGCCGGCCGCGTGTAGCCCGTCCGTGCTCACTCCAGTGCGTAGAGGTCCAGCAGCTCCCGGGAGACCCGCGCCGCGTCGAACCGCAGATCCTTGAGCTGCCCGGTGCGCATGTCGAAGACCCAGCCGTGGACGCCCACGCGCTGCGCCGCCAAGGCGCGCTGGACCTCCCTGAGCTTGACGAGGTTCACGCACTGCTCGAGGACGTTCAGCTCGACGAGGCGATCGCAGCGGGCGTCCGCCTCCAGCGCGTTGAGCTCCGGCAGGTGAAGCCGGTAGACGTCGCGCAGGTAGCTCAGCCAGGGGTTGAGCACGCCGAGGTCCCCGGGGCTGAGCGCGGCCTTCACGCCGCCGCAGCCGTAGTGACCGCAGACCACGATGTGCTCGACGGCGAGCTGACCGAGGGCGTAGCTGACGACCGACAGGACGTTCAAGTCACTGACCTGCACCACGTTGGCCACGTTGCGATGCACGAACACGTCGCCCGGCTCGGCGCACATGAGCGCTTCGGTGGAGATGCGGCTGTCCGAGCAGCCGATGAACAAATACTTGGGCGTCTGCGCCTGCGAGAGCCGCGCGAAGAAGGCGGGATCCTCGGCGAGCCGCTCCTGCCGCCAGCGCTCGTTGTGCGCGAAGATTTCTTGAAGGGTCTTGTGCGCCATGAGACACGTCGGCGGCAGGGGGTGGAGGCGCCGCGCGGCGCAGCGTAGCGCGGGAGCTGCCTCGTCGCCTGGCCCAGCGGGAGGACGCCCCAGCGCGAGCGTGGGCGCGTGGGTCGGCCCCTCGGCCGCGCGGAGCGGGCTTGGTGGGCGCGCGGTGAGCGCTCAGCCCTGGAGCTCGAGCGCGGGGCTCCAGGGCACCACGCGGTTGCGACCGGCGCGCTTGGCGGCGTAGAGCGCCGCGTCCGCGCGGCCGATGAGCGTCGCCGCGCTGGACACGCTCACGGCGTCCTCGGCGGACGCGACGCCGAAGCTGGCGGTGCAGCTCAGGCCGCGCTCACCGCTCGTCACCCGCGCGCGCTCGACCGCGGCCCTCAGCCGCTCCGCCAAGACGAAGGCGCCCGCCGCGCCCGTGTTGGTGAGCACGACGGCCAGCTCCTCGCCGCCGTAGCGCGCGACCACGTCCGCCTTGCGGACCGAGCGGACGAGCGTGCTGGCCACCGCCCGCAGCACCTCGTCCCCGAGCTGGTGACCGTGCTCGTCGTTGAAGCGCTTGAAGTGGTCGATGTCGCAGAGGATGAGCGACACGGGCGTGGCGTAGCGGACGAGGCGCGCCACCTCGCCGCCGAGCACGTCGTCGAAGTGCCGGCGGTTGAACAGCTCCGTCAGAGGATCGGTGCAAGAGAGCCGGTAGAGCTGCTCGTTGGCGACGGTCAGCTCCTCGGCGAGGAGCTTCAGGCGCAGGTGGACGCGCACGCGCGCCAGCAGCTCGCGTGGATCGAAGGGCTTGCTCACCCAGTCCGAGGCCCCCCGATCGAACAGCTCGAGCTTGCGCTCGAGCTCCCCGTCGGCCGTCAAGATCAAGATCGGGATCCCGGCGAGCTCGGGCTTGGCCGCGCGCAGGCGCAGGAGCTGCAGCCCATCGCAGCCTGGCATGACGAGATCGCACACCACCAGATCGGGCTTGTCTTCCGCCATCCTCCGCAGCGCGCCGAAGCCGTCCTCCGCCTCGAGCACCTCCTGCAGCTCCCCCGAGCCCCGGAGCACGTCCGCCACCGCGGCACGTCCGAGGGCGCTGTCATCGACGACCAGGACGCGCCCACGGGTCATTCGGCGCAGTGTGTCAGAGCTTGGGCGCCGGGGGTAGGGACGCGCGGGCCTGGCTTCCGGGGAGCGAGGGGGCGGCCCTCGGGCCAGCTCAGGTGGGGTTGTCCAGGTTGAACTGCCGCAGGTGCTCGTCGTAGCCGAACAGCTCGCCATAGCGCCCCCAGCTGATGACGGCGCGCAGGGTGTCCTCGGCCTGCTGCGCGGACAGGCTGTCCTCCAGCTCCTGCGAGAAGCGCGTGAAGGGCGCGCGGTGGTCGGCGCGCTCGGCCAGCACCTGACAGAGGCGCGCCACCAGCGGCACGTGGGCGAGCAGGTGCTGCCCAAACAGCCGCTTGCGCGCGTCCACGTCGAGCTCCACGAAGCGCTGCCCCGCCTCCGTCAGGTGAAGATCGCCATCGGCCAGCACGGCCAGCCGGAGGAGCTGGAGCGTCTCGGCTGCCGGCAGCAGCTCCCCGGCCGTCATGTGCAAGCTCGCCGCCAGCACGGGTAAGTCCGCCTTGCCTTGGAACGGCGCCGCCGCCAGCGCCTCGAGCAGCCCAGCGAGGCGGTTGGTCGAGATGCGTGGGAGCGCCATCCGCAGGCCGACCCCGGGGAAGCCTTCTCCGGCGTGCCTGGCCCCCGCCGCCGGCGTGAGGTGCTGAGTCATCACGCCGTAGAGGTGGTCCACCAGCGCGCGAAAGGGAGGATCCAGCCGGTTTCTAGGGTGAGCCAGCGTGACGGGGAACTCGGTCGTCACTCGGCCGGGGTGGGACGACAGCACCAGGATGCGGTCGCACAGGAGCACGGCCTCCTCGATGTTGTGGGTCACCATCAAGATCGAGCTGATGGGCAGCCGCCCCTCGATCCAGCCGTCGAGCAGCTCCGTGCGCAGGGTCTCCGCGGTCAGCACGTCCAGCGCAGAGAACGCCTCGTCCATCAGCAGCAAGCGTGGCTGCACGACCAGCGCGCGCGCCAAGCCCACGCGCTGCCGCATCCCCCCGGAGAGCTCCTTGGGGTACGCGCTCTCGAAGCCATCGAGGCCGATGAGATCGATGGCCGCCAGGGCTCGCCGCCGCCGCTCGGCGGGCGCCACGCCCTGCGCCTCCAGCCCGAGCTCGACGTTCTGCAGCACCGTGAGCCACGGGAACAGCGCGAAGCTCTGGAAGACCATCGCGACGCCTTGGCACGGCCCGCTGACGGGCTCCCCTCGCCAGCGCACCGTCCCCGCGCTGGGCCTGAGCAGACCGGAGATGATCCGCAGCAGGGTGGACTTGCCCGAGCCGGAGCGCCCCAGCAGCCCGACGATCTCGCCAGGGTGCAGCGTGAAGTCCACGCCGTCGAGCACCACCAGCTCGGAGCGCTCGCTCTGAGGGAAGACCTGGCGCACGCCCTCCAGCTGGACGAGCGGCGCGCTGGACTCGGGGCTGGGCGCGGTGAGGGTGGGGGAGGTCATGGGGAGCATCACTCCTGGTGGGTGTGGCGCATCGCCAGCCGGTAGAGCGGGCGCCAGAGCAGCCGGTTGAGCATCAACACGAAGGCGCACATCACCGCGACGCCCAGCACGATGCGCGGGTGATCGCCGGCGGCGGTGGCGTCGGCGATGTAGGCGCCCAGCCCATGCGCGCGCAGCGTGGTAGACCCCCAGCTCGCCAGCTCCGCCACGATGGAGGCGTTCCAGGCGGCGCCGCTGGCGGTGATGGCGCCGGTGACGTAGTACGGCAGGATCCCGGGCAAGATGACCCGAAACCACCAGCTCCGGCCGCCGAGGTGCAGGCTCGCCGCGGCGTCGCGCAGGTCGCTGGGGAAGGCGCTGGCCCCGGCGATGACGTTGAACAAGAGGTACCACTGCGAGCCCAGCACCATCAGCGGGGAGAGCCAGACGTCCGGCGACAGCGAGTAGCGGACGATCACGAGCACCACGACCGGAAACACCACGTTGGCAGGGAACGCCGCGAGCACCTGCGCGAGCGGCTGGACGCGCTCGGCCCAGCGCGGCCGCAGCCCGACCCACACGCCCACCGGGACCCACACCAGGCTAGAGAGCGCGACGAGCACCAGCACCCGCGTGAGGGTGTAGCCGCCGTAGAGCAGCGCCGTGCCCAGGTCGGACCAGCCGGCTCCCGTGGCGATGAAGCGCATGAGCCTGGCGCCCATCAGCGCGACCCCCAGCGCCACGGCCGTGAGCCAGGCGCGCTCGATGACCGCGCGCTGCCCGGCCGAGCGTGGCGTGATGGCGCGCGGGGTGGTGGTGGGACGGCGCGGGCGGCGCGGGGGGCGCCAGGCCTCGCTCAGCGTCCGAGTGGCCCCGAGCAGGCGCGGGAACAGCCGAGTGCGCCGCAGCGCCAGCAGCACCCACGAGCGCGACGTCAGATCGCTCGTCGTCGACTCGACGCGAAACTTCTCGCTGTACGCCGCGAGCGGCCGAAATAGCAGCACGTCGTAGAGCAGGATGACGACCAGCATGGTCAGCACGGCCCAGCCCACCGCGATCGGATCCTGCTGCGTGATCGCCAGCGCGACGTAGGAGCCGATGCCCGGCAGCGCGATGGAGACGCTCCCCACCGAGATGGCCTCCGCCGCGACCACGAAGAACCAGCCGCCAGACATCGACATCATCGCGTTCCACACCAGCCCCGGCACGGAGAACGGCACCTCGAGCCTCCAGAAGCGCTGCCACGCCGACAGGTGGAAGCTGCGGGCGGCCTCCTCGAGCTCCGGCGGCACGGTCAGCAGCGACTGGTAGACGCTGAAGGTCATGTTCCACGCCTGGCTGGTGAAGATGGCGAAGATGGCGGCCAGCTCGGCGCCGAGCACACGCCCTGGAAACAGCGCCATGAAGCCCACCACCGTGAACGACAGGAAGCCCAGGATGGGCACCGACTGCAGGATGTCGAGCAGCGGCACCAACACCATCCCGGCGCGCCGGCTCTTCGCCGCGAGCGCGCCGTAGCCCAGGCTGAAGACCAAGGACGCTCCCAGCGCCGCCAGCATGCGCAGCGTGGTGCGCAGGGCGTAGCTGGGCAGCAGGGACGGCTCGAGCGACACCGGGTGATGCCGTAGCTCGGCGAGCGGCGCCAGCATGGCGCGGCTGCCCTGCACCACGCCGACGAGGCTCGTGAACAGCAGCCCGAACGCCAGCAGATCCCAGAGGTTGGGCGCGTAGCGGCGCAGCGGCGCCACTTCCAGGGCTGGAGGACGGAGCACCATGAGGGAGGGTCGCTGCCCGTGACGCGGGGGACGTCACTCTAACGCAGTCCGGGAGCCGTGAGGGGTCGTCGTGAGGGTCTGGAGGCAGGAGTAGAGGGGGGTCAGCGCGGCGTGCGTGCGCAGCGGACGCCCACGTGCCGCTGGGGGCCGCTCACCGGCTCGCTCGCCCAGGTGCTGAGCGCGGCGGCGCTCTCGGCGCGGTAGGAGCCACCGCGCGCGACGGCGCTGCCGTCCGGCTCCAGCGTCAGCTCGGCGACGTTGCCGGAGAGATCCAGCGCGCCCTCGGGGCTCCTGCCCTCGGGGCGGGCGCCGGCCAGCTCCGGCTCCGTCGCGCCCACGGCGCAGGGGCCTCGCACGAGGCCGTAGGCGGCGCGGCGGCAGACCAAGCCGGTCGGTCCCCACGGCCAGCGGCGGCTCGTCCCGCCGGTGGCCGCCACGAGCCACTCCTCGCTCGTGGGCAGCCGCCCGCCCTCGCAGGCGCAGGCGCGCTGGGCCTGCTCCAGCGTGAGGCCCGTGACGGGCGCGCCCGGCTCCCCCTGGAGCCGGGGCAAGCCCTGGCACGCGTTCCAGCGCTCCACCGTCAGCTCCACGCGCGCCAGCTCGAAGGTCGCTACGCGCAGCTCCCGCGGGGCCTGCTGTCCCTCGGCCTGCCAGTCTCCTGGCGCGAGGGAGTACTGCCCGCCTTGGAAGCGCACCCAGCCGGCGTCCGCCACGCAGCCCTCACCGCGCGTGGCCGCGTGCATCCCTTGCGGGCAGCGCAGCGGCTGGCCCCGGCAGGCGTTGGCCACGAGCAGCTGCCCTTCGGCGCAGCAGCGCGGGCCGAGCGCGCGCCAGCCCTCCGCGCAGCGCGCTGGTCCGGTGTTCGTGCCGAGCAGGCGCCAGGCCACCACCCCGCCGAGCACGAGCAAGAGCGCGCCGAGTCCCGCGCGCCAGCGCGCCCGTCGTGCGGCGCGCGGGGGCGTCGCCTCCTCGCGCTCCGGCTCGCCCTGGTCGCTCATGGCGGACTCAGCGGGTCAGCCACGCAGCGAAAGCAGAGCGGTTCCAGCGGCGCGACCTCCACCGTGACGGCGCTGCCGGGGCTGAGCGGCCCGACGCCCTCTGGCGTCCCCGTGACGATGAGATCGCCCGGCTCGAGCGTCATGGCCGCGCTCAGCCACACGAGCAGGCTGGGGATGGAGAAGATGAGCTCCGTCAGGCGCCCGTGCTGCCGGCGCTCGCCGTCCACGCTGAGGCTCACCGCCAGCCGGCTGGGCTCGAGCCCAGCGCACACCGAGGGCCCCACGGGGCAGAAGCCGTCGAAGCCCTTGGCGCGCGCCCACTGCCCGTCGAGCTTCTGTAGATCGCGCGCGGTCAGATCACACACGGCCGTGTAGCCGAAGACGTGCTCCAGCGCGCGCTCGGGCGTCAGGTGCCGCGCGCGCCGGCCGATGACCACGCCGACCTCACCCTCGTAGTCCACGCGCTGGCTCTGGTGGGGGAGCACCACCTCGGCGTCCGGGCCCACCACGCTGGAGGGCGGCTTGAGGAAGACGAGCGGCTGCTTCGGCGGCTCGTTGCCCAGCTCTTGGGCGTGCGCCGCGTAGTTGCGCCCGATGCCGAGGATCTTGCTCGGGGTGACGGGCGCGAGCAGCCGCGCGCCGGCTCGGCCGACGCTCACGCCCGTGGGCGCGCCGTCGAGCCAGGGCGCCGCGCTGAGCAGGCGCAGCTCCTGCCCGTGTCGCTCGGCGAAGTGAGCCTGCCCCTCGTGCTCGATGCGGTAGTAGTGGCGCTCGCTCATGCTCCCTCGGCTCTTAGGAGCAACGTGCGGGCTCCGCAACGGCCGCGCGCTCAGCCGCCCTCGAGCAGCGCCATCAGCCGCGCCTCGTCGATGATCGCCGCGCCGTGCTTGCGGGCTTGCTCGAGCTTGGTCTGCCCCACCTTCTCGCCGGCCACCAGGTAGGTGGTGCCCTTCTTCACCTGGTCGTGCACCTGCCCGCCCGCCGCCTGGATGAGCGCGTGGACGTCCTCCCGGCGGCGGCTGAGCACCCCGGTGACGCAGCAGCTGACGCCCGTGAGCGGCCCGCGCGCCGGCGCCGGCGTGGGCTGGGCGCGGGAGACGCCGCGCTCGGCGAGGCGCTCGAGCAGCCGCCGCTCGTCCGGAGAGCCCAGGAACGCCACCACGCTGTCGATCAGGGTGGGGCCATAGCCCGCGATGGCGCCGAGCCGCGCGCGCGCCTGCGCCTCGTCCCAGGTGAGCAGCGCCTCGAGCGAGCCGGCCGCCTCGGCGAGCTGCCGTGCCGCCACCTGCCCAATGTGCTCGATCCCCAGGCCCGTGAGCAGGCGCTCGAGCGGCTGCCCCTTGGAGGCGGCGATGGCGGCGAGCACGTTCTCGGCCCACTTGGTCGGCTCCTTGGCGCTCTTGCGGGGCGCGCCCTTCGAGCCCGGAGCGCTCTGCTTGAGCCGGCGGCGCATCTCGAGCAGACCCTCCAGGGTCAGCGCGTAGAGGTCCGCGACGTCTCCCACCAGGCCGCTGCTGGTGAGCTGCTCCACCAGCGCCTCGCCCACGCCGTCGATGTCCATCGCGTAGCGGCGCGCGAAGTGGAGCACGCTGGCCTGCACCACGGCCGGGCAGGCGCGGTTGGGGCAGCGCCAGGCCACTTGCCCCGGCGCCTGCACCACCGGCGTGGCGCACACCGGGCACCGCTCGGGCATGACGAAGGGCGCAGCCCCGGGCGGGCGCAGCCCGGCCTCCACCGCGACCACCTGTGGGATGATCTCGCCGGCCTTCTCGATCTGCACCGTGTCGCCCACGCGCAGATCGAGCGCGCCCACGATGTCCGCGTTGTGCAAGCTGGCGCGGCTGACCACCGTGCCGGCGAGTTGCACCGGCTCCAGCTCCGCCACGGGCGTGAGCGCGCCGGTGCGCCCCACCTGCACCACGACGTCCAGCACGCGCGTGGTGGCGCGCTCCGCCTCGAACTTGAAGGCGATGGCCCAGCGCGGATACTTGGAGGTGCTGCCGAGCGCCGCCTGCTGCGCGTAGCCGTTCACCTTCACCACCGCGCCGTCGATGTCGTAGGGCAGCTCCGGGCGGAGCCGGGCGAGCTGCGCCGTCGCCTCGAGCACCTCCGCCAGGCTCCGGCACACGACGTGCCGCCGGTGCGTCGGCAGCCCGAGCTGCGCCAAGCGCTCGAGCGTGGCGGCGTGGGTGGGCGCCAGCGTGGGCCCCTCCACGACCTGATACACGAACAGCCGCAGCGGCCGCTCGGCCACCAGCCGCGCGTCGAGCAGCCGCAGGCTGCCGCTGGCGGCGTTGCGCGGGTTGGCGAAGGGCGCCTCGCCGGCCTCGAGCCGCGCGGCGTTGATGCGCTCGAGGTCGCGCCGATAAATCACCACCTCACCGCGCAGCGTGAGCCGCTGGGCGGTGTCGATGCGGAGCGGTAGCGCCCTCAGCGTGCGCAGGTTCACGGTGACGTCCTCCCCCGTCACGCCGTCGCCGCGCGTGGAGGCCTCCACCAGCCGCCCGCCCTCGTAGACCAGCTCGATGCTGCCGCCGTCGAGCTTCGGCTCCACGCAGTACTCGGGCGCGCTGCCCGGGGGCAGCCCCGAGGCCACGCGCTGCGCGAAGGCCGACAGCTCCGCCTCGGAGTAGGTGTTGTCGAGCGACATCATCGGGACGGCGCGGACCACCTGCCGCACGCCGCTGCGGGGCGCGCCGGCGACGCGCTGCGTGGGGGAGTCCGGCTGACAGAGCTCTGGGTGGGCCGCCTCGAGCCGCCGCAGCTCTTCGTAGAGCTGGTCGTACTGCCGGTCGGTGATGACGGGGTCGTCCAGCACGTAGTAGCGGTAGTCGTGCTGGCGGAGCTGCTCGACGAGCTGTTGATGTCGCTGTTGGGGCGCCACGGCGCCCGGGGCCGTACCATGGCCCCCGGGGCGCTAGAATTGTCGCGGCTCTCTCTGCCCGGCCGCGGGCTTTCGGCTATCTTCCCGGCGCCCATGAGCCAGCCCCCCGAAGCCGCGCCCCCCCAGCGGAGCGATGCCGCGCCGGCGCCCCCGGGCGCCGAGGGCGGCGTGTTCTGGCGCCTCGGCGGGGTGCTCAAGACGGTGCGCCCGCACCAGTGGGTCAAGAACGTGTTCGTGCTGGCGCCCGTGGTGTTCGCCAAGCACATCTTCGATCCGCTGCTGCTCACGCGCGCCGGTTCGGCCTTCTTGGTGTTCTGCCTGCTGGCCGGCGCCGTCTACACCATGAATGATCTCGCGGACGTGGAGGCCGACCGGCTGCACCCCGTCAAGCGCCGGCGCCCCATCGCCTCTGGGCGCGTCCCGGTGGGGGTGGCCAAGCTGGTGGCGAGCGCGCTGGTGGTGGTCTCGCTCGGCTGGGCCTACGCTCTGGCGCCGGCGTTCTTCGTCGTGGCCGCGGCGTACTTCGGGCTCAACCTCGCGTACTCGCTCCGGCTCAAGCACGTGGCCTACCTCGACGTGGGCATCATCTCCACGGGCTTCGTGCTGCGGGTGATGGCGGGCGGCTACGCCACGCAGGTGAGCGTCTCCAGCTACCTGCTGGTGTGCACCGCGCTGCTCGCGCTGTTCCTCGGCTTCGGTAAGCGCCGGCACGAGCTGGCGGCCGCCGCGCACAACGCCGGCAAGCAGCGCGCCGCGCTGGAGGCCTACACCCAGCGTGGGCTGGACATCGCGCTGGCCATCACGGCGCTCGCCACCATCGTCACCTACGTGGCCTACACGCTGGACTCGCACACGCGCGCGTTCTTCAAGACGGACTACCTGTGGGTGAGCACCGTGTTCGTGGTGCTCGGCGTGGGGAGGTTCCTGCAGCTCGTGTCGAGCCGCCCCAAGTCCGAGAGCCCCACGCAGGAGATGCTCCGCGACGGTCCCTTCGTGGGCATCGTGCTGCTCTGGCTCGTGCTGGTGATGTGGGTGGTCTACAACCTGCGGCCCGCGTGACATGGGCAAGCAGGCAGCGTCCGGTCAGCAGGAGCGGCTCGCAGATCCCAGCGGCCCGTGGACGGATCTGGGCCTGACCTTGCCCATCTTCTGCGGGTATCACCTGGGGGTGCTGCTCGTGCCCTTCCGCAATTCTGCGGACTGGGTGACGCAGAAGCTCCAGGCCTTGGCGGAGCACAGCCTGCTCGCCTACGCGGGGCTCACGCTCGCCATCGGCGCCGCGTACGCGGGCGTGCTGGTGGTCGCTGGGCGCGGCCACGCGCTGCGCTGGCCGCGCTTCTTGAGCATCGCGGTGGAGGGCATCGCGTACGCCTTCACCATGCGGCTGGTCGCCAGCTACGTGGTGGGAGAGCTGGCGCTCGGTCCCGGCGCGGAGCTGTCACCGCTCGCGGGGCTGGTCATGTCCTTGGGCGCCGGCTTCTACGAGGAGCTGGCGTTTCGGGTAGGGCTCTGGGGCCTGGGGCGCCGCGTGCTGCAGCTCTTGTTCCCTGGACCGCCCGGGCAGCAGACGCTCATCGCCGTGGGCTGGGCGGTGCTGATCGCCGCGGTGTTCAGCGGCTGGCACTACGTGGGCGCCGGCAGCGACGCCTTCGAGCTGCGGAGCTTCGTCTTCCGCTGGGTGTGTGGCCTCGCCTTCACGCTCATCTACCGCTTCCGTGGCTTCGCGCCGGCGGTGTGGACGCACACGCTCTACGACGTGTGGGTGATGGTGCTCTGAGCGCGCGGGGCCCCGAGCGGGCGGGCGGCGCCTGGGTCCGCGCACGCTCAGCGGCGCCGCGCCAGCATGAAGCGCTCCACGTTGCCGCGAGGCCCGGGCAGCGCGGAGTCGCTCTCCGCCAGGCGTTCGAAGCCGTGCTCCGCGAGCGCTCGGCGCGCGCCCTCGAGCGCCGCTTCACGCGCGACCGGATCACGGATGACGCCGCGGCTGCGCCGCGCCACCTCGAGCCCCACCTCGAACTGCGGCTTGATCATCGCCAGCAGGCGGCCGCCGCTCGGGAGCACCGCGGCGATGGCCGGCAGCAGCTTGGCGACACCGATGAACGAGGCGTCCACGGTGACCACCTCGATGGGCTCTGGGAAGTCCCCAGGGCCGAGCGCCCGGGCGTTGCAGCGGTCGCGCACCACCACGCGCGCGTCGCTCGCGAGGCGCGGCGCGAGCTGGCCCTGCCCCACGTCCACCGCGTAGACGCGCCGGGCGCCGTGCTGCAGCGCGCAGTCGGTGAAGCCGCCGGTGGACGCGCCGACGTCGAGCACCACGGCGCCCTCGAGGCTGAGCTCGAGCGCCCTCAGCGCGCCCTCCAGCTTGTACCCGCCGCGCGAGACGTAGCGCTCGGGCTGTCGCACCGACAGCGGCGCCGTCCGCGGCAGCAGGGCGCCCGGCTTGTCGACCCGCTGCTCACCGAGGTACACGCGCCCAGAGAGCAGCAGCGCCTGCGCGCGGGCGCGGCTCTCGGCGAGGCCCTGCTCGACCAGCAGCAGATCCGCGCGCTGTTTTCCAGGAGAGGCGCCCAAGCCTCGAGCAAAGCCCAAGCTCGTGCGCTTGACGAGCCCCGGCGGTGACCCACGGGGCACATTCCAACCATGCTGGATATCGAAGGACGGTGAGGGTGGACGAAGGAAGACAACGCGAGGCGCGGCCGTATCAGTGGCCAAACCCTGGTCACCCTCTCGAGCACGAACTAAGCTGGGAAGTTGACCAACGCCGCCGAGCGCGCGACCATCTGCTTTAGAGAATGGGAGCATCCACTGACTGAAGCGCCAGCTTCTGGCGTGCTCGCAGGCTTGTACCAGGCTCCCGCCCTTTCTGGAGGATCATTCATGAACACTGCTCGTCAGCTAGGTGTGTCCGCTCTCACCGCTCTCGCCACGCTCACCTTCGCCGGTGCGGCCTTCGCTCAAGACGCCGAGGCCACCGCGTCCACCTCGGGTGGCGTGGCCCTGCCGGCCCCTGCCACCGCCACCGCGGGGGACAGCGACCACAGCGCCGTCATCGGGCGCCTGGGCTTCGGCTACATGGGCTTCAACGGCGTCCCCATCGCAAACAGCATGACCGTGGTAGAGGCGCCCGTGGTCGGCGTGCGCTACTGGCTGGACGACATGCTCGGCATCGACGTGGGCATTGGCTTCCGCACCGTCACGGGCAGCAGCAAGACGGGGGACACCACCACGGACGCCCCCAGCAGCACCGCCTTCGCGCTGCACGGCGGCGTGCCGCTCAGCCTCTATTCGGCCAAGCACTACTCCTTCCAGATCGTCCCGGAGCTGAACCTGGGCTTCGGCACGGGTGAGACCCCCCAGGGGGCAGACGCCGATCCAGCCAAGCACAGCGGCTTTATCCTAGACGTGGGCGCCCGCGCTGGGGCGGAGGTGCATTTCGGCTTCATGGGCCTGCCGGATCTGGCGCTCCAGGGCTCCATCGGGCTCGGCCTGGCCTACGCCACGGGCAGCACGGATCCTGGCAACGGTGGCACGGAGTCCAGCACCTCGGCCTTCGGCATCAGCACCCGCGTGGGCAACAGCCCCTGGCTCGCCCTCAGCCAGAACGTCGCCGCCATCTACTACTTCTGATGGCGCGGGCCCGGCGTGACCTCGTCGCGCCGGGCCCTTGGCTCTAGCCGCTGACCGGCTTTGCTTGGAAGGAGACCTCGCATGAAGCTATCTAGAATCGTTTCCGTGCTCGCCGCGGGTTCGCTGCTGGCCCTGGGCTGCGCCGTGGAAGAGGGAGACAAGGCCAACGTGCCGGACCCTGGGAGTTACGGCGCTCAGGGCGTGGTCCCGGGCAACGACTACGGCGTCCCCCACGACGACTACGGCGTCCCCCGAGACGACTATGGCAACCCCGGCGGCTCCTCCGAGGGCGGCGGTGGCGGCGGCGGCGGTGACGCAAGGTGCCGGCAGCTCTGCGGCATCGCGGTCGAGCTCGCCTGCAGCGAGGGCCCTCAGTCGCTCGAGGAGTGTGAGCAGGAGGTCTGTCGCGAGTGGATCACGGGGGATTGCACCCGCGAGGGCCGCGCGCTGCTGGATTGCCTCGGGGGCGTCTCCCCCGAGAGCTGGGCGTGCAACGACGACGGTCAGGTTGGCCTACCGGAGCAATGCGCCAGCCAAGCTTTCGCTTGGGCGAGCTGCCGGGGTAGCATCGACGTCGAGTGACCGAGCGCCTGCGTGACGGCCCGCCGCCAGCGTGGCGGGGGGCCGTCAGGCCTGCGCAGGGCACGTAGGCCATCCGGGCGCTGGCACGGCGCCTGAAAGCGCGCGGACATGCGCGTGGATCCTGCCGTGCTGGTGGCGCTCGCTGCCGTCGGGGGTACGGCGCTGCCCGTCGCTCCGTTGGCCACGGGGCTCGCCGCGCTCGGGGTGCTGGCGTTGGTCGTGCGCCGCGTCTCGGCGTGGGCGGTCGCGCTCGCCGTCCTGGCCCTCGGCGCCTCGAGCCTGCGCGCCGGTCGCGCCCTCGACGACTTCGAGACGCGCCGCCTGCGCGCACGGGATGACTTTGGCGCCCCGTCGCGCTGCGCCGCCGAGGCGCGCGTCGTGGCCTCCCCCACCTGGACGGGGGGCGCCAGCAGCGCCCTGCTGCAGCTCGACGGCATCGACTGTGAGGGGCGCGCGGTCGCGGGGCCGCTGCTGGCGCGCGTCCACGGCGGCCCGGACGATCTCGCGCGCGGCGACGCGCTAGCGCTCGTGCTGCAGGCGGCGCCCGTGCGCCTGTTTCGCAACCTGGAGCTGCCGGACCCCCTGCCCGGCGCCGCGCGGCGCGGGGTGCTGCTGAGCGGTGGCGCCCTCGCGGTCACGCGGCTGACCCAGGGCGCGGGGCCCGGCGCGCTCATCGATCGGGCGCGGGCGCACGTGCGCAGGCGCATCGTGGCCACCTTCTCCGCCGCTACGGCGCCCATGGCGCGCGCCCTGGTGCTCGGTGAGAACGACCTGGATCCGGATGACGACGCGGCGTTTCGAGAGAGCGGGCTGGCGCACCTGCTGGCGGTGAGCGGCACGCACCTGGTGTTCGCCGTGGTCAGCGTGGTGGCGGCGCTGCGCTATCTCCTGCTGCGCTGGTACTGGCTGGCGGCGCAGGTCGAGGTGGGGCGCCTCGCGTCGGCGCTGGGCGTCGTGCTCGCGCTCGTGTACGCGGACTTCGCCGGGGGCAGCGGCTCCGCCTGGCGGGCAGCCTGGATGCTGGCCGCGGCGCTCGGGGTGCGGGCGCTCGGCCGGCGCCCCTCGGTGGCGCGCTCGGTGGCGGCCTCGCTGCTGGTCGGCGCCGCGCTCGATCCGCTGATCGCCTTCGACGTGTCCTTCCTCTTGAGCGCGGCGGCCACCGCTGGGCTCATCCTGCTCGGCCCGCCGCTGGTGCGCTTGACCGCACGGGTGCGCTCGCGGGCGCTGCGCTGGGTGCTGCTCAGCGTGGCGGCCACGGTCGCCTCCATGCTGCCCTGCGTCCCGCTGCTCGCGCTGCTGGCGCCGAGGCTCACGCTGGCCGGCGTGGTGGCCAACGTCGTGGCGGCGCCGCTCGGGGAGGTGGTCGCGCTGCCCGTGTGCCTGCTGCACGCCCTGCTCGGTGCTTGGCCGGCGGCGGAGCGCGGCGCGGCGCTGGTGGGCTCGGGGGCCCTGCTGATCGTCAAGCAGGTGGCATCCCTGAGCGCGGCCGCGCGCTTCGCGACGCTCCCTGTCCCCCCGCCGGACGCGGCCATGCTGGCGCTCGCTGGGGTCGGCGCGCTCGGGCTGCTGCTGGCGCGCGGCGTGCGCGCGCGCCTCGGCTGGGGAGCGGCGCTCACGCTGGGGCTCGGGCTGCTCGAGCTGGGCGCGCGCCGCGCCGGACGCCCGCTGGGTGAGCTGCGCGTCAGCGCGCTCGACGTGGGGCAGGGCGACGCGCTGCTCGTGGATCTCCCCGATGGGCGCCTCGTGCTGGTGGACGGGGGCGGCTTCATGGGCAGCCCCGTCGATCCGGGGCGCTCGGTGATCTTGCCGGTGCTGAGGGCGCGTCGCCGCGCGCGGGTGGACATCGCCGTCCTCTCGCATCCGCACCCGGATCACTTCACCGGGCTCGCCACGGCGCTCGCGGAGGTGGAGGTCGGGGAGCTCTGGGACACGGGCCAAGGCGAGGCGGAGGGCGCGGGCCCGGTCTACGCCGGGCTGCTCACGCTGCTGCGGGCCCGCGGGGTGCCCGTCCGCCGCCCCGCGGAGCTGTGCGGCGAGCACCGCTTCGGCGCCGCCCGGCTCGAGGTGCTCGGGCCCTGTCCAGGGCCCGTCCCGCGGCGGCACGCCAACGACAACTCCTTCGTGCTCCGGCTCTCGCTCGGTCAGCGCGCCGCGCTGCTGACCGGGGACGCGGAGGCGACGCAAGAGCATGAGCTGCTCGCGCGCGTGCCAGAGCTCCGCGCGGACTACCTCAAGGTGGGCCACCACGGCAGCCGCAGCTCCACCACGCCACAGTGGCTGCGCGCGGTGGCGCCCAGCGTCGCCAGCATCTCCTGCGGGACGCGCAACCCCTACGGGCACCCGCACGCCAGCACCCTGCACACGCTCGCCGCCGCCGGCGTCGCGGCGCTGCGCATGGACCACACGGGCTCGGTGGAGTGGCGGACCGACGGCCGCGGCATGAGCCTGCGCAGCTTCTCCGTGGCGCACTGAGCCCGCGCCGGCACGAGGCGCCCCACCTCGCGCGCGCCGGAGCGAGCCGGCGCCTCGGCCCGCGTCAGCGGCGGCTTCGAGCCAGCGCCGCCACGACCGTCTCGACGCGCTCGCCGAGGCTCCCTCGCGCGTCGATGGGCTGGAGACCGCGCTCTGCGAGCCACGCCGCGTAGAAGGCCTGCTGCGCGGCGCGAAAGGAGGCGTCGCGCCGGGTGCCGTCTTGCTCGAAGGGGATGTCCGGCGCGCACAGCACCACGTGGTGATAGGGGCGCTCCGCCAACGCCACGAGCCGCGGGTCGGCAGCGCCGAAGAGCTCTCTCGCGTAGTAGAGGGTGGTGAGGGGGGAAGTGTCACAGAACAGGTAGCGCCGCGCGCGCCGCGTGGCCTCTTCTTCGAGCGCCACTTGCCGCTCGCCGATCTCGAGCGGATCGCTCGGAAGGAGCTGGCCTCCGCGCTCGATGAACCGCTCCCGCCCGAACTCCTCGACGTGCGCGGTGGAGAGCGCGCGGGCCAGCGCCCGAGTGAGCGTGCTCTTGCCGGAAGACTCTCCGCCGAGGACGACCACTCGCTCGACGAACGACGCATACACCACCGGCGACAGCAGCTCTCGGTGGGCGTGGACGTCGGCCCGGATCTGGGTGGCCGAGATGGGGACGGCGCGGCGCGCGGGATCCACGGCCACGTGGCGCACCGGGCGACCGAACCGGCGCGCCAGATGCGCGGCGAACCCGGGTCCGTAGGCCTCGCTCGTGTAGACGGCGTCGACCGTGACGCCGAGCACCTCGCTGCAGAGCCGCGCCACGAACTCGCGCTGCACGGCATCCGGTTCGGACGCGTGAGGCGTCGGTCGGTCCGGCGTGCTCTCCACCACCAGGCGCTCGGTGCTCGGGAAGAGCTCGGCGAGCCAGGCCGCGCGCCGGGCGGGCTCACAGCCAGGGTACTCCGGGTTCGCCCAAGAGATCACCGTGACCCGATCGCACTCGGCGAGCGCCCGCCGGATGACCAGCTCGTGACCGCGGTGGAGCGGCGCAAACTTGCCGACCACGAGCCCGTGGATCACGGCGCCTCGAGCTGCCGGCGCCAGTGACGGAGCGAGACCAGCGCGTTCACCCAGAACCCGGCGTAGAGGAGCGCAGTGAGCGTGAGCCCACGCGACAGGTAGAGAGGCACCGCGATGGTGTCGACCACCAGCCACCCCCACCAGGTCTCCACGCGCCGCGCGACCAGCAAGAACTGCGAGACGATGCTGAAGGAGAGCACCACCGAGTCCGGGCCGGGGGCGTAGGCGTCCGTGAAGTGATGTAGGAGCAGCGCGTAGGCGAGGGCGAACCCGCTCCCGGCCACCACCGCGACGGCGAGCCACCGTCCTGGGGTGGTGCGGATGGGCAGCGCACGCCGCTCTGCGCCGTGAAGCCAACCCCACCAACCGACCACGCTGGTCACCACGAAGAAGCCCTGCAGCGTCACGTCGGCGTAGAGTCGTGCCAGGTAAAACACCCAGCCGAAGAGCACGCCACTCAGGATCCCCGTCCACCAGGTGTGCACGCTGTTGCGCCCCGCGAGCACGATGGAGGCCGCGGTGAAGCCGTTGGCGAAGAGCTCGGCGAGGGTCATCCGGCCGCGCCCGCCACCTCGGACGTGTACTGGATGGTCTTGTCGGCGAGGCCTTCCCGGACCTCCGGTCGCGTGCCGAGCGCCGCCTCGAGCGTCTCCACGATGCGATCTCGGTCGGGCGTGCCCGGGGCGAGCCGCAGCAAGAAGCTGCCGTCGCTGCGCTGGTGGAGCGCGTAGGCGGTGACCACGAAGGGGCGGAGCAGATGCGTGATCTCCACGTTGTTGAGCCAGATCCCGTCCACGGTGCGGTAGCGTACCGGTGGGCGCCCGTCGAGGCCGAAGAGCACCGGCTCGCCGGCGACCCAGTGGAGGGCGGCGTGGTCCCCGGTGCGATAGCGGAGCAGAGGCAAGCAGAAGTTGAACCCACCGGTCAGGGTGATCTCTCCGCGCTCGCCGGCGGGCACCGGGTGGCCTCGTGAGTCCAGGATCTCGACGTGCATGCAGGGTTGCAGGAGCGCGTGACCCCCGAGCGTAGGCTCGTGAACGGCGAGCGGCCCCGCTTCATTCATCGAGTAGAGATCGAGGACCGGGCAGCCGAAGCGCGCCTCCAGGCGGGCGCGTAGACCCTCGGTGAGGGTCATGCTGGTGGAGAGGAGCGCGCGGGGGCGGGTGGTGAGGGGGAGCTCGGCCAGCTCCGCCAGCGAGATCGGATCACCGGTCAAGACCTCGGCGTCCAGCGCGTCGAGGTACCGCGCACGATCGTCCGGATCCCGCCAATCACTGGGGTACAGGTTGAGCTTGGCCAGCCCCGACTCATCCATGGTGGGGGTCACCGAGACGTAGGTGAAGCACGAGCGCTGAAACCCGACCAGGACGACTCCCACACGACCCCGCCCGTGACGGAGGGTGATCCCGAAGCGTCGGAGCGCGCGCTTGTGAAAGGTGAGGTAGCGCGCGGCCACCACCGGATGGGAGGCGACGACGAGCGGGTGGCCGGTGGTCCCGCTGGTGGAAAACTGGATGAGCCCGTCGAGCGGGACGTCGTCTGGGACGAAGCGCGCGATGTCGCCGGCCAGATCGGCTCGCGAGATCGGCGAGACCTCGTCGAGCCGTCGAGGGGCAGGACCGAGCGCGCGGTAGTACGGGACCCTGGCCCAGGTGCTCGCGAGGAAGTCCTCGAGCCAGCTCGGGGCGCGCTCGATGGACGCCTCCAGGGTGCGGGCCTCGAACGCTCGCACCTGTGCCAGGTCCGCGGCCGAGAGGCGATGCCCGCTCCGGCTCCGGTAGATCGGCGCCGCCGGGTGCTCGCGCATGAACTCGAGGATGGCCCGTCCATGCTCGGTGAGCGTGGGGTAGAGCTCCTGAGGGATCCCCTCATTCCGAGCATGAACTCTGACGCATAAGTGATGGATTTTATTGCAGTGCGGGGCAAGCCCATCAACGGGCCGCTCGAAAGGGGTCGGCGCGGCGGGAATCCATGGACGTTGGCGGTTGGGCGCAT
>CAUJEM010000148.1 GCA_963169915.1 Myxococcota bacterium
AGCTCGCTCGACCACCACTGAAGCGTACTGGCCGCGAGCCCCTCCCGCTCAGCGAAGTCGGCCGCCCTCAGCCCGCTCTTTCGCCACCTCGCCACCGTGCTCCGCCACCACTGCCGCGTCCGCCGCTCGTTTGCCATGCGCGGACTACACGACACCGTCGACAGCGGACGCAACCACGTGCCTGGTCAGACGGTTACGACGCAACCACGTGCCTGGTCAGACGGTTACCCCTCGCCGGCGGTCATCCATGGGTCACTCCGCACGCTCACTGGAACGAGCAGCGCCCTCGCCGGCGTCGCCCTCGCCGTCGCAGTCAGGCGGTGCCGCCACCAGTACAGCCGTTGGGCCCGCACGCCGAGGCTCCGTGCGTACACAGGCAAGCTCTGCCCGCTCTGCTCCCACCGCTCGAGCAGCCTCTGCGCGTACTCCGCCGTCCACAGGCCGCCACCGCTCACTCGCTTCGCCATCTCGCTGCTCCTCACCTCGGGCGCGCTGCCCGCGAGGGAGGCTCCAGCCGGAGGAGCGGTGGCGTCAGGGTACGGTTGGGCGGATGGATACCCATGCGCGGACTACACGACACCGTCGACAGCGGACGCAACCACGTGCCTGGTCAGACGGTTACAGCCGGAGGAGCGGTGGCGTCAGGGGACGGTTGGGCGGATGGATACACCTCGGGAGCGGGAACAGAGTACTTCCCTATCTCAACTCCCGATGTGCGCCTCGCCGTACAGGCACGCCTGGCACGGGTCGTCACTCGAATCCTTTAGCTTTACGCGAGTGCTGCCCTCCACAATGACCTTACCATCTTGGTTTACAACGGACAGAGACCACAGTGGGTTGTAGGATGGTATCCCCATGAGATCTTTGGTTATCGAGAGCACCCCATCTTCTGATAACCTTACGCCCCACACTCCACCGTCAGCGGTCAATGCTTTCGCGCTGATCTCATACTCAAAGCATTTTTCGTCTGCGCACAAGGTTATGTCCCAGGTATCATCTCCAATGGGCCCCGTAGTGGCAGTCAAAGTAACGGAACTGCCACATTCATAGTCATCACACTCCCTAACGCTGCACCCCGAAAGCCGTAGCGTTGCAGTGCCACCTAGCACAAGCCCCAATAGCACCGTCTTCAGTTTCGGCATCATTATTCTATCTCCGTTGCGTAACGGTGAAGCTGACTGAGCTCAATCCGTCGAATCTGAGTGAGGGCACCGTCGCCGTTGGCTACAGCGATGGTATCACTAACGTATAAATAGGAGTCTGTTATTGTCCAAGCGGTTGAGTTGATTTTAAATCCCTCTGCAGCCTTCACCAAGAAGTACTGACCGCTATCCAGGTTGGCCATCACTAAACTAGTAGTATTTGTATGTTGGGTGCCATCCTCTTTTACCATGTCTCCTGTGAAGCCTACCCACGAGCCCCAGGTCTTGAGGCTGTAATCAGGAGAAGCCGGCGTCAGGCGAAATTTTGTTGTTGCGCGCAAGCTTACTGGCTTTGCTCCCGCTTCAGGGTGGCGAGGCAGGTACCAAAACTGCAGCCAAGTAGAGCGCCAAAGTTGATTGCGGTCTGGGTCTAACACTATACCAACGATTCTAGTTGGTGATGAAGCAACTCCGTAAGTACGATCTGGCGCATCTTCCAGGAGCGTATAGATAGACTCTGTCGTAGGCTCCCAAGCGCGCACTCGAGCTGAGTTAGATTCTACCCATGTCAACAAATCCTCGCCGCCGATGATCGTCTGCACGGGTTCTGGGTCTATGCGAGTCCAGCGAGTCTTTCTAAGATCTCTTGAGCCTAAAAATACTCCTAGGTCAGTCCCGACCGCACGTCGACCGCTACCCAAGCTCTGCGTGGAACCACGGGAGCCTAAATTTTGTCCAAGGGCCTCCGGCTCTGCCAGGATCCAGGTGCCTAACTTGGATAAGTTAGCAAGGGCGTAGTAGTTCCACTTCTTCCCGTTGGAGGCGCGACCGTTGAAAACGCTGTAAATTCTAGGATCGGCGACGCTTGCGCCTAAATTACAGGCCGGGGTGCCTCGGACGTTGGGGTTGAAATTTGGAATCTTAATGAGCAGTGCCGCAATTACCTCACCATCCTGCAATCGCACAAGCTGGGTAATGCCGGTAACAGGATGATATTCCGGGTACGGGTAAGGGTAAGACAGCTTGATGTAGGCCTCCCCGCCGATGGTGCGCATGGACTCCGTTCGCACTTCTTTTACCGGGTAATCTCCCTTTACATCGGCAACCTCACACCCTTCGCCACAGCTTAGCCACTTGAGCGCTGGAAAGGTAATCGAGCCGGGCACGGCGGCGTAGTTCCAGCAATCCTCTGCCAAGTGGGCGAGCTCTTTGACAGGCTCCCAGGTGGCCCCGGGGAAGTTGGCGGGCGGCACTTCAGGCGGGGGCAGAGGGGGAGAGGGCGCTCCGCGCTCGGCCTTAGCGTCGGTGCTGGCGTCGGTGGCCCGAGCGCTGGCGTCGGGCGGGGCGGCGCTGGCGTCTGTGCCAGGGTCCGCCTCAGTATCAGCCGAGCACGCCACGGAGAAGACTGCCCCGCCCGCGACTAACAGTGCGAGCGGGGCTACTAACTGCCTTAGAGCTGCGCGCATAGGCCGGTTCCAAAAAACCGATTGGGAGACAGCTCTGCTACGTCAAGCTTGCCAGGCTGATACTCGACCGCCAAGTACAGCCTATCTTCTCCCATTACCGGGGCTGCGCGCACCTTGCCTGGCGCGATTAGCACGCCCTTATACTTTAGCTTGCTCCCGCGAGCATCCAGCCGCCACACGGTATGGCTAGCGCTGCCGCTTGAAACCAGGGCTAGCCGGCCATCTTCCATGACGCTGATAGCGGCGTAGCGACTGCCCAGGTACGGCACCGTTAGCAGCTGGGTTGAGGTGCCGGCGGCAAGATCTACCCTGAAGAGCCGCGCGAAGCGGAGGCTGCCGATTCTGTCGTGGTCGTCCACATCTAAGACGTACAGCCGCTGCCCTTGCGGGTCGTAGGCTACGGAGAGCACCTCCGACGAGGGCGCCGGACCGTCCGCTGAGACGAGGCTCCATGCGAACTGATGTAGGTTCCAACGCCAGATTGTTCCGGCAGCGTCTCCATCGGAGGTAGCGCCGCCGACCATGTAAACGCTGCTCTCTAGCGCTGAGAATGCGCCGCTCACTCCGTCGAGCTCTGGCGGCTGTCCCGATGTTGTCATTCTGCCAACCAGATTTGGTACGTAAACACCCTCAGCCAGTCCGATGCCGTGATGTGCCATCGACAGCGCCATCGGTGCGATTCCGTCAAAGTGACGCCGCAGCAGGGCTGCGTGTACATTGGAATAATACGCGGGCGGCTTATGAGCACGGACCACCGACAGCGGCTCTACCGCGGTAAGCCACTGCACGTCGGGGGCCAGGAGATTCTCGGGCTCTCCGTCGCGGAAGTAACTTGTAACATCAATCCCAGAACCACGTCCGGTCACCGCGAGGATACTGTTGTCAGCGCCCAGCACCAACGGACGAGGGATTGAAAAGCGCCCGGTAAAGCCCCACAGGTCTGGGTCCCGCAAGTAATCTGGCCGCACCCAATGCGGCTTGCAGGGCGCCGGACAGTTGATGCTTGGGCGCACAAGCTCTTGGGTCACTGCTGGTGTTCTTACCGAAGCGACCACATCCCCAAGCGCGTAGTTTTGCTCCCGCAGGCTGGCGTAGGGTGCCTGCTTCTCGGTTCGGCTCAGGATAACCCCATTGGTCCGGCAATCTAGAACGTTAGAGCCAGGGCAAGTGCCAAAGTGGTCGACGTCACCCGTCAAAACGTCTTCGCGCCACTTCCACAGCACGTTTCTAGGCACCTGTCCGTTGCTGCTTACGGTGCTAGTGGTAAAGCTCCGTGGGCTCGTCGTGCCGGTGCCACCTGTGTAGCTGGCGCCGTTGTTCCTTGTGAGGGTGACGACTCTCCACTTTGCAGTGTCTGAAACGTCCTTAGGGAAACAGATGTTGCTAAGACGGCTCGTGCAATACTCGAAGCCCACCTCATCACCTAGCGGGTCTTTGCAGCTACAGTGCCGATAAGTGATGCCACGCTGCACTGTAACAACGGCAGCAGGGTTGGTGAGGTCTAACCCGAGCCAGCCGTTCTGGTATATCTCGGCTACGTCGTCAGGCCCCTCGCCGTCACCGGGGGTTAGACCCCCATTGCTGCCAGCAGGAATCGTGCCGAAAGGCCCTGGCTGCGACATCCTGACAATCGGCACCGGGTCGCATTCGTCCGCAAGGTGCTGCACTTCGGGGTGGCCCAGCTTTTCTCGCTCTTCTGCGAGAAGGTTAGAGTTGAGGCGACTTTGTGTTTGCAGGCCCGGGCACTCGTCGCAGCCGTCAGGCACGCCGTCACCGTCAGAGTCTTTGGCTGTAACGCAGTGTCCCAAGACCGCTCCAGGCTCGATTAGGCATAGGCCCCCACTCGTGCCGCAAGCGTTATTTTCTGCGCACCACGAGTATGGATTATAAGCATCACAAGCATCACAAGCGTCCCCTACCCCATCGCCGTCCGCATCCGGCTCTACTACAGATGCTAACGCATGTGCTCCAGCAGTATTGTTAGGACAAAGGTCGCAGGCGTCCCCGCGAGAGTCGCCGTCTCTATTTGACTGGCTTGGGTTAGAACAGCTCACCCGAGGCGGAACGTGGCCGTATGCTGCCTCTAACGCATCGCAGACTGCCTGGGCGCAGTTGTCACACGCCTCGCCCACGCCGTCGCCGTCATCGTCTTCTTGCCCCGGGTTGGCGCAGTCCGCAATGTTTCGACCCATGGCGATGCAGCGGCTTGGGGGGCAATTATCAACGTCGTCGGTCACACCGTCGTTGTCAGCGTCTCCGCCAAGGCATTCGTTGATGATCCAGGCGCCGTTATCTTTACCGCCTGGGGCTCCGGTGGAGGCCCAAACACGCTGGACCGTACTAACGGTCTGGTCTTCCCACCACCCGCTAGCGACTCCAGCTATCACTGTATCGTGCGTCTCACCATTCCAGCCGGTCGTAAAAACTAGCGGCCCACCGGAATCTCCCCGCTGAAACTCCGGATTGGAGTTGCCCTTGGCATTCCACAGATAGTCGTCAAAGCACTGGCCCTCGAATACCTCCGAGTCACAAGCGTCTCGATACGGCTTAGGAGTGTTTAGTTCCCCCCAACGGCGGCTGCCGTCCGATGGCAGCCATGGATGATACGGTTCTTCGTTCGGCCATTTCGGATTAGGCGTATGGTATCCAAAGCCAGCTATGTAAGAGGGTCTCTGAAAAAAAAGACCCGTGTCCCAAATAGCTTTGAGCTTACCGGTGAATACCTGCGGGTATGATGCTACAACGCTTGTTGGCACGTCCGTGGCAAGAAGCGCGCAGCCGATATCATGAGGTTTGTCTGAGCCGTTATTGATTCTCTTTACGGAGGCGACGGTATAGCGATTCCCAGTAGCAACACCTGTTCCGAGTGGATCTCCAGTCGGCAAGACGAATTCATGCCTTCCAAGATTCTTCATGTTGTCAAAGCAGTGCCCAGCCGTGAGGACAGTTCTTGGCCCGATGAGCGTACCGGTGCAGCGGCCACGCACCCCATCGTTGGGCTCGATGCGCTGCAACTGCCCAACGGCGGGCATCCAGCTGTGAGAATCCCCAACATTATCAATCTGCGCGTTGCTGCCGCTGATCTGCTGCTCCACCTGCGCCGTGCCTTCCTCCCCAGCAGGCGCCTCTACCTCAGCCCCACAACCTAGCAGCGCTACCCCAAGGAGCGCAGGCAAGCATCTGCTTGCTTGCTTGCTTGCTTGCTTGCTTGCTTGCTTGCTTGCTTGCGTGCTTGCTTGCTTGCTTGCTTGCTTGCTTGCTCATGTACCACGCCTCCCTTTGCGTTAGGGTAAGGTTTTCACGACGAGGTGGAGACGTCAAGGGCGGCTGCTCTGCTGCGCTGCAGCAAAATTCTAATCGAAGGAATTTGTTGGATTTAGCCGTGGCCAGAGGATTTGTTGGTCCTACGAAGGCGCAATGAGGCCCTTGCATGGGCGGAAGAACCGTGCCGGTGCCCGGTCACGCGGACCTTCGCGCTGCTCTTGAGCTGAGCACGATCACGCCAATCGAGGGACAGCAGGGCGATCCTGATCGAGTTTGGGGAGGGACGCCACACGAAGCCCCCCCAAGAGAACTCGCAGGAATTCTTCGGGGGGGTCTCCCTCCGGGGTTGCAACACCTTGCCGACTCGACTCTGAGACGCACCGAGCCTGCAGCCCGCCACGCCGCCGGGCGAAAGGTCCCGAGCCGTACGGTTACCGTGGCGGCACCGCCTGGCGGAGACGGCGGGGGCGACGGCAGCGCCGCAGATCGGTTGCCGCTGGCCGCCCGCGCCGTTAGCCTGTCAGCCTCGTCCCAGCTCGGAGGGTGTGCGGTGTCTCCACGCGTGTTCATGGGTCTCCTGGCGCTGAGCCTCGCAGCGGCGTGTGGCTCCGAGGGTGATCCTGCTGGGCCGGACGCCTCACGGCTCCCCACGGACGCCGGGACGGAGGGCGGGGGTGCGTCCGGCGCCGCCGGCGCGCCGCGCGACGCCAGCGCCGACGGCGCCTCAGCCGCTGGAGGCGCGCCGCACGACGCCGGCGGGGGGCGAGACGCGGGCTCGGCCGGCGCGGCGGGGCTCGGCGTGGACGCGGGCGACGTCAGCGTGACCTTCGCGCCCACCCAGGAAGATTTCCCCAACCCCGAGCGCGGCTGGTTCGTGTGGGCCAGTGACGACTTCGGCGCCTCCCTGGACGCTGGCGCGGTGGACGCTGCGTGGCGGCAGGGTGTGCGGCTCGCCTACGCCATGGTCGATCTTGGCCGCTTCCGCGAGGGCGCCATCGACGCAAGCTTCCTCGCCGCGCTCTCCGACAGACTGGAGGCGCTGCGAGGCCGCGGCATGAAGGCCATCCTCCGCTTCGTGTACGACTACACGGCGGCAGGCAACGACGCCCCGGCCACGCGCATCGTCAGCCACCTCGAGCAGCTCGCGCCGCTGCTCAGCGAGCGGCAGAGCGCCATCGCGGTCGTCCAAGCGGGCTTCATCGGCGCCTGGGGGGAGTGGCACAGCTCCAAGCACTCCAACTCCTACGGCTACCAGACCAACCCCGGCGTCACCCCGCAGCAAGCCGACGCCAACCGCCGCCTCGTGCGCGACGCCCTGCTCCAGGCCGTGCCGCCGGCGCTCCCGCTCGCCTTCCGTTACCCGGGCGATCTCATCAAGTGGTACCCCTCCCCCACCACCCAGCCGCGCGTCGGGCTCCACAACGACTGCTGGCTCGCGGGGCCCGACGACACGGGGACCTACGAGAGCGAGGCCGAGCGCACCTACGTTCGAGCGCGCTCGGCCTCCTCCAGCTTCGGGGGGGAGACCTGCGACGCCTCCGCCGAGCTGCGCACCTCGTGCAGCAGCGTGCTCACGGAGGGGGCGCAGTATCACCTCGGGTACCTCAACCGCGAGTACTTCACGGGCTTCATGGACGCCTGGCGCCGCGAGGGCTGCCTCGATGAGGTGTCGCGCAGCATGGGCTACCGCCTCCAGCTCGAGCAGGCCCGGCACGCCACGCAAGCCGCTCGGGGCGGCACCCTCCGCGTCGAGGTCACCCTGCGCAACGTGGGCTGGGCCAGGCTCCTCGGTCCACGCCCGCTCGTGGTGCGGCTGGTGGACGGCGCCACCCGCGCCACGGGCGCCAGCGACGTGTCGCTGTCTAGCCTCCCCGCCCAAGCCACCACCGCGAGCGTCATCACCGTCGAGCTGCGGGCGCCCAGCGCCCCGGGCGTCTACGCGCTCGAGCTGGCCGCGCCGGATCCTCACCCCACGGCGCACGACGACGCGCGCTTTGCCGTCCGGTTCGCCAACGCCTCCCAGGGCGCCCAGCGCTGGGACGCGGCGCGCGCCGCCTTCATCACGGGCACCACCGTCACCGTGGAGTGATCGACGTGACCGCTGACGCACGGCGACCCCGCCGCGCCTCGACACCGCCGCACGCCGCGGCGCTGCTGCTGCTCGCGCTGAGCGTCGCGGGCGGCGGCGCGCCGGGCTGTCGCGCTGGTCAGCCGAGCGCCGGGCCTCCGCTCGCGACGCCAGCCGCACCGCCTCCGAGCTCCACCTCCATGAGCGCCGCGCCTCCGGCTCCCGCGAGCGTCACGGGCAGCGATCCCACGCGCTTTCGCTGCCACGACCAGGACTGCCACGTCGGCACGGAGTCTTGCTGCTATTTCTCGGACACGGGCGTCTGCGTCCCGAGCGTGGCGCCGGGCCCGAACGACGCGGAGCAGCTCTTGGCGTCACAGCTCGAGATCTGCGAGGCGACGCCGCATCGCTACGCGCTGACCGAGCTCATCCGCTGCGACGAGTCGAGCGACTGCGCCGACCACGAGGCCTGCTGCGGCACCTTCCTCTACGGCGGCGCGGACGCGCAGATCTGTGTGCCCATCACCACCCCAGGGCGCTCTCCCTGCCAGTTCCAGGAGGTGTGCCACACGGACGCCACCTGCCGCGCCGCCGGGAGCCGCTGCCTCGACGGGCGCTGCAGCAAGCCGGTGGAGCTGCACTGCGGCGGCCAGCGCTGCACCGGCGCTGCTCGCGCGTGCTGCGGCGACCCACCGCGCTGCCAGACCCCCGCGTCCTGCGAGCGGCTCCCTCGGTATCACTGCATGAGCCCGCGTGACTGCCTGCCGGGTGAGTCCTGCCAGCTCAACCTCTCGGGCTCGTACTGCCTGAACGAGCCGGACATCGCCAACTCCAGGCTGGTGTGCGACACCGCGAGCGACTGTGAGGTGCTGAAGCACTTCTGCGCGCAGCTCCAGTGTGAGCCCACGGACGTCCCCGGCATCCGTGGCTGCACCTGCCCTTGAGCGCCGCCCTCCACCCACGCCGAGGGCTGGCTGCGCCGCTGGCGTGCCGTGGAGCCGCGGCGGCGCCTCGCCGCGGTGCGCGCGCCGCAGGTGCCTGGGCCTCAGCCGCAGGTGTCGTCGGGGCGGCCGCTGCAGGCCTCGAGCGCGCTGATGCAGTCGGTGGCGGCGGAGACGCCACAGCGGCACTGCACGCAGGCGCTGGCCTTGGGATCGGCGATGCACTCCGCCAAGCACTGCCGGGCGCTGCACGCCGCGAACTCCGCGTAGCAGCCGGCGCAGGCCGCGCTCAAGCCGGTGTTCTGGCTGACGCAGGCGCTGACGAGCGCGACGAAGTCCGGATCCCTCGGGAGCTTGCCTCCGGTGATGAGCGGCTTGACGCACTTGGGCAGCTCCACCTCCGGATCGAGCGACGCTAGCAGCGTCGCGTCACTCGAGCCCAAGCAGGCCTCCGCCCCGGCGTCGCTCCCCGCCATGCCACCGGCGCCCGCGGCGGCGGCGTCCGCGCCGGCGCTACCGCCAGCCCCCGCGGGTGAAGGCGTCTCGCTGCTCGAGCTGCACGCGACCAAGCCGGCAGCAGCGGCCAGCACGAGGGGCATCAGGACGGCTTGGGGGGTAGGCATGGGTCAGAGTCTCCTCTTCACTCGAAGTGGCGGCCAACGTCCACGGCGATCACGTGCAGGCGCGCCTCGTAGCGTCCAGCGTAGCCACAGAACGCGCACAGCTCCGCGCCGAGCTCCCGCTCGCCGAGGGTGGTGCCGCCGAAGCGATAGGCGTACGCGAGGTTGCCCGCCCAGCCCCGGTGCGTGAAGCCGGCGCCGAGCGTCCCCGCGTAGGTGGGGGCGGGCGGCGGTCCGAAGGGCGTGGGGTAGCGGCGGCTCGCCGCGGCCGCGTCGCGCACCAGCCCCGCTCGGACGCTCAGCTCGCCAGCCTCGAGCAGCCGCAGCTCCACGCCAGCGCGCAGGAGGACCGAGTCCGTCCAGTCGTAGAGCGCGGGGAGCCGGAGCGGTGCGCCCCCCAGCGTGGCGCTGACCCGGCCGCGCGCGTTGTCACCGTTGCGGACCAGCTCGGCCTCGAAGGCCCCGCCCCAGCGCCCGAGATCGGTCCGCAGCCCGGCGCCGACGCGCGCCGGCAGGTGCAGGGTGGTCGAGACGTCACGGACGGGCTGCGCCAGCACGATCCCGTCCTCCGCCGAGAGCTCGACGTCCGTGCCGTGCCGATAGACCACGCCGAGGCGGAGCTGCTGGCGCGCCGTGAGGCTGACGCGCGGGGCCTCGCTGAGCAGGCGCCACGTGAGGCCCAGGCGCAGACCGCTGAAATCCATCCCGCGCTGGTCGAGCTGGATGCCCGGCGCGTCGGCGTGGGCGCCGCGCTTGTAGCGCTGCATCTGCGCGTAGGTCGAGCGGTGCGCGAGGCCGAGCGCGAGCCCGTAGGGGAGCTGCACGCCCAGCCCGACCGCCGCCTCGAAGAACGCGGCGCGCGTCTCGTCCCGCGTCGCGCCGACGGCGCCCTCGTACTCGTACACGGCGCCGGCCGCCGCGATGGGCTGCAGCAGCAGCCCGAGCCCGAGCCGCGGGTGGAGCCGCGCGGCGACGCCGAGGTGCGGCAGCGGCGCCACGACGCGCTCGGACTCTAGGTTCGTGCGGGGCTCCGGTGAGGCCCGCACCACCCCCGTCATCAGCGTGAGGCCGCCCTCGACCTCCCAGCCTGGCGTCGCGGCGAGCCCCGCGGGGTTGCTGCCAGGCGCCAGCGCGCCCTGAGCGTCGGCGAGCCCGGCGCCCCCCATGCCGATCTGACGGGCCGCGCTGGGGAGTGGTTGATCGTAGCCCGCCGCCACCGCGCCGAGCGCGTGGAGCAGCGCCGCCGCGCCGAGCAGGGCGGCGGTGCGCCGGGGTGCGCGCTGTTGACGAGAGATCACCCGGGCTCCACGGCTGCGTGAGCGGCACGCTAGCTCAGCGGCGCGGCCGGCGCGAGCCCGGCCCAGCAGCGCCCCGCGGGTTTGACGCGATGAGCGGCTCGGGCATGCTCCCAGGATGAGCCAGTCCATCCAGCCCTACGGCACGCACCAGGTCGATGTGCTCCAGCGCAGCAGCTACGTGGCGCGCCGCAACTTCTTCAATTTCTTCGGCATCACCTGCCGCATCCTGGACGCTCAGGGGCTCCTGCTCGCCTTCGTCAAGCTCCGCGCGTTCAAGCTCCGAGAGCAGATCGGCGTGTTCGCGGACGAAGCGCAGACGCAGCCGGTGCTGCACATCCAGGCGCGGAGCATCATCGACTTCAGCGCCACCTACGACGTCACCGACGCCCGGAGCGGCGCGCCCGTGGGAGCGCTGCGCCGGCGCGGGTGGAAGTCCTTGATGAAAGACGAGTGGGAGCTGAGCTCCCCTACCGGGGAGATCATCGGGCGCCTCGCGGAGGACTCCACGCTGCTGGCGCTGCTCCGCCGCTTCCTCTCGGCGCTCATCCCGCAGAACTACCACTTGTATCTGGGGGCTGGCGCCCCCGGCACCGGCCCCGTCGTCGGGCGCTTCATCGGGACGTGGAACCCGTTCATCGTCCGCTTCCAGGTGGATCTGAGCGCGGACCCCAGCGCGCGGATCGATCGTCGGCTGACCTTGGCCGCCGCGGTGTTGCTCATGACCATCGAGGGCAAGCAGCGCTGAGCGGCGCCGCGCGGCGCGGCGCGGCCTGCGGGCGCCCGCGCCGCCTCAGAGCACGAAGTGCCGGAGCTCGGCGAGCTGCCGCTCGAGCTCCTGGCGGAAGTCTGGGTGCGCGATGGAGATGAGCGCGCGCCCGCGCTCGACGAGCGTCAAGCCGTGCAGGTTGACCGCCCCCCACTCGGTGACGACCCAGTGGACGTGGCCCCGCGTGGTCACCACGCCAGCCCCCGGCTGCAGCGCGGCGACGATGCGCGACACCTGACCCTTCGCCGCGGTGGACGGCAGCGCGATGATGGGCTTACCGCCCTCGGAGAGCGCGGCGCCATGGATGAAATCCATCTGCCCGCCGATGCCGGAGTAGATGGCGTGCCCCAGGCTGTCGGCGCAGATCTGCCCGGTCAGGTCGAGCTGGAGCGCGGAGTTGATCGCGATGACCTTGGGGTTCTGACGGATGCGCGCGGTGTCGTTGGTCCGATCGCAGGGGTGCAGCTCGACCGTCGGGTTGTCATCCACGAAGTCGTAGAGGCGGCGCGTGCCGTTGACGAAGCTCGTGGTCAGGCGCCCCGGGTGGATCTTCTTGTAGCGGTTGGTGATGACGCCCGCGTCCACTAAATCCAGCACCCCATCGGAGAACATCTCCGTGTAGATCCCGAGATCTCGCTTGTCCCCGAGGCGGGCGAGCACCGCGTTGGGGATGGCGCCGATGCCCAGCTGGAGGGTCGAGCCGTCCTCGATGAGCGCGGCGATCAGCTCACCGATCCTCCCCTCCACGTCGCTCTCCGGCTTGCCGGCGACCTCGGGGAGGGGGCGGTCGACCACGGTGTAGGCGCTGAGCGCGCTCAGCGGCACCGTGCTGTGACCGTGGGTGCGCGGCATGCGCTCGTTGATCTCCGCGATGAGCCGCGCGCCGCTGTCCGCGGCCGCGCGCGCCGCGTCCACCGACGTCCCCAGGGTGCACAGCCCGTGGCGATCCGGCGGAGAGAGCTGCAAGAGCGCGACGTCGAGCGGGATCTGCCGTGAGCGGAGCAGCTCCGGGATGTCCGACAAGAAGATCGGCATGAAGTCCGCGCGGCCCTCCGCGATGGGTCGACGGAGCGCCGGCCCCGTGAAGAACGACACCGAGCGGAACACCCCCTCATAGCGCGGCTCCGTGAAGCGACAGGGGCCCTCGAGGTGCAGGTGGTAGAGCCGCACCCGCTCGAGGTCCGTGCGGTCCGTGAGGGCCTCGAGCAGCGCCAGCGGCGTGGCGGCCGCCCCGTGCACGAAGACCCGCTCCCCGCTCTTGATGGTGCGCACGGCGTCGCTGGCGCTCACCGCGCGGGCTCGCCACGCGCCGTCCAAGGTGGTCATGAGCGCCCCCTGCCAGACGTTGCGCGAGGGGGCAAGCCGGGCCGCGCGCGGCCGCCGCACCCCCAGCGCCGAGGGCGTCAGCGGCAGGTCGTCGCGCCGCAGTAGACCCAGCAGGCGTCGCGGCTGCCCGCCTGGCAGAGCACCGCGGCGCGCTGGGTGACGTCGTCGTTGAGCGGTCCGCCGCCGCCGGCGCCCGGCGTGACGCGGAGGGCCGACCCGCCCGCCTTGCCGTAGCCGACGCCCCAGTCCGAGCCGTCGCACGGTGGCCCCTGGCTCAGCGCGATGTGCAGCGGCCTGTCCGCGGTGGGCGGCCAGCTGACGAAGAGCGAGGCGCGGTCCTCCTCACGACAGACACGGATCTTCTGGTTTTTCCCCTTCCGCAGGCGCACCACGAAGGAGGCGTACTTCCCCGCTACGATCTCCTCGTAGTAGTCGCTGTACTGCTCTCCGAAGTCCTCTTTCTTCTCGTAGCCCACCACCTTGCCCGAGCAGTTGACGCGCAGCCACTCGCGCAGCACGTGCAGGCTGCAGCGCTTGGCGCGGGTGCTGGCGCCCTGCGTGTTGACGGCGACGCCCTGGTTCCACTCGTTGCCCTGCGGTGGGTTCGAGCGCGCCGAGGGGATGCTGGGGACGGCGGTAATGTCGAAGCTGAGCGCCGCGGCTGGACCACCCGCGGCCGCCGTGGAGGGCAGCGCGGGCTCGACGGGCGCCGGGGAGGGCGTGGCGGCGGGCGCCACGTCGCCGCTGGGGGCCACGCTGGCGGCGGACGGCGCCGCCGGCTCTTCCCGAGCGTGCGCGGGCTCATCACTGGACCGCTTGCACGCCAAGAGGCTGACCCCGAGCAGGGAGGCCACCAAGAAGGTCACTCTGACGTCTCGCTTAAACATGCCGCCTCCCTCACTGACGCTGATCGAGCCCGCGGGCGATGGCCGCACGATAGTCCAGGAGGGTCTGCGGTAGTCCAACAAAAACCGCGTCAGCGATCAGGGCGTGCCCGATGTTCAGCTCTTCGATCCGTGGGAGCGCGGCGATGGGCGCCACGTTGTGGCGGTTGAGTCCATGCCCCGCCGCCACCTCCAGCCCGAGCGCGTGAGCGCGGCTGGCGGCTTGCCTCAAGCGCTCGAGCTCCGCCTGGCGGGGCCGCCCGCTCGACTCACAGTACGTGCCCGTGTGCAGCTCCACCTGCGCCGCGCCCAGCGCCGCGCTCGCCTCCACCTGCTCCAGCTCCGGCGCCACGAACACGCTGAGCTTGATGTCCTCGGCGCGGCAGAGCTGCACGAAGGGCTCGAGGTGCGGCGCGCCCTTCAC
>CAUJEM010000149.1 GCA_963169915.1 Myxococcota bacterium
CGCCGGGTGGCCTCGGCGTGCGCCGACACGACGAAGCCGGGGCCGCCCCCGTCGGCCCCCCCGAGCTTGCCGCGGGGGCCGCGGCCCGCGGCGTCCCCGGGGGTCGCGCTCGACTGCGCGGCGAGCGAGTTGGAGCGTAGCTCCAACAGCGCCAGGCCGGCGACGAAGCCCGCGCCGACCCGGAGGTGATCGGTGATGGCGTAGCCGACGGCGAGCGTCGGGAGCAAGATGGTGCCCTCCACCTTGAGGGAGAGGTAGCGCTGGGGAGCGGGGCGCCGCACGCTGACGAAGCCATCTCC
Organism: Myxococcota bacterium; assembly: GCA_963169915.1. Classification (GTDB taxonomy): domain Bacteria; phylum Myxococcota_A; class Polyangia; order Polyangiales; family Polyangiaceae; genus JADLEQ01. The sequence goes on from CAUJEM010000149.1 coordinate 300, forward strand.
TAGCGCGCTGGGCTCCCGCACCATCACGGCGTCGGGCCACTCCGTCGCGCCCAGGCTGGCCGGCGGGACCACGGTGAGCCCCAGCGCCAGCCGGCGCTGCACGCGCCAGCTCAGCGCCAGGTTCGGCACGAAGCGTGGCTTGCCGGAGCCGAGGTTGCAGGTCTCCGGGTACACGCCGCCGAGCCGTTGCCCGCGGTCGTCGTACCAGTAGCTGCTCGGGGAGCCGTCCGCGTCCAGGCGCGTGAAGCACATCTTCTGGAAGATGAGGTTCATGCCCACCGAGGCGCTGCTCGCTTGGGTGGCGAGCGCCGCCGGGTTGTAGTAGCCGGCGATGGGATCGGTCGCGGTGGCGAGCCACGCCCCCCCGCGTGAGAACTGCGCCACCCCGTTGTCCGGGAATTCGATGGCGCTCGACGCGGCAGCGAGGGTGGGCGTCAGGCCGCCGGCGGCGAGCGCCATCCCGCCGAGGAGGCGGTGGAGGCGGAGACCCGGGAGAGCTGCGGAGCCCCGTGAGCGACGGACCGATACGCGCATGTGCCGAAGGGTCTCAGGAGTAAAACCGAGGGTCAACCGCTTCTCGGGCCCGCGCTGCCTCCTGGCGGCGCCCCGGGCTCTCGACGGACCCGCTCGAGCTCTCCGCGCAGGCCCACCTCGTACTCGACCCGGGCGATGCGGCGCGCCACCTGCCGCTGCTCCTTGAGTAGATAGTCCAAGGGGCGCTGGCGTGGTGGTGGGGTGGGCCGTGACTCCACCCGAAGGAGCCGCGCGCCAGGCTCCAACGGCAGCGTGCAGGCCGTCTCCCAGACCGTCCCTGGACCTGGGTCCAGCCGCTCGAGCGCGGCCTCCGGGTGCTCGGCGACGCGCGCCCACTGGCTCCCCCGGCGGCACAGCCAGGTCACCTTCGCCCGCCCCCAAGGGACGATCCGCTCACTGTCGAACACCTGGATGGGCCAGCGTCGCCCCGGGGTGCTCATGGCTCGCTCCCCGCCGCGCGGCTCAACGCTGGTGGTCCGGAGGCAGCGTGACGGACGGGCGCTCGGCCAGGCACTTGGCGATCCCGGCGGTGAGCTCCACGGGAGCCTCTTGGGGCAGGACGGGGCTCCCGAGCACCTCGTGGAGCAGGCGGTCGGTGGTGAGGTTGCCTCCTGGCCCGAAGCTGAGCCACACGAACATGGAGCGGCCCTTGATGCTGGTGAACGGGACGCCGTCCCCGCGCCCGCCGTTCCAGCGGCGTGAGTCGTGGGACTGATCGCGGTTGTCCCCCATCACCCACACCTGCTGATCTTTCACCGTGAAGGGCCCCTCGATCACGGGCGCTGGGTTCTGGTCGTAGAGCGTGAGGTAGGAGTAGGGGCCCAGGTACTCCACGTAGAGATCCGCCGTCCGCGTGTGCTGAGCGCTCCGGTCGAAGTACTCGTAGGGGCCGACCAGGCAGCTAGGGACGCGCCAGCCGTTGAGGATGGGGTGCCCACCCTCGGCGGTCAGCTCGTCGCCGGGGATGGCGATGACGCGCTTGATGTACTTCTCGCTGGGGAGCTCGGTCACCGCGGTGGCCGGCGGATCGAAGACGATGACGTCCCCGCGAGACGGCGGGAGCCGTGAGAAAATTCGCTGATCGCTGAACGGCAGCGGGGGGCCGTAGGCCAGCTTGTTCACGAAGATGTGGTCTTGGATCTGCAGGGTGGGCAGCATGGAGCCGCTGGGGATCTTGAAGGCCTCCACCAGGAAGGTGCGGAGCACCAAGGCGACGAGCAGGGCGACGCCGATGGACTCGGCGTACTCCCGCAGGGGGCTCTTGCGCCAGGCGTCGAGGTGGCGGTCCGCCAGCTTGCCGAGCTCCGCGTAGCGGGCCTGAAACGCCTCCGGGTCGAAGGCGTCACGATCGAGCTCTGCGGCGAGCTTACGCTGCGCTTGCTCGAGCTCCTCGCGCTGCTGGCGGTGCAGGTCCCGGGTGAGCTGCTTGGCCCGCCGCCGCGTGATGCGCCGCGTCTCCTCCAGGAGCTGCGCAGCCTCCTCCACCTTCGCCCGCAGCTCCGGCGGGACGTCCGTGCGCCCCGCCATCCCGAGCTGCTCTGCGAGCGGCAGGCGGTAGCGGAGCTGGTAGAGCGCCATCTCGAAGAGCGTGAAAAAGACGATGAGCGCGGGGATGCGCTGGTCGTCCACCAGGGTGGCGAGCCGCCCGAGCAGGCCCGTCTCCTCCCAGGCGCCGGGGCGCGCGGCCGTGAGGAGCCACACCGTACCGGCCGCGAGCAGCGCCGGCACGGCGACGAAATAGAGCCCGGTCAGGAGCAGCCGATAGCGTCGATGGGCTTTCACCGGAGCTTCTCCGTGGGCATGCTCGCTGCGTCTTAGCCGCCGGCCCGCGGCCGGGCAACCAAGCGTCGCCTCAGAGCCGATCTCCGAGCTGGACCAGGTAGTCGATCTTGGCGGCGCGATCGTCCCCGGCAATCTGCGGGGGGCCCACCTGCCCGACCCCGGCGCTGTTGTCGAACACCAGGTAGTAGAGCCCCTTCGGGAGGGGGAGGTAGCGCCGGTAGGGCTGCGCGGCGCCGAGGACGTCGCTGAGCAGCGGCTGAGAGGGGAGCTGCGCTGGCCCGGGCGCGTGCGTCAGGTGCTCCAAGATGGCGTCCCCGGCGTGCTTGGGGACCACGAGCACGTCGACCGCCTCGGCGCCGTCGAGGGTGGCGTCCACGAACAGCGCTTGGTCGTCTTCGCTGACCTCGAAGGCGCCCACGAGATCCTGCTGTTGACGGTGGACCTCGGTGCGCTCGTTGACGAGCGCCAGCTTCGTGGCGTTCTTGACCTGAAAGGGCCGGAAGGGCCGCTGCCCGGGCGGGATGAGCCCCATGCCGAACTCCACCTCGCCGCTCGAGCCGAGGCGGAGCACCGTGAAGCCCCGGCGGAGCTGCCCGAGCGCGATCTTTCGTCCAAGCTCGTTGGCGTCGATGCCGAGCAAGGCCATGCCGCCGCGCGTGAGCGCGTTCTCCACCATGGGCTGCCCCTGGGCGTCCTGGGTGAGGGAGAACTTGACGGCGTCGACCTGCTTTGGGCGGAAATAGACGTACATGACGCCGTCTTCGAGCTGGAAATCCGGGGCGTACTCCATCAAGCCGGAGGCCTCGAAGCCCACCCTGCCGGTCGGCTGGGTCCAGCCGTAGCCCTTGCCCGCGAACTGCACGACGAAGGACTGACGCGCGTCGTCGTCGAGCACCTGAGAGCTACAGCTAGCCGCGAAAAAGCGCCCGATGACGGGCTGATCGTCCGCGAGCTTGAGCGGGACGCCGCGCCGGGTCATCTCGAAGCAGAAGCGCTCGAGCCCGAAGCGCAGCACGTCGAAGCGCAGGGACTTGTTGCGAGGGTCATTGATGACGCCCCCCAAGATGGACACGCTCCCGACGCCCAGCGCCTCCTTGCTCGCGCAGGAGGGGGTGAACAGGCCGAGGCCGAGGAGGAGGAGCGTCAGGGTGCGGAGCGGCTTCACGCGCGCGAAGCCTAGTCCAAGTTGACAGGGCGGCGCAGTCCCGGTCACAACGGCGGGAGCCATGAGGTCGACGACGGTGTTAGGGGCCGGCGCGTGGGGGACCGCGCTGAGTGTCAGCTTGGCCCATGGGGGACAGCCGGTCCGGCTCTGGACCTGGCAGGCGGAGCACGCCCACGCGCTCCAGCAAGATCGGGAAAATCGGCAATTTTTGCCCGGCATCCCGCTGCCGGAGAGCGTCGAGGCCACCGCGGACCTCGCCGCGGCCGTGCGCGGGGCGGAGGTGGTCACCCTGGTGGTGCCCTCGACGGCCATGCGCGAGACCCTGCGACGCCTCCAGCCGTACCTGAGCCCCGAAGCGCTCATCGTCAGCGCGACCAAGGGCCTCGAGGAGCAGAGCCTGCTCTTGATGAACGAGGTGCTGGGCGAGGTCTTGGGGGAGGAGCGGGCAGCACGGAGCGTCGCGCTCTCGGGCCCCAGCTTCGCCAAGGAGGTGGCGCAGGGGCAGCCCACCAACGTGGTGGTCGCGTCGCGCTCTGCCGCTGCGGCCCTCGCGGCTCAGCAGCGCTTCGCCACCCCACGGCTGCGCGTCTATACCAGCGATGACCCCATCGGCGTGGAGATCGGCGGCGCGCTGAAGAACGTCATCGCCATCGCTGCTGGCGCCTGCGACGGGCTCGGCTTCGGGAACAACACCCGCGCCGCGCTCATCACGCGCGGGCTGGCCGAGCTGACGCGGCTCGCCGTCGCCAAGGGGGGCCACGCCGAGACGCTGGCGGGGCTCGCGGGGCTGGGGGACCTCATCCTCACCTGTACGGGAGACTTGTCGCGCAACCGCGCCGTTGGCTTGGGCATCGGTCGAGGCCAGCGCCTCGCGGAGGTGCTCGAGGCCCTGGGGCACGTGGCCGAGGGGGTCGGCACCGCGAAGGCCGCGCATGCGCTGGCGACGCGCTTGGGCGTGGATTTGCCGCTGACACGCGAGGTGTACCTGGCGCTCTACGAGGACAAGCGCGCGGAAGACGCCGTCCGCGACGTGCTCGCCCGACCCTTGAGGGCCGAGCGCGGCTGAAAGCCCTTCATGCTTCCGCGAAACCGGCGCTAGGCTGGCTCGCACATGGCGACGCTCCGTTACTATCCTAAAGAAGGCGGTCCGGTGGTGTTCGGCCTCTACAAACCCGTCACCACCGTGGGGCGCGGCCTCGGCAACGACGTGGCGCTGGCGGAGTCCAGCGTGGCCGAGCACCACGCGCAGATCGTGTTCGACGGTCGGGACTTCCAGCTCGAGGAGCTGGCGCGAGACGCCGACATCACCATCAACGGCAAGAAGAAGCGTCGCGCTCGGCTGGTGCACGGCGACCGCGTGGTCCTCGGCCAGGCTCAGCTCGGCTTCAGCATGTTCAGCGAGCTGCCGGCGCCCACGCGCGCCGACGGGCCGAGCGAGGCGCCCGCGGGGCTGCCCCAGGAGCTCGCCAGCCTGCGGCGCCTGCAGGCCTTCAGTGAGAAGCTCATGACCAGCGGATCGGTGGACGAGCTGCTGGAGATGCTCCTGGGGGACGTGCTGGAGCTGACGGGCGCCGCCCGAGGGGTGGTGCTGCTCTTCGACCCGGGAGAGGGGGACACGCGGGTGCCGCGCGTGCGCGCCTCGCGCAACGTACAGCCAGGGGCCATCACGGACCCGAGCGGCGCCATCAGCGACAGCATCGTGCAGCGCGTGGTGGAGACGCGGCGCCCCATCATCGTGAGCGACGCCATGACGGACACCACCTTCGGCAAGAGCGAGAGCGTGATCGCGCTGCAGCTCTCCAGCGTGATGTGCGCGCCGCTGCTCAACGCCGGCGAGGTCATCGGCGCCATCTACGTGGGCAACGACGAGATCAAGCACCTGTTCGAGCGGCCGGAGCTGGACGTGCTCACGGTGTTCGCCAGCCAGGCCTCGCTCATCTTGCAGAACGCCATGCTGGTCACCGCGCTGCGTGAGGACAAGGAGAAGCTCAGCGCTGAGCTGAGCGACAAGCGCTTCGGTGAGATCATCGGGAGCTGCCCCAGCATGCTGGAGGTGTTTCGCAAGCTCCAGAAGGTCGCCACCACCGACATCAGCGTGATGATCACCGGGGAGACGGGCACGGGCAAAGAGCTCATCGCCCGGGAGATCCACCGCCGCTCCGGGCGGGCGCGGGGGCCCTTCGTCACCGTCAACTGCGGGGCCATCCCGGAGAACTTGATGGAGAGCGAGATGTTCGGCCACGTGAAGGGCGCCTTCACGGGGGCCATCGCCAGCCGCCCCGGGAAGTTCCAGCAGGCCGAGGGGGGCACGCTCTTCCTCGACGAGATCGGCGAGCTGGGGCTCACCCTCCAGGTCAAGCTCCTGCGCGCCATCCAAGAGCGCGTGGTGTTCCGCGTCGGCGACAGCCGCCCGGAGAAATGCGACATCCGCATCCTCGCCGCCACGCATCGCAACTTGGAGGAGATGGTCAAGACCGGAGACTTCCGGGAAGACCTCTACTATCGCCTGAACGTGGTCAACCTGTGGCTGCCGCCGCTGCGCGAGCGCGGGGACGACGTGTTCATCATCGCCAAGGTGCTGCTCGCCAAGTACGCCGATGAGCTGGGCTCCGAGGTGCGTGGCTTCTCGCCGCAGGCGCTGGTCGCCATTCGGAAGTACGCCTGGCCGGGGAACATCCGGCAGCTGGAGAACCGCATCAAGAAGGCGCTCGTGCTCTGCGATCGCACGCTCCTCACCCCGGAGGACCTGGACCTGGGCCCGGAGGAGCAGGAGGCCATCGTGCCCCTGGAGAAGGCGAAGGAGGAGTTCCAGCGCCGGTACGTGCTCGAGGTGCTCGAGCGCAACAACGGCAACCGCACCCAGACGGCGCGGGACCTCGGCGTGGATCCACGCACCATCTTCCGCTACCTGGAGAAGGAGCAGAACCCGCTCCCCCCGGGGACGGGCGCCAGCGGCAGCTGAGCCGAGGGGCGCGCGCGGGCGTGCTGCCGCTCCTCCTCGGGCGGCGCGCCACCGCCTCAGTCGAGGTAGCCGCGCTTCTGCTGATCGCGCTCGATGCTCCGAAAGAGCGCTCCAAAGTTCCCCTCACCGAAGCTCAGGTGGTTCTTGCGCTGGATGAGCTCGATGAAGATGGGTCCAATCAGGTTCTTGGTGAAGATCTGGAGCAGGTAGCCGTCGGCGTCGCCGTCCACCAGGACGTGACGGCGCTGGAGCTCCGCGTGGCTCTCGGTGACGTTGGGCACCCGCTGGAACACCTCGGCGTAATACTCCGTGTCCATGTCCAGCATCTCGATGGGCGTCCCCTCGAGCTGGGCCAGGGAGCTCAAGATGTCCTCGCTGAGGAAGGCGAGGTGCTGGATGCCCGGGCCCCGGTACTCCTCCAGGTACTCGTTGATCTGGGATTTCTTGTCCGTCCCCTCGTTGATGGGGATGCAGAAGTAGCCGCAGGGAGAGCGCAGCGCAAAGCTGGTGAGGCCCGTCTTTGCGCCGCGGATGTCGAAGTAGCGCACCTCCTCGAAGCCGAACACGGACTTGTAGAAGTGCGACCACGTCTGCAGGGTGCCCTTCTCCACGTTGTTGGTCAGGTGATCGATGGCGACGAAGCCCTTGGAGGGCACGAGCTCCGGCTGCTCCAGCTTCAAGAAGCCGAGCTTCTCCCACTTGTTCGAGTCACGCCAGCGGTCGATGAAGTAGAGGAGGCTGTCGCCGATGCCGTAGATGGTGGGCACGGCCGCGCCGCCGCTCGAGAGATCCCCCGCGTCCCTGGGCTTGGCGCCCCCGCGGACCGCCGCGGCCAGCGCCGCGCCGCCGTCCTTCACGCGCCAGCCCATCGACGAGATGGAGGGGCCATGCAGCGCGCCGAAGCTCGCGGAGAAGCTCTCTGGATCGCGGTTGACGAGGAAGCTGATGTCGCCCTGCTGGTAGAGATCGATGGGGCGGTGAGCGTGGGTCATGGTCTTCGAGAGGCCGAAGGCCTTGAACAAGGCGTCCAAGACCTCCGGCCTGGGGGAGACGAACTCGACGAAGTCGATCCCCTCGAGGCCGCAAGGGTTGTGCGGCGAGACCTGAAACTGCGGTGCGCGGTGCGGGGTGCTCATGAATTTCTCCTCCGGGTGCCTCAGCCTTGCCAGCTCTTCCAGTAGTCTAGGACCTCACAGTCGCCCGCTGCAGCCAGCACCTCGAGCGGGCGTCGAGCGTCGAGCATCACCGCGACCTCCTCGGTGCGCGTCGCCTGCTTGGAGCGCTCCGAGGCCTTGCCCTGGGGCCCGTGGTGGATGCCCTGCGGGTGGAAGGTGAGCATCCCAGGCTCGATCCCCTCGCGGCTGAAGAACTCCCCCGCGTGGTAGAAGATGACCTCATCGTAGTCGATGTTGGAGTGAAAGAACGGCACCTTCACGGCGTGAGGGTCCCCGTTCTCGAGCGGGCGGGGCAGGAAGGTGCACACCACGCCGTTGTTCATCAAGAAGGTGGCGTGCACGGTGGGGGGCAGGTGGTACCGATCGGAGAGCACCGGGCGGATGTCCCGCACGTTGAGCTTGAAGGGCGCCAGCGTGCCCTTCCAGCCGACCACGTCGTGGAGGCTGTAGGGGTAGTACACCTTGGTGACCTGGCCGCGGCGGAAGATCTGCAGCTCGTACTCGCCGGCGGCGTTGGGCTCCAGCGTGCCTGGCGCTGGCGTCGGCACCTGCAACAAAGCAGGGTCGAAGAGGGCGTGCTGCCCCAACATGCCGCGCTCCGGGAAGCTCAGCTCACTGAAGGCCTCGATGACGAGCAGGCGCGAGGGCGCGCTCGGCACGAGGCGATAGCTGAGGCCGCGTGGGAGGTAGAGGTAGTCTCCCGCCTCGTAGTCGAGCGGACCAAAATCCGTCTCCAGCCGGCCCGCGCCCTCATGGATGAACAGCAGCTCGTCTCCGTCGGCGTTCCGGAACAGGCACGGCATGGGGGCGCTGAGCGTCGCCATCGAGAGCCGCAGGTCGTCGTTGCCCAGGAGCGGTTGACGAGCGGTGAGCCAGTCCGTGGTGGTCGGCTGGCGGAGCCGCTTGAGGTCGAAGGCGTGGTTTTTGAGCGGCCCCTCGATGCGCGTCCAGCCGACGGGCGGGCGCTCGCGGTAGAGGTGCGCGTAGCGTCCGAAGAAGCCGCCGCGCCCATACTCCTCTTCCACCGTGCCCTCGGGGAGCCCGACGTGGGCTTGATGCGTGACGCGCCCGCGAATCCAGGGGTTGTGCATGATGGCGAGAGATCTAGGCCGTACGCGCCGCCGCGGGCATCGACAAAGATAAGCCAATGTTTGTCATAGCAGCTTACAATGCGTCGCGGCGGGAGGTCGTCGGGGTGTGGCCCAGTGCGTCAACTCGGCTCCGGCCGGAGCGCTCACCGCGCTAGGGGTCGTGGGGGGTCGGCGCGCGGGGGAGCCCGCGGCGACGCGGGGTCCACGCCGACGGCGCTGGCGAAGGACGCGGGCCTCGGCTAACGGAGGGCGCCATGCCCGAGCCCCCCCGCCCTTCCTTCGAACGCTGGCGCGCCCTGGCGCAGAGACACCTGCGGTGGAGCGACGTCTGGCAGCTCGGAGCGCCCGGGCTGCTCGGAGCGGCGCTCGGCCTGGCGCGTCATCGAGACACCGTCAGCGGCACCGCGGACGGCCTGGAGCACCGCGATCCCGAGGTCGTCGAGCTGCTCCTCGACGCCTCCCGGTTCCTGGGCGAGCGCTACTTCCGCTGGTCGGTGGAGGGGGTGGAGCACGTGCCCGCCCAAGGGGCGGCGCTGATCGTGGGCAACCACAACGGGGGCCTCCTCACCTTCGACAGCATGCTCACCTTCGTGGCCATCCGCGATCATCACGGCCCGGAGCGCATCGTCCACTCGCTGGCGCACGATCTCTTGTTTCAGCACCCCCGCTGGCGCGAGCTGACCGTGAAGTTTGGCACGCTGCGCGCGAGCCACGACTCGAGCGCGGAGGCGCTGCGCCGCGGGCGCTTGGTGCTCGTCTACCCGGGCTCGGAGCTCGACTGCATGCGTCCGTTCCGTGAGCGCCACCGGGTGGAGCTGGGCGGGCGGCAGGGGTTCCTCAAGCTGGCCCTGCGGCAGGGCGTCCCCATCGTCCCCGTGGTGAGCGCGGGGACCCACGAGCAGCTCATCGTGCTCAGCCGCGGTGACGCGCTGGCGCGCGCGCTGGGGCTCCAGCGGCGGCTGCGCTCTGGAGCCTTCCCGCTCGCGCTCGCGTTGCCTTGGGGGCTCACCAGCGGCTACCTCCCGTACTGGCCGCTCCCGGCGCAGACCAGCCTGCGCTTCGGTCCGCCGCTGTCGCTGGCGGGGCTCGACCCGGACGATCCCGCGCACCTGGCGCAGGCCTACGAGCAGGTGCGGTCGGCGATGCAGCGGGAGCTCGACGTGCTCGCCCGGGGGCGCGTGCCCTGGCTCGGCAAGCCAGGGCGCCGGCGTGGCCCTCACCCGGCCTGAGGTTTAGACATTGTTGGGTAAGGAGCCGCTACAATCCCGACAATGAACATCACGCTCGAGCAGGCGCGCACGCTCGACGCCTTCGCGAAGGGGGGGACGCTGCAGGCGGCCGCGCGCCAGCTCCGCAAGGCACACTCGGCCGTCCTCTACGGGCTCAAGCAGCTCGAGGAGCAGACGGGGCTCGAGCTGCTCGACCGCAGCGGCTACCGCACGCGGCTCACCCCAGTGGGGGAGGAGGTGCTGGGCCACTGCCGGCGCCTGCTGACCGCGGAGCGTGAGCTCTACGTCGCGTGTGAGGTGCTGGCCTCCGGCTGGGAGCCCGTGCTCAAGATGGTCTTCGACGTCGTCGTGCCCTTGGAGCCGGTGCTCGAGGGGGTGCGCGCGCTGGAGGCGGCGGGGGCGCGCACGCGCGTGGAGCTCTCCGTGGCGTCGCTGGCCGGCGTGGAAGAGCGCTTCCACGCGACCAGCGCGCAGCTCATGGTCACGGTGTTGCCGGTGCGCGACGCAGGGCTGGTGATCAAGGGCCTGCCGCCGCTCACGGGTCGGCTCGTCGCGCGGCGGGGACACCCGCTCGTGCGCGGTGGGGGGCAGCCGCTCACGGCGGACCAGCTCGCGCAGCACGTGCTGCTGACGGTGCAGGGCTCCGACGGGCGGCTCGGGCTGCCCACGGGGCGGCTCGAGGAGCAGTCCGCGGTCCACCTGCCGGACTTTCACGCCAAGAAGGCTGCCATCGTGGCGGGCATCGGCTTCGGCTGGATGCCGGACTGGCTCATCCGCCGAGAGCTCAAGAGCGGGCTGCTGCGCGTGCTGCCGCTCCGTCAGGGCAGCGTGCACCGCTTCGAGCCCAGGCTGTGCAGCGCAGGCGCGCTGGGGCCAGCAGGGCGGCTGCTGGCCGCGGCGCTGAAGTGGTGAGGCGGCTGATGCATCCCCTCATTTCGCACGCTCCAGCGGCGGTTCGAACTTGAGGATTTCGCAGAGGAACTCGTGCTCGCGGAGGATCTTCTCGTAGGCGGTGAGCAACCGGTCGAGCCAATCGTCACGCAGGTCGGCGAGGCACT
>CAUJEM010000150.1 GCA_963169915.1 Myxococcota bacterium
GTGCCGAGAGGGAGGGCGTGCGGTGGAGCGTCGGCGCAGCGCTGGCGGCGGTGGCGCTCGAGCCGCTTGCGGTAGGAGGCGCGCTAGTCGTGGGCGTGGCGGGGCTCGGCGCCAAGGCGCGCGTCAGCGCCAGGAGCGCCAGGCCCGCTGCGAGCGTGAGCCCGCGCTCCATGGCTCAACCGGGGCTCAGCGCGATCACACGCTGCTCGAGGAGCTGGTACATCAGGCGCAGGGCCTCCAGCCGTGTCATGCCGCAGATGTCGAGCAGCTCTTCGAGGGTGGAGGCGCCATCGACGAGCGAGAGCAGCAACCCCGAGCGGTGATCGAGCGAGAGCCAGCGGATCTGGTCGGCCGAGACGGCGACGTGGACGATCTGCGCGAGGGAGCCGAGCCGAGCCGCGTACATCTGCATCAGCACCTCGCGGCAGCTCTCCGCGTAGCGCCGGGCCTCCGGGTGCGAGGGATCGGTCTCCAGGAGGCTCTCTGCGAGGACCAGCGCCCCCGTAAAATCTCCAATGGCGTAGCGGTCCTTGAGGTCGCTCAGCGCGACGCCCTCGGCCGGGGTGAGCACGCGCGCCGCGGCGGGCTCGGCGTAGCCTAGGGCGTCCCCGTAGGTGTCGCGCCGGCTGCTGGGGGTGATGGCGTCCAAGGTGTCCCGCCGCCGGTGCTCCGCGCTGGGCGCGCGCTGCGCGAGGGTGGAGGCGTCGGGGGCGGTGTGGGCGGCCCGCGCGGCGGCGCCGGGGCGCTGCGTGGCGGCCGCGCTGGGCTCCAGGGTAGGGCGCGGGGTGAACCCGCGCTGCGCCGGCTCGTCCAAGGCGAACGCTCGCTGCACGTACTGCTCTGGCGGCACGCTGGGGATCTGCGTGGGGCGGTCGAAGGCCTCCTCGTCGAGCGTGGACAAGGGCGGGCGGGCCATCGAGCTCAGCGGCTCGTCGTCCCAGCCGAGATCGATCCCCTCCGTGTCCGGCGGGGGGCCACTGAGCGGCCGCTGACTACGACGCTGATCCGACATCCCCAGGCCTCATCCCCGCCAGGCTCAGCCGCCGCGCGCGACGACTCCCTTGAACATCCGCTGCGTTCGCGCGAGCTGCTCGAGCTGCTCTTTCAGGGCGGCGGTGTCCCGTCGGTCCATCGCGGCCTGCGTGCGCTCGATCACCTGGCGCGCCTTGGTGACGGCGTCACGTCCGAAATCTGCGCCGCCGACGACGCGATCCACCTCCGGGAGCATCGCCTCGAGCTCCGCCAGGAGGGTCTCTGCGCTCTGCTTGGCGCCCTCGAACTCCTCGTCCGTGCGCCGCTCCACCATGTACTCCTTCGCCCCCTCGATCATCGACTGCACCTCGTCCGTGGTGAGCCCGCTGCTCGCGGTGACCTGGATGGACTGCGCCTGCTGGGTCTCCAGATCTTTGGCGTGGACGCTGACGATGCCGTCGGTGTTGATCTCGAAGGTGACCTCGATCTCCACCTGCCCCTTGGGGGCGCTGCGCAGCCCCGTGAGGACGAACTCACCCAGCAGCTCGTTGTCTCCGGCCTGCTTGCTCTCCCCCTGCATGACCAAGATCTTGACCGCGGTCTGGTGATCTCTGCTGGTGGTGAAGATCTTCGCGCGGCTGGTGGGCACCGTGGTGTTCTGGGGGATGAGCTCCTCGAAGTAGCTCCCGAAGGTCATGATGCCCAGCGCGTGCGGCGTGACGTCCAGCAAGATCATCTCATGCTTGTCGTCCACCAGCGCGGCGCCCTGGATGGCAGCTCCCAGCGCCACCACCTCGTCCGGGTGGACGCCACGGTTGGGCTCCCGCTGGAAGAACTCCGTGACCGCGCGCTGCACGGCCGGCATCCGCGTCATCCCTCCGACGAGCAGGACGTCCTCGATCTCATCGGCGTCCAGCTTGGCCTCGACCAGCGCCTGGCGACAGATGTCGACGGTCCGCTCGATCAGATCTTCACACAGCCGCTCGAGCGTCTCACGCGAGAGGCTACGCTGGAGGTGGAGCGCCTCGTTGCGCCCCGTAGAGACGATGAAGGGCAGGTTGATCTCCGTCTCTCGCACGGAGGACAGCTCGCACTTGGCCTTCTCCGCCGCGTCACGGAGCCGCTGGAGCGCCATGCGGTCCTTACGGATGTCGATCTGGTGCTCGTCTTGGAAGCCGGCGACGAGCCAGTCGATGATGCGGGCGTCGAAGTCCTCCCCGCCGAGGAAGGTGTCGCCCGTCGTGCCGATGACCTTGAAGACGCCGTGGGCGCCGATCTCGAGGATGCTGACGTCGAAGGTGCCGCCCCCGAGGTCGTACACCGCGATCGTCTTGTCCACGCCCTTGCCGAACCCGTAGCAGAGCGCGGCGGCGGTGGGCTCGTTGATGATCCGGATGATGTCCAGCCCAGCGATGGCGCCCGCGTCTTTGGTGGCCTGCCGCTGGTTGTCGTTGAAGTACGCCGGGACGGTGACGACGGCCTTGCTCACCGCCTCCCCCAGGTAGTCCTCCGCCACGACCCTCATCTCTTGCAGCACCATGGAGCTGATCTCCGGCACGCTGTAGGTCTTGTCGCGGAGCTGGATGCGGACGTCGCCGTGGGGGCCCTCGACGATGCCATAGCTGCACGTCATGAGCGCGCTCTTGACCGGCGCGGTGTTCCACTTGCGCCCGATGAGGCGCTTGGCGGCCGCCACGGTGTTCTCGGCGTTGGTGATGGACTGGCGCTTGGCGATGTGCCCCACGAGCCGCTTGCCGGCCTCCGTGACGGCCACGATGCTCGGCGTCGTCTTGTAGCCCCCGCGGTTGGGGATGACGACGGCCTCGTCGCCATCCATCACAGCGACGCAAGAATTGGTCGTTCCTAGGTCGATGCCGATGACGCGATCCATCCTGTTCCTTTCCGTGCCCCGGCGCGCTGGCGGCGCCCCAGGCGGTGCTCTGCGCCGAGTCTTAGCGCGGTTTGCCGGGCGGCGGTACAGGAAGCGAGCGTCCCGCGCGGTGCTAGCTGCGTCGCAGCCGCGTCAACCAGAGCTTGATGTCCTCACTCTGTGGGGCGAGCGCCGCGGCGCGCTGAAGCTCCTGCTCGGCGCTCTGGAGCAGCCCTGCTTCGAGGAAGATCCGCCCCAAGGTCAGGCGGAGCTCCGCGTCGTTGGGCGCCAGCTCGACCGCGCAGCGGGCGAGCCTCGCGGCTTGGCGATAGTCCGGCGCGGCGGTCTTCAGTAAGCAGAGCGCCGCGTGGTGGAAGGCCTTGACGCTGGGCTTGCCGCGTGCGGCGCGCTCGAACGAGCGCGCCGCCTCCGCATAGCGTTGGTTGCGCTCCTCGTAGTCCGCCTGGACGAGGAGCCCGTCGGCGAGCTTGACGTCCGTGGCGTGCTGCACCGCGGCGAGGCGCTGCTCCAGCGCCGGGTCCTCTGGCTTGAGCTGGGCGAGGAGCCTCAGGGTGCGCAGCGCCGTTGCAGGGTCGTCCCGCTGGAGCGCGTCGGAGACCTGGCGCTCCAGCTCCCCGAGCTGTCGCTGGAGGCGGGCGGCCTGCTGCCCCTCGAAATGCCGCCGGAGCGCGTCCGTGGCTTGCTCGGGGCTCACGCGGGGCGCTGCGGGTGGAGGGGGAATGGAGGCCCGGCGCAGGGCGTCCGAGCCGCCGAGCCGACGCGCCAAGGCCTGCCGACGCGCCTTGAGATCGAGCGGGGGCTGGGACGCGGGTGGGGGGGGAGCCGGCGCGGGGTGACTCGGTGGAGCGGCGGGGCGCGGAGGCTCGGGGGAGGTGCGCGGCGCGACCGGGGGCGGGGGCAGGCTCTCCGCCGCGAGCCGCTCGCGGAGCGCGCGGAGCGCGGCCGGATCCGGCGCGGGGTGCGACAAGAGCACCTCCGTGCGCCGATTGCGGCGGAGCGTCGTGAGGTAGGCGTCGTACTCTTCGCGGGAGCGCTTTCGGGTGAGCGTGTCATGGGCCTCGGTGAAGCGCTGGAACACGCGCTCGAGCTTGGCCTTGAAGTGTCCGAGCTCTTTGCCGTAGTAGCGATCTGGGTGGTAGCGCTTGACGGCCTCGTAGTACGCCGCCTTCACCTCCGCCTTGCTGGCGCCGTCCTCGACGCCCAGGAGCTGGTAGTGGTCCAGCTCGTCGAGCCGCTGGTAAAGCTCCACGATGGCGCGGCGGAGCTCGAGCTCCAGCGCCTCGGCGCCCTGCAGCTCTGCGGCCTGCGCCGCTGGGGGACGTCCCTCGAGGACGGGGCGGACGCCCGAGACGTGAGCCTGCTCGAGCGAGCCCTGCGGCGCGTGGCCGGGCTCCTTCGGAGGAGCGTCGAAGGTGTCACGCTGGGGTGACGAGAGCTGGAGCAAGCCTCGGCGCGCGAGCCTGTCCGTCACCTGCCAGAGCTGTGTGGGGGCCATCCCCAAGGCGCTGGCGAGCTGCCCCACGGTGCTCTGCCCGTCGATGCAGGCCAGCACGAAGGCCTCGACGGGCTCGACCTCCAGACCCTGGGCCTGGGCCTCCGGCACGAGGGAGGGGATGAAGGACTCTAGGGCGCTCACGACCGACGATGCCCACCAGAAGGCGCTCTGGCGGGAGCATAGCCTTCTTAGCGGGACCCAAGCAACGGTCATCGGGCGGCGGCGACCGCGGCCGCACGGCGCCGAGCGCTGCGCCTTGGTGCGTGACGTGCGCGCAGCGGGCTCAGCGGGGGCTCGCCCTCAGCGAGCACTCGATCACCTTGGCCTGGAGCTCCATCGCCTGAGCGAAGGCCTGGAGGGCGCGCTGGCGGGCCGCGCCGGCGCCGGTGGTGTCCCCCGCGGCGGCGAGCGCGGCGGCGCGGCGCTCCTCGACGTGGCCGCGCTGCTCGAGCAGCTGTCCCCGGTAGTACGTCGTCTCCGGAACGAGCGTGAGCCCGCGCTCCGCGTGCCGGAGCGCGCCGTCGAAGTCACCCGCGCGGCTCAGCAGATCCGCGAGCCGCGCGTGGGTGTCGCTCAGCACCTCGCGCACCTCCGCGCGGGCCTCGCTCCCGGCGGGGAGCGGGCCGGAGAGCAGCGTCTCGAGCACTTGAGTGGCTTGCTTCGAGTCCTCGGCGTCGAGCTGGCCATCGGCGAGGTGGTGGGCGGAGCGGGCGCGCGAGAGGAAGGCCAACAGCGGAGGATCGATGGGCAGGCCGAGCGTCTCCTCGGGGCAGCGGAGGGAGGGCTCGGCGGAGGGCGGAGTGCCCCGCTGGCAGCCGAGGAGCGCCAGCAGGAGCCAGGGGAGGGCGCGGCGCCAGTAGCTCATGGCAGCCCCCACTGGGCGTAGCGATTGCTGCGATAGTCACGCTCGCGCGCCCGCTGGATCTCATCGAGGCGCTCGCTGACGCGCCCGACCTCGAACTGCTCGACGAAGAGCGGCGCGGTCGAGCGCGAGCGTTGCGCTCCCTGCTGCGCGAGATCGAGGCGCTCCTCGCTGGAGGACGTGGGGCGGACCCAGAGCGCGATCGCCGCCGCGAGGGCCAAGGCCCCCGTGACGACCCCGACGCCGACGAGCACGAGCTGGCGCGCGCGGCGGTGCGGCTCGCGCGCCGCGAGGAGGCGCTCGAGCCGGTCCTCCGCGAGCGGCTGCGGGCGCGCGGCGGCCGCGAGGGCGTGCGCCAGCGCACCGTAGGGGTGCTCGCCCCCGCCCTCGAGCGCCCGACGCAAGCGCTCCGCGTCGTGGCGCTCGGAAGGCTCCGCGGCCCACTCCGGAGGCGGCAGCGCGGAGAGCTCGGCGAGCAGCGCCTCCAGGTGCGCGGGCTCTCCTGGGGCGTGCGCGGCGTGGAGCGCGGCGGCCAGGGCCTCGAGCTCTGGAGGTGGGCAGGGCGCCGGGTCAGCGGGCGACGCGGGAGACTGGCTGGTGGCCACCAGCCGCTCGAGCGCTGCCGGCGAGAGCTCCCCGGGCTGCCAGGCCGCCACCAGGCCGGCGACGAGGGAGGCCTCCTCGTCCACCTCCAGCTCCGGGAGGTCGGCCGCGCTGCGTGAGGAGGGAGGCTTCATGACGCCGACCCTCGCTGCGCCAGGATCTTCTTGAGCGAGGAGAGTGACCGATGCAGGAGCACGTCGAAGGTGCCCACGGTCACCTCGAGCAGGGCGGCCGCCTCTTCCCGTGAGCGCTCTTCCAAGACCCTGAGGGTGATGGCTCGGGCGTAGCGTGGAGGCAAGGCGTCCAGGCACTCGGTCACGCGCTGGCGCGCCAGCGCCAGATCGTGCTGCTCGAGCGCTGCGGCGCTGCGCGCGTCGTCCTCCGCCGCGTCGAGCTCCCGCGCGAGCTCTTCCGGCGCAAACAGCAGCTCCCGGCGGCGCGCGCGGAGCAGATCCAGGGCCGTCCGGAGCGCGATGACGCGCAGCCACGGGTAGACGCCGAGGCCCTGCCACTGAAATCGATCGAAGCGCTCCACCACCTTGACGAAGGTGATGGACAGCGCCTCCTCGGCGAGGGCGGCGCTGCCCAGCCGAGGGAGCAGCACCGCTCGGTAGAGGCGCGGCCCGTGCCGCCGGAGGAGCTGCCCGAGCGCCGCCCGGTCACCCTCCTGGGCCCGGACGCACAGCGCGCGCTCTTCCGCTAGCTCCTCGGGCTCCATGGTCCGCGCCACTCTAGCCGATGCGAGGAGGCTTGGCGCGGTGCGCTGCGCCCGCTCCACGGAGGCGCTCAGCCATGGGAGGGGCGCGCTGACCGCGAGCGGGTAGAGCAGGGCGCTCACAGTGGCTCCAACGCCCGAGGGCCCCCTGGGCTTACGCCCTTGCGGCAGCGCGCGACTCTTGCAACAAACCTCGGCAGATGCCCCAGCGCGCTCTGGTCTGCCCGTCCTGCGGGCGCCTCAATTCGGAACGTGAGACGACCTGCTTCAGCTGCGGGGCGCGGCTGCCGGGCCCCCTGCAGCGCAGCGTGACGCGGCTGCTCGGGACGGCGCTCGGCGAGCACCATCGGATGACGAAGGTGCTCGCCGGCCTCTGTGCCGTCCCCTTCGTGCTCATGCTCTCGAGCGGCGGGCAGTCCTTGATGGGGTCGCCTCAGGTCTCTCAGGTGCTCAAGTTCGGGGGCTTCACGCCGCCGCTCGTGGAGCTGGAGCCCTGGCGCCTGCTCGCCGCGGTGTTCGTCCACTTCGGCGCGCTGCACTTCGGGATGAACCTGCTGGCGCTGCTCGACCTCGGGCGCTTCGTGGAGCTGAGGTTGGGGTCGGCGCGCATGGTCATCGTCTTCATCGCGGCGGGGGTCTTCGGCTTCGCCGCCTCTTGGGTGTGGTACGAGGCCACGCAGCAGTACGCGCTGACGGCGGGCGCCAGCGGGGGGATCTTCGGCTTGATGGGCGCGGTGGTCGCCGAGGCGCTCGCTCGGCGTGATCCTCAGTGGAAGGAGCGGCTCCTGCACGCCGTGGCGGGCGCGGTCCTCATCAGCTTGATCGTCAACGCCAACAACGCCGCGCACGCTGGCGGGTTCGCGACGGGCGCGCTGCTCGGGTACCTGTTCGCCAAGGAGTCGCGGCCGTGGCGGCGAACCCGCTGGCTCGGCCTGGTGGCGGGGGGGTGCCTGCTCGCCTCGGCCGCCGCCATCGCGCTCAGCGTGCGCTCGCCGGTCTGGCAAGAAGTGCGGAAAATGGAGCTTCAGCGAGGCGATTGAGCGCCGCCTGGGGCACAGCCTCCGGCAATTTCTGTATGCTGGACGGCGATGCCCGTCGTCAACCCGCTGGCGCGAGAGCTGGTGTTCAAGCTCGTCTATTACGGCCCCGGCCTCGGCGGAAAGACGACCACGCTCCAGCACCTCCACGCGACGACCCGGCCCGAGCACCGAGGCAAGCTCGTGAGCCTGGCCACGCCGGTGGACCGCACGCTCTACTTCGATTTCTTGCCGCTGCGGCTGCCCTCCGTGCTGGGGATGAACGTGCGGCTACAGCTCTTCACGGTGCCGGGCCAGGTCTACTACAACGCCACCCGCAAGCTGGTGCTCACCGGGGCGGACGGGATCGTCCTGGTGGTGGACTCTCAGCGTGAGCGCCTGGACGCGAGCCTGGAGAGCCTGGCCAACCTACGGGAGAACCTGCGTGAGCACGGCCGGCTGCTCGGCAAAGTGCCGTGGATCATCCAGTGGAACAAGCGGGATCTCGACGAGCTGGTGCCCGTGGAGGAGCTCAGCGAGAAGATGAACCCCGAAGGGGTGCCCGCGTTCGAGACGGTCGCCACGCGTGGCGTCGGCGTGTATGAGGCGCTCGACGCCATCGCCCGAGCCGTGCTCACCGACTACCAGGCGCGGCTGCCGCCCACGAAGCCCTTCGAGGGACAGGCCTTGCAGATCCCCGAAGGCGGGCTGACCGAGGCGCTGCAGCGGCATGGGGCCGCCTCGGTGCCTGCGGCGGCCGGCGCGGCGGCGGTCATGGCGGCGCCGCACCCCGAGGCGCCGTGGCTGGGGGAGCAGCTCGCGCGGCAGGTCGCCGAGCCTGGGCGCGCCGCGGTGTCCGCCGCAGCGCCGAGCGCCGGTGTCCAAGGTGCTGGTGCAGCGCCCGCGTCGCGGGAGGCCGCGGCGACCGAGGACGTGGCCGGAGGGACGCTGGGCGCGGCGGCGGCGCCGCTGGAGCGGGAGGCGCCGTCGGAGCCCGAGCCCATCACCCTGGCTCACCCGGGGGTGGCGCCCTACCGCTCCCAGCCGCCCGTGAGCGGGCAGGCCCCAGGCCGAGAGCTCGAGCCGCCGCTGAGTGAGCTGCCGCCCGGGGCGTTCTCACTGCGCGAGCTGTGGGTGGGCAGCGAGCGGAAGCTCGTCGCGGAGGTCGAGCGCGCCTTGGAGCGGGCGGAGCACGCCCAGGCCCTCACGCTCCTCGAGCAGGTGGTCACGCGCACCCTGGCAGGCGCCGCGGGGCTCCTGGGCGGTGGGCCCGAGGGGCCGCGCGAGCCCGCGGTGGCGGCGCTCGCCCTGGGGCTCTCCGGGGAGCGCTACTTGCGCTTCCGAGCGCTGGTGCGCGAGCACCGCGCGGGCGGCGCCGTCGACCGACGCGAGGTGCTCGAGGCCTATGGCTTGGCGCTGGAGCTGCGCCTGGCGCGGCTGCGCGCCGAGCGCCGCGGGTGAGCGGCGGCGCCGACGCACGGCGCGGCGCTGACGCTGGCCGGTTCGCTCACCGCTCGAGGCAGGGCCGCGCCGCCTCGATGCGCGCTTGGTCGTCCAGGGGGCCGAGCTGCGGGCAGCAAGCGCCGAGCGGCTGCCCATCCGCGCCTCGGAGCATCAGGCCCCGCTGGAGCTGGAAGGGGTCATACGCCGTCCTCCGGTAGCTCGTGGGCGCGATCCACGGCGCCCGGCGATACTCGGGCTCCAGCGCGGGGCGCGCCAGGAAGGCCCGCGCGTGCTCGCAGGGCAAGAGCTCCGCCGCTCCCGTGGCGTTGAGGCGGTGGTAGTAGTAGCAGTGGCGGCCCGGATAGGCGTCGAGCACGCGCTGGAGCCGCGAGGGCACTGGTCGGGGGAAGGTGACGATGGGATCGGTCGGCGCTCGGTAGCGTCTGGGGAAGCTGTCGGTGAGCCAGCCGACGTAGCGGAGCTCCGAGCTCCAATCCTCATGCAGCACGAGGGCGGGACGCTCGACGCTCGCGAGCGCGCGATCGGCGTCGTCGTGGATGGCGTGGCGGAGCCGCCAGAGGCGCGCGAGGTGCTCGGCGTAGAAGGTGCCCGTGCCCAGCGTGAGCTGCGTGAACGCCACGATCAGGGCGCGCCCGCCCCAGCGGAGCCACGCGGCGTCCAGCGTGCCTCCGGCGATGATGGAGAGCGCGAAGAGCAGCTCGAGGTGGTAGACGAAGCCGGTGTCGGAGACGCCGGGCGAGTAGTAGCCGGCCTGGAAGAGCACGATGGCCAAGGCCACCGCGAACCATGGCCGCGCCTCTGCCCCCGGGCGCCCGAGGTGCCACCACAGCGGCACCAGCAGCAGCCCGAGCGGCAGCCCGAGCCACCAGCCATTGGCGCGGACGGCCACCACGCCGAGGTTCTCCAGCGCGACGCGCGGGGTGTGCTCGAAGCTGCTGCTCGCCCACACCCTGCCCCAGCCGTAGCGCTCCGCATCACACTGCGCGAACCAGGGCAAGCGCAGGGGCTCGCCGAAGAGCGCCGCGTCGTAGGCGGCGATGCCCGCGGTGAAGCCCAGCCCCGCGAGCACGAGCAGCAGCGCCGCGCCCGGCTCTCGCCGCAGCAGCAAGCGCGCGAGCGCCCAGGGTGCCAGCACGGCGCCCACCGGCGCTGCCACCTGCGGTCGCACCCAGAGGCAGGCGCCGAGCGCCGCGCCGACCAGCAGCCCACCGAGCTTGGGGCTCGCCCCGCGACACCCCTCCAGCCCGAGCCCCGCGAGCGCGACCAAGCAGAGGGCGGTCGCGTGCGAGAGTCCGGTGGCGCTGGTGAGCGTGAAGGCCGGAGCCAGCGCCAGCGCCGCGGCGCTCAGCACCGCGGCGCGCGGCCGGAGGTAGGCGCCGAGCGCACGGTGAAACGCGAGCACGGTGAGCGTCACCAGCGGCGCGTGCAGCAGCGCAGGGTAGCCCAGCCGCTCGCCCAGGAGCTGCACCACCCCCTCGCCGGGGAGGTACTTGGTGGAGTAGCTCGCGAGCGCCGGGACGGACGCCGCCTCGGCTGGCGCGAAGCCGAGCGGCTCGGGGCTCAGCCGCCCTTGCCGCAGAACGGCGGCCTGAAACGCATACGCGAGCTCGTCGGTGGTGATGGGGCTCCCGCGGAGCACCAGCACGGTGACCAGGGCCGTGAGCAGCCCGGCGCCGAGCGCCGCGAGGCGGACCCAGCGTCGTGACGGCTCGAGCGCCAGGACCTCGAGGCCGCGCCAGGGGCGCAGCGCCGACCCGAGGAGCAGCAGCGCGGGACCGAGCAGCGCCGCGCGCGCCGCGTGGGCCCAGAGCTGCTCCCAGGTGAAGCCGCGCATGGGCGCCCAAGGGAGGCCGTTGGGAGGGGAGGGGACGTAGCCGAACTCCTCCACGCCGTAGGAGGCGCTCGCGACGACGAGCGCATACGTCGCCAGCAGGAGCGCGCCGACGAGCAGCGCGGCACGCCGGAGCGCGCGCCGGCTCACGCGCGCGTCCCGACCGCTCGTGGGACGGCCCGGCCGCCTTCGTCGGCGCCGGCGCTGCCGGCCTCGTGGTACTCCGCGTCTTGGTTGACTCGCCAGAGATCCCAGCGCCGCTCACCGCTGAGGAGGTTGTCCACGCACAGCATGGCGGTCATCATGGAGTGATCTTGGTTGTTGTACTTGTGCATCCCGTTGCGGCCGACGACGTCCAGTGTGGGGTAGCGCTCCGCCAAATCACGGCGAATGACCTCGACGTGCCGGGTGTAGTGCTCGTCGTAGACGGGGTAGGCCTTGGGTTGCCGCACGACGACGGCGTCGAACACCGTCGCGCCGTCCACGAGCCCGAGCCACTGGAGCTCCCGCTTCGCGAGGGCGATGAGGTCGGCGTCGCTGGAGGCCCAGAGGCCGTCGCCTTCTTGGCAGAAGTACTCGCAGCCGTACGACGCACAGCCCGGCTCCGGCACGAGCTCGGGTGACCACGACTTGAAGTTCTGGACTCTCCCCACCTTCACGCGCGGGTCTTGGATGTAGACCCAGTTGTCCGTGAAGGTGTCGCTGGCGCGCGCCATGAGGACCACGATGAGAAAATCCCGGTAACGGAGCTGCTGGGCCGCCCCGAGCGTGGCCTCCGAAGGCGCTGGAGCGAGCAGGGCGGGCAGGCGCCCGAGCGGCGCGGTGGAGATGACGTGGCGGGCGTGGAGCCGCTGCTCGTCCGCGGCCCCCTCGTGGGTCACGACCCAGCCGTCGCTGGGGCCCTCGTAAGCGCAGCGTGTGACGGAGCGCCCGAGCCGCACCTCCCCGCCCAGCGCCCTGATTTGGGTCGCGGCGGCCTCCCACAGCATCCCCGGCCCTCGCCGGGGATAGCGAAAGCTGTCGATGAGGGTCTTGATGACGGCCTGCTCGGGCCGCCGCGGACGGAGCGCGGAGAGGACCGCGGAGCCGAGCGAGAGCCCCTTGATGCGCTGCGCGGCCCAGTCCGCGCTGATCTCTCGACAAGGCATGCCCCAGACCTTCTCCGTGTAGGTCTTGAAGAAGATCTCGAACAGCCGGCGCCCGAACTGGTTGACGACCCACTCCTCGAAGTTCGCCGGCGCGGGCACCGGACGGAGCCGCGCCGCGGCGTAGGAGGCGACGCAGCGGGCGGCCTCCACCGGGCCCAAGGTGCGCAGCGCCTCGAGCGGCTTGAGGGGGTAAGAGAAGTACTTCCCGTCGTAGTAGACCCTGCTGGAGCGCGGCCGCTCGAGCAGATCCTTGGGGAGCAGCTCCGTCCAGAGCTCCTCCACGGCCTGAGACTTGGAGAAGAAGCGGTGCCCGCCGATGTCGAAGCCGTAGCCTCGGTGCTGCACCGTCCGCGAGATCCCGCCAACGTAGAGCGGATCAGCCTCTAACACCGTGGCGTGGACCCCTGCTTTGGAGAGCAGGTAGGCCGCCGTGAGCCCCGCGGGGCCCGCGCCAATGACCGCGACCGGTCCGAGCTCCGAGGGCATTGGCGCGTCAGCTTAGCACGCGCGCTGGGCGTCAGGGGACGGTCTTCGCGCCGCCGCTCAGTGGGCCGCTGAGGGTGAGGGCGTCACCCTCGGGGCGCGTGAGGAGGCCCCGCCACTCGCCCTCGAAGCTGACGGGGCGCGCCTCCTCGTCGACTTGGGCGACCCCGCTGCCGCTCAGCGTGAACTGCGCTGGGGCGTCACCCTGCTGCACCTCGTGCCACAGCTCGTCCAGCGCGAGCGCGCAGAGGTCCCAGAGGCACTGGCGCTCACAGCTCAGCGCCGCGCTCCCGGTCGCGGCCAGCGTGGTGGCGGTGGTCTCGCAGAAGGCGGCGCTGGTGGCCGCGGTGAAGGAGCTGGCGGGCGGGCTCGGGGACTCATTCAAGGACCGTAGCGCGAGCTGGCTCAGCAGCAGCAAGGGGCGCACCTCACTGCTGGCGCTCAACAAGAGGGTGTCCGCGGCGTCGCAGGTCACGGTGGTGGTCGCGTCGTTCACGGCGAGCGCGGCGTCGTCTGCCGCGACCCCAGCCACGCTGACGAGCGCGAGGCGAGACGCCTCCCCTGGCTCGCTGGACAGCTCGGCCTGGACGGCGTCCGCCGCGAGCAGGCGGCGAGCGCCCGCGCGTAGGGCTTGCCCCCACCACCGCCGCACCGGATGCTGCGCTCCTCCGAGGGCGCGCCCCAGGGCCTCATCCCACGCCTGGGCCTGACGCTCCCGCGTGAAGTCCTCGGGCGAGGGCGCGCGCTGGCCCATCCGCTCGAGCAGGACGCTGGCGTCGGACAGGGTGGGGCGGA
This sequence comes from Myxococcota bacterium, assembly GCA_963169915.1. Lineage (GTDB taxonomy): Bacteria > Myxococcota_A > Polyangia > Polyangiales > Polyangiaceae > JADLEQ01. The sequence continues at coordinate 13,276 of CAUJEM010000150.1, forward strand.
GCGGCAGCTCGACGCCGCCGACCGTCTCGTCCACCCAGCGGTCGAGGGCGTCCGAGGGTGCGAAGCTCAAGCGGAGCGGGAGCTGCGTGAGCCGGAGCTGAACGGGCCGATTGAGCACCGTCACCCCGAGCGAGCTGGTCCCTTGCGCGGTGAGCCCCGCGTAGTCCTGGCACCCTCCGGCCATGTGCCCCGCGCGTAGGGTGACCGCCAGCGGCGCGCCCACGGGGACGTTCGTGAGCACGGGCGCGAGCCCGCTGCTCGCCGTGGCGAGCAGCGGGCCGTCGGGCGGAGGTGCCCCGAGCAGCTCCGCGCAGGAGGCGCCGACGTGGGCGCTGGCGGTCCAGGTGCTGACGCGGCGCGGTCCCTCGTAGCTGGGCAGCACCTTCAGATTGCCGAAGCCCGCGCTGCCGACGGACACCGGCAGGGACGTGGACGCCGTCTTCGTGGACGCGTGGATGGAGAAGCCCGCCGTGCGCGTCGGTGCGGTGACGGTGAGCTCCGCGAGCCCCGACTCATCGGTGACGACCTCCGCCCGGTCGAGCGAGGCGTCGGCCGAGCCGGGGCCGAGCGAGCAGCGGATCTTGTAGCGCCCCGCGGGAGAGGCGCGCAGGTTGAGCAGGTGCCGCGTCCCCGGCTGGAGCGTGAGGGGGCCCTCCACGAAGTGCAGCCCCTGCGGGCTGGGCTCGGTGGGCGAACCAGGGAGGTTGCCGGCTCCCGCGAACTGGCTGTCAGCGGCGCTCTCCCCGGGATCGCCGCAGGCGCCGAGCGAGAAGGCCGTGAGCACGAGGCCGAGCAGGGCCCGTAGCTTCCAAGCATACATAAGCGCCCAGAGCCTAGCACCACTGACCCGCGCGCGCCCGCCGCAGGCCGCGAGGCGCTCGGGTGGTCCGCCGGCGTGGTACACTGTGCGGATCATGGGTTCGGTCGCTCCGGCCTCGCTCGACCTCCTCGTCGTGGACGACGAGCCGTCGCTCCGTCAGGTGCTCGGGTTGATCTTTCGTCGGGAGGGCTACCAAGTGACGGCGGTCCCCGGCGTGAGGGCCGCGCTCGAGGCGCTCGAGGGCTCTCCGCGGCCCTTTCCCCTGGTGATCACGGATCTCTCCATGCCGGACGGCTCCGGCCTGGACGTGCTCGGCGCTGCCAAGGCGCGGAGCCACGACACGGCGGTGGTGCTGCTGACGGCCCACTCCACCGTGGACAACGCCATCGAGGCGATGCGGCTCGGCGCCTTCGACTTCGTGAAGAAGCCCTTCGAACCGGCGGAGCTCGTGGCCGTGCTGGACCGTGCCCGGCAGCACCAGGCGCTCGTCTCCGAGAACCGCCGGCTCCGCGCGCAGGTGACGTCGAGCTTCGGGAGAGGGGAGCTGGTGGCGCGCAGCGAGGCGATGCGGCGCCTCTTGGACTTGGCGCTGCGCATCGCTCCCTCCCGCGCCACGGTG
>CAUJEM010000151.1 GCA_963169915.1 Myxococcota bacterium
TTCATAGCTCGACCCCCGGTGCCCCGGCGCTGCCGCTGGGGGCCGGCGCCACGGGCACCTCGGGCGGCAGCGGCTCGCCGGGCTCCGGCTCCGCTGCGCTGGAGGCGCCGGGGCCGAGCGCCCCCGCGGCCGCCGGCGCGATGCCCGCGGTGCTGACGGGTGGCGGCGGCTCCACCTCGGGTGAGCCGCACGCAAAGGTGCCCCCCACGACGAGCAGCCAGTAGCCTGGGTGGCTCATCCCCACTCTCCCTCATCCACGCTCGCCAGCGTGTGCTCGAGGTCGATCTGAGGCTGATACCCGAGCTGCTCGCGCGCGCGGCGGTCGTCCGCCATGCACACGTACCGGATGAAATCCAGCTCTGGCGCGGGGAAGCCCGTCATCTTGGCGCGCCAGAGCCGATCGATCCCGGCCTTGGCGAGCGGGTACGGGAGCGGCACGCTCTTGCGCCCCAGCATCCTCAGCCCGCGCGAGAGCGGCAGCGCGGGCGGCCCCGCGATGTTGAAGATCCCTCGGACGCCGGGTCGCAGCGCGAGCTGGATCGCGCGCACCACGTCGTCTTGGTGGACCACTTGCACCATGGGGTCGTAGCCTAGCAGGGTGGGGACCACGCGCAGGCGCAGATAATTACTGGGCGCGTTGTGCACGGTCCCCAAGATGTGGGCGGGGCGCAAGATGACCGTCTCGGTCTTGGGGTGCTTCCAGAAGAAGCTCTGCGCCAGCATGTCCACCTCCACGAGGTGCCGCATCTCGCTGAACGCACCGGCGCCGAGCAGCGGCGCGTCCTCCCCCAGGAATTGCGCGTTGTCCGGGCGCGCGCCGTAGAGGCTGGCGCTGGAGAGCAAGACCAGCTTGGGCACGTCGTAGAGGCGCACGTACTCGAGCAGCTTCTGGAAGCCGAGCACGTTCCAGGTCTGCTGCTCCTCCGCCGTCCGTGTCGGATCGTGCATGGTGCCGAGGTGCACCAGCGCGGCGAGCCGCTTGCTCCGGAAGATGTCCTTGGCCTTGTTGCGCCGGATGTCGATCTCGTGGTGCTCGATGTCCTTCGGGCGATCGGGGAAGGGGCGGCGGTCGAGCCCGATGACCGCCCGGCTGCGGTGCAGCTGGCGCGCCAGCCTGCGGCCCAGGCGCCCAACGATCCCGGTGATCATGACCGGCCCCGTCTCGATCCGCTCGATGACGTCCACGGGGAGGTGATCGATGGCGCGGCGGGCCTGCTGCCGTCGGTCGCGCTGTCGCCGCTCGTCGTCGTTGTCCGGGGGCTCCTGCATGTGGGTACTCCTCCAGCTCAGAAGAAGATGCTCTTGCGCTCCCGCAGACCGCGGTGCAGGAGGCTCTGGATGGTCTGGCGCACCACCCAGACCTTCTCCTCGATGACCGCGTCGTCGTCGTCGGCGTCCCCGTCGAAGCGCATGGGCTCTCCGAAGTAGAGCCGGTACTTCGTGGGCAGCGGCAGCTGGGCGCCAGGGATGAACCACTGCGGCACCAGCGGGAAGACCGGCATCTTCAGCGCCCGGGCCATCCACTGCACGTTCCCGAGGTTGATGTACTGCTCCTCCGCCCCGATGACGCCCACGGGGACGATGGGCGTGTTGGTCTCGATGGCGAGCCGCATGAACCCCAGGCCGAACTCCGAGAGCTGGTAGCGCTGGTTGAAGGGCTTGGAGATGCCGCGCGTGCCCTCGGGGAAGACCAGCAGGGTCTCCTCGAGCTCCAAGAGCCGGCGCGCGTTCTCCGGCACGCCGACCACCTGCCCCACGCGGCTGAAGAAGGTGGACACGAAGGGCAGCGAGTGCGCCCACTTCTCCACCATCGCGCGGATGATGCGCGGCGGGTGGAGGTCCAGAAACAGCGCCGAGCCGATGATGGCGCCGTCGAGCGGGAGCTGTCCGCTGTGGTTGGCGACGATGAGCACGCGCCCCTCGGGTAGGGTCTCGAGCCCGTGCACCTCGGTGCGAAAGTACTTACGATGAAAGAACGAGCAGGCGATGATGAGGTACTTGGCCGTCTCCGGATCTAGCCCGAAGGGGTCTCCGCCTTGGCGCTCGTAGCGCTGACGCAGCAGCCGGGTCCGCTCCTCGAAGTCCTCACCGACCAGCTCACGGCCGTAGTCCGCGAGCGACTGACGCGCCCCCAAGAGCAGCCGTTGGGCCCTCGGGAGCATGTCGTTTGCCGCAACGTCCGCCAGGCGTGAAAGGGCAAACCGCTTCCTCATCGGGCCATGACCTTAGGCGCTCGGCGCGGCGACTTCCAGCCACCCCAGCCCCCGAGCTATATCGCCGAGCGCTCCACCCACGGGTCGCGCCACGAAGTCCGCCAGCATGAGCCCCCTGATGACGCTCCCCCCGCCGCTCCGGGCGCGCTCGAAGCTGCGGGTCGTCGCCCCCAGCAGCCCCTTCGATCGCCGGCTGGTCCTCCGAGGCATGGGCTTTCTCGCAGGGCGCTATCGCGTCGCCTACGAGCAGCGCCTGTTCGAGGGCGCCGGCTTCCTCGCTGGCAGCGACGAGCGCCGGCTCGACGAGCTGAACCGAGCGCTCCGGGATCCGGACACCCGCGCCATCGTGGCGGCGCGGGGAGGCTACGGCCTTGGCCGCATCGCTCACCTGGTGGACACGGCCGCGCTCCGCGCGGACCCGAAATGGCTCGTTGGCTTCTCGGATGTGACCGCGCTCCACGTGGAGGCCCAGGCCGCCGGGGTCATGTCGCTGCACGCCACCAACGTCGGCGGGCTCGCCGCGGGCAGCGCGCGCATCCGCCAGCGCTTCATCGACGCCCTCGAGCACCCCGAGCGGCCGCGCCACTACGAGCAGCTCGAGCGCTGGCAGGGAGGGGTAGCGCGCGGCCCGCTCCTCGGCGGTAACCTCACCGTCTTGTCGTTCGCGGCGCTGAGCGGCCGCTGGCGCCCTCCCCCCGGAGCGGTGCTGGCGCTCGAGGACGTCACGGAGCTACCCTACCGTATCGATCGCACGCTGACCGCGCTGCTCCAGAGCGGGCTGCTCCAGCAGCTCGGCGCGGTGCTGATCGGGGACTTCACCGACTGCGGCCCTGGCCGGCACGGGGTGAGCGCGCAGACGGTCCTGAGGGAGCGCCTCGGAGGGCTCGGCGTTCCCATCCTGAGCGGGCTGCACTTCGGACACGGCCCTCAGAACGAGCCGCTGACGCTCGGCGCCCTGGCGACCGTCGATGCCGACGCCAGGAGCCTCACCATCGAGCCGTCCCCGGTCTGAGCGCGCGGGGCTCAGTCCTCCTCGAGCTCTGCGTCGTCCACCAGCTCCGCGTCGTCCACCAGCTCCCCCTCGCCGACCGGGGCGTCCTCACCCGCGGCCTCCTCCAGAGAGGGTGCGCCGACCACCGTGTGCTCATCCTCCGCCTCCTCGAACTTCGGAAGCGCCGGGCTCGTTAGCCGCGCGGCCTCGAGCGCGACCTCCGGCGGCGCGGCAGGCGGCATGGTCGCGTGGTCCTCGTCGTCGGGCCCGCCGTCGTCGGCCTCGTCGTTAGCGACCTCGTCGGCGGCGCTGGGCGGCGGCTCGTCCTCCACCGGCGCTGGCTCGCTCATTGGCGCGTGGGCGGGCGGCTCCTCGGACGACTCCGCCGCGGTGGGCTCGCTGAGCGGCTGCTCCTCGGCGGCCTCCGCGGCCTCGCTCACGCCCTCGCGCTCGAGCGGCGCCGCGGCGGGCGGCGCGGGGATGGACGAGGCCCGCGGGGGGATGCTCCGAGGCTTGTTGATGATGCCGGCCTTGGCGCGCTCGAGTCCCTCGGTCGCCTCGGCGTCGCCGGCGCTCAGCCTGAGCACGCGCCGCCAAGCGTCGGCGGCCTCTCGGAAATCTTGGAGCTGCTCCTCCCAGAGGCGCGCGACCTTTCGAGCCAGCTCCACGCGCAGGGCCTGATCTTTGCCGCGCAAGATCTGATCTTCGTAGAGCTGGACCATCCCTCGGTAGTCCTTCAGCTCCGTGTAGAGCTCCGAGAGCTCTTGCATGACCTGCGTGTCCCCAGGGGACAAATCATGCAGGCGCTTGAAATCTACCGCCGCCGCCGCCTTGTCCCCCAGCTCGTCCCGGCGCAGGGCCCCGCGCCGCGCGAGGAGCTTGCGCACCAGCGGTCCGTCGAACACCTCGCCCAGCGCCTTGCTGAGCGCCGCGTCGGCGCGTGGCAGCTCGCCCACGCCCCGCGCGACGTCGAGCAGGGCGTCGAGCGTGGCGTCGTCCACGAAGGTGATGAGCGACTCCGTGAGCCACTCGAAGGCCTGCTCGACCCTCCCCAGGCGCGTCTGTGCGAGTCGCGCGGCGCGCCCGAGCAACATGGCCCGCGTCCGCCCGCCGTCCCGAGCGCCGTGACCCCCAGCGGCCAGCGCGCCCGCCAGCACCTCCGTGAGCTGCTGGTTTCCCGCGGCTGCGTCCGCCTGATGGGCGATCTCCTCGAGGGTGTCCAGCGTGTCGTCCTGGACGCCGCCGCCGAGGGCGAGGTCGAAGAAGCCGCGCGCGCGCTCGAGCGCGCCGTGCTCGGCCGCCACCTCAGCCGCCCGCGCGAGCGCCCTCAGCTTGTCGAGGGGCTGCTTGCAGCGCGTCACCTGGCGCTCGTACAGATCGATGAGCTGGCTCGGCTCGCCCACCAAGGCCGCGAGGCGCCCCAGCAGCGGCTCCACAGCGTCCACCGGCATGCTCGTGAGCCCCCCCTCCCCGTGCTGGAGCGCGTCCTCCACCGGCACCCCCGCGCGGCCGAGTGCCTCGGCCTGACGCACCAGCTCCTCCGCACGCTCCGGCCCGGTCAGCTCCGCCACCAGCACGTCGTGCGCCACGCCGAGCGCGTCGAGATCCTGGGTGTCGATGGCCAGCCGCTCGAGCGTGGCTCCGAGCTCCTTGTCCTGGACGCCGCGCTGCCGCGCCAGCTCCTTACCGACCGCCACCGCGTCAGCGGCCCTCCCCACCGCGACGAAGCGGTCGAAGGCGCCCCGGAGGCGCTCGCTGCGGAGCTCCCCCGGACGCGCCGGCGCGTACCACTCCACCAGCTTCGCCGCGACGATCCCCCTCCATCCGAGTTCGTCGCCCAGCGCGACGTACTCCTCGCGGCAGGCTTCATCGCCCTGATCCGCGAGCTCCGCGAGCACCGCGAGCGCCTCGTCGCCCTTGCCGAGCTTCTCGCGCAGGACGTCCGCGAGCTGCCGCGTCATCCGGCTGATCTCCTCCTCATCACCCTCGACCTCGATGAGCGTGGCCGAGTGACGCGCCACCGCCTCCCAGTCGCCCACGCGCTCGGACAAGTCCTTCAAGCGATGGACCGCGTCGAAGTCCTCCGGGTCCGCCGCGCGCAGCACCTCCAGGCTGCGGATCGCCGCCTGCGGATCGTCGAGCTCTCCCTCGTAGAGCGCCGCCAAGCGCGTGGCGACGTCCACGCGGTCGGCCGCCTCCTCGAGCAGCGGGAGCTGCCGCTCGAGCGCGCCCGCGACGAGCCGCGGCTCGTCGAGCGACTCTGCCAGGCTCGCGATGGCCCGCAGCGCCCCGAGGTGGTTCGGCGCCAGCTCCGCCACCACGGCCTCGTAGCGCTCGAGCGCCCCGCGAGCGTCGTCGAGCGCGTCCGCGACGAGCTCCGCCTCCCTCAGGCGCACCGCCAGCCGCGCCTCCACGTCCGACGTCACCTTGGCGAGGCGCCGCAGGAAATCCGCCGCCTCCGCCGGCTCGCCGCGCTCGAGGGCGTCCTCCGCGAGCACCGACAACACGTCCGCGTCCTCCGCGTCCGCCAGTACGAGCAGCAGCGTCTCCCGGGCGCTCTCCAGCTCCACGAGCCGCTCGCGCTGTAGCGCGGCGGCGCGCTTGCGCAGCTCCACCCGCGACGCCGCGTCCTGGATCTTCTCCGCGCGGCGCAGCAGGTAGCTCACCAGATCCTCGAAGCGCTCCGCCTCCGTGTAGCGAGCCTCCAGCGCGCTCGCCCACGACGCCTCGGTGGGGTCGAGATCCGTCGCTTGCTCCAAGCGGAGGATCGCGCTGGCCTCATCGCCCGCGCGGCCGAGGTAGTCCGCCTCCAGGGCGTAGAGCTCCGCCTGGTGGCGGGCGCCCCCCGCGAGCAGCGCCTGCTCTCCGACGGCGGTGGCGGCTTGCTCCCAGGCCTCCGCCGCGACGAAGTTGCGCTCCGCGGCGCTCCAGCTCGCGGCGTCCTTCTTCAGCGTCCCCACCTCGGCGTAGGCCTCGCCCGCGGCCGCGGAGTCCCCGGCCGCCTCGCGGAGCTGCGCGAGCCGCTCGAGCAGGTGGACGCGCTGCGCCTCGTCGCTCACGGCGTCCACGTTCTCGGCGATGGCCGTCGCCGCGAGATCCGGGCGCTCGGCTCGCTCGAAGAGCTTGACCGCCGTCTGTAGCGCCGACTCGTCGTCCGGGGTGAGGGACGCGACACGGCTCCAGGTCTCTCCGGCCGCGACCAGGTCCTTACGCTTGACCTCGTGGAGCTTGGCGAGGCTCTTCTCGAGCGCCACGCGCGCCTCGGTGTCGGTCTGCTGCTCCGCCTCCTGCTCCAGGTGTGCCGCCAGCTCGTCCCAGCGCCCCGCACGCTCGAGCAGCCGCCGGAGCTGCTGGCCGGGGCCGTCGTCGCTCCGGTCTAGGCTGGCGAGCTGCGCCCACGCGTGCAAGGCCGTGTCCACGTCCTTGAGCTGGGTCTCCGAGATCCCCGCGACCTCGCGCCACCAGCCCTTCTTTCGCTCCAGCTCCACGCCGGGGACGCGCGTGGCGTTCACCAGCAGCTCGCGCAGCTCCGGGAACTTGCGCGTCTGCCGCAAGAAGCCCTCCAAGAAGGCGACGGCTTCGTCGTTGGCTGGCTCGAGCGCGAGCACCTCTCGATACTTGGCGGCGGCGTCGTTCTTCTTGGCCTTCCGCGCGAAGGCCTCCGCTTCGTCCAAGAGCTGCCGGACGCGCTCGGGGTTGGGGGGCGGCAGCTCGAAGCCGGCCGCGCTCTCCTCGGCCTCGGCGAGCTCCTCCACCTCGAGCGGTGCCGCCTCCACCGGCGCGGCCCTCACCGGGCCACGGCTGGCGGCCGGCGCGCTCGGCTCGACCTGGGTGCTGGGGGGGGCGCTCGCCGCGCCGGCGAAGCGCTGCGCCTCCGCAGCCATCACGCCGCTCGGGTTGGCCTGCAGATACGCGCGCGCGAGCGGCGCCACCTCCCCCGCCCTGCCCAGCGACTCCCCATAGTACATGCTGAGCTGCACCGCGCGGTCGTGGCCCGGGTCGATGCCGAGCGCGCAGTTGGCGTACGAGAAGGCGTAGTCCGGGCTGTCGACGTAGGTCTCCGCGAGCTCCGTGAAGAGCCGCGCGCCCTCCTCGCGCTCCGAGGGGTGCAGCGGCTCACGCGCCGTGACCCGATCGAGGATGAGGGTCGCGAGGGTGGCCTTGAGCGAGGGATCGTCGCTCGGGTCCAGGGCGCGCGCGGCGCGGGCCGCCTGGCTGGCGCCGGCGAGATCGCCCGCGGCGCGCCGCGTCTCGATCTCGTCGACGTAGAGCGCCTGTTGTCGCTCCGGATCCGTCGTGAGCGCGATCTCCAGCGCGTAGTACGGGACCGCCTCGGCCCACTGCCCCGCGGCCTTGAAGGCCTCCCGAATGGAATAGATGGCGAGCTGATGCTGCGGCTCGTAGTCGAGCACCCTGCGGTAGTGCTCGATGGAGTTCTTGGGCTTGGCGAGCGCCGGGGTCGCCCACAGCCGCCCGAGCTCCTCGTGCAGCCCCACGACCTGCGCGCGCAGCGCTGGGTCGTGCGCCGCCGCCGCCCCCAGGGCCTTCGCGCGGCGCTCGAGCAGCGCCACGAGCGCCTTGACGTCGTCCTTCTCCCGGTAGAGCTCCGCGAGCCGCTCGGCGGGCGTCGCCTGAGTGGGGTCGCGGTCGACGGCGATCATCAGCGCCCGCGCCGCGCGGTGGGGATCTCCCAGCGTCATGGCCCACACGGTGGCGGCCTCGGTGAGCCAGTGGCTCGCGAACGCGGGGTCCGACGTCGCCGTCCCTACCTTCTCGAGCAGCATGGCGTACGAGCGGGGGTCGGCCTGACCCGCTCGATGCGCGTAGCTGATGGCTTCTTGGTCGTGCGGGTTGTGGACGAGCCGCTGCACCAGCGCCTCGATCTCGCGGGGATCCATGGCGGCGCGACGCTACCATGGCAAAACGCGCGGTCGCAACGCGCTAGCCCGTGGTTCCGCTTCGGAATTTCTCGGCGTGGGGTCGTGAGCCCGCGCCGCGCTGCTCTCACCCCTCCCTCGAGCCCAGGCGGCATCACTTTGTCCCTGCGTCCCTGCTCGACGCGACTAGGCTTGGAGGGTGTCCCAGGGGCCCACCATCCCAGATCCCTTCGCTGCCCGCCCACGGCCCACGTCGGTGAGCGGCGCGGCCACCGGCGCGCTCGCCTTCGCGCTGCTCGGGCTCACCTGCTTGCCGCTCGTCGGCTCGCTCGTCGCCGTCAGCCTCGGCTTCGTGGCCCTCGGGGAGATCCACCGCTCTGGGGGCACGGTCGCAGGGCGGGGCCGGGCGCTCGGCGGGCTGCTCCTGGGCGGCCTCGGTGCCCTCGGTGCGGCTGGGCTCGTGAGCGTCGCGCTGTGGCGCCTCGACCGCCCACCGGCTCACCCTGGGGGTCGGGCGCCGACCACCGCGGCGGGGCCCAGGGCGCGCCGGGCACCCCCTCCCATCGACGCACCCCCGCCGGTGCTCCCCCTCCCCAAGGGCGCGGCGCCAGCGCCGAGGAGCACGAGCCCAGGGCCGGCCCTCTCGCACGAGCTCGAGACGGTCACCACGCGCCTCGGCACGGTCACGCTCGTCGATCCGGGGGTGGGGCAGAGCCTCTCACAGCTCCTGGACGCGCAAGGGCGACTCGCCCAGGCCGCCGGTGAGAAGCTGCTGCTCTGGGTCTCGGAGCAGCAGTGTCGTCCCTGCAACGGCTTCGCGGCGGCGCTGTCCGATCCGCGCCTCCAAGCGGCGCTCGGCCCGCTGCGGCTCATCCGCGTCCAGGCCTCCGCGGCGGCGGTGGAGCTGCGCCGCATGGACGTGCCCACGGACAAAATCCCCGGCTTCGCCCTGCTCGACCCCCGAGGGAGGACGCTCGACTACGTCCATGGTGGCGAGTGGGACGACGACATCGCCGCCAACATCGCGCCCGTGATGCGCGCCTTCCTCCGTGGCGACACCTCGAAGCGCCGGTACCCCTGGCAGCGCCCGCGACGGCCGGACGAGCTGCCGCTCTGACGCTCACCAGCCATGAAATGCCACCTGCACCGTGATTGTACACCTCCAGCGGCGTTCCCCGAGCCCTCCCGGCGCGGGAGGCTCGACGCTGCGGGCCTCGGTACGTAGCATCCAGGGCGCCCACCATGCCCAGTGTATCGAACCCAGGAACGCCGCTGCCCGTCGGCGCGAGCATCCCCCCCGGCTCCCTTCGTGAACGATTGGAGGCGCTCCGCGCGCAAGGCCACTCCTTCCCCCTCAGTGAGGCGGTCCACCTGATCGTCCCGCTGTGCCTCCAGGCTGCGGAGCTGCACGAGAGCGGTCGGCACCTGTTCCTCAACCCCTCCAGCCTGAGCCTCCGGGGGGAGTCGCTCGCCCTCGACGCGGAGCGTGGGCAGCTCCCCCCCTCCCTGCCACGAGACCGCGCGTGCCTCGCGCCCGAGGAGCGCGGGGGTCAGCCCGGCGGCGCGCGAGCCAGCGTGTACGCGCTCGGCGCCGTCCTCTACGAAATGGTGACGGGGGCGGTCGTGGGGCCGGCGATGGCGCGCCCCACGGAGCTCGTGGAGGGGCTCCCCCCGGAGCTCGAGCAGGTGCTGGGCCGAGCGCTCGTCGCCGACCCCGCCCACCGCCCCGACGATCTCCGAGCGCTGGCGCAAGCCATCCACCACCTCGCCCCGAGCGCGACCGTCCCCCCGCCGCCCGCCGATGATTTCGACGCTCACCTCGACGTCGACGTGTCGCTCTCCATGCTCCCCCCGCCACCCGCGCTCGGCTTCGACCTGGCCATCGTCGACCATCGCGCCGCTCCCGTGGTCAGCGACAGCACCTCGGAGCTCGCCTCGCTCAAGGCGAGGCTCGAGGCCGACCCGCGCCCGCGCTTCGTGGTCGTCAAGGACGGGATGGACCACGGGCCCTTCTCGGCCGTGGAGCTGCTCCAGCAAATCGCCAGCCTCCAGTTCGTCGAAGCGGACGTCCTCAAGGACCAATTCAGCCAGGACGTCCGCGCCATCAAAGACTGGGACGAATTTGCCCCCTTCGCCGAGCAAGCACGCCTGCATCGCGACATCAAGGCGGAGAAGGTCGCGCTCGAGAAGACGGTCACCGAGGAGCGCAAGAGCACCCGCAGCAAGGCGCTCATCGGCGTCGTGGTGGTGGGCGCCCTGCTCGCGGCCGTCGTCACGGTGGTGCTCACCAAGCGCGGAGAGAAGAGCGACACGGTGGCGGTCCAGGAGGAGTCCGTGGCCGCGGTCGACCTCAAGGGCCAGCTCAACGTCCCCACCGCCACCCAGAAGAAGGGCGGTGGGCGCGGCGGGGTCATCGGCTCGAGCGGCGGCTTCCCGCTCTTGGCCGGAGGGATGAGCTGCGAGGCAGCCCAGGCCTCCTACGTCGAGGAGATGCGGATCGGGGAGAAGGGGCAGGCGGACCTCACCGCTGGACAGTACGGTGCCGTCCTCAACCGTGGCTCGTACTTCTCTCACTGCGGCGCGCCGGACGACATGAGCATCAACATCTGCGCCGCCATCCAGAACGGGCGCGCCGTCGGGGTCACCGTGACCACCAACCCGAAGAACCCGGGGGTCTCCGGCTGCATCGCCGCCGCCGTCCGCGGGCTGTCCTTCCCCAGCAACCCCAAGCTGGACGTCACGCGCACCGCGTTCTGAGGCGGCTCGCCGGCGAGAGATGGCTTTTCGCCGGCGTGGATGTCGCCTAGCCTGGCGAGGTGCGGTCGTGGACGCTGCTCGGGTCGTTGGTGGGGGCGGGGATGCTCTTCGGCTGTAGCGTCCCCGTCGCGGGGGGGCTCTCGGAGGTGGACGCCAACGAGGTGCTCGTCGCGCTCGAGCAAGACGGCGTCGTCGCGACCAAAGAGGCGGAGCCCGAGCAAGAGCGCGGGTATCGCGTCCTCGTCGGCCGCGACGACGCGAGCGCGGCCATCACGGTCCTGACGCGCAAGAGCCTGCCGCGCGTCGGGAGCCCCGGGGTCCTCGACGCGCTCGGCAAGGGCGCGCTGGTCCCCAGCCGCAGCTCGGAGCACGCCAAGGTCGTGATCGGCACGGCGGGGGAGCTCGAGCGCTCCCTCAACCGCCTCGACGGGGTGCTGTCGGCGCGCGTGCACCTCGCCGTCCTACAGAAGGACAGCCTCTCCTTCGGCGAGCCGGAGCGCGCGCCCACCGCGTCGGTGCTGCTGCGGTACCGCGGCGCCACTCCCCCCATCACGCCTCAGGACGTCCAGCGCCTGGTCGCCGGGGCGGTCCCTGGGCTGCAGGCCGAGGCGGTCACGGTGGTCAGCGCGCCCAGCCCGGCAGAGGGGCGCCTGGTCGAGCGCGAGCTGGCCCGCTTCGGACCCATCACCTTGACGCGCGGCTCCCTCGGGCCGGCCAAGCTGATGGTGGGCGGCATCGTCGTGCTCAACCTCGTCTGGCTCGGGGTGGTGGCGCTGCTCTGGCTCAAGCAGCGGCGCGACGCCGGCGCCCTGGCCACGCTGCGCGCGGAGCACGAGGCCCTGCTGCAAGGCCCCGGCTCGTGATCCGCGTCGAGGCGGTCAGCAAGCACTTTGGCCGTCCCGTCCTCAGGGGGGTGGATCTCACCGTCCCCAAGGGCTGCCTCTACGGCCTCATCGGCCCGGGCGCGGCCGGCAAGAGCGTGCTGCTCAAGCTCTTGGCCGGCCTCGAGCAGCCGGACTCCGGTCGCATCCAGATCGACGGACAAGAGCTCGGTCAGCTCACGGAGCTGGAGCTCCAGGACTTTCGCAAGCGCATCGGCATGCTGTTCCAGAACAACGCCCTGTTCGACTTCATGACCGTCGCGGACAACATCGCCTTCCCCCTACGACGCCTGTTCCAGCTCGCCGAGTCCGAGATCGCCGCGCGGGTGGAGGAGCGGCTCCGGGTCGTCAGCCTCCCCGGCTTCGGCGCGCGGCTGCCCGCGGGGCTCTCCGGCGGGCAGAAGAAGCGCGTCGGCGTGGCGCGCGCCACCGTCAGCGGCGCCCCCATCGTCCTCTACGACGAGCCCGCCGCCGGCTTGGATCCCGTCACCAGCCAGAAGATCTTCGATCTGCTCCGCGCCGAGCAGCGCGCCGCCGGCGCCACGGTGATCATGGTGTCGAGCGACCTCGACCGCCTGCTCACCGTCACGGATCGTGTGGGGATGATGCTCGGGGGTCGGCTCATCTTCGACGGCACCACCGAAGAGGCCAGGGCCAGCACCGACCCCTACGTGCACCAGTTCGTGCATGGCATCCCGGAAGGGCCCCTGTGAGCGAACCATGATCAGCTTCCGGGGCATCAAGAAGGCCTTCGGGGACAAGGCCGTCCTCAAGGGCGTGACCTTCGACGTCACCGACGGCGAGGTGTTCTTCATCATCGGCGCCTCGGGCGTCGGCAAGAGCGTCCTCATCAAGCACCTCATCGGCTTGCTCTACCCGGACGAGGGCGAGATCTGGCTGGACGGCGAGGAGGTCAGCCGCTTCGACGAGCGGGCCATGTACGCCGTCCGGAAGAAGTGCGCCATGGTGTTCCAACACTCCACGCTCTTCGACAGCATGAGCTGCGCGGAGAACGTCGCGCTGCCGCTGCGCAAGCACCGTGGGCTCGGGCGACCCGAGGCGCTCGCGGAGGCGAGGCGCCTGCTCGCCCAGGTCCAGATGCAAGAGTACGCTAGCCGGTTCCCGGCCGAGCTGGGCGACGGGATGCGCAAGCGGGTGGCCATCGCGCGGGCGCTCACACTCGAGCCGCGCTACGTGCTGTTCGACGAGCCCACCACCAGCCTGGATCCGGTGAGCGCGCGGCGGGTGGACGTCCTCATCCGCCACCTCTCGGACACCCTGGGCGTCACTAGCATCGTCGTCTCCCACGATCTGACCAGCATCTTCACCATCGCTGATCGCATCGCGATGCTATACAAAGGGGAGGTGCGCCTGCTCGGCACCCAAGCCGACTTCCGCGCCACCCCTGACCCCATCATCCAGCAGTTCATCCACGGCCGGGCCGAGGGCCCCTTTGACACCTGAACGGAGCTCATGAGTCAGCGTTCCATCGAAGTGAAGGTCGGCGCGCTGATCGTGGTCGCGCTGGGCCTGCTCGCTGCGTTCATCGTGGTGATGGGGGGGCTCAGCTTTCAGCCGACGTATCAGGTCAACGTGGACTTCGACAACCCCGGCGGGCTGCAGGCCGGGGCTCCCGTCAAGATCGCCGGCGTCAAGGTCGGGAAGGTCGCGGAGCTGCAATTCCGCGGCGGGCAGCTGGACCCGGACAGCAAGCAGCCCGTCCCGCTCATCCGCGTGGTGGCGAAGATCGAGAAGCGCTACCAGGGCGCCATCTACGAAAATTCTCGCTGGTTTATCACCAGCCAGGGCCTACTCGGCGAGCAGTTCCTCGCGGTGGAGTCGGGCTCGCACGATCGCCCCATCTTGCAAGACCAAGCGGTGGTGCGGGGGATCAGCCCGCCGCGGCTGGATTTGCTGCTCGCGGAGAGCTACGAGCTGCTCCACCGCGCGTACGAGGGGCTCACCAGCAACGAAGGGCGCATCGAAGAGACCTTCAGCGGTCTGCACAAGACCCTCACGGGCACCGGCGCGTTCTTCGAGCACAACGGCGCCAAGCTGGACCGCATCGTGTCCAACGTGGAGGACATGACGGTGGAGGGGAAAGAGACGGTCAAGCTAGCGCGGGAGCGCTACGTCGAGAACGCACAAATCAATCGCATTTTCAACAATGTGGAGGGGATCACCGCCACCACCAACCGGCAGCTCGACCCCCTGCTGACCGACGGGCGCGCCGTGATGGGGGACGCGAAGAAGCTCACCGGCACGCTCACCTCCGCGCAGCAGCTCGCCCGCTACGAGAAGATCACGCAAGACGCGGAGGCCACGCTCGGGAGCGTGCGGGTGGCCGCCTCCGACGGGCAGGCGGTCGTCGCACACATCAAGCGCGGCAAGGGCACCATCGGCGCCATGGTGATGGACGAGGGCCTCTACGACGACCTCCAGGAGATGCTCCGGGACTTGAAGCACAACCCCTGGAAGCTCTTCTGGCGCGAGTGAGCGCAGCTAGCCGAGCGTCAGGAGCACATCGCCCTCTTCGACGGCTTGCCCCTCGGTCACCGCGATGCTGCTGACCGTCCCGGCCTCCGGAGCCTCCACGGGCATCTCCATCTTCATGGACTCCAGGATGACCACGGTCTGCTCCTCCTCCACGGAGTCTCCTACCTTGACTTCAATTTTCCAGACCGTTCCCGTGATGTGAGCGCAGACGTCGACCGGCATGAGGGACAACTTAGGCGAAGCCACCGCGTCTCTGCAACGTGGCTTCGTCGCTCGTGAGGTGGCGGCGCCTCCTCGCGGGGCGTGGCCAGCGCTCGCTCCCGCTCGCTCGGACCTGGGGCTCGGCCCAATCCTCGGCTATCATTCACCTTGCCCTACCGTTGACGAAGCTACAGCGATAGTGTACCGCCCCGCCCCACCATCGGTGACGCCCACGCCGAGAACGACTCCTGAGGAACCGCGCATGGCCGAACAGAAAGAAAGCTCCGTCCTCTTCTC
>CAUJEM010000152.1 GCA_963169915.1 Myxococcota bacterium
GGCGTCGCCGTCGTCGCAGGCGGTGCCGTCGGCCTTCGCCGGCTTCGAGCAGAGGCCCGTCGCAGGATCGCACGCGCCCGCCTCGTGGCACGCGTCCGCGGCGCAGACGACGCCCACGCAGTGATCGACGCCCGCGCATGCGCCCGCCGTGCAGACGTCGCCCGCGGTGTTGGCGTCGCCGTCGTCGCAGGTCGTGCCGTCGGGGGCGATGTCCCATTGGCCATAATCAGATTCACAAGTTTTAGCCCCCGGAGTGGAAGCCCAGTAACAATATCTTCTCTTGCATTGGTCGCCTCCACAGTACGAGTTCGCCCAGTACGAGCCCGCTCGGGGCACGCACGCCCCCGCTTGGCACGTGCCGTTTCGACAGTTCGAGTAGTCGTGACAAGGTGCGCCGTCCGACGGGCTCCACGCCGTGGTCGAGAGCGCCGGCGCGCATTGGTCGAAGTTGCACCCATAATTCCTCATCACACATCCCGGGCACTGCGTGCACGCGACGGAGCTTCCTTGCTCCGCCGGTGCTACCTGCACGACGGACGTACAATCAGGATCAACCGGCGTCGGGCAATAGAGGCGCGCGCAAGGCGCGTCCGCGCAGTACTCGCAGCCGGTGCAGGTCATTGCGCCGACCGAGTAGGTCGTGGTCCTAATCCTGGCGCACCCGGGCGGGATGGGCGGGCATCCCCCCACCACCGTCGGGCACTTCATCTGCTTCGCGCCGGGGTCGTGCACGACGCCGTCGATGAAGCACCCACTCTGGCAGCTCCCCGCCTTGCACACCTCGCCCGCCCCGCAGCTCGCGCCGTCCGCGGCCGGCGCGGCCACGCACGCGCCGCTCGCGCCGTCGCACGCCGCCAGCGTCGCGGCGCACGGGGCCAGGAGCTGGAGCCCGCCGCCGACCTCTCCCGGCGCGGCGGCGTCATTCGTCGTGCCGTCGCCGAGCTGGCCGTCGCCGTTCTCCCCCCACGCCGCGAGCGAGCCGCTCCCCTCGAGCGCCGCCGCGTGCGCGTCGCCGGCCGCGAGGGCGACGACGCCCGTGAGCCCCAGCGCCTGCACCGGCGCGGCGGCGTCGCTCGTCGTGCCGTCGCCGAGCTGGCCGCTGCCGTTCGAGCCCCAGCCCCACGCCGTGCCGTCCGCCTTCAGCGCGAGCGAGTGCCCGCGCCCCGCCGCGAGCGCGGTGACGCTGGTCAGCCCCGGGACCTGCACCGGGGCGGTCGCGTCGGTCGCCCCGCCGCCGGGCGGAGCACTGTTCGCGCCCCAAGCCCACACCGTGCCGTCCGCCGCCAGCGCGAGCGTGTGCTCCCCCCCGGCCGCGAGCGTGACCACGCCCGTGAGCCCCGTCGCCTGCACCGGCACGAGCGCGTCGTTCGTCGTGCCGTCGCCAAGCTGGCCGTGAGCGTTCTTCCCCCAGCCCCACACGGTGCCGTCGCTCTTCAGCGCCACCGTGTGCGCCTCGCCCGCCGCGACCGCGACGACCCCGCCGAGCCCGCTCACCTGCACCGGCGCGCTCGCGTCGTTCGTCGTGCCGTCGCCGAGCTGCCCCTCGGCGTTCTTCCCCCACGCCCACACCGTGCCGTCGCTCTTCAGCGCGACCGAGTGGGACGCCCCCGCCGCGACCGCCACGACGCCGCTCATCGTGCCGTCGCCGAGCTGCCCGCGGCTGTTGTCGCCGAGCGCCATCAGCGTGCCGTCCCCCTTCAGCGCGAGCGTGTGGTACGCCCCCGCCGCCACCGCCACGACGCCGCCGAGCCCCGGCACCCGCACAGGCGAAAGCGCGTCGGGCGAGCCGCCGCCGAGCTGTCCGTGCGAGTTGTCCCCCCAGCCCCACACCGTCCCGTCGCCCTTCAGCGCGACCGTGTGCGCGCCCCCCGCCGCCAGCAGGATCGTCGTGCACCGCGCCGGGTTGCCCGTGCAGCTCCCCACGCTCCCCGCGCCCGCTTCGAGCGCCGCCCGCGCCGCCCCGATCCGCTCCGCGGGCTCGCTCGGCGCGGCTGCCTCCTCACGGCACCCCGCGAGCGCCATCACCACGAGCGTTGCGAGTCCGAGGGCGATGCGGTGAGTCATGGGCTTCGTCTCCAAGACCTAGCGTCCACTGCGCCGCGCGCCCCGGGCGTCGGACCGTCGGCAGCTCCCTCACCGCCGCGCCACCTGCGTCACACGACGAGAGAACGGCTCAGCCTAGCAGCAACTCGACGCGACTGTCTCGTAGCCTACGGTGATGAAGGAGGCGCTCCGAGCTGGAGCGCGTCCTCGCTGCCGCTCACCGGTCGACCTCGCGTCCGCGATGTCTTCACGGCCTTGGACGCCGAGCCCACGGTCACTCCTGGCGGGCCGCCGACTCTCCCGCGCGGCAGACGAGCGCGGTGGACACCTCATAGGAGCCCGCGCCGCCGCGGACGTGGACGGAGCCCTCGCAGTGGCTCTCGCCCTTCTTGGCCGTGGCCGTGAAGCCCTCCTCGGTGGGCGTGAGCGACACCTCCGTGTAGCCCTCGGCCTCGAGGCGCGCGCGGGCCACGTCCTCGTAGCCGCAGCCGCAGGCCGCGCCGAGCAAGAGCAGCCCCGCAGCCCCCGCCCTGCCCCGACGCGCGCCGGGCGTCATGGCGGCGCCAGCCCCACCCGCCGCGCTAGATCGCTGACGAACAGCCCCCCGGGATCCAGCCGCTGCTTCATGGCCTTGAAGCTCTCCAGCCGCTCGCTGCCGAAGGCGCGCGCCACCTGGTCCGGCTCCAGCACGGAGTCCTTGGCGAAATAGAAGCGCCCGCCGGCCGCGATGACCCGCTCGGTCAGCTCGTCGGCCATCGCCTTCAGGCGCGCTGCGCGCGCTGGGTTCACCTTGTAGTCCATGGCCAGCGACCAGCCGTCCATGGCGTGTGAGAGCACGTAGTCGTCCGGCCGGTGTCGCTTGAGCACGCCCAAGTAGCTGGACATGCGGTAGCGCTGCGCGATGGCGAGCACGTCCTTGAGCGTCTCTCGCCCGCCCGCATACGGGACGAAGACCTGGTACTGGATGAAGCCCGTGGGCCCATAGGCCAGCCGCCAGTTGGGCACGTAGTCCAGCAAGAACGCGAAGGCGACGTGGCTCTGCAGGTAGCTCTTGCCGTGCGCCAGGCGCGCCGCCTGGTACTTCGCCCAGTTGACGAAGCCGACCCCCAGGTCGTTCATGGTCAGCCGCATGATCTTCCAGATCTGATGGCGGGGGAAGCCGAGGATGTGCGGCGGGAGGCCCTGCTGCTCCACGCGCAGCGACAGCTCCGGCGCGCCGTCCTCGCCGGGCTGGAGGTAGTCCGCCGCGTGGATCTCCCCGCGGCCGAGCGCGGGCCCGCCGGCGAAGCAGTCCACCCAGCCCACGCAGTAGTCCGAGCGAGGGACCTCCGCCTCGAACACGTCGCACATCTCGTCCAAGCTGCGCGCCGCCAGCGGCCGCACCCGCACGTAGCCGCTGTGCACCTTCTTCACCTCGAGCCGCAGGCGCGTGATGGCGCCCAGCAGACCGAGCCCGCCCAGCGCCGCGACGAACACGTCCGCGTTCTGCTCCCGGCTGCAGCGCAGCACCTCTCCGCTCGCCGTGAGCAGATCGAAGTCCAGCACGTGGTCGCCGATGGGGCCGACGGCGTAGTTGTTCTTGCCGTGGACGTTCATGGCCAGGCAGCCGCCCAAGGTGGGGTGCATGGTGCCCGGCACCACCGCCGGCCAGTAGCCGTCGTACAGGATGCGGCGCCACAGCCCCTCGATGGTGACCCCTGGCTCGCACTCGAACACGCCGTGCGCGGGCTCCCACGAGCTGACGCGCGTGAGCTGCCGCAGATCCACCACCAGGCCGCGCGCGTTGAGCGCCGGATCTCCGTAGCTCCGCCCGGAGCCGCGGAAGGCGACGCTCAGCCCCTCCCGCCGCGCCTGCTCCAGCACGGCCGCGAGCTGCTCCACGCTGGTGGGCGCGGCGTAGCGGCACGCGGCCTGCACGGAGCGACCAAAGCCGTCCAGCACCTGCCAGGGTGCTGCTTGTCTCAGCGTTCGCGAGCTAGTGGACCACATCAGAAGTTGAGCCTGCGGAAGATGAAGGAGGGCAGCCAGCGCACGATGAGCGCCACCAGCCACCAGCGCGCCGGCACGAAGGCGCTGGCGCTCGACCCGCGGCGCGCCAGCGCGAGCGTGGTCTTGGCGGCCTGCTGCGGGGTGATGAGCCAGAACAACCCCTCGAGCCCCCGCGTCATGGCCGTCTCCACGAAGCCGGGCTTGATGGTCACCACGTTGACGCCGCTGCGCGAGCAGCGGTTGCGCAGCGACTCCAGGTAGGTGCTGAGCGCGGCCTTGCTGGTGCAGTAGCCCGGGTTGCCGCGCCGCCCGCGCTCCCCAGCGATGCTGGAGATGCCCACGATGCTGCCGGCACGCGCCGCCTCGAAGCGCGCCGCCGCCGGGTTCAGCCACGCCATGGCGCCCAGCAGGTTGACCTGCACCATGAGCGCGTCCTTGTCGAAGTGGTACTCGCCCTCCGCCACCTTCGGCATCACGCCCGCGGCGTACACGATGAGATCCAGCCCGCCCAGCTCTGCCACGATGCGCTCGAACAGCTCCGGCACCTGCTCGGCCTGCTGGACGTCGTGCGGGTAGGCGCGCATCAGGTCTGGATAGGCCTGGCGCACCCGCTCGAGCTCCTCCGCGCGCCGCGCCACGAGGGCCACCTGCGCGCCCCCCTCGGCGAGCTGGCGCGCGATGGCCTCGCCGATCCCCGAGGAAGCGCCGACCACCAGAGCCTTTGAGAACACGAGGGCCATGACGGCGCCGGTCTAGCCTCACCGCGTAGCGGCTTCGAGGAGCTTATGAGGAAATTTCGGGGGGGCTTGCGCCTGGGGCGGGTCTCGTCGATAGTTCGCTCGGTCTCTGGGGGCCCCACGGGCCCGTCAACAGCGCAGCGCGAACCCCGCCAGGCCCGGAAGGGAGCAACGGTAGCGACGAGCGGGTGTGACGGGCCCTTTCCCTTTTTCTACCCGGCGGCGCCGCTAGACGCCGAACATCTCCACCACCGCGCCGTTGTGGGCCTGGGGCGCGTCCAGCCCGAAGTACACGAGGCTCCGGGCCACCTCCTCCGCCGTCATCCGGGGTGAGTAGCCGCTGCCCACGAGCATCTCCGTGTCCACCGAGCCGGGCAGCAGCGCCACGGCGCTGAGCCCGGTGCCACTGAGCTCCTCCGCCAGGCTCTTGGTGAAGCCGACCAGGCCCCACTTCGACGCGCAGTAGGCCGCCGCGCTGGCCGCGCCCAAGGTGCTGGAGATGCTGCCCACGCTGATGAGGCGCCCAGTGCCGCGCGCGAGCATGGCCGGCAGCAGCGCCCGCGTGAGCAAGAACGGGGCGCGCAGGTTGACGGCCTGCTGCTCCTCCCAGGCCTCCAGCGTGGTAGCGACGACGCTCTGCCGGTGAATGACGCCGGCGTTGTGAACGACCACGTCTGGCGCGCCTCGCGCCAGCACCGCCTGCGCCGCGGCCTCGATGGACGCGGGCTCGGTGAGCTCACAGCGCCGCCACGCCACCTCGGCGCCCAGCGCCGCCAGCTCCTCCGCCAGCCCCGGCGGCAGCGCCGCGGCCCGCCCCAGCAGCTCCAGCGCGCAGCCGCGGCGCGCGAAGCCCAGCGCCGCGGCCCGCCCGATCCCCCGCGTGGGCCCCGTGACGAGGACGCACGTCACTCCTGGGGCTCCACGTCCGCGGGCCACTGCCCCGCCTGGGCGACGGACACCACCTCCACCCCGTGCTCCCGCTCACCTCGCGCCGCCTGGCAGGCGTGGCGCAGCCGCAGCGTGCAGCGGGCCGCGCGCGCGCCGCCCAGCTCCACCAGCGCCTCGGCCACCTGCCTCCCGATGACCTCCTGCAAGCTCAGCCGGCGCGCGTAGGCGTGGACCACCGCCGTCAGCGTGCCCAGGCCGAACCAGCGCTCCCCCGGGACGTAGCTGAGCGTGGCCTCGCCGAGCGCCGGCAGCAGGTGGTGCGGGCACACCGTGGCGACGGCGATGCCGCGCAGGGTGATGACCTCCCGCGCGTGGCCGCCGGTGGGCGCCAGCGAGCCCGCACCGAGCAGCGCCTCCACGTCCACGCGGTAGCCCGCGAGGAGCTGCTCCGCCCAGGCCTGCGCGACGCGCTCCGGGGTGCCCCGCAGCTCCGGCTCTCGCTCCGGGCTCAGGCCGAGCGCCTGCAAGAACTGCTCGATCGCCCGGGCGGCGGCGTGGACATCGGCGGGCATGACGCGCGCGACCCCGGCGCTCAGCGCCCGAGGTTCCAGAGCACCTTCGCAGCGTCCGGGACGTCCGACGCGTCCGACACCACCTCGCACGTGGCGCAGCTGTGCGGGAACAGCTCCGCGTGGGTGCAGCGCGTGCAGCGATCCAGCAGCGCCCGCGTGGCGCTGAGCTCGGCCACCAGCCGGGTGAGCAGCTCCGCGCGCTCGGCCATGGACTTGATCTGCTCGTCCAGGCGCTCGTTGACCGCTCTGGCGGCGCTGGGGCCGCTCCCGGCGCCCTCCTTGGTGGCCAGCAGCTCTCGGATCTCCTCGAGCGCGAAGCCGGCCGCGCGTAGATCCGAGATCAGCCGGAGGCGGCGCAGCTCCGACGTGGCGAACAGGCGATGGCCTCCCTCGGTGCGCTGCACCGGGTGGAGCAGCCCCGCTTCTTCATAGAAGCGCACCGTCCTCAGCGTGCTGCGCGACAGCCGCGCCATGTCCCCGGTGGTGATGAGGCCGTCCTTACGCCGCGCCGTGGTGCTCTTGGGCTTACGTGCGGCTTCCACGGCTCATGACCTCACTGCAAAAGCGTAGAAGGCGCGCCCTGCTTGTCAAGCCGAGCGTCGCGCCACGAGGCTAGAGGGTCGGCCAAAATAAGAAAGAGATCTTCGTCAGGAAGAAATCTGCGATGAGGATGGCGATCGACACGACCACCACCGTGGTGGTCGTGCTGTTGCCCACGCCCTCGGTGCCGCCCCGCGTCCGCATGCCGAAATGGCAGCCCACCAGCGCGATGATGGCGCCGAAGAACGGCGTCTTGAACAGCCCTCCCAAGAAATCTGCAAGGGTAACGGAACCGAGCCCGCTCCTGAAGAAGAAGTCCGCCGGGATGCCGAACTCCAAGTCCGTGATGAACATGGCGCCGCTGAAGCCCAGCACCAGCGCGAAGGAGCACAGCATGGGCATGGCCACCACGGCGGCCACCAGCCGCGGCAAGACGAGCTTCTTCAGCGGATCCGCGCCCAGGGCCCGGATGGCGTCGATCTGCTCCGTGACGGCCATGGAGCCCACCTCCGCCGCGATGCCTGCGCTGATGCGGCTGCCCACGATGACGGCCGTGAGGCTGGGCGCCAGCTCCCGCGCGAAGCTGAGCGCGATGACGCGCCCCGTGTACTCCATGCCTCCGAACTTGCGCAGCCCGAAGGCGAACTGCACCGCCATCACCATGCCGATGAACAAGCTGGTGACCACCACGATCCCGAGCGACGCCACGCCGATGGAGTCGAGCTGGGCCATGATGGCCTTGCCCTCGAACGGCCGCCGGAACAGCGCGCGCGTCGCCCCCCAGGTCATCTCCGAGATCTCCCCGATCTGCTCGACGAAGGACTCGAGCCTCACGCGGAGCCGCCACCCCCACGGCGCGCTCGGGCCGCGGCGCCTCGACGCCGCGGCCCGCCCCGGCGGAGGCGGCACCGAGAGGGTAGGGCGAGCGGCGTCGTCGGGCACCCGGGGCTCCTTGGCTCAGCGCTCGAGCGTGGCGAAGCCCGCCACGAAGCGCTCGAAGTCCTGCGACCCGACGCGCTCTCCGCCCGGCCTCGCCATGTACAGGAAGTCGTAGACGCAGCCGTCCTTCTTCAGCACCACCACGATGAACCCGAGCGGCACGCCGTCCAGGCTGGCCCTGAGCGACGAGCGCAAGGCCCCACGGCCATCGAGCACGAAGGGCGTCGCCGCCTCGAGCTGGCGCTCGGTGAACTGCAAGAAGAGGTGCTGCGTCAGCGCCTCGAGCGGGACGTCGTCGCCGTCCTTGCCGCAGCGGCCGCCCACCGCCACCGTGGCGTGCGCCGCGTCGTCCCGGAAGGCGAGCAGCGCCTGCTCGAGCTCGATGCGGCGCCAGCTCGGCGGGATGGGCCCCACCCGAAACGCGAGCTCGTCGTTCCGAAACACCCGCCCGTCGAAGCTGGCGCCGCCGCACGCCGAGAGCAGGCAGGCGCCTGCAAATAGGGGAAACCACCGGGCCCAGCTCATCGTCGCGGCGCCCAAGCTAGCACCGCCGCGCCGTCCGGGTCAGCCTCGGGACCCCACCCCGGCGCCCCGCCGCATCGCCATCACCCCGGACTGCGGCTAGCGTCGGGCCCCATGCTGCCGCTGCGCGATCACGTCCCCACGAGGTCCGTGACCGTGATCACCTACCTGCTCATCGCCGCGATGTTGCTGGCGTACCTGCTGCAATTCGCCATGGAGAGCGCCGGCGCCCCCTGGGTCACGCTCTGGTACGGCCTCGTCCCCGGCCGCTGGCTCGCCGACCCGCTCGGGGAGAGCTTCACCGTGCTCTCCAGCATGTTCATGCACGGTGACCTGGCGCACCTCGGCGGCAACCTGCTGTTTCTCTGGATCTTCGGCGACAACATCGAGGACTGCCTCGGCAAGCGCCGCTTCCTGCTGCTCTACTTCCTGGGCGGCGTGGCCGCGGCCGCCGCGCAGATCATCATCGACCCGACCAGCCGCCTGCCGATGGTGGGCGCCTCGGGCGCCATCTCCGCGGTGCTGGGCGCCTACCTGGTGCTCTTTCCGCGCGCCTCGGTCAGCGTCCTCAACCCCCTCTTGCCGCTCTGGCTCTTCTGGGGGCCGGTGCTGCGGCTGCCCGCGTGGATCGTCATCGGGAGCTGGTTTCTGTTCGACAACCTGCTCCAGGCCGTCGCGTCCCTCGGCCTCGCCCGCCAAGGGGGCGTCGCCTTCTGGGCCCACATCGGCGGCTTCCTGATGGGCCTGCTGCTCGTCAAGCCCCTGATGCTGGGCCGCTCACGCGCCGCCGCCGAGCGCTGGAGCGGCTGGCGCCCACCGCCGAGCCGAGCTCACGCCCCGCCGCCGCGCTGGCGTGACCCCTGGTCCGGCACCTGAGCCCCGCCTACACTGCGCCCCTCGACGATGACCCGGCTCCGCCTCTACGACACGCTCAGTCGCAGCATTCTTCCCTTGGTGCCGGCCCATCCCGAGGAGTTTCGGCTCTACTGCTGCGGGCCCACCGTCTACGACGTGCCCCACGTCGGCCACGTCCGCTCCGCCCTGCTGCCGGATCTGCTCGTGCGCCGGCTGAGGGCCCACGGGCTGACGGTGAAGTACGTGCGCAACCTCACGGACGTGGACGACAAGATCTTGGCGCGCGCCAAGCAGCGAGGGGAGACGCCCCCGGAGCTGTCGTCCAAGATGGCGCAGGTCTACCAAGACACCTTGCGCCAGCTCAACCTCCTCACCCCAGAGGTGGAGCCCAAGGTCAGCGAGCACATCCCCCAGGTCATCGCGCTCATCGAGCGGCTGCTCGCCGAGGAGGCCGCCTACGTGCAGCCGATGCCCGGCGGGACCACGGACGTCTATTTCGCCGTGCGGAGCTTCGCCGGCTACGGCAAGCTCTCGCGCCGCAGGCTCGACGAGCTGCGCGCCGGCGCGCGCGTGGAGAAGGACGACACCAAGCGTGACCCCCTGGATTTCGCGCTGTGGAAGGGCGCGCCCGAGGGCGAGTGGGGCTGGCAGAGTCCGTGGGGCTGGGGTCGCCCCGGCTGGCACATCGAGTGCAGCGCCATGTCGCACGCGCACCTCGGGCACGGCTTCGATCTCCACACCGGCGGGATGGATCTCATCTTTCCGCACCACGAGAACGAGATCGCCCAGAGCGAGGGCGCCTTCGGCGGCACCTTCGTCCAGCGCTGGGCCCACAACGGCTTCGTGAACGTGGACGCCGAGAAGATGAGCAAATCCCTCGGCAACTTCGTCACCGCCGCGGACGTGCTCGCCCGCAACGACGCGGAGGGCTTCCGCTGGTTCTTGCTCACGGTCCACTACCGTGGGCCGCTGCAGTTCGACACCGAGACGCTGCCGGACGGGCGCGTGATCTTCCCCGGCGTGTGCGAGGCCGAGCGACGCACGGACTACCTCTACGCCGCGCTCGAGCGGCTCACCGCCCTGGCGGAGAGCGCCGGCGACGCGCCTGGCCGCACCGCCCCGGAGCTCGCCGCCCTCGAGGACCAGCGCGCGCAGGCCGAGCGGGCCGCGGAGGCCGCCCTCGACGACGATCTGAACACCCCCGTGGCGCTCGCCGCGCTCGGGGAGCTGGCCCGCCTCGGCAACGAGCTCTGCGACTGGGCGGACAAGCGGCGCCGCCAGCCCGAGCTGCTGGGCGCCGCGCGGCCGCTCGCGCAGGCGCTGCTCGGCTCGCTCACCCGGGTGGGCGGCTGGCTCGGCCTGGGACACACCCCCGCGCCGACCTACCGCGCGCGCACGCGGGCGCGCCGGCTCGCCGTGCGCCAGCTCGCGGAGGCCGACGTGGAGGCGCGGCTCGCGGCGCGCGCCCAGGCCCGCGCCGCCAAGGACTTCCAGCGCTCGGACGCGCTGCGCGACGAGCTGGCGGCGCTCGGCGTCGTGGTGAAGGACACGCCCGAGGGGCAGCGCTGGGCGCTCGAGGTCTGAGACCTCGGCGCGCGACGCGCCCCACCGGCGGCGGCGGCGCCGCGCGCTACACGCCGATGAACAGGCGGTGGGCGAAGTTGCGCTCGAGCCGCACGCGCAGCACCTTCTCCGCGGCCGTCTCGATGTCGTACTCCACGCGCTTGAACTCGAAGCGGCGCGTCTCCGTGTCGAAGACGGTGTAGCTGGCGCGGTTGTCGTAGTCCCGCGGCTGGCCCACCGAGCCCACGCTGCAGATGTACTTCCGATCCGGACGCAGCTCGAAGTCGATGGGGGGCAGCTCCTCCACGCTGGAGGGGCTGAGGGCGAAGACCTTGCAGAGGTGGGAGTGCCCGATGAGCGTGATGTGGCCGAGCTGGTCGTAGAGCGGCAGGCACTCTCTCGCCTGCTCTGGCGCGAAGATGTACTCGAACTCCTCCAGCCGCACCGGCGAGCCGTGGCAGAGGTGCAAGGTGTCGTCCACCTTCACCTGATAGGGCAGGCCATGGAGCCACTCCATGTTCTCTTTCGACAGCAGCTTGGCGTGGACGTCCAGCGCGTGCCGCGCCGCCTCGTAGTAGTACGAGTAGTCCATGCGCCCAGCCACGGCGGCGTCGTGGTTGCCGAGCACGGTGGCCTTGCAGAGCCCCCGGATGAGGTCCGCGCACTCGTTCGGCGAACCGCCGTAGCCGACGGTGTCCCCGAGGCAATAATAGGCGTCGATCCGTTCGGACTGGTACGCCTCCAGCACGGCGCTGAGCGCCTCGTAGTTGGCGTGGATGTCACTGAGGATACCGAAGCGCATCGGGGCTTCGGACCCTATCACCAAGTCCGGGGTCCCGGCGACCCGTCCAGAGACTTCGGTCCCCCAGGGCCGCCCGGTGCTAAGGAAGGGTCGTGCACCGCTGCTCTCATGACCACGACCATGACCACGACCATGACCACGAGCCCCTGGCGGGCGGGGAGCTGACCGGGCCCGAGCC
Organism: Myxococcota bacterium; assembly: GCA_963169915.1. Classification (GTDB taxonomy): domain Bacteria; phylum Myxococcota_A; class Polyangia; order Polyangiales; family Polyangiaceae; genus JADLEQ01. Next base: position 11,629 of record CAUJEM010000152.1, read on the forward strand.
CTACCTGGACCTCCCGCCCCCGCCGCCGGAGATCGCGGAGCTGGTCACGGCGGCCTTTCAGTACGTCACCAGCGCCGTCGGGGTCCCGCCGGATTTCACCCTGGAGACGCTCCCGCTCGTGGATCACTACCTGGCGCAGGCGCGCGCCGGCCTGCGCGAGCGCCCCAGCCTCGAGCCGCTCGTGACGCGGGCGCTCGGTGCCTACTTCGGAGAGGTGGTGCGGCGCTACGTCCGCTCGTTCTGGTGGCTGCCCAGCGCGGACGCCGGGGAGTGGCGCCTCTGCGGGAGCGAGGTCTTCCTCGCCTTCAACCCCCTCGGGGTGGTGGCCGAGGCGCTCGCGCGCAGCGCCGAGCACGACGGGCCGAGCGCCGAGCTGCGCCTCGATCCCAGCGAGCGCGAGGCCGTCCAGGCGCGCCTCGCCAGCACCTCCCCGGTCAGCGAAGAGGAGTACTGGCTGCTCAGCACGCGCCTGGAGATGCTCCAGATCGTCGCCGACCAGCTCCGGACCGAGCAGCACGCCGCGGGGACCGCCGACGTGAGCTTCGACGCCACCGACTACGGCGCCCCCGCCGAGGCCGACTGAGCTCAGGGGCCGCCGTCGCGGCCAGCGCTCCACGTCGCCCGGGCGGGCACGTCCACCGGAGCCGCCGGGGGAGACTCCCCTCCCAGGAAGTCCCGCCACCCGGCGACGTAGCGCCCCGGCCGCAGCTCCGGGAGCGTGAGCTCCGAGAACGGCGGCAGCCAGGCGATGGGCAGCCCGTCGAGCACGACGTAGCGCGCCAGCTCGCCGTCGTTGACCACGAGCAGCCCGGCCTTCGGGGCGCCCGGAGCCGCGGGCTCGTCCGCGCGAGCCGCGCGCGCCCGCAGCAGCCCCAGCTCCGCTGCGCTCAGCAGCGCCCGCGGCGGGTGAGGGGGAAGCTCGTCCATGGTCTGCGCGGCGTCCGCGGGCGGCGCCGCGAAGGCGCCGATGCTCAGATCGCTCCGGCGCGTCAGCTCGCTCACCGAGAACACGAGCTGCCCTCCCTCCGCCCAGGTGTACTCCGCGTAGAGCGGCACCCACTCGTACTCACACACCGAGCTCGACGGGCCGAGGCCCGCGAGCTCGAGCAGCAGGCGACACAAGGACTCCGGCCCCAGCCCGGAGCCCGCGACCCTCGCCAGCTCGAGCGTCAGCCGCCCGAGCGCCGTCTCGAGCGCCACGCGCCGCGTGGTGAGCCCGAGGCGGTGCCCGTCGGGCTGCGGCTCCGCGACGCCGCTCGACAGCGGGCCGACGTCCGCCCGACCCTCGAGCAGCAGCGCCCGTAGCGTCCCCGGCTCGAGCACGCGAAAGCGCTTGGCGTCGGGCCAGAGCAGCGCGTGCCCGTAGAGCTCGTGACGCGCGCGTAGCTCCACGCCGGCGGGCCAGGGGAAGCCGTCACTCCTGAGCAGCAGCTTGAGCCGCCCGAGGGGTAGGCTCTTGATGTCGAGCTCCAGCGCGCTCTTCTGTGTCAGCGCGCGCCAGCGCTCCCGCCCGAGCTCGGCGGGCGCCTCCCCCGGGACGCCCGGCCACTGCAGCCTCGCCCTCAGCTCCAAGCCGACCTGCTCGCGGAGCGGCAGCTCCCGGCTCGCGGCTCCGGCCTCTCGCAGGGAGGCCAGCGGATCTGCCGGGGACGGGCGCGAGGCGAGCCACACCTTCGGGCCGAGCGGCGCGCCCGCGTCGTCCATCAACGCGCGCAGCGGGGTGTCCACACCGCGCGCGGCGGACCCGAAGGGGCTCGGCAGCGGCGCCGACCCCGTGGCCGAGGCAGCGGGAGAGCTCAGGGGCGCCGGCAGCAGGCTGGCGTTGGGGCTGGCCCGCGCCGCCGAGCCCAGCGGCTCTCCCGGAGCGGCCTCTCCAGGGGCACGGCACCCGAGCAGGGCGAGCGCGACCACCGCCCACCCCCTCACGCCGACTCCAGCCGATAGTCGCGCAGCGTCTGCACCTGCGGCAGCAGCGGCGGCGCGCCCCGAGAGTGCAGCGTCTGCAGGAAGAAGACCTGCGCCTCCGGGGCCAGCTCCACGAACAGGTTGCAGTTGCCGGGCTCGTTCTCGAAGGCGGCGACCACCCGGGAGGCGCGCGTCAGCGCTGGCAAGGCCTCACGCTTGAACGCGGCGTCCGACTGCGAGACGTGCGGCTTGAGCACCAGCTCCGTCCCCGGCAGCCCGATGGGGAAGCCATGGTCGCGCAGCGACGCGAAGGTGCCGAGCGCCATGTTGGGCAGGTCCCGCCCCGTGAAGTAGCTGAGCGCGGCGCCCGCCTCCCAGCAGGCCCGCGCGAAGGCCACGGCGCCAGGCAGGGGCTGATCGTGGTGCAGGGTCTGATCGTAAAAGAAGCGCTCTTGCCAGTGGCGCCGCGCCGCCGCGAGCAGCCGCTCGTCCTCGAGGCCGAGCTGCGCGAAGGTGTCCGCCATGTCGTAGCGGATCTGCTCCACGCCGAGCTGGCGGAGCTTCGCCGCGGCCGCCTCCGGCCACAGCGCGATGAGCTCGCGCAAGATGGCCGCGGTGCGCGGGCGGTTGTCGAGCAGGGTGCCGTCGAGGTCGAAGACGACCCGCGGCCGAGGCTCCCCGGGCTGGTGCCGGCAGCGCTCCACCACCCGCCGCAGCGCCGCCGCCTGCTCGCGCGCGCTCAGGGGCGTGGTCAAGGCGAGCGCACCCCCCCGATGAGCTCCCTCACGCTCACCCCCTGCGCCTCGCAGTACCTCGCGAGCCCCTCCACCACCTTCTTGGCCGCCAGCGGATCGACGAAGCTCGCCGTCCCCACCTGCACGGCCGAGGCCCCCGCCAGCAAGAACTCCAGCGCGTCGCGCGCCGTCCCGATGCCGCCGATGGCCACCACGGGGATCTTCACGGCGCTCACCAGATCCCACACGATGCGCAGGGCCACCGGCCGCAGCGCCGGACCGCTGAAGCCCCCGGTGCGGTTGGCGAGCCGCACGCTGCGCGTCTCCGGATCGATGGCCATGCCGCGGATCGTGTTGATGGCGGTGAGCGCGTCCGCCCCGGCGTCCTCGCAAGCGCGCGCGACGGCCGCCAGGTCGCCCGCCTCGGGGCTCATCTTGACCCATACCGGGCGGCGCGTGGCCCGACGCACGGCCGCCGTGACCTGCGCGGCGAGCTTCGGATCTCGACCGAATTCGATGCCGCCGTGCGTGACGTTCGGGCATGACACGTTCAGCTCGACGGCGTGGACGCCAGCCTCGGCCTCCAGCCGCTCCGTGATGGCGACGAAGCCCTCCACGCTGGAGGCGAAGATGTTGGCGATGACGGTGACGCCCCGCGCGCGCAGCACGGGCAGCTTGTCCACGCAGAAGCGCTCGACGCCCACGTTGGCGAGCCCGATGGCGTTGAGCATGCCCGACGGGGTCTCGCAGACGCGCACCGGGGGGTTGCCGAGCCGAGGCTCCAGGCTGAGGCCCTTGGTGCAGATCCCGCCCAGCTCCGCCACGTCGAAGAAGTCGTCGTACTCGAGCCCGTAGCCGAAGGTCCCCGAGGCGGTGAGCACCGGGTTCTTCAGCGCCAGCCCGCCGACCTCCACGCCGAGGGCGCTCACGGCGCCACCCCCTGCGCCTTGCCCACCGCGGCGTGCTGCGTGAAGTCCACGCGCTCGGCCGTGACGCACGGCCCCTCGACGCAGGCGTACGCGTAGCCCCCCTCGGTCGTCTTGAAGGCGCAGCCCAAGCACACGCCATAGCCACAGGCCATGGGCGTCTCGAGCGAGACCTCGCACGGCACCCCGGCCTCCCGGCAGCGCTCGGCCACCGCCGCCATCATCCGCTCCGGGCCGCAGGTGTAGACCTCCACGTCGCTCGTCAGGAGCTCCTCCAGCGCGACGAGCACGCGCCCGCGCCGCCCCCGGCTGCCGTCCTCCGTGGTCACGTGCAGCTCCGCCACCCGCGCCAGCTCGTCGTCGAGGGGCAGATCCTGCGCGCTGCGTCCGCCGTAGACGACGACGGGGCGCCGCCCCTGCGCCACCAGCTCCCGCGCCAAGTAGAGCAGCGGCGCGACGCCGACGCCGCCCGCCACGAGCAGCGCGCGCTTACCCGGGGAGAGCGGCCGCCAGCCACGACCGAGCGGGCCGAGCAGCTGGAAGCGCTCCCCGGGGTTGGCACGCGCCAAGCGCCGAGTGCCCTCGCCCACCACCTTGATGAGCAAGCTGGGCGCCGTCCCGCTCGTCAGCAGGCTCATGGGCCTGGGCAGCAGCGGCGCCTGGCCCCACTCCTGCCCGTGCACCATCACGAACTGGCCGGCCTGGGCGATCAAGCCCTTGGGCAGATCGAAGCTCAGGACGTGGTAGCTCTCGCCGATGCTCTCGCGGCGCAAGAGCGGCGCCGTGAACGCGCGGCGGGGTGGGGGAGCGGGCTTCGGTGGGGGCGACGACATCGGGTCCTCGAAGGCGGTGCGGGGCGAGCTAGTCCGAGCCGGCCGGGGCCAGCTCGAGCTGCAGCTCTAGCGCATCTTCGGTGGGGTCGGAGTAGTAGTCTCGGCGACGGGAGAACGGCGCGTAGCCGTGGCCCGCGTAGAGCGCCAGGGCCGGGGCGTTGCTGCAGCGCACCTCCAGCGCGATCCGCCGCAGGCCGTGGCGCTCGGCGTACTGCCGGGCGACGCCCAAGAGCGCGCTGGCGGCGCCCTGGCGGCGCTGCCCCGGGTCGGTCCCCAGATCCAGGATCTGCAGCTCGTCCGCCACGTGCCAGGCGAGCAGGAGCGCGACGGGCTGCTCGCGCTGCCAGGCCACCCACAGCCGCGCGTGGGCGCGCGCGCGCTCCGCCTCCACGTCCACGTGCAGCCCGCAGGCCCGCGCGATGGCGCTCAGGGCCGGGCTCGCGCCCCCCTCCCAGCGACTTACGGTCAGCATGCGTCCGCGCCGCGCGCCCCGCCGGGACGGCTAGCTGCTCTTGCGGCGCACGAGCCGCGAATTGAGGAACTGATAGACGACCTTGCACACCTCGAAGGAGCTGCCGCTCACCTCGTCCACCACCTCTCGGACCGTCCGCTCCCCGTCGATGCGCGTGAGCACCTCGCGCTCCAGCCGCGTGAGCTGGCTCTCACCCGCGAGCTGCTCGGCCGCCACGGCGTCACGGTAGAGCACCTCGTCGAAGTCCACCGAGTCCTCGATGAGGCGCCACTCGTCCACGCGGCGGAAGCCCTCCATCACCAGCCCGCTCGAGGGCAGGTCGAGCGCCGCCTTGTCCGCCTCCGGGCACGAGGCGCCGCTCGTGAGGCTGAAGCGCCCCTGCTGCCAGCGCACCACCTCGTAGATGAGCTCCGAGGTCTGACGCACCAGCGCGCGCCCCACCTGCGCCTCGTCGCAGTGCCCGAGCTGGATGAGCTGCTCCCCGAGCAGCCGGCGCGAGCCCGCGCGGTGGGTGAGCACCACCGCCAGCTCCTCGCGCGTGAGCGCGCCGTCCTCCACCAGGTATCGCCCCAGCAAGAAGTTCTGCGAGAGGCCCTTGGCGCTGACGTACTGGATGTGGCCGCTCTTGACGTACACCGTGATCTCGCTGGAGCGGCGCGTGACGGCGAGCGCGCCGCTCTGGCGCTGGAGCTGGAGCATCTGCAGCACCTCCGCGATGGAGATGACGCTGACGTCCCCGGAGAGCACCTCTTGGCTGTCCTCGCCGAAGTCCAGGCTGCGCACCAGCGTGGAGATGCCCGCCATCGCCTCTGGCGTGACGGCCCTCGTAAAGGCCTCGGTGATGGTGTGCTCGGTGGCGCCGGCGAGGGCGGGCTGCTCGAGCAGCGCCGGCGCCAAGACGCGCCCGAGCGCGGCGGCGAACTCACCGGCCACCTGCACGCGGCGTAGCCCGGGATCGGAGCTGAGGGGCAGGCCGCTCGGGCGCAGGCTCTCGACGACCGGGCTGTCCTCCTCCTCCGGCATTTGCGCGGCGTCCGGGAGCGGACGGGCCCGGCCGGAGCGCTGCTTGTCGAGGGCGCTCTCCACCACCGCCACCAGCGCGCGCGCGTCGAAGGGCTTGGTGATGGCGTCGATGGCGCCCGTCTGCTGGACGAACTGCCCGCGGATCTTGTCGCCCTTCGCGCTCATCAGCACCACGGGGAGGTGCCGCAGGGCCTCACTGGCGCGCAGCTCCCGGCAGAACTGGTAGCCGTTCATCCTCGGCATCACGAAGTCCAGCAGCACCAGATCCACCGCCGGGGCGCCTTCCCCCGCCAGCTTCTCGAGCGCGTCCTGCCCGTCCTCGGCCGTGAGGACGTCGAACTGCCTCCGCTCCAAGATCGTCGTGACGACCTTGCGGAGCGTGGGACTGTCGTCCACGACGAGGATGCGAGCGCCCATGTCCGAGGCCCGCATGGTGAGGCTCGGGGCCGAACGCCGTCAAGCTCGGGGTGGGCCGCGCGCGGGCGGGTCCAGCTCCGGCGAGCCCCTGGCGAGCGCGCTAGCCTTGCCCCCCTGCTTCATGCGAGGCTTGACGGGCCATGAACTGCGAGGCCTGCGGCCACCCCAACATCGACGGAGCGCGCTTCTGCGCCAAGTGCGGCGTGCTCATGCCCGTACCAACCAGCAGCGACGACCCGCTCATCGGTCAGCTCGTCGGCGGGCGCTTCCGCATCGTGGCGGTCCTCGGTGAAGGGGGGATGGGCAAGGTGTACGTCGGGGAGCAGCAGATGGGCACCACCGTGCGCAAGGTGGCGGTCAAGACCCTGCACCCGCACCTGTCCAAAGATCCGTCGGTGCTCGCGCGCTTCCATCGTGAGTGCGGCACCGTCGCGGGGCTGGAGCACCCCAACACCATCAAGTTCTACGACTTCGGCGCGACCCAGGACGGCACCCTGTACATCGCCATGGAGTTCGTGGACGGTCGCTCGCTCATGGACGCCATCGAGGCGAGCGGCGCGCTCAGCCCCGAGCGCACGTTCAAGATCATGAAGCAGGTCTGCGGGGCGCTCGACGAAGCGCACCGCCAAGGCGTCATCCACCGAGATCTGAAGCCGGAGAACATCATCCTCACGGACCGGGCAGGGGAGGTGGACTTCGTCAAGGTGCTGGACTTCGGCATCGCCGCGCGCAGCGACGCAGCAGATGAAAAGAAGGAGCAGAAGCTCACCCAGCAGGGGATGGTGCTCGGGACCCCTCCCTACATGAGCCCGGAGCAGTTCACCGGCAAGGCGCTCGATCAGCGCTCGGACATCTACTCCCTGGGCGTGATGGCGTACGAGATGCTCACCGGCAAGCTCCCCTTCGACGCGGACACGCCGTGGCAGTGGGCCACGCAGCACATGACCGCGCAGCCCACGCCCTTCGAGGTGGCCTCGCCGGCGCAGAGCCTCCCCGCCAGCGCTCGTCAGGCCATCCTGCGCGCGCTCAGCAAAGACCGGGAAGAGCGCCAGAGCAGCGCGCGGGAATTCTACGAGCAGCTCTCCGGCGGCGGCGGGCTCACGGTCGAGGCCTCGGCCCTCTCCGCGCCGCTGGGCGCCGAGGCGGGCGGCGCCACACCGCCCACGGCGGCCATGGCGGCCATGCCCCAGTTCGGCGGAGGCGCGGCGGCGCCGGCGGCGCCCCAGTACGGCCCACCCCCGGGCGCCGCGCCCCTGGGGCCAGCGGGCGCAGGGGCCCCCGCCTACCCGGCGGACAGCCCCGGCTTCGTCCCCCTGCCGCCTGCGCCCCCCGGGCCCTCCGGCAAGGGGCGTGGCGTCGGCCTCATCATCGGACTCATCGGTCTGCTCGGGGTGCTCGCCGTCGCCATCGCCGTCGTCCTGCTGCGCTCGAAGCCCAAGGACGAGGACCGGCCGCTGACGCTCGATGGGCCCGTCGGCGCCACCTCGGCCGCCACGGTGGCCCCCGTCGAGCCCACGGCCCCCACCGCCACGCAGGCCGCGGCGACGGACACCGCCACCGTGGAGCCCCCCCCACCGCCCACGCCGCCCACCACCAAGCCCCCCAGCACGCCCAAGCCTCCCACCACCACCCCCCCGCCGAGCGGAGCCGCCTGCACGGCGTGCCTCTCGGCGGCCAGCAGCGGCAACATCATCGGTGCGGCCACCAACTACGCCAAGTGCACGGACGCCGGACAAAAGGCCTCGTGCTCCAGCGTGGTCCGCTCCAAGGCAGCGCCCGCCGCGAAGGCCGCGGCGCTCAACGGCAACTGCTCGCAAGCCAAGGCCATCGCCGCCGCCGCGCAGGGGATGGGCGCCGGGTCGCCCGCGCTCAGCTCCGCCCTCTCCACCTGCAAGTAGCCATAGCGCCTAACTTCGCGTAGTGCTTCATGGTTCTGGCAAGTCCCCGCGGTCGGCTTGACGCCACCGGGTCGGCTGGGCCACGCTGGTGAGCGGCTCCAAGCAGCGCCAGCGTCTCGTCAGAGGCAACGCCCCGCACTTTTTGTTATGCCCAATCCTCCATCGAAGTCACGCTTGACGTGGCCGGAGCTCAGTCGCTCCGAGCAATTCCGCGGCCTCTGGGTGGCCCTCGACAACTGCCGCTACGACGAAGAGACCCGTCAGCCCGTCGAGGGGGACGTGGTGGACGCGGACGAGGACTTCGCGGAGCTCCGGGCTCGCGTGCAGGCCAGCGGCTGCTGCTCGTGCGCCATCGTCTACTGCGATCAGGACGTGTACGTGGAGGTGCCGCGGCCCGGCGCCCGGCGCTCACCGCTGCGGCCGTCGCTGGACCACTGACGCGCGCCGCCGCGGCGCGGTAGCGCGGCGGCCCACGGGCCGGGCGTGCGCGCCAGTGCCTCCCTACGAGAGAGCCGCCCGCCGCACCCGCCTCAGCGCACGGAGGGCTTGACCACGGCGCGGCCGTCTTTGATGACCACGCTGAACTGCACGTCCCGGCCGGCGTGCTGCGCCCGCAGCTTGGCCTCGGTGCGGCGCAGGGACGCGGCCAGCGCTTCCACGCTGACGCTCCCGCCCTCCTTCGTCTGGCGCTTGGCCTCCTGGAGACGCGCGTGGATCTCCTGGACGCGGTCGTCGGAGAGCCCGGCGGCCCCCGCCGCCGCGGGCCGCGCCGGGCGCGCCGGCGGCGCCGGACGAGCCGGTGGCGTGGGGGGCGCCGCGGCGCGTCCGGCGGCGCTGGGAGCCGGTGGCGGCGCCGGGCGAGCCCGTGGCGTGGGGGGCGCGGCGGCGCGTCCGGCGGTGCTGGGAGCCGGTGGCGGCGCCGGACGCGCGGGGGACGCTGCAGCGGGGGACGCCGCGGCCGGGCGCGCCGGCGGCGCGGGGCGCGCCGGCGGCGCGGGGGGCGCTGCGGCCACGGGACGCGCCGGCGAGCCGCCCACCGCTCCTGCGACGCTCGGGGCCGGAGCCGGCGCCGGGCGCGCTGCGGACGCCGCCGCCAGGGGCCGCGCGGCTGGCCCGGGCTGGCTGCCCGCCGGCGCCTTCGCGGGAGGGCTGGGCTCCAAGAAATCCATGTCGAGGTCGAGCTCTTCCAGCGGCGCCGCCCGCTTCGCCTCCACGGGCGCCGCCCTCGGCGCTGCCGCCGGCGCGCCTCGGCCCTCGGCGCTCACGCCGCGCTGCGCGAGGGCCGCGATGGCCGAGCTCGCCGCGGGCCGCGCCGCGGGCGCTGCCGCTGCGGGCGCCTCCATCGCCGCCTTGGCCTGCGCCGCGTCGCGCTCCTCCGCCACGCGCGCCAGCTCCTCCACCCGCCGCTTGCCGAGCCGTCGCTTTCCCGCGGCCGTGGAGGGCGGGACGGCCAGCACCCGCTCCGCCTTGGTGAGGTGGCGCTGGTAGGTGCCGTTCTCGATCTCCCGGCAGATGCGCTGCCAATACTGCTGAAAGGTGTTGTAGCGCTGGATGATGGTCTGAAACTTGAACCGCTTGCCGGTGTTGCGGATCTGCACGCGCCGCAGCACGTAGATGCGCCGATCGACGTCCTTGCGCGGGACGAGCGGCTCGAGCTTCTCGATACCGATGAAGTACTGCTCGTAGAGCGCCCGCAGCCGCTCCACCCGCGTCTCGAGCTCGTCGAGGGCGACGTCGATCTCCTCGGACGTCACCGCGCGCCTCCCAGGGGCGTCACCCTCAGGTTGTCGAAGCAGACGGGCGCCTGCCAGTTGTTGAAGCCGAAGTGCTCGTGCCCCGCCCCCACGAGCGGCTCTCGATCCGGGTAGGCCAAGATCTCGATGTCATCCACCCACCACCGCACCGTCTTGCCGTCGGTCCGCTCCACCTTGAACCGATAGAGGCGGTCGGGCTTGACGGGGGCGCTGCGCACCTCGTCACTGTCGGGATCCAGCCGGATCTCCGGGCGATCTTTGGCGTGCTCGTCGAGGCGCGCCAGGACGTGAAAGCTGTTCTTCCAGCCCCCAAAAATGGTCAAGTAGCTGGTGGCGTTCGTGTAGCTGACGCCCGTGGCCCCCGCGCGGCCGTCACCCCAGTACTCCGCCTTGACGTCCCCCACCTCCGAGCCCGCCGTGGCCTCGAACTCGACGCGCGCGTTGACCGGCAGCCGCCGCCGCAGCCAGGCCGGCTGGTTGCGAGCGCCGCTCACGCAGAGCCGCCCCCCCTCGATTTTCCAGGCCGGAGAGCGCACGTACCAGGCCGAGCCCAGCTCCGCCCGCTCGAAGTCGTCCGCGTAGGGGGCGCTCAGCGCCGGATCCACGGCCCCCCCTGCCGAGGGGGAAGCAGCCACCGGATTGACGCGTGGCGTCACTGCGCTAGGCTCTGGTCGCTGCGCCGGCCCCACCCTCCGGTCGTCAGGGACGCAGGCAGCGCCCAGGACGAGCGCGCCGAGGGCGACGGTAGCGAGGGCGTAGCGGTCCAAGGGTCGCGCAGTATACGCGATGCGCGGCGCTTCGCCCAGCGCTGCTCCCCCGAGCTCGCTCGCTCACTCGCGGCATCTGCTAAGCCCTCCTCCACCCGCCATGCACCCGGTGCTGCTCACCTTGCCGCTGCCGGCGCTCTCGCTGCCGCTCTTCGGGGTGGCCCTCGGCGTCCTCGGGCTGGGCCTCGTGGTCACGCTGGCCGGCTACCGCGCCGCGCTCCCGGAGCTGCGGCGGCTCGGCCTGCTCGTGAGCTTCGCGGCCACCGCCGCCGCGCCCTGGCTCTGGGGGCTGCGGCTCACGCTCGGGCCGCTGCGCATCGGCTCGTACGGTGCGCTGCTCAGCGTCTCGCTGCTCGTGGGCTGGGTGCTCAGCGTCGGCCTGGCGGTGCGCGGCGGCCTGCCGCGCGCCGCGGCCGTCCAGTGCTACTTCGTGACGCTCGGCGGCGCGCTGCTCGGCGCGCGCGCGCACTACGTCCTCGTCAACGGGTCGGAGTACCCCAGCCTGAGCGCCGCGCTCGCCCTCCGTCAGGGCGGCCTGTCGCTCTACGGCGGGCTGCTCGGCGGCCTCCTCGGCGCCGCGCTCTACCTCCGCCGCGCACGCCTGCCGCTGCTGCCCTGGGCGGACGCCGCCGTCCCCAGCGTCGCCGTGGGGCTCACGCTCACGCGCGTCGGCTGCTGGCTGCACGGCTGCGACTACGGCGCGCCGCTCGCGGCCACCACGCCCGGCTGGCTCCGCGCGCTCGGGAGCTTCCCTCACTGGCCCGACGGGCTGCTCGGCGCGGCGAGCGGCGCGCCCGCTTGGGTCGCTCAGGTCCGCGCCGGCGCGCTGTCCCCCGAGCAGCTCGCGAGCCTCCCCGTGCACCCGACGCAGCTCTACGAGGCGCTCGCGGGAGCGCTGCTCTTCGCGCTGCTCTCGTGGCTCGGTCGGCGCTCGCTGCCGCGCGGCGCGCTGCTGCTCAGCTTCGCGTTCGGCTACGGCGCGCTGCGCTTTGGCCTGGAGCTGTGGCGGGGCGATCCCGAGCGCGGGCTCGTCGGGCCCTACTTCGCCGCGCCCTGGCTGCTCCCCGCGGCGGCGCTCGCGCTCGGCCTGGCCTTCGGTGTGGGTCCGGCGCGCGCCGTGGTCGGGCCCCGGAGGCGGCTCGTGGCGCGCCTGCTCGCGCTGCTGCCCGCCGCAGCGCTCGCGCTCGGCGCGCGGCTCGGCGCCGTCCCGGCGGCGCCGGTCCTCCAGCTCTCCAGCTCTCAGTGGCTCGCCCTGACGACGGCGCTGCTCGCCGCGCTGCTCTGGGGGCGGCTGCCGGAGCCCGCGCTGCCTCCGCTCCGCGCCCGCTAGCCCACCGGCTCGCCGGCCAGCAGCGCGAGAAAGACGCGGGGCTCGCCTCGCGCTAGGCTTCGCCTCCAGCCGCGCCGGCGCGCGTGAGGGAGTAGCGACAGATGAGCAAGGGCTTGACCTGGGGTGCGGTGGTGGTGGCCTTCGCGGTGACCGCCTGCGGCGGCAACGGCCGTGGCATCGGAGGGGTGGACGGCGGCGGCGATGGCAGCGCCGGAGAGTCTGGCGCCGCAGGCGCCGGGGGCAGCGCCGGCACGGCGGGCGCTGGCGCCGCGGCAGGGACGGGCGGCTCCGGCGGCGCGACGCAGGGCTGCACCAACTCCCGCGACTGCGACGCCGCCACGGGCCGTGGGGTCTGTGACCCCAGCACGGGCCTGTGCGTCGCGTGCCTGGACGTCCCGGACTGTCCGCCGAGCCACGACTGCACCGCCCACGCCTGCGTGCCCTACCAGAGCTGCGCCAACTCGCGCGACTGCACGCCAGGCACCGTGTGCGACACCGCGCGCGGCCGCTGCGTGCAGTGCGTGGACAGCCCGGACTGCGGGGACGAGCAGCGTTGCGTCGGCAACGTCTGCCGCGCCGCCTGCGTCTCCGACCGTCAGTGCCTGGACGCCGGCCTGCTCTGCGACAAGGCCGGCGGCTACTGCGTCACCTGCGTCGGCTCCACGGACTGTCAGCCCCAGGACTACTGCGACCAGGGCGACTGCAAGCCGGACGTGTGCGCGGCCGGCACCGAGCGCTGCGCGAGCGGCGCGGTGGAGGTCTGCGCCGCGGATGGCAGCGGCTACACCCGCCGCCAGAGCTGCGGCGCTCGGCAGAGCTGCGTCGCGAGCGCGGGCACCGCCTACTGCGCAGACTGGGCGTGCACCCCGGACGTCATCACCTGCAACCCCACCACGGAGGTGCTCAGCCAGTGCTCGAGCGACGGCCTGGACCTCGTCACGCTCGAGGCCTGCGCGGCCACGGGCCAGGTGTGCGTCGGCGGGGAGTGCAAGCCGCGCGTGTGCACGCCGAGCGCGCGCTTCTGCGAGAACGGCGCCATCCGCACCTGCTCGGCCAAGGGCGACACCAGCACCCTGCTCAGCGTCTGCAAGGCCACGGAGTACTGCGATGACAGCACCACGCCGGTGAGCTGCCGCGCCCTGCTCTGCACGCCCAGCCAGCCCACCTGCGACGGCAACCTGCGCACCACCTGCAACGCCAGCGGCACGGGGTACACCGGGCCCAAGACGGACTGCGGCTCTCAGCTCTGCCTCGACGGCGCCTGCCAGAGCCTGCTGTGCGCGCCGAACCGCGTCTACTGCGACGGCAACGAAGTCTGGGCGTGCTCGAGCGATGGCCTCACCAGCGCTCGGCAGCGCGTCTGCGGCGCCTCGGAGTACTGCGCCGAGAGCGGCGCGACGGCGAGCTGCGTGCCGCGGGTGTGCACCCCCAACCAACCCACCTGCGACGGCAACGCTAGCACCACCTGCAACGCGGAGGGCTCGGGCTACACCGGACCCAAGGTGGACTGCGGCACGCAGAGCTGCGTCGCTGGGAGCTGCACGAGCAGCCTGTTCGTGGAGGACTTCGAGTACGGCAACTTCGCCCGTTGGAGCCTGCTCACGGGCACCTACGCCTCGCGCACGGTCATCTCCACCGGCGGCGGCGCAGAGCAGAGCTCCTATTACCTCCGCCTCGTCCGCCCCGCCTCGGGCACCGGGAGCTTCGATGACGGGCTCGGCCACGTCTTCTCCACCCCCATCAAGCCAAGGAGCGTCAGCTTCTGGATGCGCGCCAACGCCACCGACAAGTTCGGCGGCTGCGTCTCCTTGTTCGGCGACGCCACCGGCCTGAGCGACGTCTTCTGGGTCTACTTCTCCACGAGCGGCACCTTCTCCACCCGTCCGTCGCTCAGCCCCGCCGCCACCTACGTCGCCAACCGCTGGTACCACTGGGAGCTGCGCAACCTCGACTGGACCACGGGCACCTTCGACGTGTACCTGGATGGCACGCTGCGCCTCTCCCAGGGCAGGGTCGGCGCTGGGGTGCAGTCGCTCCAGAGCATCATGCTGTCCAGCTACGACACGTCCTCCACCGGAGATTTCGATCAATTCGACCTCCGCTGAGGCCCGTCGCGCGCGGCCCGGAGGCGATGCTAAGCTCGGAGCGCCCATGAACCTCCGCCCGTTCTGCCTGGCCCTCGGTCTCTCGGCGGCGCTGCTCGGCACCGGCTGCGTCAGCAAGCCCAGCATGGAGCTGCACCACGCCCAGGTGAGCGGCGTCACCATCCCTGGGCTCCTGCCGCCGAGGGTCAGCATCCAAATGACGGTGTACCTCAGCGTGTACAACCCCAACCGCTACGACGTGGCCGTGCGCGCCGTCCGCGGTCAGACGCTCATCGGGGACCGCTACACGGTGCCGGTCTACTTCACCGCTCCGGGCAGCGGCGCCTGGTTGCCGGCCAAACAGAAGACGCTCATGGCGGTGCCCGTGGAGCTGCCGCTGGAGGTCTGCGTCGGGGTGCTCGGCCAGTCCTTCTTCAACGCGCAGATCCCCTACCGCTTCCAGGGCAAGGCGGACGTCACGGCCACCAGCAGCCTCCGGCTGGAGAAGGACGACTACTCCGTCAACGAGGCCGGCAGCATCCCGCGCGACCAGATCGCGCAGGCCATGCGCTCCATCGGCCGCTGAGGCGCACCGGGCCTCGGGGCGCCCCTCGGCACGGCGGCTCCCCACGCGCCGCGTGATCTTCTCCCCACTTCCGCTAGGCTGCGCGCTGCCGAGGCCCAGGCGGCTCCGGCGCCGGTCCGGGTGGCACCCGCCCCCGCTCCCGGAGGAGTGGCCGAGCGGTCTAAGGCAGCGGTTTTGAAAACCGCCGTAGCGGTAACGCTACCAGGGGTTCGAATCCCTTCTCCTCCGCCGAGTTTTTCCGAGACCTCCAGGGTCCGAGAGAGGCCGGCCGTGAGGCTTCGGAGGGACCTGCCGACGGTTCGTTCGACGACTCACGTCCACCACGGTGGAGGGTGACGACCAGGAGGTCCACTTCGTTGGCCGGCGTGCCGGCGAGGATGGGCTCGTCGCCCCCGAGCTTCGCCAGCTCGGGCATGGCCCGGGCATGGCGGCGTCAGGGTCACATGCTCATGCGATATCGGCGCTCTCCGCTCGGGTGGTACGTTCGTCGTGAATGGCCAACTTCTCAGGAGGGATCATGCGATACTGCGCGTTCGTGGCGATGGTCTTGTTTGCAACGAGCGGGTGCTCGTCGAGCGACGGGTCGGGGGAAGCGGGGACGGGTGGTGGGGCAGGCACCGGAGCGGGTGGTGGGGCAGGCACCGGAGCAGGTGGCGGGGTCAGTTCTGCGCCTCCCGTGCCGACCGCCGGGCCGGGCGAGATCGTGGTGACGATTCGCTACCACGATCAGGACACGACCTCTCGCTGCACCACGGCCGGAGAGAACACGGGGTTGGCGTCCTACAGGACGGGCGACATGCCCACGCCGGACGGCACGACAACGATGGCCACCCTCTACGTGCGCTGCGCCGGGACGGCCACCGATGCCAAGACCTACCAGGACCTCCTGTTGGCGTTTTCGCGCAAAGCGCTCCCGACCGGCTCGTACACCTGGAGCATGCCGGAGGGGAAGGTGGACGACAGCCTCGCGTACGGCGAAGCCAATCTCGTGCAGGTCACGCTGCACGAGGACGGTAACGGGATGCAGGACTCCTTCAACGGAAACGCCGGGCACATCACCTCGGGGACGCTGAACCTCGACGCCACGGGGGACGGCGGAAACATCCGCGGCACGGCCACCATGTCCTGGCCCCGCAGCAACGTCATGGAGGGTGGCGCCGTGAATCGCTCGGAGGAGCGCGCCGGGAGCGCGTCGCTCGCGTTCGACTGGCCGCCGAAGCCGTAGGCGAGCGTTCGTCAGACCGCGTCGCTCCTCCGTCGTCAGCACGTCCTGCCGTTCGCCGACGTCCGCCTCGGCGCGGCGAACCCACGCCCGGCGCGACGTCTCCGTCAGGTCCAGCTCGTCGGCGACCTCGGGGATGCTCTCGCCGCCCTTCACCGGGCGCACCGCCGCGCTCATCGCTCAGCGGTCCTCCTCGCTGTCACTCTGGCGCGGCGCGCGCGATACCCCCGTTCCGATCAGGGCGTGGCCCCTCGAGACGCAGCCCTCGTCGTCGCGCGAGACGAGCCCGTGGCCAATCTGTACTCGCGCCGAGTGAACCTCAGGAGAATCGAGTGGAAGCCGTCGCGGGGCTCGTGGAAGCAGACAAGGGCGTGGTCGCGGCGCGGCCGTTTCGAGGGCCGCATCACTCGGTGAGCGAGGCGGGGCTCGTGGGCGGTGCCGACGTGCGGCGGCCCGGTGAGGTCAGCCTCGCGCATCACGGCGTGCTCTTCCTCGACGAGCTGGCGGAGTTCCGGCGCGGCGCGCTGCAGGCGCTGCGGCAGCCGCTCGAGGAGGGGCGCGTGTGCATCGCTCCGTGGCCGCGCCGACCTTGATCACGGCGACGCCGCCCACGAGCTTGGCCAGGCGCTCCTGGGGCTTCTCGCGGTCGTAGGGGGATGCCCACCCTCGCGTCGGCTTCGCCTCCGCGGTCCCTCCCTCATCCGGCGCCCCCTTGCATCCCAACCCCACCCGTCGCACCTTCCAGGTGCCCAGCTCACGCCCGCGGTTTGTGTTCATCAACCACTGAGACGGGCGAGCTGGGCGCTGAATTCATGCCCGAGCCGCGATCACGAGGAAATTTTCCGCCGCATGAAGGCTCCCGATGGAGCGAAATCTAGGATGAAGATGGTCCGCCATCAGGGGGGGCATTCGATCGCCGTCTTCGATCCCGAGCGCTGGGCGAAGAAGGAGCTACAGGCCAGGGTGTACAACCTCATCGCAGAGGACCGCGCGCACTTTGTCGTCCCGGCGGACTACTCGGACGGAAGCCAGCTCGACATCACCGTCAAGGGCGTACTCGGCCGGATCGCGCGTGACGAGGCCGGGTATCGAGGCGGGGGAACAGCGTGACGGCGAAGCGACCGAAGAAGGCCGTGCCAACGGCGACCAAGAAGGTCGCAGCGCGGAGACAATCGAACGCCCTCGCAAAGGCGAGCGACTTCGCCGCGCTCGTCGAGCGCGTGGTCGCGATCGTCGAGGAGGCGCGCTCGCGGGTCGTGCGCACCGTCAACAGCGAGATGGTGCTCTCGAACTGGCACATCGGCCGCGAGATCGTCGAGTACGTGCAGCGTGGGGAAGAGCGCGCCGCGTATGGCGAGGAGGTCATCGAGGACCTGTCGCGGCAGCTTGGGGAACGGGTCGGCCGTGGGTACTCGGCGAGGAACCTCTGGCACTTCCGCGATTTCTTCCTGACGTACCGCGATCGGCCTCCTTTGATCCGAGCAGACGGATTCCGCACAAGCCTTGTGCAGAATTCGAAGTCACTCGAGGCCGCCAAGATTCTGCACGAGGCTGGTGCAGAATTCGCGCTGGGCTTCTCGAACCGGCTCGCGTGGTCGCACTACCGGGCGCTGCTCAAGGTGCCCGATCCGGCGGCCCGCGCCTTCTACGAGATCGAAGCCGAACGTGAGAACTGGTCGGTGCCGCACCTCGAGCGCCAGATCTTCTCGGCGCTGCATCTTCGTCTCCTCAAGAGCGGCAACAAGGAAGGAGTGATGGAGCTGGCCCGCAAGGGGCAGACCGTCGAGCGCCCGAGCGATCTGATCAAGTCGCCGCTCATCCTCGACTTCCTCGGGCTCGCGGACCGCCATGGGTATCGCGAGAGCGATCTCGAGACGGCCATCATCAACAAGCTCTCGCAGTTCCTCCTGGAGTTGGGCAAGGGCTTCGCCTTCGTCGCGCGCCAGAAGCGCATCACGTTCGACGACGACCACCTCTTTATCGACCTCGTCTTCTACAACATTCTGCTCAAGTGCTACCTGCTGATCGACCTCAAAATCGGCAAGCTCTCGCACCAAGACGTGGGGCAGATGGACAGCTACGTGCGCATCTTCGACGCGCACGAGCGCGCGCCCGGGGACGGGCCAACCATCGGCCTCATCCTCTGCGCAGAGGAGAACCACACCATCGCGCGCTACTCGGTACTCGCCGAGCACAAGCAGCTCTTCGCGGCGAAGTACTTGACGTACCTGCCGACCGAGGAAGAGCTGCGACGCGAGCTCGAACGAGACCGTCGCCTCGCGGAGGCTATCGTCGAGGAGGCGCCGCGCAAGGAGAAGGCGACGAAGTCAAAACGGACGCTGCGAGCCAAGGGGCGCAAGAAGTGACAACGTCGCTCTCGCCCATCCTCGTCTCGCGCCTCGAGAAGGCGGCAGCGGACAACGGCTTCGACCAGGTCCTCGAGCCCGAAGGCTCCTTTCTCGTCGTCGCGAGCACCCAGTGCTCGCTGCGCGTGTGGCTTGGAGCGTTCGGCGACGCCGTCTTCCTCGCCGCATTCTCGCAGCAGAACGTCACCCGCGCGCTCGGTGAGTACGGCACGCCGATGGTTGCCCCGATGCCGAAGGGCGCTGCGGGCGGGCGCGCCGTGCCCGACGTGCCTGCGCTGCACCGGCTGCTTCGGCGCGCCTTCCAGCTCTCGAAGGCGCTGCCAAACGGGCTCCTTCACACGTTCGAGAAGAAGGTCGCCGCGCTCCCGAAGACGACGGAGGCAGAGCGGCTCGTCGTCCAGCGCGTCGGGCAGGACCTCTTTCGCGACGGGCTCCTCGACTTTTGGGAAGGGCGGTGCGCGGTGACCGGGCTCGCGGTGCCTGCGCTCCTGCGCGCGAGCCACATCAAGCCGTGGGCCGACTGCGAGACCGACGCGGAACGGCTCGACGTCTACAACGGCCTCCTGCTCGCGCCCCACCTCGACGCCGCGTTCGACCGGGGCTTCATCACGGTGCGGGACGACGGCGCCATCGTCGTCAGCGACGCCCTCGACTCCGACGCCCGCGCGGTGCTCGGCCTCGACGTGCCGCTGCGTGTGCGTGCGCTGCACGACGGGCACAGAGCGTACTTGCCGTGGCACCGCGAACGTGTGTTCGCAGGGGGCTCGAAATGACCCGGAACTTTGCTTGCGCGAACAGCGCTATCGATCGATGGAAGATGGAGACCTCGTCATGATCGAACCGACCCAGAACGAAGAGCCGACCGCCGAGCAGCTCCCGCTGCCGGAGGGTGTCGAGCCGCCGACGCCCGGCGGCTGGGGCGACTATCCCATTGACGAGCTGGCGATCCGTGACGAGCCACGTACCGCCGTCGACGTCGTCCGCCGTATCGAGAAGGGGCGGTTCGTTCTCGACCCGGACTTCCAGCGCGACTTCGTATGGAGCGAGACGAAGCAAAGCCGCCTCATCGAGTCGATCCTGATGCGCATTCCGCTGCCCGTCTTCTATGTCGCGGAAGACGCCGAAGGTCGGCTCATCGTGGTGGATGGGCGACAGCGCGTTACGACCCTTGACCATTTCCTGAACGACAAGCTCACGCTCGACCTGCCGGACCGCAAAGATCTACACGGCAAGAAGTTCTCGCAGCTCGAAGCTCGCCTGCAGAATCGCGTCGAGGATTGTCAGCTTCGCTTCTACATCATCGACCATAAGGTTCCCGAGCGCGCTCGTCTCGACATCTTCGAGCGAGTCAACGGCGGCGAGGTGCTGACGCGCCAACAGATGCGCAACGCCATCTACAACGGGCCCGCAACGACGTTTTTGAAGAACGAGGCGTCCACGGAGTTGTTCCTCGAGGCCACTGGCAAGAGCCTCGACGCGAAGAAGATGCAGGACCGCGAGTTCGTGAACCGTTTCTGCTCGTTCTCTCTGCTGTCACTCGACACGTACAAGGGTGACATGGACGACTGGCTTGCGCGCGGCTTGAAGGAAGTCGCGAAGCTGCCCGAGACCGAAAAGCAGGCCCTCAGTACGAAGTTTCGTCTCGGCCTCAAGAACAACTTCACGGTCTTCGGTAAGCACGCGTTCCGCAAGGTGCGAACGGCCGACCAGCAGAAGAGAAGCATCATCAATGCATCCATCTTCGACGTGCTCATGGCCGAACTGGCCACACGAGACGAAGCTACCGTCACTGCGAAAGCCGATGCGCTTCGGCAGGCCTTCATGAAGCGTATGACTGACCCCGAGTTCGAGCGGGCCGTCACCTACGGCCCGAACACGCCGAAGGAGGTCCGAAAGCGCTTCGAGATCGCGGCCGCGATGATGAAGGAGGTATTCGATGCTGCGTAGCCTGCACATCTCGAGCTTCAAGTGCTTCCAGCAACTCGACCTCGAGTTGCGCCCGCTGACGCTCCTGACCGGCGTGAACGGTGGTGGCAAATCCTCGGTCATCCAGTCGCTCGTCCTGCTCGCGCAGACACTCTCCGAGCGTGAGTGGGGGCGAACGCTGCTCCTCGAAGGACCGGAGCTGGCGCTCGGCAGCGCCGCCGACGTCTTGAACCAGAACGCACGTGATCGCTTTTTCTTCGGAGTCGCTACGACCGACGAGCACCTTCAATGGGTCTTCAAGGCTGCCGACCGCAGAGCGCTCTCCATGGAGTTGGACGGGCTGCAACGCGATGGTCAGGACGTGCCGATCATCGATCCCGTGCGGTGGTTGCTCCCCGCAGCGCAGGCCGAGGGTTCGAGCGTGGTCGCCACGCTGCGGCGGCTCTCGTGGATCACGGCCGAACGCACTGGGCCTCGCGAGCTGCTGCCTCTCCGCGACGAGCAGGGCCACCAGCACGTCGGCGCGCGCGGCGAGCTGGCGGCGGGGCTTCTTCACTGGCGCAAAGACGAGAACGTTCGAGAGGCGCTCTGCGTCGCGGACACCCCGCCGACGCTGCTGCACCAGCTCAAGGCGCGTATGCAGGAGTTCTTTCCCAGGTGCGACCTGCGTGTCGTGCCCATCGAAGGTGCGAGCGCGGTGAGCCTGCAACTCAAGTCCGATCACCGCTCTGACTTTCAGCGTCCCCAGAACGTCGGCTTTGGTCTGACCCAGCTCTTCCCGATCCTCGTCGGCTTGCTCGCCGCGAAGGACGGTGACGTGCTCGTGATCGAGAACCCTGAAGTTCACCTCCATCCGAAGGCGCAGCAGGACATTGGGACCTTGCTTGCCAAGGTCGCCGCCAGCGGCGTGCAGG
Organism: Myxococcota bacterium; assembly: GCA_963169915.1. GTDB lineage: Bacteria > Myxococcota_A > Polyangia > Polyangiales > Polyangiaceae > JADLEQ01. Next base: position 32,786 of record CAUJEM010000152.1, read on the forward strand.
TGATCGTCGAGACCCACGCTGATCACGTGCTGAACGGGGTTCGTCTGGCAGCGAAGACGAAGGCCATCAAGCACGACGACGTCGCCGTTCACTTCTTCGGCAACAGCGACGGCACCTTCGCGCCCACGTCACCGAAGCTCAACTCGGACGGGAAGCTCGACTCCTGGCCTGAGGGCTTCTTCGACCAGTTCGATCAGGCGCTCGCGGAGCTGTTGTAGGTGGCCGGCGTGGAACCGATCCTCGACGAGAGCAGCCTCGTGCCGTCCTCGACGCGCTCCCCTGCGGCGCGCATCGAAGCATTGGCACAGACGCTTAGGGCTCTCGATGAACTGGGAGTCGCACGCGTGCTCCGCTCCGTTCGCGACGCGCCTGATCGCGACCTCGGAGGCAGTCGCGGACTGCGCGCTTGGTGTTTCGACAGGGGAACCTCGAGAGACGCTGGTCGACTCGTCGCTACGCGCCTCGACAAACAGCCCTACATCGATGGCGACGGGGGCCTCTTTGCCGCAGCCGAGGGCCAGCGGGCGGTCGAGGCTCGCGTTGCTGGGAAGGAGGTCGTCGGGCTCGGACTTGCGGCCATCACCGATGGGATCGTCGTCGCACTGACGAGCGAGACCCGCGCAAGCGGCGAGAAGATCACTGTCGATGTCTTCTACCTGGATGACGGTGGCCAGCGCGAAGAGCACGTGGTGGTCGGCACGTTTGCGGCAGCCCACGAGGTGACCCAGGCGCGTCAGCAGATCACTGAGCGCGTCGATAAGGCTGTTCCGAACGGCGCTGCGATCATCACACGACTGGAGGAACTCTTTCCTCGATTGCGCCTCGGTAACGACGCCCGAACCTCGATCGGCGCGCTGACGGGCAGCGAACTGGTTTTCCGGCAGCTCGTTCGACATCTGCGCGCGCTCGATGAGGGTGCTCGTGTGTGGACCACCGGTGCTTACGCACCTATGGCGGTGTCGTTCAGTGTCGAGTCCGAGGCGACGCTGAGCCACGGCTCCTACGGTCCGCAGCGCGAATTCCCGGCACCTGCGGGCGTCGTCGCTAAGGAGCGCTGGTCGCTTCATACAAAGCTGACTGGCGGTAACGGGGCGCGGATGTACTTCCGCGCCGAGCGCGTCGACGGGCAGGCCGTGGTCCTCGTCGGTTACTTCGGGCCCCACCTCGATACGGTGAGGTACCATTAATGCCCCAACGAGTGCTGGTGGCTCTGGCCACGCGCCGCGTCTCCGAGGCATGGAGGAGCCCATGACCAAGCCCTCCCTCGACGACCTCCTACGCTCCGGCGAGTGGAACGGCGCCGAGTTCAAGGCGGCGAAGACCGCGCTGCCGAAGTCGGTCTTCGAGACCGCCTCCGCGTTCGCTAACACGCGCGGCGGATGGATCGTCCTCGGCGTCACGCAGGACGGGGAACGCTTCGAGGTCGGCGGTGTCGACCAGCCCGACAAGGTGCAGAACGACTTCCTCTCGGTGATGCACGCCGGGCGCAAGGTGAACCACGACGTCGACGTCTCCGAACACCGCCATGAGCACGACGGTAAGGTGGTGCTCGCGTTCGAGATCAAAGAAAACCCGCGCACGCGCAAGCCGGTCTACATCGACGGCGACATCCGCAAGACCTTCCTGCGCAAGGGCGGTGGCGACTACCACGCGCAGCAGCACGAGATCGAGCGACTGCTGCGCGACGCTTCGGCAGATCGCTGGGATGGCGAGCCCTTCACGCGCGTCGACTTAGGCGAGGTGTTCCACTCGGCGAGCCTCAAGTGGTACCGGGATCGCTTCCACGCCACGAACCCGGGCTTCGACGTCGAGCAACCGCACCACGACTTCCTCTACGAGTGGGGCTACCTCGTGAAGGAGGGCGGTAAGTTCCTCCCGACGCGCGGCGCGGTGGCCCTGTTCGGCTCGCTGCGCGGCGTGCGCAACCTAATCCCCAAGCCCGTGCTCGACGTGCGGTTCCTCGGCTACGCCAGCGACGAGGACTTCGACGAGACGCGCTGGATCGATCGCCTCGTGAGCGAGGTGAACATCATCGAGACCTGGCAGCAGCTCCTCGCGAAGTACCTCTTCTTCATGCCGAAGACGTTCCGCGACATCGACCCGGCCACGCTCGAGCGGCGCGACGCACCCGCAGGCTTCCGCGTCTTCCGCGAGGCCGCGATGAACCTGCTGATCCACCAGGACTACGGCGACCACTCGCGCAAGGCGGTCATCCAGTTCTTCACGGACGGCATCAAGTTCTGGAACCCGGGCGACAGCTTCGCCGACGAGAAGCACCTCCTCGACCCGGGCGAGAAGGACGTCCGCAACCCCGCCATCGCGATGGCCATCCGGCGCATCGGCATGTGCGAGCAGGCGGGCACGGGCCTTCGGATGATGCAGCGCGAATGGCAGGCGCTCGGGCACGGCGCGCCGCTCCACACGAACGATCGCGTCCACAAGACGTTCTCGACGTTCCTGCCCCAGCCGCGCGATGTCATCAGCCCCCTGACCGGGGAAGTCACCGGGGAAGTCACCGGGGAAGTCACCGGGGAAGTCGAGCGGCTCGTCGGCGTGCTCGACGGCGAACTCTCCCGACAGGAGCTCCAGCAGGCCCTCGGGCTGAAGCACGAGGATCACTTCCGCGAAGCGTACCTCAAGCCCGCGCTGGCGCTCGGGTTCGTCGAGATGACACGCCCCGACAAGCCGCGCAGTCGCCTGCAACGCTACCGGCTTACGGAGGCGGGCAAGGCCGAACGAGCGCGGCGAGGGGCGACGTGACGAGCAGCGGCGCCGGGCAGTCGTGCGAACGGCGCAAACGGGCGCCCTTTGCCTCGAGTCTGCGGTCCACGTCCGCCCCGGCGCCTCCGGCGCGCCACGTGCCAACGTGGGCGCCCTGGTGGCGGCCCTCGGTCGCGCCCGAGCCCGGCCATGACGCGCTCGCGGAGGGCTTTGACGCACCCGAGGAGGTTTCTTGGGATCTGGCGCAACCCGGCCCGGGCGACTCTCGGGGCTGTTCACCAGCCCGGCGGTGCGCGGTGGGCTGCTACCCGGCGCGGCCCTCGGCGAGCGCTCTCGCTTCGCCGAGCAAAATCAGGCGCGTAGACCCGGCGCGCTCTCAACTCGTGAAGTAAATCGTTTTTGTGAAGCGGAGGCTGTGCGGAGCCATTTCTCTCTCGTCGCAAACCTTCGGCGAGGGTCGGTAAACAGAAGCCCCCAAGGAGCGATCCGAGGGGGCTTCGCCGTTTTCGCGCTTGTTTCAAAGGGTTTAGCGCGCGCGCGGAGGAGGGACGCGGTCGGCGCGCAGTATCCGTCCGATAATGGAAGCCCCGAGGGGTCTTCCGGGCGTCCGACAGATCGCCGAGGGTCAGGCGCATGGGCGCGAAGCGGCGGACGCATGAGGACTGGGCTGGCCTGATCGCGGAGCTGGAGGCGTCTGGGCAGTC
>CAUJEM010000153.1 GCA_963169915.1 Myxococcota bacterium
CCAGCCGCCGGAGCCGCTCCAGCCGCCGGAGCCGCTCCAGCCGCCGGAGCCGCCGCCGCCCCAACCGCCGCCACCGCTCCAGCCGCCGGTTCCGGCCCAGCCGCCGTCTCCGCCCCAGCCGCCGTCGCCGCTCCAGCCGCCGGAGCCGCCGCCGCCCCAACCGCCGCCGCCGCTCCAGCCGCCGCTGCCGCTCCAGCCGCCCTCCCCGCCGCTCCCACTCCAGCCGCCGCTGCCGCTCCAGCCGCCGCTGCCGCTCCAGCCGCCGCTGCCGCCACCGCTCCAGCCGCCGCTGCCGCCACCGCTCCAGCCGCCCTCCCCGCCGCTCCCACTCCAGCCGGCGTCTCCGCCCGCACCCGCGGCCGCGCCTTCTCCGCCCTCCTCCTCTGAGATGCCGGTCTTGGCGCCGCAGGCGCTGAGCAGCACCACCAGGAGGGGAGCCCAAGCGAGCCGGCGGAGGGAGAGCGTGGCCATGCGCTCTAGGATACTTCGGAACGCCGACTGCGCCCGTCGAATTCTGCGCGGCCAAGGGGGGGGAGGGAGTGGCGGACGGCACGCTCTGGCGGCGGCTACGGCTCCGTGGGAGCGCTGACGCGACCCCTGGGCTCTTGTGCTCGCCGAGGGCGCATGAGAAACCGCCTCGGCCCGTGACGGATCTCCTACGTCTCCACGCGCTCGAGGTGCGCTGTATCGTCGGGGTCTACCCTCGTGAGCGGCTCCGCCCCCAGCCGGTCATCGTCGACCTCGCGCTCGGGATCGACGCCGTGCGGGCTGGTCGGTCTGGCCGCATCGCTCACACCGTGGACTACGCGCTCGTCGCCGAGCAGGCGCGGCAGCTCCTCCGCTTCCGAGAGTATCGCCTGATCGAGAGCGCCACCGAGGAGCTGTGCGCGCTGCTCTTCTCTTCCCACGCGGCGCTCGAGCACGTCGAGGTGACGCTCACCAAGCCGCTCGCGCTCGGTCCACGCGCGCGGGGGGCCTCGGTCGAGCTGCGGCGCTCGCGCGAGCAGTACCAACGGCGCGTCGTCCAGCGAGAGTTTGGGCGCCTCGAGGTGCTCCTGGAGACCGAGGAGGCGTGCATCGCCACGGCGTTCGTGCAGCCTGGGGCGACGCTGCCCGTGCGGGCGCTCCCGGGGGATGCCCGGCTCGACTGTCTCCTGGCGGGCGAGCTGCGCTGGGGCGGGCGGATCTTCAAGAGCGGTGCGCTGCACACCTGGCGCCTGCACGAGCCCCTGCCGCCGCTAGACGCCGGCAGCCACGGCGCTGAGCTCTCGTGCTGTGCGCGCACACCTCCGCCCTGAGGGCCGCCAGAGGTCGAGCGGCCGTCGGCGGTGGTTCTTGCGATGTCGCATTTTTCCGACTCGGGAGAACCTGCGCGGCGTCTTGCAACAAATGTTGGGTGCCCCCCGTTCGTGATCTAGGTTAGAAGCCTGGCGAGGCTTGGGGGAGGGAAGCACGATGAACTCAGTCAACACCGAAGACCGCTACACTCTCTCCGACGATGAGCTCTTGGCGAGCGTGACCCTCAGCCCGCCACCGCTGCCGCGGCTCGATCATCGGACGTTCAGCGGCAGGCCCAGCGCCGAGCCGCCCGTGACGGCTCCCGCGGACACCATCCCTTCGCCGCCGCCCGTGCTGGAAGAGGGTGAAGCGCTGATTGAGTTCGACCACGGCTGAGCGGCGCCGTCGCGTCGAGCTCGACGTCGTGCGCGGCGCGCTCGTCGTCGCCATGTTCTGCGTCCACGCCTACCGCATGCAGGCGGCCGCGCTCCCACGCGGCGCCCTCGAGCAGGCGCTCGAGGCGGCGTTTCGGGGGCTCATGCGCTGGGAGCCGGGGATCGCCGCCGGATTTCTCTTCGTCTCGGGGTGGAGCGCCGCCCTGCGCCCCGCGCGCTCCCTCGGGGCGCTCGCCCGCCGCTTCGCGGAGCTCTACCTGCTCGCCATCGTCTTGTTCTTGGGCCAGTACGGCCCCGCCTGGCGAGAGCTGCTCCTCTCCCCGGGGATCTTGAGCGTGCTGGCGTGGGCGACGGTCCTGCTCACCGTCGCGGAGCGGCGGCGCCACGTCGCGCTGGCGCACGCCCTGCTGGCTAGCCTGGCGGTGGCGCTCGCGGCGCTCCTCGACGCCCAGGGTGGCTCCTGGGTGGGGCTCAACGCGGGGGCGGGGGGCGCCGTCCCACTGCTCGCCTTCGCGTCGCTCGGGGCGCTGCAGCACCACCTGACGCGGCGCGCTCGGCGCCTGCTCTCCCTGGCCGGTCTCGCGCTCGCGGCGCTGACGCTCGCCCTGGGCCTGCCCCTGACGACGACGCAGTGGTCGAGCTTGCCGCGCGTGGACGGGCTCGTCGCCGTGACGGCCCTGCTGCACCCCAGCCGCTGGAGCGCGCTGCCCCTCGAGCGCGTCGCGTTCTGGAATCACTCACTCGCGGGCGTGGCCGCGCTGGCGGGGCCCTGGCTCGCGCTCGCGTGGCTCGCCGAGCGGCTCGCTCGGCCGCTCTCGGCGCGGCGGGGCCTGGCGCTGCTCGGGAGGCACGCGCTGCTCGCGTACGTCGCGCACCTCGGCCTGCTGGGCGCGCTCGCGGCGCTCGGCGTGAGCCCTCGGAGCGCCGTTGCCACCGCGCTGCTCGTCGCAGCGCTGGTGGCGCTCAGCCTCCTGGCGGCGCTGCTGCGCGAGCGCGGCTACAGCAAGCTGAGCTGGGTGCGGTAGACCAAGAGCGGAAAGAGCGGCACCTTGCCTTGGTAGCCGTGGAGCCCGTACTCCTGGTGGCGGTCGTCCACGCGGAAGATGAGCTGGAGCAGCAGCAGATCCGCGTCGCGCCCCCGCGCCTTCACCAGCCCCGGGCGCGTCCCGAGCGCGAGGCCGAGGTGAAATTCGTCCTCCCGGGCGTGGCTGCCGTCCGGGCGCGTCTTGGGGGAGTTCATGTAGCGGAAGTAGGGGCCAATCACGCCGAAGCGGCGGTGTCGATAAAACAGGGTCGAGTCCAGCTTGTAGAGCGTGCCGCCGTCGTGGACGTTGCCGTGCAGCCAGTCGAAGCTGTTGTCTTCGCGGCCCTCCACGCGGACGGTGCCGGTGTTGACCATGAAGAAGTCCTCGAGCGGGATGGTCAGCCGCAGCCGCCCCTCGTAGTAGCCGAAGCCCTGCGAGTCGAAGTCCTTGTCGGCTTCGCGCTCACGTCGACCTTCGCGCGAGCGCTCGGCGTAGGAGGCGTTCGGCGCGAAGGTCAGGTTACGGTAGGTCTGCCGATAGCCCACGCTGCCGCCGAGCGTGAACAGGAACACGCGCGCGTCCAGGTTGAAGCTGCCGTCGGCGTAGGGGTAGCTGACGATGCCGGAGACGCGCGTGGTGAGCATGCTCATGCCCTCCTCCAGGTGCGCGCGGTTCTCGAGGCTGGCTTGGAGCCCGATGGTGTAGGCGTCCAGGAGCGCGAAGGTGCCCGCCGCTGGGGGATCGAGCAGGTAGTCCCGGGGGAGCTCCGCGCGCGCGGTGCCCACCCCGAGCCAAGGCAACACGAACGCAGCGAGCGCGGCGAGCCGAGCGTGGCGCATGTCGGGACCGTACCTCAGGTGCTGGGCGCGCGTCACCCACTGGAGGGCGTCATCACCACGACCTCGAGGCGCACCTCGAGGTGCGCGGCGCCGGCAGGCGCGGTGCGGCCCAGGGGGTGGAGCCGCTCCGGATCGACCCCGCCCCGGCGCCAGAGCCAGCGGAAGATGGCGTCCGCGCGCGCCTGGGCCGCGACCGCGCCGCCTCGAGCCGCTGGCGCGCGGACGTCGACGCGGAGCAGCAAGACCTCCGGGTGCTCACGGAGCACCTGCGCGACGGCCGCGAGCGTGGCGCGCGCCGCGGGCGGCGGGGGGCTCGCGCGGGGGTGGAAATCCAGCGGGCCCGCGAGCTCGATGTGCTGCCCATCGCAGCTCAGCCGGGCCAGCGCCGCGAGCGGCGGGCAGGGACGCGCCGCTGCCGGGGGCGCCGCCACGGTGACTGGAGAGGGTGAGGCGCGGCGCGGCGGCGCCACGAGCCCCAGGGGTGGAGGCAGCGGGCGCTCGTCCATGACGCGAGGCTGACAGGCGCCGAGCAGCGCCCCCACCGCCGCGAGGGGCCAGCGGGAGCTCACGCGCGCTCGAGGCGCCGCACGCCAGCGGCGCCCGCGACGAGCACGAGCTGCGCGCGTCCCACGAAGAGCCCCGTCTCCACGACCCCAGGGATCGCCAGCAGGCGAGCGTCGAGCTGCGCCGGGTCGTCGATGGGGCCGGTCTTCACGTCGAAGATGAGGTTGCCAGAGTCGGTGCGCCAAGGGGCGCCGTCACGGCGCCGCAGCTCGGTGGGGCCGAGGCGACGCAGGCGCTCGAGGGTGGCCTGGGCGCCGAAGGGCAGCACCTCCACCGGGACGGGCCACTGCTCCCCGAGGCGCCGGGAGAGCTTCGTGTCATCGACGACGATCACGTTGAGCCTCGCGTGCTCGTTGACGATCTTCTCGCGAGCGTGGCACCCCCCGCCGCCCTTGATGAGATCCAGCGCGGCGCTGACCTCGTCCGCGCCGTCGACGCAGACGTCGAGGTCCCACGGTCCAGCGTCGTCGAGCAGCGGGATGCCCAGGCGCAGGGCCTGCTGCCGGCTCGCCTCGCTGGTGGGCACACCCACGAGCTGGCGCCCGGCTTGCACCAGCCGCCCGACCCCGTCGATGAACAGCGCCGCCGTGGAGCCAGAGCCCAGGCCGATGATGCCGCGTTCGGGGAGGAGCTCGAGCGCCGCCTCGGCCGCGCGCTGCTTGCTGGCTTGCTGGGACATGTCACGGCATTTCGCACAAGCGCCGGCGGTTGTAAAAGCGCCAGGCTCGCCAGCGGGGCCGGCTCGTGGCAGATCGCCGGGGGCGTGCCGGAGCTCCCCGAGGTCGAGGTCGTGCGGCGCGGGCTCGCACCCGTGCTGGTCGGGCGCCGGATCACCCAGGTCGTCACGGGGCCGCCCAGCTACTTCTTCCTCACGCCGCCGGGGCAGCTGGCGACCCGGCTCGAGGGCAGGCGTCTCGAGGCGCTCCAGCGGCACGGCAAGTACCTGCTCGCCGAGCTCGACGACGGCGCTCGGCTGCTGCTGCACCTGGGGATGACGGGGCAGCTCTTCGTGGAGGCGGGGGCCGCGCGGGGCGGTAGCGCTCGCCGCCGCGCCGGGGTCGAGCCGCCTCCGAGCGCCCGTGACCGGCACCAGCACCTCGCGCTCGGGCTGCGCGGGGGCACCACGCTCGTGTTCCGCGACGTCCGGAAGTTCGGGAAGGTCCGCTGGCTCGCCCCCGGCCAGAGCGATCCGCGGCTCGACAAGCTGGGCCCCGACGCGCTCGACGTGAGCGCAGCGCTGCTCCAGGCCGCCGGGCGGCGGCGCAAGAGCCCCATCAAGAGCCTCTTGCTCGACCAATCCGTGCTCGCGGGCGTCGGCAACATCTACGCCGACGAGGCGCTCTACCTCGCGGCGGTGCGCCCCACGCGCTCCACCCAGAGCCTACGCGTCCGCGAGCTGGAGGCGCTGAGCCAGGCCGTGCGCTCCGTGCTCCTGCGCGCCATCGAGCTGGGCGGCTCGAGCATCAGTGACTACGTCCACCCGGATGGAGGACGCGGGAGCTACCAGCTCGAGCGTCACGTCTACGGTCGAGCGGGGCAGCCCTGCCGGCGCTGTGGAAGCCC
>CAUJEM010000154.1 GCA_963169915.1 Myxococcota bacterium
CTCCCGCTCGCGCTGCTCGCGCCCATGTCGAGCGCGCTCGGGGGCTGCGGCTCCTGTGAGCGCACCGGCTACGACGCCATCGACTTCAGTGAGGGCTCGGTCGTCGGTGATGTCTACCAAACGAGCCCCCCGGACGGCCTGTGGTTGCACTTCCCGGCTGGGCGCCGGTTTCGCTTCCAGCATGGGCTGGGGGTCGTGCCGGAGGTCAGCGCCTACGTCGCCATGAATGAGCGCCCCATGCCGTCGGGAGCGCGCCCCCCGGAGTCCGTGGGCAACGTGTCGGAGGCCGCCGGCAACGAGGTCATCATCGAGCGGCAAGACGCTAACGTGGTGCAGGTGCGCAACGACACCTGCGCGGAGTACTACCTGCGCGTCGTGGCGCGCCGCCCGTGAGCGCCGGCGCCGTCCCAGCGGCGCCCTGCCAGCCCAGGCGGGCCGCGCAGCTGCCGCTCTCCCACGCCGTGCCCGACGGCGCCGGCGAGCTGCGCTGAAGACGCGCCTTCCCTGTCACGGACCGCTGGCTCGTCCCCTCCTCCGAGCCCACCCCATCCACACCTCTCGCCCCGTCGACCACCCCGCCGCTCACTCCCTCTACAGCGCGCTCGGCGGCTACGTCGTCGACCACTCCTCCGGCGCATGGCCACGCTCTCCCAGGGTGTCCGGCAGCCGGGGGGGAGGGCCATGCCGCCGGGCGGGTGCTCGGCAGACGTCGGCCGGCGTGGCGCTCGTCACGCCTCCCCTCGGCTCCGCAGCGCCGCGTCACCCACGGTGGCACGGAAGGCGACGCCGACACCCTCGACCGTGAGCGGCGCCTCCGCCGCGGCCGTGAACGCGCCGTGGCCCGCGGAGAGGTGGAGCCGCTGGCCGCTCGGCGCCCCGAGCGTCGCCTCCCCCTCGACCACGAGCCAGAGCTCGGGGCCTCGAGGCGCGAGCGCGTGCGCGGGCCCGCCCTCGAGCCGCACGCGGCTCAGCCTGAACTCCGGCGCTGGCGTCAGGTACACCAGCTCTGGGCCCACCGTCTCCGTGTCGACCGCGACCGGCTGGGATGCGTCGAAGTTCAGCACGCGGAGCAGCTCCGGGGCGTCGACGTGCTTGGCGCTGAGCCCCCCACGCAGCACGTTGTCGCTCGACGCCATCAGCTCCACCCCAGCGCCCTCGAGGTAGGCGTGCAGCACGCCTGCCGGCAGGTACAGCGCTTGGCCGGGGGAGAGGCTGCGCTGCTCGAGCAGCACGCTCACGATGACCCCGATGTCTCCCGGGTACAGCTCCCCCAGGCGCGCGACGAGGCGGTGCGGCGCGCTCGACCTCAGCTCGCGCGCGGCCTCGACGGCGGCGCGCACCAGCCCCGCCCGCTCCACGGCGGGCGTCAGCAGGAGGGCGCGGAGGCTCTCGGCGAGCCCCGCGGCGGTGGGCGCGGCCCGCAGCGGCGCCAGGCTGGGCTCCAAGGCCGTCACCCGGAGCGCCGTCAGCAGCTCGAGCGCCTCGCGCGGCTCCCGGAACCCCGCGAGCGCCTCGAAGGGGGTGAGGGCGCACAAGATCTCCGGCTTGTGCGACTCGTCCTTGTAGCAGCGCCGCGGCGAGGAGAGCTCGAGCCCCTCGGCTTGCTCCCGCGCGTAGCCAGCGCGCGCCTGCTCGGGGCTCGGGTGCGCTTGGAGCGAGAGCGGGCGCTCCGCCGCGAGCAGCTTGAGCAAGAACGGGAGCTTCGCGCCAAAGCGCGCGAGCACCTCTGGCCCGAGCGCGCGCTGCGGAGCCGCGGTGATGAGCTCGAGCAGATCCGAGGCGGGGCCGTCCGCGAGCCGCGCGGGCGCGGAGGCGTGCGCCCCGAGCCACAGCTCCGCCTCCGGCTGCTCGGTGGGCCACGCCCGCCCCTGGAGCCGCGCGAGCACGGAGCGCGAGCCCCACTCGTAGTTCTTGATGGGAGCGACGAGCCGCTGCATCGCCGAGACGATACTCCGTCGACGGGCAGAGCGCTCCACGCTAGACCTGCCCGGCTCCGGCCCCGTCGGCGCCCCTCCGAGCGCCCCCGGCCCAGCTTATGCCACGGCCCCCCGCTCCCTCCCTCGCCGAGATCCCCGTCGGCCTCGGCGCTCAATTCCGGCGCCAGCTTCCCAGCTACGTGGCGGGGCTGGTGCTGCTGGTCGTCTACCAGTACTCCCAGTATTGGTTCGACACGCGGCTCGCCGTGGCCATCGACGCCGTGACGCGCGGGCGCTCGGTCGAGGCTACCCGGCTCGGGCTGGCCATGATGGGCGTCGCCGTGGGCGCCTTCGTGATCCGGGTGCTCTCGCGCCTGGCGGTGTTCAACGCCGGCCGCCGCGCGGAGTATGAGCTGCGCCGCGCGCTGCTCGGCAAGCTGCAGAGCCTCGGACCCAGCTTCTTCCGGCGCATGAGCACCGGGGAGATCATGAGCCGCGTCACCAATGACCTCGCGCAGCTCCGCTTGATGCTGGGCTTCGGGGTGCTCAACGCGGTCAACACGGTCTTGGCGCTCGCCAGCGCGCTCGCGGTCACGCTCAGCATCAGCGTCAAGCTCACGCTCGCCTCGCTCTGCACGCTCCCGCTGCTCATCGTCCTCACGCGGCACTTCAGCCGGCAGATGTTCACCCGGACCCGGGACAACCAAGACGCGCTCGGCCGGCTGAGCGAGCTCGTCCAGTCCAGCATCGCCGGCGTCCGCCTGGTGCGCTCCTTCGCCCTGGAGGACTCCGAGAGGGCGCGCTTCGCCCGCGTCAACCAGGCGTACCTGGAGAAGAGCCTGGCGCTGGCGCACGTGCGCGTGGCGATGGGGCCCGTGATGGGCGGGCTGAGCGCCGTCGGGGTGCTCATCGTCTTCTGGTACGGCGGCGCGCTGCTGACGCGCGGTGAGCTGAGTCAGGGGGAATTCATCAGCTTCTACCGCGCCCTCAGCCGGCTGACCTGGCCGCTCATCGCGCTCGGCTTCTTGGTCGGCATGGTGCAGCGCGGCCGCGCCGCCTACACGCGCCTGGCGGAGATCTACCAGGCTCAGCCAGACCTGATCGACGGTCCGCTGCCGCCGCCCGCGCACCCGCTCGGGGCGCTGTCGGTGCGGGAGCTGAGCTTCAACCATGGCGAGCGGCGCGTGCTCGAGCGCGTGTCCTTCGAGCTGCCACCCGGCGGCTCCCTGGCCATCGTCGGGCGCACGGGCGCCGGCAAGAGCACCCTCGCGTCGCTGCTGCTGCGGATCCTGCCCACGCCGCCGGGCAGCGTCTTCCTCGATGGCCAGGACGTGTGCGAGCTGCCCCTCTCGAGCGTCCGCTCCACCCTGGGCTACGCGCAGCAGAACCCATTTCTATTTAGCACCACCGTCGGGCGCAACGTCGGCTTCGCCCTGGACGACCCGGACTCGGCCGGTGCCGTCCGGCAGATCCTCACGGCCATGAAGGAGGCCAACATCTTGGCCGAGGTGCTCGGGCTCCCGGACGGCCTCGACACGGTGGTCGGCGAGCGCGGCGTTCAGCTCTCCGGCGGGCAGAAGCAGCGCATCGCGCTGGCGCGCGCCTTCGTGGCGGCGCCGCGCGTGCTGGTGCTCGACGATCCGTTGAGCGCGGTGGACGCCCGCACGGAGGCGGCCATCCTGGAGGCCCTCGATCGCCAGCGCGCCCAGCGCGGCGTGGTGCTCATCACCCACCGCATCGCCGCGGCCGAGCGCTGCGATCACGTGCTGGTGCTGGACGAGGGGCGCGTGGTCCAAGCCGGCACCCCGGCCGAGCTGAGCCGCGCTCCTGGCCTCTACGCGACCTTCGCGGAGGAGCAGCGCATCGAGCGGGAGCTGGCGGTCCTCGGGGACGCGGAGCCGTCCGCCGCCGGGGCGCCGGCATGAGCGCCGCGCCTCGGCCGACGCCCGCGCCGGAGCTGGACGCGGTCGTGGAGGAGCTCACGCGCCGCGCCGACGCGCGCGGCAAGGCCGGCACGGACGCCATCCTCTCCAGGTTTCACGAGGAGCCCGTGCTGGGCAAGGCCTACGACGCGCGCCTGCTGGCGCGCCTCTGGCCCTACGTGCGGCCCCACGCGCGCCTGCTGTGGCTCGCCCTCGCGGCGATCGTGGTCACCACGCTGGGCGCCATGCTGCGCCCCCTCGTGATGCTCGAGACCATCGACGGCATGGCCGCCGATCCGCGCGCGCTCGTGCGCGGCGGGCTCAGCTTGGTGCTCATCTTGGCGGTGGAGCAAGCCCTCGGCTTCGCGCAAGTGTGGGCCACGCAGATCGTCGGCGCCCGCGCCATGGCGGATCTTCGGCGCGACGTCTTCGCCTTCATCCACGAGCTCCGCCTCGCCTACTTCGACCGCACCCCGGTGGGGCGCCTCGTCACCCGCGTCACCAACGACGTGGACGCCATCCTGGAGCTGTTCGCGTCTGGGGCGCTCAACGCCTTCGGTGATCTCCTGCGCCTCGTCGGCATCGTCGCGCTGATGCTCGCGCTCGACTGGCGCATGGCGCTCATGAGCTTCGCCGCCGCCCCGCCCGCGGCGCTGCTGGTGCTGGCGGTGCGCAAGCGCTCGCGCGAGAGCTTCCGGGAGATCCGCGCCAAGACGGCCCGCATGAACGCCACCATGAACGAGCAGGTCCTCGGCATGGTGGTCATCCAGGCCTACTGCCGCGAGGCGCAGGCCGCCGCGGAGTTCGACGAGATCAACGTCGCGTACCGCGAGGCGAACATCGCCAGCATCAAGTACGAGGCCATGCAGGACGCCGCCATCGAGATGGTGAGCGCCGTCTGCATGGCGAGCATCGTGGTGGCAGCGGGGTATCAGCCGGTGAGCTTCGGCACCTTGGTGGCCTTCAGCGCCTACGTCACGCAGTTCTTCGAGCCGATCAGCGCGCTCGCGCAGCGCTACACCCTGCTGCAGAGCGCGATGGCGGGGGCAGAGCGCGTGTTCGGGCTGCTCGACACCCGCGAGCAGGACGCCCCGGGGTCGCGGCCCGCCGCGCCGCCCTCGTCGGACGACGCGCCCTTCGCCTTCGAGCAGGTGCACTTCGAGTACAAGCCCGGCGTGCCCGTGCTCAAGGGCATCGACGTCCGCGCCCGGCCCGGGGAGAAGGTGGCGCTGGTGGGCCCCACCGGCGCCGGCAAGAGCACCCTGGCCGGGCTGCTCTTGCGCCTCTACGAGGCGCAGGCCGGGGTGGTGCGGGTGGGCGGCCAAGACGTCCGCGCGCTCGAGCGCGCCGAGCTCCGGCGGCGCTTCGCCGTCGTCCCTCAAGACGTCTTTCTCTTCCCGGGCACCGTGGCCAGCAACATCGCCGCCGGCGAGGCGCCGGATCTCGAGCGGGTGCGCCAGGCGCTCGAGCGCCTGGGCGCGCTCGCCAGCTTCGAGCGGCGCCCTGGCGGGCTCGAGGCCAAGGTGGAGGAGCACGGGAACAACTTCTCGGCGGGGGAGCGTCAGCTCATCGCCTTCGCCCGCGCGCTCTACCGGGACGCGCCGCTGCTCATCCTGGACGAGGCGACCTCCAGCGTGGACAGCGACACGGAGGCGCGGCTCCAGGCCGCGCTGGACGAGCTGATGCGAGGGCGCACCTCGCTCGTCATCGCGCATCGCCTCAGCACCATCCGCGCCGCCGACCGCATCCTCGTGTTCCAGGCCGGGCGCATCGTGGAGGAGGGGACGCACGAGCAGCTCGTGGCCCAGGGCGGCCTCTACTCCCGCCTCTACGCGCTGCAGTTCGCGCGGGAGCTCGACGCGCCCGCGAGCACGCACGACGCCTGAGCGGCGCTCACAGCAGGCCGATGCTGAAGTGGAAGGCGCCGAGATCTTCCCAGGGGCGCGGGGTCGCCAGCGGCAGCCCCAGCTCCTCCGTCAGCCGCTCCAGGTTGAAGCCGTAGTCGAACACCAGCGGTCCTACGGGCGTGCCGAGCCGCAGCCCGCTGCCGATGGAGTAGCGTAGGCGCAGCGGCTGCATCAGCGCTGGATCGACCCACAGGTTGCCGGCGTCGAAGAAGAGCGCCGTGCTGAGCTGGTCCCCGAGCGGGACGCGCAGCTCGAGCCGAGGGTTGAGGTACACGTCCCCGCCGCGCAAGACCACCTGCCGCGCGCTCAGGCCGCTGCTCGGGTCCAAGAGCCGCGCGGCCACGTCCTCCGGGACCAAGGAGTCCTGGGCAAAGCCGCGCAGGGAGTCCACGCCGCCCATGAAGAAGAGCCTGTCCGGGTAGGTCTGGGAGCAATTGCCCAAGGTCTGCTCGGTGAGGGGGAGCCGACGGCAGGGGGTGAGGAGCTGCTGGTTGATGCCGGCGCGCAGGCTGGTGGCGAGCGTCAGGCCTCGCCGCGAGAGGCGCAGGTAGCCCGCCACCCTGCCGCGCCAGCGCAAGAATTGGCTGGTGGTCGGCGCGAAGACGTCCGCCGCCCCGCCCGCGAGCGCCGCCGTGGCGCCGACCGGATCCGCGCGGACGTGCTCCAGGCTCGCGGCGGCGAGCACGCCGCTGGTCGCGGCGAAAGGATCGTCTCGCCCATCCCACTGCAGCCCGAGCCGCTGCGCCTTGGCGAAGGTGGTCCCCGAGGGGACGCGGAAGGCCCCCGCGCGACCAGGGTTGGCCGCGACGTAGTCGCTGAGGGCGTCCTTCTCCCGGCTGCCGAAGATCTCCGCCGTGTTCAGCTCGAAGGAGGCGCCGAGCTGCGCGCTCAGCCGGCGCAGCGGACGGTAGCTGAGCGTGACGATGCCCGCGTCCTTCACGAGGCCGAAGTCTCGCGCGTTGTCGCGGACGTCGACGCCCTCGAGGCTCAGCCGAAACAGCGGGCCCAGCCCCGTGTCCGGGAGCTCCAGCGTCGCGGAGTTGCGACGCTCGAGGCGCGAGCCCACGTCGAGCTCCTCATACTTGCGGCGCGTGTCGGACTCCAAGATGAGCGTCGGCGGGAGATACGCGAGCTGCACGCGCAGCGTGAGCTGGATGGCGTGCGCGAAGAGGTTGCGGTGGCCGTACTCGAAGCCCACACGAAAGCCCTCGCCCGTGCTGAAGCCCGGGCGCACGTCCAGGTACTGCGGCATCCGCTCCTTCACGCTGACGACCACCGCCTTGTCCCGCGCCGGGGTGTACGGATCTTCCAGGCCGACGGTCACGCTGGCGAAGACGCCGAGCGCCGCGAGCTGCTCCTCGGTCTGTCGCACCCAGCTCTGGCGGTACGGCTCACCGACCTTCAGCGCGATCCGCTCGCGGATGAGCGCACCGGAGGTGCGCTCCGCGCCCTGCACGACGACGCGCGTCACGCGCACCTGCCCGCGCTCGCTGACGACCCAGCGCAGGCGCGCGCGGCTGCGATCCCGAGAGAACTCGAGCTCGCTCTGGACCTCGGCGAAGGCGAAGCCGAGCTCCGCGTAGGCATCGAGCAGCCGGCGTCGCGCCCGCTCGATGGCGTCTTGGGACAGCGGCTCCCCCAAGCTCAGCGCCGCCGTCTCCGCCAGGCGCGCCTCGCTGAGGCGCTGGTTGCCCTCGAAGGCCAGATCCCACAGCGTCGTGCGAGGCCCCGGGGAGATGGGCAGCCAGAGCGTCGCCTCTGGGGCGCAGCGCTGGCCTCGCGCCAGATCCGCCGTACAGCTCGCGCTCGGTGGCAGCGCGGGCTCCTCGCGTGGCAGGCCGAGCTCGTCCCGCGCGCAGCGCGGCGCGACCCGCACCTGGGGGAGGGGGCGACACTCCCCCGGCGGCTGCCCTGGAGCGCAGCGGCGGCGGAGCACCTGCGCGGGACCGACGACCGCCGAGTAGTAGCCCTCCGAGCGGTAGAGCGCCTTCAGGTGCTCGATGATCTTCTCGTAGACCTCCAGGGTGTAGACCTCGTAGGGGTTGAGCTGCAGGGGCACCGGGCGCGCCCCCGTGGTCCCCGTGGGGCCGAAGCTGGCGTCGACGGCGCGGGGATCGAGTACGCCGAGCACCCCCGCGCCGGGCAGCTCCGCCAGGAAGCTGTCGATCTCGTCATCGAGCTCCGAGGCGCTGAGCACGCCGCTCAGGCATGGGTACCGGCGCCGCGTCACCCGCAGCCGCTCACCCTCACGGACCTGGAAGCGCCACTCGTTCACGCGCTCGGTCGCCGCCCCAAGCTCACGCACCCTGATCTGGGCGTCGAGGAAGCCGCGCGCCACGTAGAACTGCCGCAGCACCTCCGCCAGCTCCCCGGGGGTGCGCTCCTCGGCCTGCTCGTCACTCAGCTCCGCGCGGAGCGCCGCCTCGTCGAAGCTCTCCACACCCTCGAAGCGGAGCCGCAGCTCGGGCCCGAGGCGCACGTCGAGCTCGAGGCGGCGCCCGCCAGGGACCACCGCGAGCCGATGCCTGACCGAGGCGCGCGTGAAGCCGCGCGCCCGGAGGCGCCGCTCGAGCTCTCGGTCGGCCTCCGTCAGGCGCTCGGCGTCGACGGGCCGACCGAGCTCCACGTCGTGCTCGCGCAGCTCGGCGAGCGCGCGCTCGTCAGGGACGTCCAAGCGCCAACGCCGCGACACGAGCAGCAGCGGCGGGCCCGGGGTCACGTCGACGTCTAGGGCGACGGCGAGCGGATCGTCGGTCTCACGGAGCTGGGTGCTCACGCGCGCCGCGGGGTAGCCGCGCGCCGCTTGCGCCGCCTCGAGCCGGCGCTCGGCGGCCTCCAGCGCCTCCACCGTCAGCTCACCGTGCAGCGTGAGCCCGAAAGCGCGCAGCGCCTCGACCTCCTCGAGCGTGCCCCCACGGAGCTGGAGGGCTGCGATGAGCCGCCGCGGGACCGCCCGCACCACGAGCACCACGCCTCC
>CAUJEM010000155.1 GCA_963169915.1 Myxococcota bacterium
GACGGCGACAAGATCCGCGTGAAGGGCCAGGGTGGACCAGGGCAAGCGGGGGGCCCGCCGGGGGATCTCATCGTCACCCTCAAGGTGGGGCCACACCCGTTCTTCAAGCGCGAGGGGCTGGATCTCGAGCTGGAGCTGCCCATCAGCGTGGCCGAGGCGCACAGCGGCGCCAAGGTGCGCGTGCCCACGCCGGCGGGGCCCGTGCAGCTCTCGGTGCCGCGGCACGCGCAGAGCGGACAGGTGCTGCGCCTCAAGGGCAAGGGCGTGGCGCGCAAGAACCAGCAGGGGGACCTCTACGTCCGCTTCTTGGTGCAGGTGCCACCGGTGGACAGCCCGGAGCTCGACGCCGCCATGGCGGTGCTGGCCAGCGCGGAGCAGCGGGATCTCCGCGCCAGCTTGCGGTTCTGAGCGGCCTCGAGGCTCAGTCGTCGCGCTGGCTGCTCGAGCGCGGGGCGTGACTGAGCGGCGCCGGGGCCTCCACGCGCCGGCCCGCGTCGTCGTAGCGGCTCACCTCCACCATGGCCTCTCGGAGGAGCTGCCGCTTCTCATGGAAGGGGAGGAAGCTCGACTTGAAGCCCGCCACCACCATGGCCTTCACGTCCGCGAAGGCCATGCCCATCACCGCGTGCACGAGCCAGAGCTCCTTGGACACCGTGGTGTCGGTGATGAGCCGGTTGTCGGTGTTGATGGTGACGCGCAGCCCGAGGTCGAAGTAGAGCTTGAGGGGATGGCGCGCCAGCTCCTGGACGGCGCCGGTCTGCACGTTGCTGGAGGGGCAGCACTCCAGCGGGATACGGTGGTCGTTGACGTAGTGGAGGAGATCCCCGTCCTCGCGCAGCCGGCAGCCATGCCCGATGCGGTGGGCGCCGCAGACGTGCAGCGCCTGCGCGATGCTCTCCGGGCCGTAGGCCTCCCCCGCGTGGATGGTGCAATTGACGTTGTTGGTGCGCACGAGCTGGAAGGCCTCGCGGTGGTGCTTCGGGGGGAAGTCCGCCTCCGCCCCGGCGAGGTCGAAGCCGACCACGCCGCGCCCCTTGTAGGCGACGGCCAGCTCCGCCATCTGGTAGCTGCTCTCCGGGGAGATGTTGCGGATGCCGCACACGATGACGTTGCTCTTGATCCCGAGCGCGCTCTGCGCGCGCGCGAGGCCCGCCAGCACCGCCTCCACCACCTGCGTCAGCTTGAGGCCGCGCTGGGTGTGCAGCATGGGCGAGTAGCGCACCTCCATGTAGCGCACGTTCTCCCGCGCCGCGTCCTCCGCCAGCTCGAAGGCCACGCGCTCGAGGGCCGCCTCGGTCTGCAGCACGCGCAGCGTGATCTCGAAGCCCCTCAGGTACTCCGTGAGCGAGCCGAAGACCGCGCCGCAGCCGATGACCTTGGAGAGCGCCGCGGGGGTGGTCGCCGGGAGGGTGACGCCCTGCTCGGCCGCCAGCTCGAGCAGCGTCTCGAGCCGCAACGAGCCGTCGAGGTGGACGTGCAGGTCGGTCTTGGGGAGGGCCTGGAAGACCTCGAAGGGGACGGCGCCGCCCCCCTCCCGTGGCTCCGGCTCCGGGGCGATGGACATGCGCGAGCCTAGCACGCCGAGCGCGCCCCGCGGCGCGGGCTGGCCCTCAGCGCGCGGCGTCTCCGGGCTCCGCCCGACGGCGCCCCACGAAGGCGATGAGCGCGGCGGCGGCGAGGAGCGCGCCGCCGAAGGCGTAGAGCGGCACCTCCACCCGTCGTCGCTGCTCCGCGGTGCGCGCCAGGGCCTCGCGGAGGGCGTCGTCCGTCTCCGGCGTGCCGACGAAGCGGTAGTCACCGATGTAGGTCGTGGGCAGGCCCTTCGGATCGGCGTCGCGCCAGAGCTGCACGTGCGCGGTGAGGGTCTCTTTGGTGGAGGGGGCGCTGAGGCAGGCGTCGAAGGCGCCGGCCTCGAGCCCCAGCTCGAGCGCGCGGCGGCGGACGCTGCTGGCGCCCAGGTCCTCGAGCGTCATGAGCGCCGCGGCCATGGCCTCCCCCTTGCCCTGCGCTTCGGCGCAGACGGCGGCCGCCGCCGCGCCGGCGGCGTGCGGGTGCGAGGGCAAGGGGACGTGGCGCCGCACGAGGTGGACCTGCTCGCCATAGGGCGCGAGCAGCGCCGTGAGGCGCGGGTGCAGCGCGCGGCAGAAGGGGCACTCGAAGTCAGCGAACTCCACCACGTTGATCTTGCCGGGCGCGTAGAGGGCGAGGACGCCGGGTGGGACCGGGGGCTTCGGCGCGACGGAGAGCCATAGGCGGGGCCCGAAGAGCGCCAGCCCGCCGAGCGCCAGCCAGGCCCAGCGCTGGAGCGGATCTTCCCCTTCTTGCCAGCGGCGCCCGCGATAGGCCGCGAGCGCGGCGCCCACGGCGCAGGCGTCCACCGCCACGCAGTAGGCGCAGAGCGCTCCGATCTGCAGGGCCTGGAGCAGGAGCAGCCCGAGGCCCACGGCGCCGCCGACGTACGCGCTGAGCGGCAGCAGCGCGCGGCGCGCCAGCCCCTCGGGCCGCCCCAGGCTCGCGCCAAAGAGCGTCACGAAGCCCACGATGCCCAGCAACGGCACCGGGATCTTCAGCGTGTCGGACAGCGCCACGTAGCCGAAGCCGCTCTGACGGACGGTGTCGCAGCCCGTCCCGCCACCGCAGAAGCTCTGCGTGCTGCCCCCGTAGTCGAGGGCGAGGGCGACGCTCGCGGTGAGCGCCACCAGCGACAGCACACGGAGCACGAGCAGCCACGAGAGGCGGGGCACGGGGCCCTTCTTAGACCCGGTCCCGGCTCGGGGCGAGCCGCCCGCGGGGTGCCGCCCGGCAAATGCGTGCTATGAGCCGCCGTCAATGATGAAAAAGAGAAGCTCTCGCGTGGCAGCCACGGGCGCCCGCGCAGAGCGGTGGGAGGGTGTCCTCAGCGTTCACCCACGAGGCTTTGGCTTCGTCAATGCCGCTGGACACCAAGAGGTGTTCGTGCCTCCCGAGGCGATGGCCGGGGCGCTACACGGTGACACCGTGCTGGTCGGCTCCCTGGTCGAGGCCGCGCGGGGGCTGGAGGGTCGGGTGGAGGAGGTCACGCGCCGCCGCAGCCCGCGGGTCGCCGGTGTGCTGCGGCGGCGTGGTCGCGCCTGGACCCTGGAGCTGGACGACACGCGCCTCCGCGGGCCGGTGCTGCTCGGCGGTAGGCTCTCGGTCGGTCGGGACGGCGAGGCCGCCGTCGCCACCATCACGCGCTTCCCCAGCGCGGCGGACGAGCTGCCCGAGGGTGAGCTCCTGGCCGTGCTCGGGGCGCCGGGAGATCCCAACGTGGAGGTCGCCAAGATCCTGCTGCGGGAGGAGATCACCGAGCTGCACCCGCAGGCGGCGCTCGACGAAGCGGAGCGGATGGCGTCGCGCCTGCGTCGGGTCTCGCTCGAGGGCCGCGTCGACCTGCGGCAGGTGCCGCTCCCCACCATCGACCCGGAGGACGCGCGGGATCACGACGACTCGGTGTGGGTGGAGCGCCGCGGGCAGGGCTACCGCGCCTGGATCGCCATCGCGGACGTGAGCGAGTACGTGCAGGCCGCCTCGGCGCTGGACGAGGAGGCGGCGCGCCGTGGCTGCACCCTCTACCTGCCGGACCGCGCGGTCCCCATGTTGCCCGGCTC
>CAUJEM010000156.1 GCA_963169915.1 Myxococcota bacterium
GCGGGGCTCGCGGGGCCGCGGGGGTGCGTGGGGGCGGGGGGGGCCGCGCGGGCGCGGGGGGCCGCGCGGGAGCGGGGGCGTGAGCGGGAGCGCGGGGACTAGCGGGAGTGGCGGGAGTGGCGGGGGTGGGACGTGTGGTGATGGGGTCGTGCAGGCGGGCGAGGCGTGTGACGACGGGGGACGGGCGAGCGATGACGGCTGCTCGGCGAGCTGTCAATGGGAGACGGACTGCAAGGGTCGCAACGGGGAGGGCTTCGTCGCGTGCGGGCAGACGGTGGAGGGGTCGTTCAGCGGGGCCTACAGCGACGTCAACGGGCAGTGCGGCTTTGAGTTCCCGTATTCGCAGGACAGGGTCTTCCTGTTCCAGACGAGCGCGCCGCAGCGCGTGACGCTCCAGGCGGAGCTCGTCCAGCCGGACACGGGCTTCTTCGTGCTCACGGGCTCGTGCCACACGAGGCTGTGCACGCAGCAGCACTTGGGCAGTGGCACGCTGGAGTTCGACGCGCTGCCTGGGGTGAAGTACTACCTCGTGCTCGAGGCGCGCAGCCAGCAGCCCAGGTACTCGCTCACGGTGAGCTGCGCGCCGTAGGCGCGGGAGGCGGCGCGGCGCGGGGTGCGCGTCGGGCGGCGGTGAGCTGCTTGAGGCGCTGCTGGAAGCGCGCGCGCTCTTCGGGCGTGAGGGTGGCGGCGCCGAAGCGGGCGGCGGTGTAGCGCGCGGTGAGGTCGAGCACCTCGGGGGCGAGCGGGTGCCCGAGCGCCAGGAGGTGCCGGGCGTGGGTGAGCGGAGGAACGCCTGGCGGGCGAGGCAGCCCCTGCGCTTGCAGGATGGCCTCGAGCTGACGGTAGAGGGCGCGCGCGTCGCGGCTGGCCTGCTCCCGCGCGCGCGCCTCGGTCTGCTCGGAGGAGGTGGCACGGCGGCCGCGGCGCTTCCAGAGCCAGTGGCCGCCGTAGGCAGCGAGGGCGAGGCCGAGCGCCGTGAGGAGCAGGCGCCGCGGCTGCCGCAGCGCGCGGCCGAGCCAGCCCTCACCGCTGCTCAGCTCGCCATAGTTCTTCTCGAGGTGCTGCACGAGGCTGAGCTGCTGCTTCAGATCGTAGCCGACGACGTTGCGATCCCAGCGCTGCGAGATGGCCTCCACGATGTCGCGCAGCGAGGTGGTCAGCGAGGTGGCGCGCTGGGGCGCGGACTCGGCGGTGGGGGTGGGATCGAAGCGCGTCCAGCCCGTGTCCGGGAGATAGACCTCCACCCAAGAGTGCGCGTCGCCCTGGCGCACGGTGTAGTAGCGCCCGAAGCGGTTGTAGGTGCCGCCGACGAAGCCGGTGACGTTGCGCGTGGGGACGCCCATGGTGCGCAGGAGCACCGCCATGGCGGTGGAGTAGTACTCGCAGTGTCCCTGCTTCGACTCGAACAAGAAGTGCTCGAGCGGCTGGGGTGCGCTGCCGGAGGGGGAGTCGAGGGAGTACTGGTAGCCGCGCTGGAGCTCCTGCTCGATCCGCCGCGCGGCCTGGCGGCGATCCCGGGCGTCGCCCACCCAGCGACGGGCCAGCTCCGCCACGCGGGGCGACAGCTCGGCGGGGAGCTGCAGGTAGCGGCTGGGGTGGGCGAGCGGAGCCGGCGGCTCTTGCCCTGGAGGGCTGGTGAACAGCTCGTAGCGCAGGCCGCGATCTTCGGCGGCGACGTAGCGCAGCTCCCCCTCGGGCGCCCGGGTGAGGCTGGGGAAGGGGCTGAGCGGGTTGCTGCGTGGCAGGAGCGTGAGGGAGACGGTGTCGTCGGTGGTGAAGACGACGGGCGGCTCGATGGGCTCGAGGTCGATGAGCATCCGCCGGACGTCGCCGGGGCGGTAGAAGCGGCGCACGCGGATTTGGTTGCCGAGGCGCTCGGCGGGCAGCGCGTGCGGGTCGGTGCGGGACCAGCTCCGCCCGTCGTAGTGGTCGAAGGCCGTGCCGCGCAGGTAGAGGGCGATCCGCTCTTGGGGCGACGCTGGCAGGTTGGGGAGCTCCACGCGCAGCACCAGCGCGGGGTTCTCACGCAGCAGCCCGACGCCGCCGAGGTCGATCTTGTCCGAGAAGCCGGTCATGCGCTCGGAGCGGTCGCGGTTGAGCAGCAGCAGCGAGAGCGAGACGCGGGGGAAGGCGAGGAAGAGCAGCGCGGTGAACAGGAAGATGGGCAGCGCCAGCAGGCTGGTCGCCAAGAGGAAGCGCTTGCCGATGACGCGGCGGCTGCGCAGGATGCGCGGGACGTCGACGGGCAGCCCCGTGCGGTCGCGCGCCCCCTGCTGATAGTTGCCCTCCACTTCGCGGCGCAGGTGGCTGAGCGCCAGCGCGCCGGGCGCGACGATGAGGAAGCCGAGGAAGCACAGCCCGTACGCGATCCCGCCGCCGAGGACGGTGCCGGCGATGAGGTGCACCAAGGCCAGGAGGATGATCTGCTGATCGTGCGCGGCGCCGCGCCGGGTCATCAGCCGGAGGATCTGGAGGGCCGCGGCGAACTCCACCGCGATGGTGAGGGCGTTGCCGTGCAGGGCGAGCCGGACGAGCTGGAGCGCCAAGATCAGCAGCGGCGCCAGCGTGCCCACGTAGCGAAAGCTGGGGCGCTGCTGCCAGCGCTCGGGGACGAGCAGGGCGCCGACGAGGGCGGCCGACAGCGCGATGGTCAGGGCGCGGTCGAGCTCGCCGCTGGTGAGCAGCGCCAGCAGCCCGAGCACGGCGAGCGCCTCGGTCATGACGCGATGGATGAGGCCGAACCTCACGGGGCCCTCGGCGCGTCGGTCAGCGCAGTGACGGGGCGGTCTCGGGGGTCGAAGGTGTCGACCAGCGCCAGGAAGCGCAGCGCGCCGTCGGGACCGCTGGCGGTGTCGGCGAGGATGCGCTCGCCGCTGGCGGCGCGGAGGGTGACGCGGTCGCCGCGCCGCAGGTGCGCGACGACGCGGGAGGCGAGCTCGCGCACGCGCTGCTCGAAGCGCGCGGCGAAGTCTTCAGTGGGCGCCGCCGGGCGCTGGTTGTCGAGCGAGAGGTGCACGTCGTGTCGGAGGTCACGGGCGCGCTCGCGCACGACGAGGGCGGTGCTGCTCTTACGCCAGTAGATGTCGCGTGGGTCGTCGCCCTCGCGCATGGCGCGCACGCCGAGCAGCTCTTCCCCGGCGCCGCTGGTGGGGCTGCCGGCGGCGCTGGGCTGGCGGCCCGTGGAGGGGGGCGCGAGGCGCACGGCGTCGACGGCGGGGTAAATGATGAGATCGGCCTCGGCCGCGAGCGAGCGCGACTTCTCGAAGAGGCCGAAGGGGAAGCGGGTGGCCAGGCGGAAGCCGATGTGCGTGTCGAGGCCGCGCCGCGCGGGGGTGCGGCGGTAGGCGGCCACCTGCGCGGACTGGGGGCTGATCTTGAGGAAGAAGCAGCGCTTGTCGGCGGGCTGGCCGCGGCGCAGATCTTCCACCTCGATGGCGTAGGAGGGGACGCGCGCCTTGTGGTTGTAGACCTCGATCTCCACGAGGTGCGGCCGCCCGACCTGAGCGCGGTGCGGGAGGCGCCGGACGACGGTGAGGCGGCGCAGGCTCAGCTCGCTGAGCACGCCGGAGACGACGATCAGCGAAAGCAGCAGGCCGAGCAGCAGGTAGAGCAGGTTGTTGCCGGTGTTGATGGCGGCGAAGCCCACCCCGAAGGTGATGCCGATGAACCACTTGCCCTCGCGCGTGAGCTTGAGCGAGCGGGGGGGCTGGAGGAAGCGCCGGAGGCGACGCCAGAGGCCGTCGCCTTGGAGCGCCGGCGCGACGAGCGGCGGCTGCTCTGGCGGGTGGGTGCTGAGCCTGGGGGGAGGCACGAGGTCAGAGGGGGACGGGGACGCGCGAGACGACGTCCCGGAGGACGGCCTCCGCTTCGTCTTGAGAGGGAGAGTAGCCCTCGGCGTGCGCGGCGAGGCGCACGCGGTGAGCGAGCAGAGGGACGGCGAGGTCGTGGATGTCGTCGGGGGTGCAGTAAGAGCGGCCCTGGAGCAGGGCGTGAGCGCGCGCCGCGCGGCTCAGGTTGATGCCGGCGCGCGTGGAGACGCCGAGCGAGAGCGAGGGGCTCTGGCGAGTCGCGGTGACGAGGGCCTGGAGATAGGCGCCGAGCGACGGCTCGAGCGTGACGCGCTCCACCTCGCGCTGGAGCGCGCTGAGCTCCCCGGGCTCGAGCACCTGGGGGACGTCCGCGACGCGATCCTCGCTCAGGTGCAGCATCAGGCGCGTCTCCACCTGGGGCGGGGGGTAGCCGAGGCGCAGCCGGACCATGAAGCGGTCGAGCTGGGACTCGGGCAGCGGGAAGGTGCCGGCGAAGTCCTGGGGGTTCTGCGTGGCGATGACGAGGAAGGGCTGCGGCAGCGGTAGGGTGTTGCCGTCGATGGAGACCTGCCGATCGCTCATCGCCTCGAGCAGGGCGGACTGGGTCCGGGGGCTGGCGCGGTTGATCTCGTCCGCGAGCAGCACGTTCGTGAAGATGGGGCCACGGCGGAGGATGAACTCCGCCTGGCGCTGGTCGTAGACCGAGACGCCGAGGACGTCGCTGGGGAGCAGATCGCTCGTGAACTGGACGCGGCGCATCTGACCGCCCAGGGCCTTGGCGAGGGCGCGGGCGAGGGTGGTCTTGCCCACGCCGGGCACGTCCTCGATGAGCACGTGGCCGCCGGCGAGCAGGGCGATGAGCGCGAGCTCCACGCGGTCCGCCTTGCCTTCGAGCGCCTGCTCCACGGCGCGCCGGAGCTCGGTGAGGCGCTGCGGGAGGCTGGGCGAGAGGGCGAGGGCCTGGCTCATCGAGCAGCACTCTAGCACCGTCCCCGGGGTGGGCGGCCAGCCGGGCAGCGCGCCGAGGCGAGGGATCGGGCGGTGGGGGGACGGCGGTGAGGTGCCCGGAGAGAGGCGGGCAGGGGCGGGCGGTGATAGAGAGCGGGGCGTGATCGAGTGGCTGGAGGCGAGGAGCGTCACTCGGACGTTCGGTGCCACGGTGGCGCTGCGTGGCGTGTCGGTCAGGTTCGAGGCGGGGTCGATCTCGCTGCTGGAGGGGCCGAACGGCGCCGGCAAGAGCACGCTGCTCGCCGTGCTGGGGACGGCGCTCACGCCCACGCGGGGTGAGGTGTGGTACGGCGCGCTCGGGGCGGAGCCGAAGGAGGCGCGGCGCCACATCGGCTGGGTGTCGCACGAGTCGCGGTGCTACCTCGATCTGAGCGCGCGGGAGAACGTGGAGCTGGCGGCGCGCTGCTACGGCGTGGAGCCCGGCGCGGCGTGGGCGGGGGCGGCGCGGCGGCTGGAGCTCGAGCCCTACGAGCGCCGCGCGGTGCGCACGCTGTCTCGGGGGCAGCGGCAGCGGGTGGCGGTGGCGCGAGCGATGGTCCACGCGCCGAGCGTCTTGCTGCTCGATGAGGCGTGGACGGGGCTCGACCGCGCGAGCTGCGGGCGGCTGGACACGGTGGTGGCGGAGGAGCGGGCGCGTGGGGTGATCGTGATCGTGGTCAGCCACGACGCGGGGGTGGCCGAGCGGCTCCGCTGCCGGCGCGTGCGGCTCGAGCGGGGGCGCTTGGTGGAGGTGACGGGGGCCGCGCCCAGCGGCTAGACGGCGAGCCCGAGGGCGGTGCAGAGCGCGGGGAGCAGCGGGGGCGGCAAGGGGGCGCCGCGCTCGACGACGTAGGGAGCGTCGGCCCAGCCGAGCTGGAGGAGCTCGGCGGCGTTGGTCGCGGTGGCGAGATCCGGCGTGGGGGGTGCGTTGAGGAGGACCCAGGGGCGCTCGGCCGTGCACGTGGCGAGCGCGAGCTGCGCCGCATGCAGCTCGTGCAGCGCGCCGAGGCGGTTGGGCACGACGAGCAGCACGAGGGCCGGCCCGAGCAGGGGGACGAGGTCGAGGTTGGTGAGCCGTGGGCTCAGGGGACTGCAGAGGCCGCCCGCGGTCTCTATTAGAGTGACATGTGGTGTAGTGGCATGTAGGGCTTCTTGCTGGTGGACCCAGTCCTTGAGAGTGGCGGCCTCGATGGTGCGGCCCTCGAGCCTCGCGGCGAGGTGGGGCGAGCTGGGGCGACGCAGGGCGTAGCACGGGGGGATGAGGGGGTGGCCCGCCGCGAGGGCGAGCTGGCGGGCGTCGGAGGGCGCAGCGGGGTCGTAGCCCGACTCCACGGGCTTGAGGGCGAGGACGGCCTGGTGGGCCGCGAGCGCCCGGGCGAGGGCGGCGGTGACGTAGGTCTTTCCGACCTCGGTCCCGGTGGCCACGGTGAGGATGCGCATC
Source organism: Myxococcota bacterium (assembly GCA_963169915.1). Taxonomy (GTDB): domain Bacteria; phylum Myxococcota_A; class Polyangia; order Polyangiales; family Polyangiaceae; genus JADLEQ01. Next base: position 6,238 of record CAUJEM010000156.1, read on the forward strand.
TCAGGCCGGCGGGTGGGGAGGGAGGTGTCGCCGGAGGGCTCGAGCGAGGCGAGCGACGTCCTCGACGGAGTAGTCCGCGCGGAGGGTCAGGCGGAGGCGGGCGGTGCCGGCGGGGACGGTGGGGTAGCGGATGGCTTGGACCAGCAGCTGCTCACGGGTGGCCAGGGTGCGGGAGAGGCGCAAGGCGAGCTCGCTGTCGCCCAGGAGGAGCGGCAGCACCGGGCCCTGGGAGCGGTCGGCGGCGCGCCAGGCGGGAGGAAGGGCGGCGCGCAGGGCAGCCGCGTGGGCGTGGAGGGCCTGGCGGGCGGCGTCGTCGGCCTGGACCTGGTGGACGGCGTTGAGCGCGAGGCGGGCGAGCCAGGGCGGGGGGGCGGTGCTGAAGACGAAGCTGCGCGCCCGGTTCCAGAGCCAGGTGCGGAGGCGAGCGCTGCCGGCGGCGAAGGCGCCGTGGAGACCGAGCGCCTTGCCCAAGGTGCCGATGAGCACGTCCGGCTGCACGCCGGCGGCGGCGGCCCGGCCCGCACCGCGGGGACCAAAGACGCCGAGGGCATGGGCCTCGTCGAGGACGAGGGCGGCGCCGGCGGCGTCGCAGAGGCGGCGGAGGGCGGGCAGCTCCGGGCCGTCGCCGTCCATGCTGTAGTAGCTCTCGACGACGACCAGCTTGCGCTTGGCGGGGTGCTGGAGGGCCGCCTGGACGGCCGCGAGGTCGAGGTGAGGCGTGACGCGCAGCTCCGCCCCGGAGAGCCGACAGCCGTCGATGATGGAGGCGTGGTTGAGCGCATCGGAGACGATCAGGGTGTCGCGGTCTCCGAGGGCGGAGAGGACACCCACGTTGGCGGCGTAGCCGCTGGAGAAGAGCAAGGCTTCGGGGAGCCCCACCCAGGCGGCGAGCGCGGTCTCGAGCTCCAGGTGGGCGTCGGCGCCGCCGTAGATGAGCCGGGAGGCGCCGCCCCCCTGGCGCTCCGGGGCAGCCACGGCCAGCAGTGTTTCACGTGAAACATGTCGGTGCGCCAGCCCCAGGTAGTCGTTCGAGCAGGCGTTCAGCCACTCCTCCGTCAGCCCCAAGCCCCAGCGCTCCTGCGCCGGATCCCGTAGCAGCCCGGCGGCCTCGCGCTCCCGAAGCTGCTCCTCGAGCCAGCGCTCCTGATCCACGCCGCCCTCATACCACAGCCCCACCGTCCCGCTCATCCGCTGCGCCCGAACCCCGCTCCCGCTCCGCGGGGGCCCCATTGGCCCGACGACGCGAGGCTCCCGGCGTGCCTCGCTACAACGCTGCCCCCTGCACCGACCCCGTGTCCCCCGCCACGCCATCCTGATCGAGGCCGCCCCGGTCCACCGAACGACCCCCCACCAGCGTGCCCGACCGACCCCCGTGGTCACGCCGCACCGAGCCTGCCCCCGCTCCCGCCCGTTCTCTCGCCCGCTCCCGCCCGCTCTCTCGCCCGCTCCCGCCCGTTCTCTCGCCCGCTCTCTCGCCCGCTCCCGCCCGCTCTCTCGCCCGCTCCCGCCCGCTCTCTCGCCCGCCCCCGCCCCCGCTCCCGCCCGCCCCCCCTCGCCCACTCCCGCCTCCGCCACGCCCCCCCGCGCGCCTCCTCGTCCACCCCAACCCCCACCCTGACCCCGCCGAGCTCTCCCGCGAGCTCGCCCCTCCACGACCTACGAGCCCGCCCCGTCCCTCGCGGCCGGGTCCGTTCATCCGCCGAGCAGCTCCAACGTCCTCCCGAAACTACCGCAACCCATGGACTTCTAAGAATATTTTCCTCAATCCCAGGATAACGACACACTGTCGTTACCACCTCTGATACATCACCTCTCCCTTGCCCACTCCAATCGTGATAAAGACATCCGTGTACTCTCCCCAATGACGTCCCCAACGCCCGATCGGCGTGGTCGCTACGACCGCACCCTCTCGCGCTCCCAGCGCTGGCAGCGGGCTCGGCTCCGGCTGCTCTTGGGGCTACAGCGCGCCTGGGCCCGGCACGGCGCCGCGCTGACCGTGCGTGACGTGCTCGCGGAGAGCGGCGCGCCGCGCCAGAGCTTCTACGCCCATTTCCACGATCTCTCGGACGGCCTCCGCGCCCTGGACGCCGCGCTCGAGCGGAGCCTCCCGACCTCCGCCCCGGCGCTCGCGGCCCTCACCCCGCGCCAGCGCCTGCGAGCGCTGCTGGAGTCGCTGCTGAGCTGGGCGGAGGCCGACCTGCCCCGCCTCCGCTACGCCCTGTCGCGCCGCTCCACGGAGCCCACCCAGAGCCTCCTCGGCGCCCTAATCACGCCACGCTTGGAGGCGGCGCTGGACGCTGCCGCGCGCGACGGGGCGCTCGCGCCTGCCCAGCAGCCTCTGGTCGCCGCCCTGCTCTGCGGCGCCGTGGAGGGCGCGCTGCGCGCCACGCTGGCTGCCGCCCCCGCGCCCGGTCCAGCGCCCGCCGCGCTCGCGAGTGGCCGCGCCGCTCGCGTGGAGCGGCTACTCGGGCTGCTCTGAAGCGGCGCGCGCCGCGTCACCCCCCTCCTCCCGCGACCGCCGCTCGCCGCGGTCCGCCGCGCATTTCCATGTCCTCCGCGCGGTGCTAGCGTAGCCTCGATGACCCGGGCCGCCGTGGACGTACGTGTCGCTGGACACTCCTACCGCGTGGTCACGTCCGCGCCGGAGGCCGATCTCCAGCGGCTCGCCGCGGTGGTGGACGCGAAGCTGCGGGAGCTCGCCGGCCCCGGGCGCCCCGTGGCGCCGCAGACGCTGCTGCTCGCCGCACTGGCGCTGGCGCACGAGGTGGAGGTGGAGCGTGAGCGGCGCCAACAGGTGGAGCAGCGCGCGCGAGAGATGTTGAGCCACGTCCTCGAGCGGCTGGACGCGGCGCTCGACACGCCCGCCAGTCCGGTCCCTCCCACGGCCTCGGAGCAGCCCCAGGGCTGACCTCGGCGCTCACTTTCGAGCGCGCGGTCCTCGGATCAGCTCGTAGACGAGCACTCCCGGGAGCAGCAGCACCTCGAGGTCCACCTGCGCGGCGACGAACACCGTGCGGTGCCGCCGTGGCTCGAGCTCCTGCTGGAGCCCCAACAGCAGCCCCGAGCCCATCCCATAGCTCGAGTGAAAATTGAAGCCGCGACTCCCCACGAAGAGCTGCCCCGTCCAGCCCGGGATCAGCTCCCCGTCGGCGAGCCGCCCGAAGCCGCCGGCCGACACGATGAACGGCACATCCTCGGACACGGGCAGCAGCCAGCTCAGCCCACCACCCGCCCGCACGTCCTCGAAGCTCGCCGTGGAGACGTCCACGTAAGGACCGAGCCCGACGTCGAAGTTGCTCTCGCGCAGCAGCAGCACGTCGGCGCGCGCGCCGCTGAACCACGCCGTGCGCTCCCACCATCTCCCGCTCGCGCTCTCCCCGGACGCGCCCGTGTAGAGCCCCACCGTCCACTGCGGAGCGGCGCTCGCCGGCGCGGCGAAGCACGCCGCAGCGGCCACGAGCGTCGCGCCGTGCCAGCGCCTCACGGGGCGCTGATGGGCCGGTTGCACACGTCCGGCGAGATGGCGGCGCACGCGCGACACGTCGCGGGGGTGTCCGAGCCGAAGTCGTCGCAGCGGCCCTCTTCCTTCGTGGCGGTGTCCACGGGGGCGTTGCAGCTCGTGCTCGGCAAGGACGCCGGATCGTACGCGTCGATGACGAGGCAGCCCCGGCACACGGTGATGGGGTAGCTGAAGACGCCCGACTCCACCTCGGAGCCCCCGAGCGTCTTGCCGAAGACCTTGATGTTGGCCACCCACTGTCCGGGTGCCATGCTGATGCCCGCGGGGATGAGCTCCACCCCGACCGCGCCGTAGCCCGGGCTCTCGCCGGACGAGGCGCCCGCGATGAGCCCGGCGCCCACCGCAGTGAACGGTCCGATCGAGCTGCCGCCGGGATCGGTCAGCTCCACCTCCGCGCCCTGTAGTACGACGTTGGAGGTCTCGGTCCGCAGCTTCTCGCGTGAGCCCTGCTTGACCACCTGGTTGCCGACCACCAAGACCGCGCGGTACGAGCGGCCAAACGCGGTGTCGAAGGTGCCGCCGAGCCGGATCACCTGCGAGTCGTCCGCCGTGACGACGCAGTCGTCCCCGGACCCGCTGATGAGCGCCACGCCCTTGACGAAGAGGATGCTCTCGCTCTCCGCGCAGGCCGTCACCCCCGTCAGGACACCCAAGGCGGTGAGGGCAACGGCGGTCAGATGCTTCGAAATAGGACGCTTCATCGGCTCCTCGGGAGCCAGGTCGCCAGCGCGACGGCTCACGAGCAACTTTAGCGGTCCCCGTCGCGGCACGCCAACAAAGGTGCGGCCAGGCGCCATAACGCGCCGCGTCATGACGCCTGTCTCGGTGGCCGCCTGCCTCGCCCCGCCGTCCCGCCGCTCTCCCCGGCGCGTGGTGCTCCCCAGCACCCGACGCTGTACAACCGGGCCGATGCAGCGCTTCGAGAAGTACGAGGGCCTCGGCAATGACTTCATCGTCATCGACGCGAGCGAGGCCGCTCGGATCTCGCCCGCCGACGCGCGGCGCTGGTGTCGGCGCCGCTTCGGGGTCGGCGCCGATGGGGTCCTGCTCGTGCTGCCTCCGCTCGACGCCTCCGCGGTGGCGCGGATGCTCGTGCTCAACGCGGACGGCTCCCGCCCCGAGATGTGCGGCAACGGCCTGCGCTGCGTCGCGCTGCACCTGCACCGCACCGGCAAGACGCAGGCGGAGGACTTCCTCGTCGAGACCGACGCCGGCCCCAAGCGCTGCCTGCTCCGGCCGCGCTCGGACGGCGCGCTCGTGCAGCTCTCGCTCGGCGCGCCGCGCCACCGCGCGGAGTTCGAGCACGAGCACGCCGGGCTGACCCGAAGCTTCTCGCGGGTGTCCATGGGCAACCCTCACGCCGTGTGGTTCGGCGAGGCGCTCTCCGAGGCGGAGATGGACGCCTGGGGCGCCGCGGTGTCGGCGCGCTTCGCGGAGGGCACGAACGTCGAGTACGCGCGCCTGGTGGCGCCGCACCGGCTCGAGCTGGTGGTGTGGGAGCGCGGCGTCGGCCGCACCCTCGCCTGCGGCACCGGGGCGGGCGCCACCGTGGCCGCGGCCGTGCGCGCGGGGCTCGTGGGCGACGGGCAGCGCGTCGAGGTCACCCTGCCAGGCGGTCGCCTCGACGTGTGGACGGATCCGGCCAGCGGTGAGGTCTGGCTCGAAGGCCCGGCGCGCCACGTCTACACCGGCAGCGTGGCGCTCCCGTGAGCTCGAAGGCGGTCGAGCTGCCCCTCCAGGTCTTGGCCCTGGTGCCCCCCGGCCACGACGCCGAGGTCCTCACGCGCGCCTTCGCCGACACCCGGGACGAGCTGACCGTCCTCGAGGGGCTGGAGGAGGGGCTGCTGCACGCCGAGGCCGCGCTCCCCGACCTGGCGATCCTCGACGTCACGCTCGGTGGCAACGCCGGCCTGGCGATGGTCCATCACCTGAGAGCGCTCGCCCCGGCGCTTCCCATCGTGGTGCTCACGCCGCCCGAGCATCTCGCGCTCGCCTCACAGGCGCTCGCGCTCGGCGCCGCCGGCATCATCGTCGCGCCTCTCTCCGGCGACGAGTTGCTCACGCTCGTCGCGCGCCAGCGCGAGCGGCGCGCCGAGCGCGCCGAGCGGCGCCGCCTCGTGGCGTATCAGCGCCGCGCGCAGCGCGCCGCGCTGGTGGCGCAGCGCGCCGCCGAGCTCGTGGAGCTCTCCGACAGCAAGCGCGCCGCGCAGCACCTCGCGGGCCTGCTCACGCGTGAGCTCGACTGCCGCCAAGCGCTCGTCTACTTGCCCGTCGCCGCCGGGCAGCGGCAGCTCTCGCTCGTCGCCGGCGCCGGCGCGCCCGTGGCCCCGCCGCCCTACTGCGACGACCACGAAGCGCTCGCCCACGCCGCGCGTGAGGGGCTCGACGTGGTCCGCCTCTCCCTCCGCGCAGAGCAGCTCGGGCTCATCCTGCTGGGCGGGCTCCCGCGGCTCGAGGAGCCCGCGCCGCAGGAGGAGTGGAGCGCGCTGCTCGAGCCGAGCCTCAGCCTCACCTTCGGGCTGCTCGCGGAGCGCGAGCACCGGCGCCAGGGCTCCCTCAAGGATCCCTCCTCCAGCGCCTACACCTTTGCTTACTTCGTCGACGTGGCAGGTCGGGAGATCGACAAGGCGCGCCGTCACGCACGCCGCTTCGCGCTGGCGACCGTCTGCCTCGAGGCCGCCGCCTCCGGGCCGCGGACCCAGGCCGCGCCCGACCCGGACGGCACCCTGGTGGTCGAGCGGCTGCTCGGCGGCCTGCGCGACACCGACGTCCTCGCGCGCGTGGACGAGCAGGAGTTCTTCGTCTTGCTCCCCGAGACGGGCGGCACGGGCGCGAGCGCCTGCCGGCGCCGGATGCTCGAGCAGCTCGGCGCGCCCGGCGGGCGCGCTTCGGGTCGGCCCGGCGCCTCGCTCGACGCCGCGATCGGTGTGGCCACCTATCCTCACGACGGCGCCGATCTGTCGCGGCTGCTCCAGGCAGCGCGCCACCGCGCCGACGCCTCTCGGCAGTCGGTCGTGCGGCGCCTGGAGCTCGAGCGCTGCGGTCTGGAAGATCTGCTCGAGGCGCTGAGCTGGAGCCTCACCGCCGGCGCTGACCGGCTCGACGCTCCGCGCGCGCTGGAGCTGCCCCTGCGCGATCTGCTGGCGCTGAGCTTGGCGCTCGTCCACGCCGCGCGCCGCGGCGGCAAGGTGCGCGTGCTCGCCACGCGCGCGGGCGAGGCCACCCTGGGCGCTACCCTGGCGGCCAGCGTGGGCCACCAGCCCGAGGAGGAGCTCAGCCTCGAGCTGGTGGAGCCGAGCTCCGCCCCGCCCGCGCAGCCGCTGGAGGCCATGGCGCTGGTGGCAGAGCACGGCGCCTACGCGCTGCTCGGCCGCGTGCACCGCGGGATCTTCCGCGGCCTGCACGCCTCCGACCCGCTCTTGGTGGATCTCATCACGACGCGGCTCGAGGCGCTCGCTCACCCCCGAGGAGGCGGCTGACCGCGATGCGCCTCGTCTCGCTCGTCGATCCGGATCTGGACGCGCTGGCCGAGCTGGCCTCCGCGCTGCGCTCGCGTGGGCTCATCGTCACGGTGTTCGACGCGCTCGCGCCCGCGCTCGAGCGCGCCGCGCAGCACCCGCCGGACGTGCTGCTCATCGCCGAGGCGCTCGCCGCGCCGCTCGCGCAGCTCCGGGGACGCGCGCCGGTGCTGGCGCAGCTCCCGTGCTATCTGCTGCTGGCGCCGGGCCGGGTCGCTCAGCACGCCCAGCAGCTCCCGTGGGACGCCGAGCAGATCGCCCAGCGGGTGCTCGCGGTGAGCAGCCGCCGCAGCGCGCCGGACGTGCTCGTGCGGGGTGATTTTCGGGGCGATCTCTCCCAGCTCGGCCTGCCGGATCTCTTGCAGCTGCTCGGCGCCAATCGCCAGACGGGCGTGCTGAGCGTCAACACGACGCAGGGCGCCGCCGAGATCTGGTTCAGCGAAGGTGAGCTGGTCGACGTCGTCTACCGGCGCCTCGAGGGCGAGAAGGCGCTCTTTCGCTTGCTCGGTGAGGCCGACGGCAGCTTCACCTTCTCCACCGCGGGCTCGACGCCGGCTCGGCGACTCGCCGCCACGACCCAGCACCTGCTGATGGAGGGGCTGCGTCAGGGCGATGAGGCGCGAGCGCTGCGGGGGCGCTTGGCGCTGGAGGGCCAGGTGCTCGTGCGCTGGGGCCCCCCGGAGCTGCCCGACGATCCGCCCGACGCGCGGCGCGTGCTCGAGGCGCTCTCGGCGGCGCGGAGCCTCGACGAGCTGCTCGACGAGGTGCCGCTCACCGACCTCGAGCTGCTGCGCTGCGTGGAGCGGCTCCAGCGCGGGGGACGCCTGCGCGGCGTCCCCCGCGGGGGGCTCGAGGTGGCGCTCGCCGACGACGAGCAGCTCGCGGTGCTCGGCGCGCGCGTGACGCGCTGCCTCCGGGGGGGCTTTCGCGCACCGCCGCGGCTCGGCTTCTACGCGGCGCCGCCGCGGCTCGCGCTGCTGGCGGCCACGGCCCTGCGGCTGCGCGAGGCCGCCGCGCCCGCGGACCTCGTCCCGACGGCGCCGGTGCCGCACGTGCTGGCCACCCTGCGCCTCGGCAGCGACGTCCAGCTCGATCTACTCGGTGTGCCTGCCCTCGAGGCCTACGCGCCGCTCTGGTCGCTCATGCTCCCCGGCAGCATCGCCATCGTGTGCTTCGAGCCGCCCACGCCGGCGCTGGAGGAGCTGGGCGCGCTCGGCGGGCTGCGCTTGCTCCCCGTCGCCGAGCTCGAGCCGGGCGAGGCCGCGGATCCTCCGTCGCTCGCGCGGCTCGTGCGGCGAGCGCTCGAAGTGCTGAGCGACTGACGTTCCGGCTGCCGCGCCGGGAGCTCCTCGGCTATGGTGCGGGCCCATGAGCTCACTCCCGCCCAGGAAGATCGCGGTCATCGGAGGCGACGGCATCGGCCCCGAGGTGACGCGCGAGGCGCTCCGGCTGCTGGAGGTGTACCAGCGGCGCGGCCTCCCCTTGGAGCTCTGGGAGCTGGATCTCGGCGCGGAGCGCTACCTGCGCGACGGCACCACCTTCCCCCGTGAGCTCGCCGAGCAGATCCGCCAGGAGTGCGGCGCCGTGCTGCTCGGCGCGCTCGGGGATCCGCGCGTGCCCGGGCTCGAGCACGCCCGCGACATCCTGTTCGGGCTGCGCTTCGGCTTCGACCTCTACGCCAACGTCCGACCCGTGCGCGCGCTCGCCGACCGCTTGGTCCCGCTCAAGGGGCGCGGCGCCCGCGACGTCGATCTGGTGGTGTTTCGCGAGAACACCGAGGGCATCTACGTGGGGATGGGCGGTCAGATGCGCCGCGGCACTCCACACGAGATCGCCATCAACGAAGACGTGAACACCCGCCTCGGCGTCGAGCGGATCATCGTGGCCGCCTTCGAGTACGCCCGCCGGCACGGCAAGACGAAGGTCACCATGGCCGACAAGTCCAACGCCATGCGCCACGCCCACGAGCTGTGGCTGCGCGTGTTCGACGAGGTGAGCCGACGCTACCCGGAGATCCGCGCGCAGCACGTCTACGTCGACGCGCTCTGCCTCTACCTCCTCCAAGATCCCTCGCAGTTCGAGGTCATCGTCACCAACAACCTGTTCGGCGACATCGTGACCGATCTGGGCGCGGGGCTGCAGGGGGGGCTCGGCATGGCCGGGAGCGCCAACCTGCACGTCGCCGACCCGAGCCGCCTCGGGCTGTTCGAGCCGGTCCATGGCTCGGCGCCGCCCCTCGCGGGCCAGGGCGTCGCCAACCCCTTCGCCGCGCTGCTCACGGTAGGCCTGCTGCTCGAGCACCTGGGCTTCCCCGGTGAGGAGCGGCGCATCGAGGCCGCGGTCGCCGCCGCGCTGGAGGCCGGGCAATGCACGCGTGACGTCGGCGGTGAGCTCGGGACGGAGGCGGCCACGCGAGCGGTGCTGGAGCGGCTCGACTAGCCCGCCGGCCTGCAAGAAATTCGGCCCGATCGGGGCGCGGGTGCTAGCGCCGCGACCATGACCGCGAACCCTACCCAGGTGCCCGAGCCCTCCGCTCGCGAGCTGTTTCTGGCTCAGCTGGGGCCTCGAGTGGAGGCGCTGCGCGACGGGCTCTCGGCGCTCGTGGCCGAGCCCGCCCCCGAGGAAGACCGCGGCCAGCTCCTGCGCCGCGCGCGGGGGATGGGCCTGGCGGCGCGGAGCCTGGGCTTCGACGACATCGGCGCTCGCCTGGACGAGCTCGAGCGGCTGCTGCGGCAGAGCGCGGCGCAGGGCCGCCTCGACGACGAGACCCTCGACCGCCTGGCCGCCGGCCTGGACGACCTGGGCCTCCTCGCGCACCTGAGCTTGCCGGAGGGGCTGCTGAGCGACCAGCTCCCGCAGGTCCTCGGCTACGGCGCGAGGCGCCGCTTCGACGAGCTGGAGGCCGACAGCGTGGCGCTCTTGGGCGTCACGCACTGCGCGACGCTGGAGCAGCTCGAGCGCGCTTGCCTCCAGCGGCCACCGCAGGTCGCGGTGCTCGAGCATGGCGCCGCGGACGTGCTCGCCGCGCTCGAGCTGCTGCGCGCGCGCGGCGTCCCCGTCGTGGTCCTCGGGCGCTTCGAGAGTGACACGGTGCGCGCGGACTACGCGGCGCGCGGCGCCACGCGGCTGCTCGAGCTGCCGGTGTCGAGCCAGACCCTCACCACCGCGCTCGCCGCGCTGCTCGGGCAGCCAGCCTCCCCGGCGCCCCTGGGCCAGCTCGGCGAGCTGAGCATGAGGGAGCTGGTAGAGCGGCTGCGGCAGGAGCTCGAGCGCGCGCTCGTCGAGGACGTCTCCGATCCGGAGCAGAAGGTCGCGCTCGGGAGCGGCAGCGAGATCTACGCGCCGCTCTGGCGGGCCGTCGCGCGCATCCGGGAGCTGGCCGCCCTACGCTCGGGCGGAGCGCTCAGCTTCGAGGCCGGAGGTCCGACGGCGGCGCTCGGCGCGGGCGAGCTGCCGCCCAGCCTCGCGGGCGCCGACCGGGGCCGCGCCCGACCCGCGCGCCCCAGCGACGTGCTGCTCGAGGGGCGCAGCGTGCTGGTCGTCGACGACGATCCGGCGGTGGTGTGGTTCTTCGCCGCGGTGCTGCGGCAGCTCGGCATCGAGGTGCTCGAGGCCTATGACGGCACGCGCGCGCTCGAGCTCGCGGAGGCCCGGCAGCCCGACGCCATCTTGGCCGACATGCTCATGCCCGGGATCGACGGCGTGGGGCTCTGCGCCCGCCTCGCCCGCGACGTCGCCCTGCGTGACGCGCCGATCCTGCTGTTGTCGTGGAAGGACGATTTGCCGCTCCGCGCGCGGGAGCTCGGCGTGGTGGCGAGCGGTTACCTCCGCAAGGACGCGAGCCAGAGCGTCATCGAGGCGCGACTCGAAGAGGCGCTGCGCCCGAGGGCGCGCGTGGAGGCCCGCCTCGCCACCGGACAGCGCGCGGAGGGTCGCCTCGACGACGTGTCACCCTACCTGCTGCTCCGGCTGCTGGCCGAGCGGAAGGCGAGCGTGGACGTCCGCCTGAGCACCGGGACTGGGCTCTACGAGCTGGCGCTGCGCCGAGGCCGCCTGCTGGCAGCGACCCGCACGGACGCCGCGGGCCAAGCCTTGCGCGCTGCCGAGGTCCTCGGCCCGCTGCTCGGCGTCACCACGGGCACCTTCACGGTGGAGCCCTCCGAGGCGCCCACGCGCCGGGACTTCACCGCGGAGCTGAGCGTGACCCTGGCGCCGGCCATCGCGCGCGCCCGGGACGCGGCCGCCGCGCTGTCGCCGGCGCAGCTCGCGAGCGTGCGCCGACTCGCGCTGCGCCCCAGCGAGGTCTCCGACGCGCTCGGCGCGCACCCGGAGCCCGCGCGCGGTCTCGTCGCGAGCCTGCTCGCCGGTGAGCGCCCCGAGGAGCTGCGGCGTCGCGCGCCCGAGCACGGCGCCCTGCTCGATCTGCTCCTGGCCGATCTCGCGCGCCGAGGCGCGGTCGAGCGCGTGGAGGTGCTCGCGCCCCTCGCCGAGCGGCCCAGTGCGAAGGAGCACACGGCGCCCGCCGCGCCCGTCGCCCTCGCCCAACAGCGCGAGGCGGAGCTGCTCATCGTCGAGCCGAGCCCCTCGCCGGCGACGCTGACGCCCGTGAGCGCCGAGCCGGCCAGCGTAGCGCCGCCGAGCGCCGCCCCGCTGCCCCAGAGCACGGCCGAGCCCCCGCCCGCCGCGCCGCTCGCTGCTGCCCCGCCGGACGACGACGAGCCGGCCTCGGCCTCGTGGTGTCTCCTGCTCTCCGAGAGCCCGCCCCCCGCCGACGAGAGCCCCGCGGGTCCCTCGGCGCTCGCCGAGCCCGCGCCTGCCGCCGCGCCGAGCCTGTCTCCCCCCGCCGTCGACGTCCACGAGACGACCCTGCGCGGACTCGGAGCTCCGGGCGCGGTCCGCGTCGGCGCCAAGATCCCGCCCGTCATCGTCCGCGCCGCCGACCGCGGCTTCGACCCCGACGCCCAGGAGCCCGCCCCGATGTCACGCCCTCTCGCCGCCTCCACCCGCTCCCTGCTCGAGGACTCCCCCGAGCCCCTCGCCGAGGCGGCGCCGCCCACCGCGCCCGTGCCGCGCGGGGACTCGAGCCCCCCGGCCGCCTACGTCACGGATCGGCCACCGCCCACCCGCCTCGGGCCCCCCGTGACGCGCGCGCTGAGCTTTCCAAAGCCTGCAGCCCCACCCCGCGCGGCGCGGCCCGCGGAGGAGGCCGCGCCCGAGCCCGCCCCCACCGCCGCGCCCCGCGCGTGGCTGACGTCGGCGCGCCGTGCGCTGAGGCCCGCGGCCCTGCGCGGCGGCCTGCTCATCGGTGGAGCCGCCGCGCTCTCTTACGTCGCCGTCAGCGCGCTCGTGACCGCCCCCGCGGCTCCCGAGAGCGTCGTGGCGAGCAGTCCGGCGCCCGTGGATCCCAGCACCCTGGTCGAGGCCACCCCTGCGGCCTCCGTGGCGCCGGTCGCGGAGGCCGCCGCCGCGTCGCCGAGCCTGGCCGTGGACACGCTCGATCTGCCGCCTGGCGTGAGCGTCCCGGCCGGGATGGCGCTGCTCGAGGTGGAGACAGGAGCCGCCCACACCATCTACGTGGACGACGCCTTCGTGGGGCGCGGTCCGCTGCGGCGCGTGGTGGTGGAGCCCGGCAAGCACCAGGTGCGGCTCGAGCTCGGTGGCCAGCAGCTCAGCGAGCAGCCCGAGCTCACCGCAGGGCGACGCACCAAGCTGAGCCTGGCCACCGCAGCGGCCCCGTGAGCGCTAAGGTAGCTTGACCCCGCGGCTCCGCGGGGGCTGCGCCCCTCGCCCCATGTCTCTCCGGCTGCTCCCTCGCGCGCTCCTCTTCACGGTGGTCGCGCTGCTGCCCG
>CAUJEM010000157.1 GCA_963169915.1 Myxococcota bacterium
GGCCGGACGTCGTCGTCGCCAGCACGCCCAAGGCGGGGCTGCTCGGGATGCTCGCCGCGCGGCTGCTCCGAGCGCCGCTGCGGATCTACCACCTGCGGGGGCTGCGCTTCGAGACGTCCCACGGCTGGCGCCGGGCGGTGCTGGTGCTCACCGAGCACGTGGCCGCCGCCTGCGCTCACCGCGTCCAGTGCAACAGCGAGAGCCTGCGGCGCCGCCTCGTCGCGCTCGGCGCGGCGTCCGACGCCACCACCTTCATCCCGCTCGCCGGGACCTCCAACGGCGTGGACGCGCCGCGCTTCGCCGTCACGCCCGCGCGCCGGGCCTGGGCGCTCGAGGAGCGGCAGCGCCGCGCCATCCCCGCGCAGGCCTTGGTCGTCGGCTTCGTCGGGCGCCTGGTCCGGGACAAGGGCGTCGGTGATCTCTACGCCGCGTTCAAGGCCTGGCGTAGCCAGGGGCTCCCCGTGCACCTGCTGCTGGTCGGGGGGCACGACCCGAGCGACCCCCTCCCCTCGACGCTTCGAGCCGAGCTCGAGGCCGATCCGGGCGTGACCACGGTCGGCTTCACGACCGAGCCGGCCCCCTACTACGCGCTCATGGACCTGTTCGCCTTCCCCTCGCTCCGTGAGGGCTTCCCCAACGCGCCGCTGGAGGCCGCGGCCGCGGGCCTCCCGGTGCTGGGGTACGCCGCCACGGGCACCCGCGACGCCGTGGTGGATGGCGTCACGGGGACGCTCGTCTCGGTCGGGGCCGTCGACCGGCTCACGCAGGCAGGCCAGCGCTACCTGGAGTCCCCCGCGCTGCGGAGCTCGCACGGCGCCGCTGGCCTCGCGCGCGTCCGCACCAGCTTCGACCAGCCCAAGCTGTGGGCGGCGCTGGCCGAGGCCTACGCCCCCTGAAGGCGAGCTCAGGCGCGGTGCGGCAGCGGCGTCAGGACGGGCGACCTCCCCGTGGACGACGCCGAGGCGCTCGGCTCCACCGCGGGACCTTGGGCGTCCGCCGGCAGCGCCTCGGCCGGCGAATACTCCGGCACCACGCTCTGTAGCGCCGCCACCACGGTCCGCCGCTCCGCCTCCACCACCGCTCGGAGGCGCTCGATGGCGCCCTCGATCTCTTCGAGGTCCCACTCTCGCGTCTTGCCCACGAACACCTTGGGGTGGTGCGTGCGCTCGGCGTGCTCCTCCTGCAGCGACAGCTCCTCGAACAGCTTCTCACCGGGGCGCGTCCCGGTGAACACGATGGGCACGTCCGCCTCCGAGAAGCCCGAAAGACGGATGAGATCCCGCGCCATGTCGACGATCTTCACGGGCTCCCCCATGTCCAGCACGAAGATCTCGCCGCCCTGGCCCATGGACCCAGCCTGCACCACGAGCTGACTGGCCTCCGGGATGGTCATGAAGTAGCGCTGCATCTCCGGGTGCGTCACCGTCACGGGGCCCCCCGCCGCGATCTGCTGGCGGAAGATCGGGATGACGCTGCCGCTCGATCCGAGCACGTTGCCGAAGCGCACGGTGACGAAGCGCGTGCGGCTGCGCTTGGACAGCGCCTGGATGTACATCTCCGCGGTGCGCTTGGTGGCGCCCATCACGGAGGTGGGGTTGACCGCCTTGTCCGTGGAGACCATCACGAACACGCCCACCTCGTGGCGCTCCGCCAGCTTGGCCAGCCCCACGGTGCCGAGCACGTTGTTCTTCACGGCCTCCGCCGCGTCCCGCTCCATCATGGGGACGTGCTTGTGCGCCGCCGCGTGGAACAGCGCAGCGGGCCGGTAGCGCGCCAGCAGTGTCTCCATGCGCCCCTCGTCCGTGATGTCCGCGATGCAGGGGACCACCACCTGCGCCCGCGCCCCCACCGCCAGCTCGCGGTGGATCTCGAACAGCGCGTTCTCCGTGCGCTCCACGAGCACCAGGCGTGACGGCTCGAAGCGCAGGAGCTGCCGGCACAGCTCCGAGCCGATGCTGCCGCCCGCGCCGGTGACCAGCATGACGCGCCCTCGCACCAGCCCACCGATCCCCTCCTCGTCGAGCTTCACCGTCTCACGCCGGAGCAGGTCTTCGATGGCGACGTCACGCATCGCCGCGAGGTTGATGCGCCCGTCCACCAGATCATGGAGCCCCGGTAAGATCTTGGTGGTGAGCCCCGCGGCGCGACAGCGCTCGCTGATGCGCCGGATGGCCTCGCCGGGCGCGTTGGAGATGGTGATGATGGCCTCGTCCAGGTGCCTGCGGCCGACGAGCTTCGGCAGCTCCTCGATGCTGCCGAGCACCGGCACTCCCAACATCATGGTCCCGGCCTTGAGCGGATCGTCGTCCACGAAGCCGACCACGACGCGGCTGAGATCCGGGCGGTTGAGCAGCTCCTTGGCGACGAGCATCCCACCCTGACCGGCCCCTACCAGGATGACGCGGACGGTCGGCGCGGCGCGCACCCGCTCGAGCGTCCGCGCCAGCTCCGAGCGCTCCGCGGCGAGGCGCCGAGCCACGCGGACGCCCGAGATGGCGAGGAAGCCCAAGACGAAGTCGATCGCCGTGACCCCGAGGGGCACGACCGCCACGTCGAGCGCCTCGAGCTCCGAGCGAAGCCCGATGACCGCCCCGCGGACGGCGGAGAACACCACGGCCGAGGCCGTGAGCGCCGCCAGGATGCGCACGGCGTCCCTGAGGCCCACGTAGCGCCAGGCGATGCGCGGGACTCGGAACCCCCAGAGCGCCAGGTACTGCACCGCGACCACCCACGGCCAGACCGTCAGCGCCCGCCGCTGCATGGCCAGCGGGATGTCCCAGTCGAAGCGCAGCAAGAACGCCAACCAGAGCGCGACGGACAGCACCGTCACGTCCACCGCCACCTGGAGCGACCGCGTGAGCGTCCGGTTCATGCGCGCGGCGCCCCCTGTCGCGCGGCCAGCACCCTCTCGATGATCTCCTGCTGCTCCGGCGCCGTGAGCCCCGTGCCGCTGGGCAGGCACAGGCCCCGAGCGAACAGGGCCTCACTCACCTCCCCACCGAAGCGCGGGCACTGCTCGTAGACGGGCTGCAGGTGCATGGGCTTCCAGACGGGGCGCGCCTCGATGTCCGCTCGGGTGAGCGCCTCGCGGACCTGCTCGGCGCTGGCGCCGAAGCCCTCGGGCTCCAGCGTCAGGCAGGTGAGCCAGCGCGTGCTCCGATGGCCCTCCGGCTCCGGCATGAACTCCACGCCGGGCAGGTGCCCGAGCGCCTCCCGGTAGCGGTCGAACACGCTCCGGCGTGCGCTCACGCGCTCCGCGAGCGACCGCAATTGTCCACGACCGAGCGCAGCCAGGAGGTTGCTCAGCCGGTAGTTGTAGCCCACGGTGACGTGCTGATAGTGCGGGGCGGGCTCTCGGGCCTGCGAGGCGAGGTAGCGCGCGCGGGCGGCCCAGTCCGCGCGACCCGTGACCAGCATGCCTCCCCCGCTGGTGGTGATGATCTTGTTGCCGTTGAAAGAGAAGGCCGCCAGGGCGCCGAAGCTGCCCGCGGGACGCCCGTGGTAGCTGGCCCCGAGCGCCTCCGCCGCGTCCTCCACGAGCGGCACCCCCCAGCGCTCACACACCGGCAGCAGGCGCTCATAGTCCGCACACTGCCCGTAGAGATCCACCGCGATGACCGCCTTGGGGAGCTTCCCCGCGCGCGCGCCGGCCTCGAGCGCCTCCGCCACCAGCGCCGGATCCAGGTTCCACGTCGCGGCCTCCGCGTCCACGAAGACGGGGCGTGCGCCCACGTAGCGCACGGCGTTGGCGGAGGCTGCGAAGGTGAGCGACGACACGAGCACGTCGTCCCCCGCGCCCACGCCCAAGATGAGCAGCGCCAGGTGGAGCGCCGCCGTCCCGCTCGCCAAGGCCGCCGCGTGGCCGCCGCCCACCGCCGCCGCGAACTCCGCCTCGAAGGCGTCCACCTGGGGCCCCAGCGGCGCGAGCCAGTTCGAGTCGAAGGCCTCGAGCAGCAGCGCGCGCTCCTCCTCGTTTGCCACGTACGGCGGAGAGAGATAAATTCTAGGCATGACGGCGAGGGCTGCCTCCCTCAGGTGCATAACACGGTTGAAACTTTCACGGGACGCTACACTGCGCAGCCGTTCCGGGGACCCACGCTGGCCCGCCATGGGCCTAGCCCCCTCCCCTCACGCCACTCAGCCCCAAAGTTGAACGTCGCTGCCGTCTCGGGCAACGATACCGCCGCCCGGTCCATGTCTTCTCCTCCCATCACCCCTCCTGAGGCCCCAGCGCCCTCGGGTGACGAACCCGGGCTGTCGCCGGCGCAGCTCTGGCTCGCGGTCCGTAAGAGCTGGCTCCTGCTGCTCACCACGGTGGCCATCGGCGTGCTCACGGCGGCATTTTATACCGTTCGCCAGCCCAAGATCTATCAAGCCACCGGCACCATCCTCATCGACCCCAACCCCCCACGCCCGCTCGGCAAAGATGTGGCCAACGCCGTGGATCTGGGCGCGGGCGCCTACTGGACCAACAAGGAATACTACGAGACCCAGTTTCAGCTCATCCGGAGCCGCCGCGTCACGGTGCAGACCGTCAAGCTCCTGGGCCTCAACCGCGACCCCGCCTTCCTCGCGCTGAAGCCGGCGGATCCTTCCCTGCCCCCCGCCGACGCGGATCTGGACCTCACCGCGGACACGCTGATCGGCCGGCTCGCCGTCGAGCCCGTGCGCGGCACCCGGCTCGTCAAGGTCACCCTCGAGGACGCCGACCCGGAGCGCGCCCGAAGGACGCTCCACTCCCACCTGGACGTCTTCGTGCAGCAGAACTTGGACGAGACGGTCAGCACCAGCGACACCGCGGGGGACTGGATGCGGACCCAGGCGGACAAGCTCAAGACGGACCTCGAGGGGAGCGAGCTGGCGCTGCAC
>CAUJEM010000158.1 GCA_963169915.1 Myxococcota bacterium
GCGCCCGCTCTTGCGCCACGCGGCCATGTCCCGACGGAGCTGATCGGCCTCCCCTCCCGAGTAGCCGGCGCCCACGATGGCCACCTGCATGACCTGCTCTTGAAACAGCGGCACCCCCAAGGTGCGCTGCAGGATGGGCTCCAGCGTCGGGTGTGGGCTCGCCGCGGGTTCCTTGCCGCTCCGGCGTCGCAGGTAAGGATGGACCATCCCTCCTTGGATGGGCCCCGGCCGGACGATGGCCACCTGGATGACCAAGTCGTAAAAGCGCGCTGGTCGTAGCCGCGGCAGCATGGCCTGCTGCGCGCGGCTCTCGACCTGAAAGACGCCCACGCTGTCCGCGCGGGACAGCATGGCGTAGGTGTCCCTGTCCTCCGCCGGGATCAGCGCCAGGGCGGCCAGGGGATTGCGGGGGAAGCCTGGGAGCAGCGCCAGCGTCTTGCGGATGCAGGTGAGCATCCCCAGCGCCAGCACGTCGATCTTGAAGAAGCCCAGGGCGTCGATGTCGTCCTTGTCCCACGGGATGACGCTTCGCCCCGGCATGGCCGCTGGCTCTACCGGGGCGACCTCGTGGAGCGGCCTCGCCGACAGGACGAAGCCGCCGACGTGGATGGACAGGTGCCGCGGCAGCCCGATGAGCTGCTGCGCCAGCTCCAAGAGCCGCTGCAGGTGGACGTCGTGGGGGTCGAAGCCGGCCTCGCGCAGGCGGGCGGCGTCGGGTGGGCCCTCGCTCCAGTGCGAGACACAGGCGCTCAGGCGATCGGTCTGATCCCGGCTCCACCCGAAGGCCTTGGCGCAGTCTCTGAGGGCGCTCTTGCCGCGGTAGCTGATGACCTCGCTCACCATGGCCGCCCGCTCACGGCCATGACGCGCGTAGAGCTCTTGGATGATCTCCTCGCGGCGCTCGTGCTCGAAGTCGAGGTCGATGTCGGGGGGCTCCTGGCGCTCCACGCTCAAGAAGCGCTCGAACAAGAGGCTCGACCGCGCAGGATCGACCGCGGTGATGCCGAGCACGTAGCACACGGCGCTGTTGGCCGCGCTACCGCGCCCCTGACACAAAATCCCGCGGGCCTGCGCCAGCTGCACGATCTCCCACGCGCTGAGGAAATACGGGGCGACCCCGAGCCTGGCGATGAGCGCCAGCTCTTTGCGTAAGAGCAGCGCGACGGCCTCAGGGAGCCCGGAGGGATAGCGCCAGGCCGCGCCTGCCATGACGAGGCGCTGGAGCTTGGCGTCGGCGCTCTCTCCCTCCTCGAGCTCACAAGGGAACTCGTAGCGGAGCTGCCCCAGCTCGAAGCGCAAGGGCTCGGCGAAGGCGGCGCTCGCCTCGACCCACTCAGGGTGCTCTGGGAAGAGCCGCTTCAGCGCTGCCTCCCCCAGGAGCTGCGCTTCGCCGTTGCTGGTCAGCGCCGTCCCCGCGGTGTCCAGCGTCGCCCCGGTGCGCAGGCAGTGCAGCACATCCGCGAGGCGCTGGCGCTCGGGGTGATGGTAGAGCGGGCGCGCCGAGGCCACGATGGGGAGTCCATGGCGCTGGGCTCGCTCCTGCGTCAGCGAGACACGCTCGGCGTCCCAGCGCTCCAGGTGGCGATGCACGGCGAGCGCGCAGCGCGCGGCCCCGAAGAGGTCTTTGAGCTGCGCCAACAGCGGCTCCGGCGGGCAGCGCGCGCTCCCTGGTACCCGCGCCGCGGGGATGACGACGGAGAGGCCCTCAGAGTGCGCCGCGAGCCCCTCGAGGGTCAAGAGGGCCTGCCCTTTGGGCTGCTGAGCGTGCGCCAAGGTGAGCAGACGGCAGAGGTTGGCGTAGCCTTGAAGATCATGGACGAGCAGCGCGACGACGGGCGTGGACGGCTGCCGCCGCGGCCCCTCCTCTCCGGAGGAGGGCGCAGTGAGCTCGCGAGTCATCGCCAGGGGCAGCTCAGCGCCCACGATCACCCGCTGCCCAAGCTCCTTGCCGCGCCTCCAAGCCTTGACGGCGCCATAGAGCCCACCACGGTCACACAGAGCGAGCCCCTGGAGGTCGAGCGAGCGCGCGCGCTCGACCAGCTCCTCGGGCCGTGAGGCGCCTCGCAACAAAGAGTAACAAGAGCGACCCAGTAACTCGACGAACACGGCGCGTCCTGCTCGTAGCGCTCTCCGCTCGGAGGCCTCGCTCGAGGGCTCCGCGCGGGAGCTCCGCTAGTCCGTCAAGCCCTGCAAGTAACGACGCCCCGTGCGACGGTCGACGTAGAGCCAAGCCTCGAGCGCCCCGGCTTGGCCCTCGAGCTCCGCGCGGACGTAGTCCCGACGCAGCTCCGTCCCCGCCCACCACTCCACGGCCTCCAAGCGCTGCTCGAGCCGAAGCCGCTCGATGACGTAAGGGCGCCGCTCGATCAAGACGGGCGCGCCTGCCCGTAACGACGCGGTGACGGGCAGGGCCCGAGGGAGCCAGCGCGTTGGCTCCGGTGGCGCCCAGGGAGCGACGACCGCCGCCGAGCCGCCGCTGCGCCTCTGGGAGCGCCCACGCCGGCTCGCCACGGCACGTGGTTGAGCGGACACGAGCCGGCTGCGCGCCTCCGGCCGGTGGGAGTCGACCACCTCCAAGACCCCGACGCGCTGCTTGCCCAAGCTCACGCTGAGCTCGGCCAGCAGCACGGGCAAGCGCGCTGGCCCGCGCTGCCCGGGGAGCCCGCCGCACAGCGGGGCCAAGCTCAGCTGGTGCGGCGCCGCGCTCGCCAGCCGAGAGGCCTCGAGCGCCACCCCCAGGAGGGGCGCCGCGAGCTCGAGCTGCCGAGCGCTGGCGCTCACGACGCGCAGTAAATCTTCCTCACGCCAGAGGGGAGCGCCCAGCTCGAGCCGGAGCGTGGCCTCCGCGGGCTGCCCCTGCAGCCGCGCTACGGCGGGATCCAAGGACAGGCGCAGCGTGAGCGTGGTGGCCGCCTCTGCCCGCGCTGCGAGCCGCGTCGACAGCAGCGCCGACAGCCGGCGCAGCGCGAAGCGCAGCGGCTCGAGCCCCTCCAGGGGCGTCTCCCAGGCGAGCTGCTCCACCACGAGCCCTGCTGGCTGAAATGGGCTCAGCGGCGTGTCGTCGTGTCCGCTCCACCACGCCGAGCTCGCGCTGCCCTGCGGGCCGAGTCGAGTGAGCACCTCGGCTCGAGGGAGCGCGGTGAGCTCACCTACGCTGAGCACGCCGAGCCCCAAGAGCCACGCTTGCTGCTCTGGGGTGAGCGGGAGGGCCCGGATGGGCAAGCGCGCGAGCAACGCTGGGAGCTGCTGCGGCGTGGCCACGAGCGGCGCGCTGGGGGTCGCGCCCCAGCGCGCCAACGCCGCCGCGAGCCGTGGCCCCGAGGCGACGGCGAGCTGCAGCTGATGCCCAAGGGAGCCCAGCTCGGCCTGGAGCGCCTCGAGCAGCTCCGCCTCGCCACCGTACCCATGCGCGAGGCCGCTGACGTCGAGCCAGAGGGTGTCCGGGGCCTCGAGGGACACCGTGGGCGCGAGCCCCAACGCCACCTCGGCCAGGGCCTCGAGCGCGGCGCGGACTTGCGCGCGGGGGAGCTCGACGACGCGCAGCGTGGACCATGTAGCCAGCGCCTCCGCCCTGCCCTGCCCTGCGTCGATACCGTGGCGGTGAGCGGCTGGGTTGACGGCGTCGAGGGGCGCGTTGTGGAGACAGCTCCCCGGCGCGTCCGTGAGCACGACCGCGAGCGGCAACTCGGCGGGTGAGGTGGGCTGCTCGAGGTGCAGGCGTAGCTGCGCGAGCTCCAGCGCGAGCCTTGGAAAGATCACCGCGGCGATGCGGCGCGGTGGGTGGCGGGGGCGCGTCGTCGCGTCCATGGCGCTAACCCAGCAGCGCTGCCCAGTGGGGCGCCGCTGCCTCCGAGGGGCGTACCCCGGTAGAGGCGACCCCTGGCCCTGTCCCAGCCTGGAGCGCAGCCCAGGAGAGCTCCTGGGGTGGCGTCAGCCGACCATGGCGATCTTTGGTGACTTGCAGGCTGAGCTGGCGCAAGGTTGGGCGCTTCAGCGCTATCCGTTGAGCGACGGGCAGCGGTACTGGCCGTGGGGCGTCAGCGGAGGTCAGCAGCAGCACCACGCCACCGCTCTGCGCGGCAAGCTGTGAGAGCCGACGGACGATCTTGGGCCAGCGCGCGAGCCGTGGCGACGAGGGCGCGCCAGGGACCCCCACCAGATCGACGACGAGCGCCGCGAAGACTTGCGCCTCGGCGAGCCGCAGCGCGGTGCGCGCCAGCTCTTCTTCCGGCGGGCGGACGACGAGCAGCCGCTCGAGCGCGACCCCACTGCGGGCCACCCCGGGGGCGTAGAGGGTGCACGTA
>CAUJEM010000159.1 GCA_963169915.1 Myxococcota bacterium
CGCGTCGCCGCGAAGACGGCCCGACCCGCCGGGCTCACCCACTCCGAGGTGAGCGCGAGCGGGGTGACCCCGAACACGAGCACGAGCGCGCCCACCATCATCCAGCTCGTCATGCGGATGCCCACGATGGCGCCCGCCGCCGTGAGCGCGATCCCGTGATCGAGCTTCATGTTGAAGTCGCTGAGCTTCCAGCTCTTGCCCGCGATGCTCAGCGACGGCAGCCAGTCGAAGATCTTGCTGGTGGCGGGCAGCAGCGTGTCTCGAACGAGCTTGCCACCCTCCCCCACCACCTGCCTGAGCTGCAGGTCTTTGAGCAGCGGCACCATCATCCCGACCAGCCCCGCCCACAAGAGCGCCCGGGCCTTGACCAGCGCCTCCGCCCCCTGGCTGTAGAGGCTCTGCAGCGTGACCGCGGCCGCGGTGCCGCTCGGGAACTTGAGGCGCTCCTGGTTGATCATGCTGCGCTTGAGCGGGATGGCCAGCACCGCGCCGAGCACGGCCACCGCGAAGGTCCAGGCGCCGATGATCCACGCCGACAGGTTGACGCCCTCCGGCGAGCTGGGGCTCACCGAGAGCAGCAGCAGCGCCGGAAAGGCCGAGACGAGCGTGCCGCCGGTGCTGTACCCCGCCGACGAGGCCGTCGACTGCATGCAGTTGTTCTCGAGGATGGTCATCGGGCTGCGCGCCAGGCCCGCGCGCTGAAAGAACGACCAGAGCGTGAACGACAAGATGCAGGCCGTGATGGCCACGCCCAGGTGCCAGCCCGTCTTGAGCCCAATGTACAGGTTGGTGAAGCTCAAGAAGAAGCCGAGCACCGAGCCCATGACGATGGCTCGCCACGTCAGCTGCGGGACGTGCTCTCCGCGATACACCCGCGCGTACCACTCCTCCTCGCTGAGCTCGAGCACCTCGTCCGGGCCGATGTCGAGCGGGCGCGCCGCCGCGAGCTCTTCCTCGGTCACCGGCGGCCTCTGAAGCAAACCCATGGCGCCGCTATAGCCCGGCGGCGGCGCGAAGGGATCCCCAAAGCGCGGGACGCCGCGCTCGGCGGCGTCCGGTCTTGCGCTGGTGTGGGCTCAGCCGCGCCGCGGGCCGCGGTCACGACCGCGGTCACGGTCCCGCCCACGGTCACGGTCACCGCGGGGCGGCGGCGCTCCGCCTCCCTCGCGGGCCTTGGCGAGGCGGTGCCGCGCGGCCTCCCCCTCCTCCCCCTCCGGGAAGGGGAGCAGCTCTCGCCGTGACAGGCGCGTCTTGCCGTCGCGGTCCACGCTGAGCACCTTCACGTCGATCTCGTCGCCCTCCTTGAGGACGTCGCTGACGTTCTCCACGCGCTCGTGGGCGATCTCCGAGACGTGCAGGAGCGCCTCGTTGTTCGGCAAGATCTCGACGAAGGCGCCGAAGTCCACGATGCGCCGCACGACGCCGTGGTACACGCGGCCCACCTCCGGCTCCGCCGTGAGCCCCTCGATGATGCTGAGCGCCCGCTTGACCGCCTCTGGATCCGAGCCGGCCACGTTCACCGTGCCGTCGTCCTCCACGTCCACCGACACGCCGGTCTGGTCGACGATGCCCTTGATGGTCTTGCCGCCAGGCCCAATGATGATGCGGATCTGATCCGGCTTGACCTTGATGGTGGTGATGCGGGGAGCATGCTTGCTGATCTCCTCGCGCGGCTGCGCCAGGGTCTCCAGCATCTTGCCCAGGATGTGCAGCCGGCCCTCGCGCGCCTGCGCGAGCGCCCGCTCCAGGATCTCCCGGGTGAGCCCGTCGATCTTGATGTCCATCTGGATGGCGGTGATGCCGCGGTCGGTACCGCACACCTTGAAGTCCATGTCGCCCAGGTGGTCTTCATCCCCGAGGATGTCGCTCAAGATGGCGACCTTGCCCTGCTCCTGGATGAGCCCCATGGCGATGCCTGCGACGGGCCGCTTGAGCGGCACGCCACAGTCCATCATGGCGAGGGTCGCGCCACACACGCTCGCCATGGAGCTCGAGCCGTTGGACTCCAGCACCTCACTGACGATCCGGATGGTGTACGGGAACTCCTCGTGCGTGGGGATGAGGCGCGTGACCGCGCGCTCCGCGAGCGCGCCGTGACCGATCTCACGTCGCCCGGGCCCGCGGAGCGGCTTGGTCTCTCCGGTGCTGAAGGGCGGGAAGTTGTAGTGCAGCAGGAAGCGCTTCCAGCTCTCCCCCGTGATGGCGTCGATCTTCTGCTCGTCACTGGCGGTGCCGAGGGTGGTGGTGACGATGGCTTGGGTCTCCCCCCGCTGAAACAGCGCGGAGCCGTGCACGCGCGGGAGCAAGCCGACCTCACACGCGATGGCGCGGATGGTCCGCTCGTCCCGGCCGTCGATGCGCTTCTTGGTGTTGACCACCATGTCGCGCACCACGTGGTACTTGCGCTCCTCCACCTCGGCCTTGATGAGCTTCTCGGACGCCGTGAAGGCCTCCGGCCCGAGCTCCGCGCTCAGGGTGTCCAGCACGGTCTTCTTGATGGCGGCGTAGGCCTCGTAGCGCGCCTTCTTCTCGCGGATGACGCTGGCCTCGAGCAGCCCTCCGTCCGCCAGCGCCTTGACGCGCCCAGCGATGGCGGGATCGAGCGTCACGGTAGAGAAGGCTCGCTTGGGGCGCCCCACGGCCGCGCGGAGCTGCTCGATCAGCGCCAAGATGGGCTTGGCCTCCTGCTGCGCGAACATCAGCGCGTCGATGACGTCCTTCTCACTGGCCTCGGCGGCGCCGCCCTCCACCATGACCACCGCGTCCGCCGACACCGCGACCACGAGGTCGATGTCCGCCGCCGCCATCTGCTCGAAGGTGGGGTAAGCGATGAACTCCCCCTCCACCCGGCAGACCCGAATGCCGCACACGGGCCCCGACCAGGGGATGTCCGAGATGTGCAGGGCCGCGCTGGCCGCCGTGAGCGCGAGCACGTCCGTGGGGTTGATCTTGTCCGCGCTCATCACCGTGGCGATGACCTGCGTGTCCTTCCGGTAGCCCTCGGGGAACAGCGGGCGCAGCGGACGGTCCATGAGCCGCGAGGTGAGCGTCTCGTGATCGCGTAGCCGCCCCTCACGCTTGAAGAAGCCCCCGGGGATCTTCCCCGCGGCGTAGGTCTTCTCCTGGTACTCACAGGTCAGCGGGAAGAAATCCAGCCCGGGCCGCTCCTCCGTGGAGACCGCGGTGACGAGCACCATGCTCTCTCCAAAGCTGATGAGGATGGAACCGTGGGCCTGCTTGGCGAGCCGCCCCGTCTCGAAGGTGAGCGGACGACCGCCCACGAGGATGGATTCACGTACGAACATTGAAGACAGCGCTCCTCACGCCTTGGCCGCTACGTGCGACCGGACGCCGACCTGATCCCTGTCTTCAACCTCGGTTCCTGAGCGGTACGGGGGTGCCGCGCACGAAGCGAAGATGAAGGAGTGGGTCACTCGTCGGGGAAAGCACCGCCACCGACCGCGGTGACGGTGAACGAGGCAGACACTCTCCATGACTGTCTGCCCTGAACCGTGAGCCCTGCGCTCAGCGCCGGAGGCTGAGCGCCCCGAGCACCTTTCGGTAGCGCTCGGTGTCCTCACCCTTCAGGTAGTCGAGCAGGCGCCGGCGCTTGCCCACCAGCTTGAGCAGGCCCCGCCGGGAGTGGTGGTCTTTCTTGTGGGTCTTGAAGTGCTCTTGCAGGTAGTCGATGCGCTGGCTGATGAGCGCGATTTGCACCTCGGGCGAGCCGGTGTCCGATTCATGCAGCCGGTAGCTGCTGATGACGTGCGCCTTGGCGCCAATTTCTAGCGGCATAGTGATGGGTTCCTAAAAGCGCGCGCAGTATAGCGGCGCAGTTGGGCGGGTCAACTGCCTCGCGCCCCGCAGGTGGGTCAGAAGCCGGGGTTGGCGATGGGGGGCGGGACGAAGCCCGTCTGGCGCTTGATGGGCTTTGCGCCCGAGCTGCGCTCCTTTGCGCCCGGCCCTGCCAGGGGATCATCGCCGCTGCCGGGGGCCTTCGAGGCGCCACCCCCCTCCGTCGTCTTGGGGGCGGCGACGACGCCTCCCGGCCCGGGGGCCGCGACCTTCTCGACCGCGAGATCTTCGAGGGAGATGCTGTCCGTGCCGCGCGCCGTCGAGGCGGCTGGGACGGCCGGGGTGGGCACTGGGCTGGCGCCCGAGGCTGCTGGGTTAGCCTCACCCAGCGGCGCCCCGGCCCCGACGGCCTGACCGCTCCCCTCCGCGTGGCTCCCCCCCTTGAGCGCCAAGGCGACGCCCAAGCCGCCCAGCGTCAAGAGCGCTGCCCCCGCGGCCGCGTACAGCCATGCGGGGCGCTTGCTGGGCGGTCGCACCGACGGCGCCTGCGTGCCGTACGGGGTGGGCACCACGGCTCCGACGGACGAGTCCGTGATGGGGTACTCCGAGAGCCTCCCGGCCTGGAAGAGCTCTGCGGCGCTGACCGCCGTCGGCGAAGACACCGGGCCGAAGCCTACGCCGCTGACGAGCGTGCTGGCGCCCACGTGGGGGAGCGCTTGGAGCATGGGCCCGATGGACTCGCCTCGCGCGGCGCGCTCATCCGCCAGCCGGATGGCCTCCTTGAGCGCCACCCGCCGCTCCTCACCCCGCGCGCCGAGCAAGGACGAGACGAACTTGCCGACGTCCTCCGTGCGGACGCGAGCGACCGTCGGAGGGAAGACGCGATCCAGCGCGGCCTCGAACTCCGCGGCGGTCTGAAAGCGCTTGTTCGGATCTCGCTCGAGCGCGCGGAGCACGACCGCCTCGAGCGCCCGAGGGTAGTCTCGGTCCAGCGCGTGGGGCGGCAAGATGGGGCGGTCCCCCACGATGTTGTGGAGGGTGGCGACGTCGTTCTCCCCGCGGAAAGGGTGCTTTCCGGTGGTCAGCTGGTAGAGCACGATGCCGAGGGCGAAGAGATCCGTCCGACGGTCGATGCTGAGCCCCTGCGCCTGCTCCGGGGACATGTACGGCGGCTTCCCCTTGACCTGGCCGGAGCCGGTGTCCTCCGAGGTGCGGCCGGCGGCCTTGGCCACGCCGAAATCCACCACCTTGACCACGCCGTCGTAGGTGATGAGCAGGTTCTGCGGGGAGATG
This sequence comes from Myxococcota bacterium, assembly GCA_963169915.1. Taxonomy (GTDB): domain Bacteria; phylum Myxococcota_A; class Polyangia; order Polyangiales; family Polyangiaceae; genus JADLEQ01. The sequence continues at coordinate 5,089 of CAUJEM010000159.1, forward strand.
TCGCGGTGGACCACGCCGAGCGAGGCGCCGTCGTCCCCCTTGAGCTCGTGCGCGGCGTGGAGCCCGGCGCACGCATCTTGGATGATCTTGACCGCGATGGGGCGCGGGATGCCTTGCGCCTTCGCGGCCGCGCGGCGCAGGGCGCTCAGCGGCTCGCCATCCACCCACTCCATGACGAGGTAGAGCAGCCCCTCCTGCTCCCCGAGGTCATGGATGACGACGACGTTGGGGTGCTGGATGCCCGAGGCGAGCTGCGCCTCGTCCAAGAACATCTGCTCGAATTGCGGATCTTCCGAGATGGACGGCAGCATGGTCTTGATGGCGACCGTCTTGCTGAAGCCGCGCGTTCCCTTGAGGCGCGCCGCCCACACCGCCGCCATCCCACCCTGGGCGATGGGCACCAGAAATTCATAACGCCCGAGCGTCATGCCGGGTTGGATGTCGCCTAGCGAGCGCATGCAGGAGTACCGCGGGGCTAAGGTTGACAGACGCCGCCCGTCCGCACAAGCGAGCGCCGCAGCGGAGGTGATTTCTGGCGCCCCTCGGCTCAGCGCCAGACCCCGGAGACGTCGTAGAGCCAAAACCGCCCGCGATGAGCGAGCACCTGGACGTCCTCCGCGTGCTCACCGAAGGTCAGCGGCGCAGGATCCGCGGCCGGAGCGCTGGCGGGCGTCCGCACGAGCACGAGCGGGTAGCGGCGGGCGTAGTCCGCCGTGACCCGGTACTCCCAGGGCGTCCACTCCAGGCCGCCCGGGATGAGCGGTGGCCGCCGCTCGCTGCGGTAGCGCACGGGCAAGCTGGCGAACTTGGTGAAGGTGTAGGCGATCTCTCCCGGGCGCCTGGCCACGTAGTACGCCAGGTGGTGGACGTAGAGCCGCCGCCACACCCCAGGCAGCCCGGTGGAGTCGTGCATCACGGCGAAGACCCGCGCCCCCGCGGGGATGTCGTCGAGGATCTGGCTGGCGTCGGCGCCGTCCGGGATCCGCGCGAAGGCGGCCGCGCTGGTGACGGCGGAGCCCAGGCCCAGCCCCACCGCGGCGGGGCGGATCCAGGCGGCCCAGCGCTCGGACACCACGGGGACGAGCGGCAGCGTGAAGGTGAGCCACCAGACGGGCAGGCGCTCGAAGATGAACCAGGTGCTCATCAAGATCCGCGGCACCAGCATGTAGAGCAGCAGCCAGGTGATGGACAGCGCGATCCACTCGCGGCGCCGGCGGCTGGGGAGCGGCGCCGAAAAAAAGGGAGAGACGAACAAGAGCAGCAGCAGCCCGAGCAGGCCGTAGTACCACCACTGATCGCGGTCACCGTGGACGTTGCCGACGGAGTAGGTGCCGAAGTGGTAGAGCTTCTCCCAGAGCGGGCTGTCCTCGCCGTCCCGATCTTCCCAATAGATGTTGGGCAGCGAGCGGTGGTGCTGGAACACGGTGAGCGAGTAGCCGAGCGCGGGCAGGAGCGGCGCGGACCCCGTCAGCGTGGAGCGGAGCCAGCCGCGCCAGCCCAGCGCGCGCGGCGAGCTGCCAGCCGCCCACGCCACGAAGATGGAGATGCAGAAGCACAGCATGGCCAGCACGTGCGTGAAGGCCAGCAGGAGCGCCCCGAGGGCGATGAGCCACCACCAGCGCCGCTCCCCCTCCCGCCACCGCAGCCAGAGGCAGAGCAGCAGCATGGCCAGCGGGACGCCGATGGCGTAGTTGATGAACCCCCAGCCGATGACGTTGCTGAAGGCGAAGGGCAGCACGAAAAACGCCATCCACCGCGGCCGATCCGAGAGGCTCAGCACCGCGAGCGTCGCGGTGCCGGTGGCGAAGGGCAGCGCGGCCAGCACCAGCTTCCCGGCCAGCTCCGGCTTCATCAGGTACGACAGCAGCGCGATGAGGACGTGAAAGCCCCCGTTGTAGGTGTGCAGATCCCACACGTACTCCGCGTTCTCCGCCGAGCCCTGCCACAGGCGGTGGAGCAAGGCTCCCATCGCCAGGTGCTGAGGGTAGTCCACGCACGGCGGGAACTCCGTGAGGAAGTAGGCGCTGGCGAAGATGGAGACGGCGAGCCAGAAGAGCCCCGTCAGCCCTGGCGACTCGAGCCGCCACCACGCGAGAGGCCGGGTCACCGGCGCTCCGCCAACAGCGCCAGGGCCCCCAGCGCGGCGATGAGGGCGCTCGAGGCGACCCAGAGGATGGCGAGCGCCATGGCCAGCTCCGAGGGGACCCCGAGCGGCGCGCTGAGCGCGACGAAGAGCGACTCTCGGAGCCCGAAGCCCCCCACCGTGATCGGCAGCACCGTGGCGATGAGCGCCACCGGCAGCGCGAAGTAGATGGCGCCGAGCAGCTCCGGGGAGGACCAGGCCCAAGCGGCCGGCGCCAAGATGGTCAGGGCCGTGAGCTGATAGAGCAGCGACCACCCCAGCACCTCACCGCGCGCGCGCGCGCTGGCGAGCGGCCCCTGGAAGCTGCCAGCCAGCCCCTCGAGGCTGCGCGCCAGCGCCTCCGACCAGCGCCGCGCCCAGCGCGCCCCGAGGCGCAGCGGCGCCGCGGCCCCCCAGAGCAGCGCGATGAGCCCCAGGCACAGCCCGCCAGCGAAGAGCAGCAGCGGCCGCGTCGGCTGGTCGAGGACGACGCCGAGCCCCGCCGTCGCCAGCAGCGCGAGCGCGATGAGCCCCAGCAGCCGCTCGTACAGCACCGACGCCCAGGCGTGCTCGGCCTGCTTCAGCCGGGGCGCGACCCGCCACCCCCGCACGACGTCGCCGCCGACGGAGGTGGGGAGCACGAAGTTGTAGAGCGTGGCGACGGCGAGCTCCTGCGTGAGGCGACCGAGCGGCAGGTGCTCGCCGAGCAGCCGCAAGATGCGCTGCCAGCGCCACGCACCGACGAGCAAGCTCGCCCCCGTGAGCAGCGTGGCCGCGAGCGCGGCGCGCCACCCGAGCCCCAGCACCGCGCCCAGGGTGGCTCGAAGCTCGATCTGACGGAGGGCCCAGGTGAGCAGCAAGACCGTGACCACGAGCTTCAGCGCCCTCCAGACGGGACGCGACGGCGCCTGTCGCTCGCTCGGCACCCTCAGCGCTCCCGCGGCGCTCGGAACAGCAGGGCTTTGTAGTCGCCGAGCGGCTCCGGCCAGCCCAGCGCCTCGAGCGCGCGCTCCCCGAGCGTGAAGGCGCGGCCCACCCAGCGCTCCGGCAGGTCCCTGAAGGCGAGCGCGTAGCGCATGGGCACGAAGAACATGACGCGCCGACGGATGAGCGTGAGCCCGGTGCGCTCGACGACGCGGACGAAGGGCGCGACGCCCATCCTCAAGAGGCGGGCCGTGAGCCGCGCCGAGTGCAGGGGCTCGATGACGAGCAGCCGTCCGCCTGGCTTGAGCAAGCTCCGGACGTGCCGCACCGCGACCTCCAGCTCGGCCTGGGTGGAGCACGCCAGGGTCAGGCAGCCCAGCACGAGCACCACGTCGAAGTGCTCGAGATCGCTCGCCGTGGGGGGCCGCCGCACGTCCCCGACGCGAAACTCCACGTCCAGACCCCGCCTTGACGCCTCTTGCGCCGCCGCCTCCAGCGCCTTGGCGGAGAAGTCCCAGCCGGTGACCTTGGCGCCACGCTCGGCGAGGTGGAGGCTGGCGCGGCCCGTGCCGCACCCCACGTCCGCCACGCTCAGCCCGCGGACGTCGCCGAGCAGCGCGTCGAGCGTGGCCATCTGCCGGCGGTGCACCTCCGCGTTGTAGGTGTTGCTGGGCCAATTGCTCCGGGCGAGGCCGCGGTAGCTCTCCGCCTTCATGTCCCAGTAGCCTGGCGTGTCGTACAGCCCGCGCTTGGAGGCGCGGTCGGTGATGAGCTGCAAGAGGCTCCGTCCCTGTGCCATGGCTGAGCGGCGGGATAGCACAGCCGGCCCGGTGACCGCCAACCGTCGCACGTCACGCGCCGGTGTGGATTTGGATCACTTCCATGGCGCGGGCCGCCGCCTGCTCGGCCTCCTGGCGATCCCGGCCTACCGCGAGGACGCACCCTGCGCGCTTGGAGCCGTCCGTGAGGGGCTCGACGCGCTGTCCGGGCTGGACGAAGACGTGCGCCGCGCGCACCCCTGGCAGGCCACGCGCCTGCTCGAGCCCCTCCACGCTGCGCACCAGCCCGGGGCGAGCGATGATGAAGCGCCCCACCGCGCCGCCCCAGGGCTCGGCCTCGGGTCCGGCGCGCTCCCAGTCCGGGCGTGAGAGCGCCACCCCGAGCAGCCGCCGGTAGAGCGAGACGCCGCTCGCGAGGAAGGTGACGTCCGGATCGAGCCCGCCGCCCAAGCGGTGCGCCGTCTCGATCAGCGCGGCGCCCTGCTCCCCGGCCCGCACCTGCGTGTAGCTGGGGCCGCGCGTGATGCCGAGCGCCCGCGCCCCCGCCACCGCGGCCGCCTCGACCTCTCGCGCCAGCGGCGCGCTCAGCTCCGAGGGGTAGACCTCCGCGAAGGTAATGCCGGGCGGCTCGGGGTAACCGGTGATGATGCGCTCGGTCACCGCCAGCACCTCGGTGTGGCCGTCGACGGTGGTGGCGTTGACGCTGTACTCCTTGCCGGCGATGAAGCCCTCCACCACCGCGGTAGGCTCGCCCCCGGAGGCCAGCGCCGACATGGCCAGCGCCTCACGCGCGGCCACCAGCAGCTCCTGCTCCTGCATCACGATCCGTACGCCACGCTGACCCCAGCCGCGCGAGGGCTTGATCACCCATGGCGAGGGCTCGCGCCGCGCGAACTCGAGCACCTGCTCCAGGCTCCGCACCACGGCGAAGGGCGGACACGGCGCGCCTCCCGCCTGGTAGCGCTGCCGCATGTCGTGCTTGAGCGCGAAGCCCTCGAGCAGCTCCGGGGTGGCATAAAATGGCAGGCCTAGCGCGCGCGCCGCGCGCGCGACCGGCAGGAGCGCCGCCTCCGAGCCGCAGGTGACGATGCCCTCGACGCGGTGCGCGCGACCGGCCTCTACGATGCCCGCCGTGTCGACCGTGGACACGCGCGCCCAGCGCTGACAGAGCGACACCGCGGGCGCCTCCTGGCGCTGGTCGAGCCCCACGACCTCGAGCCCCTCGGCGCGGCAGAACTGCACCAGCCCGAGCTGCGGGAACCCGCACCCGACGACGAGCACCCGGGCGCTCACGGCTCCGGCTCCGTCGGCACGTGAGCCAGCTCCTCCGCGACGCGATAAAGCGGGCGATCTTGGCTCTGGATGAAGATCCGCCCCACGTACTCTCCGATGACGCTGAGGGCGATGAGCTGGAACCCGCCCAAGATGACGACCGCGCTGAAGATGCTGGTGTAGCCCTCCAGCGTGACGGGGTAGCCGAGCAGCTTCTGGACGATCCGGTAGAGCGCGAAGCCCACGCCCGCCAGCGCGAACAGGCTGCCCGCCGCGCCGATGATGCGGAGCGGACGCACGCTGAAGCCCACCATCAAGTCGAAGGTGTGGTTGACGAGCCGCGCGAGGTTGTACTTCGTCACCCCGGAGTGACGCTCGTCGTGGGCCACGGGGACGCTGATGGAGCGCGCCCCCGCCCAGCCCGCCAGCGCGCTGAAGAACTTCCGCTTCTCCGGCAGCCGCGCGATGTAGCGCGCCACCTCCCCGTCGATCACACGGAAGGTGGTGACGTCCGGGGGCAGCGCGATGCCGAGGAGGTGGCGCATCACCCAGACGAGCAGCCGCGAGGCCACGACCCGATGCCAAGGATCTCGACGGTGCTGCCGGGCACCGAAGATGATCTCATAGCCCCCGGCACGCTCCGCCAGCAGCTTGGGCAGCTCCTCCGGGGGGTTCTGCAGATCTCCATCCGTCTGAATGACCCAGCGCCCTCGGCTGGCGAGCATCCCCGCCTGCACGGCGGCCTCCTGCCCATAGTTGCGGGCGAGCCGCAGGACGCGCAGCTCCGGCACGCTCTGCAGCAGCCGCCTGAGCCGCAGCGGCGTGCTGTCGCTGCTGCCGTCGTCCACGACGATGAGCTCGAAGCGCTCACCGGTGGGGCGCAGCACGGCGCAGAGGCGCTCGATCAAGGCCTCGACGTTGCCCTCTTCGTTGAGGACCGGCACCACCACCGACAGGTCCATCGTCAGCGCTCCGCGTCGCGCAGCGCCGCCCGGAGCGCCTCCACCACCACCGGCAGATCCTCCGGCGGGAGGTCCGGCCATAGCGGCAGGCTCAAGACGCGGTCACCGAAGTCCGCGGCGATGGGCAGCGCCTCTCGGCGGAGCTTCAGCTCCTCCCGATAGTAGTGCAGGGTGTGGACGCTCCGGTAGTTCACCGCGCAGCCGATCTTGCGGCTCCCCAGCTCGGCGAGCACCCGATCGCGCTGCCCGGGCGGGACCAGCACCGGGAACAGGTGGTGCGCCGAGCGCCCCTCCCAGGGGATGCAGCGGACCTCCGGGACGTCCGCCAGCAGCTCCAGGTAGCGCTGGGCCAGGGCGGCGCGGCGCGCCTGACGCTCCCACACCCGGTCGAGCTGCGGCAGCAGCAAGGCGGCCTCCACGTCGGTCATGGCGGCTTTGTACCCGAGCTCCAGCAGATCCCAGTGGACGTAGCTGCCGCCGTGGCGCGCCGCGGCGTCCTTGCTGACCCCGTGGTTGCGCAGCCCCCGGAGCCGCGCCGCGAGCTGCGCGTCGCGGACGGCGATGGCGCCACCGTCACCGCTGGTGAGGCTCTTGGTGGCGTAGAAGCTGAACGTGGTGGCGTCCCCCAGCTCCGCCACCCGCACCCCGTCACGCTCGGCCTCGACCGCGTGGGCGGCGTCCTCGATCAGCGCCAAGCCATGCCGATCGCAGAGCGCTCGCAGCGCGCGCATGTCACAGAGCTGCCCGTAGAGGTGCACCACGATGAGCGCCTTGGTGCGCGGGCCGATTCGCCGCGCGGCGTCCTCCACGTCGATGAGCCCGGTCGCCGCATCGATGTCCGCAAAGACCGGGGTCGCGCCGACGTGCAGCACGGCGTTGGACGTGGCCACGAAGGTCATGGGGGTCGTCACCACCTCGTCCCCGGGGCCGACCCCGAGGGCGCGCAGCGTGAGGATGAGCGACATGGAGCAGCTGGAGGTGCCGATCACGTGCGGCGCGCCGAGGAGCTGGGCGAAGCGCTCTTCGAAGCGCCCCACGCGCGGCCCGAGCGTCAAGAACAGCGAGCCGAGCGTCTCTTGGACGCTCGCCAGCTCCGCGGGCCCCAGCCCGTGACGAAAGAACTCCACCGGATGTAGCTCGGTCATGACACCTCAGGTCAGCAAGCGACCGGCGAGGGACAGCTCCCGCCAGGCCCGCTCCACGTCGCACAGGAAGCTGTAGTGCTTGAGCGTGTAGCCGCGTCGATCTTCCGGATCGACCCGCCCCTCGCGGAGCCCCGCGAGCACCTCCTCGATGCCGTCGTCGATGCTCCACCGCGGGACGAAGCCCAGGTGCTCGCGCAGGTGCTCGAAGCTGACGTTGTAGTCTCGCAGATCGGGATCCGACGCGGCCATGACGACCTCACAGCCGGGGACGTGGTCACGGATGCGGTACGCCAAGTTGATGATCCGCAGGTTGTTGGCGTCCGAGCCCACGTTGTAGACCTGCCCCGCGACGCGCTCGCACGGCTGCTCGAGGACGGTGGCGATGGTCTCCGCGACGTCCCGGACGTGGACGAAGGGGCGCCACTGCTTGCCGCCGCCGTCCACGGTGATCTTGCGGTAGAGGTAGGCGTTCTTGGTCATCACGTTGACCGCCACGTCGAAGCGCGTCCGCCCGGAGAGGCCGAACACGGTGGCGAAACGCAGCGCCGTGGCCGTCACGGGCGCGCTGGCCGCGACCGCGAAGAGCGAGCGCTCCCCCTCGACCTTACAGCGAGCGTACAGGCTCACCGGGTTGAGCTCCGACGACTCCGTCAGCGCCTCCGAGGCGCCGTGCCCATACACGCTACACGAGGAGGCGAAGACGATCCTCCCGACCCCGGCCCGGGCCGCGGCGGCGTGCATGCGGCGGGCGCCCTCGAGGTTGGTCTCCAGCGTGAGCTGCGGATCGAGCTCGCACGCGGGATCGTTGGAGATCCCGGCGAGATCGACCAAGGCGTCGACGCCCTCGAAGACCTCCTCACCCGCCGTGCGGACGTCCGCGCGGACCAAGTGCAGGCGGTCACCGTAGAGCGCCTGCGCCCCGCTCAAGGTCTGCTCTCCGAAAAAGAAGCGGTCCAGCGCCGAGACGTGGTGTCCACGCCCCAGCAAGTGCGGGACGAGCGTGGACCCGATGTAGCCGCCGCCGCCGGTGACCAAGACGTGCATGGCCGCGCCCCATACCAGAGCGGCCTGGCGCCGGCCACGGGAGCCGCTCAGGAAATGGGGCCGAGCCGCGCGCGAGCGACCCGGTGGGCCTGCTCGGCGGAGCCGAGCTCGGACAGCTCCGCGACGAGCGGCGCCAGCGTCGCGAGGGTGAGCCCGGAGAGGGCCGCGCGCACTCGCTCGAGGGCACCCAGCTCGACGGAGAGCGCTCGGACGCCCAGGCCGACGAGCAGCGCGGCGCCGAGCGGATCGCTCGCCATGGCGCCGCACACCGACACCGGCAGCCCGCGCGGGCGCGCGGCGTCGACCACGGCGCGGACGAGCTTCAGCAGCGCGGGGGAGTAGTGCGAGCCGAGCGCGGCCAGCTCCGGGCAGCCGCGATCCGCCGCGTAGAGGTACTGGAGCAAGTCGTTGGTCCCCACGCTGAAGAAATCCACGTCCTCGGTGAAGGCGCGCGCCAGCAGGGCCACGGCCGGCACCTCCACCATCACGCCCACGGGGGGGAGCGGCGCGGGCGCCATGCCCTCCTGCTGCAGCTCCGCCTGGAGCTCCGACAGGTGGCGCCGCACCGCGCGCACCTCCTCCACGCTCGTCACCATGGGGAGCAAGAGCCTCAGGTGGCCCTCGGACGCCGCGCGGAGGGCGGCGCGGAGCTGGGGGCGGAGCAGCTCTGGGCGCCTCAGGGCCAAGCGCAGCCCGCGCAGCCCGAGCGCGGGGTTCTGCGCGGTCGAGGAGCCCCCGAGCCACGGCAGCTCGTCCCCACCGAGGTCGAAGGTGCGGAGCGTGACGGGCAGCGGCGCCCACTGACGCAGGAGCCTCGCGTAGGTCGCGTGCTGCTCGGGCTCTGCCGGGGGGCTCGTCCGCCGTAAGGCGAGCAGCTCCGTCCGCGCCAAGCCCACGCCCTGCGCGCCCCGCGGGCGCGCGTCGAGCGCCTCCGCCGCCCCGAGGTCCAGGTTCGCCAGCAGCGCCACCTCCACGCCGCACGCGGTGGTCGCCCCCAGCGCTCCCCCTGCGGTAGTGGCGGCGGGGACCGCGGCGCCGCGCTGCTCGGCGGCGCGCTCGACCTCCTGCTGCTCCGCAAGGCTCGGGCACCGCACCACTTGCCCTCGGTCTCCGTCCACGAGCAGCAGCTCCCCGTCCCGCGCCAGCCGCGGGACCTCCTGCACCCCGACCACCGCGGGGAGGCCGAGCGCGCGTGCGATGATGGAGGTGTGGCTCGTGGGCGTCCCCGCGCGAGTCACCAGCGCCAGCACCTCACCCGGACGGAAGCGCACGAGCGCTGCCGGTGAGAGCTCCCCCGCCACCAGCACGACGGGGCCACCGTCGCTAGCCCGCGGCGCCGGCCAGACCTCGCCCTGGAGCGCCGCCTGGAGCCGCTCGGCGAGCAGCTCCAGCTCGTCTCCCCGCTCGCCGAAATAAGCGTCCCCTGAGCCTCGGAGGCGCTCGGCGAAGCGCGCGACGACGACCTCGAGCGCCCACTCGACCGCGCGCTGCTCCCCCTCGATCTCACGCGCGACCTCCTCGCGCAGGAGCGGGTCTTGGAGCATCAGCCGGTAGACGCTCTTGAAGGTGGACGCCGCCTCTCCTGCCTCCGCCTCGAGCTCTCGGGCCGCCACCTCCACCGCGGCGTCGAAGCGCCTCAGCTCCTCCGCGCCGTCCCCGCTGCGCCTCAGCCAGCGGCGGGGGACGATCGCTCGCCGGGAGCTGAGCACCAGCGCGGGCCCGACGGCGACCCCCGGGCTCCCGGGCAGGCCACCGAAGACCTCTCGGCCGCGCTCAGTCGAGCTCTCCAAAGCCCTCCTCGATGAGCGCGCCGAGCTCGGTCACCGCGGCCTCGGCCTCCGGCCCGCGCGCGCAGATCTCGACCTGGGTGCCTGGGCCGCAGCAGAGCAGCAAGACGCCCATCACGCTCTTGGCGTTGGCCTCTTGCTCTTGACGTCGCACGCTGATGTCGCACCCGAAGCGCGAGGCGAGCTGGACCAGCCGAGTGGCGGCGCGCGCGTGTAGGCCGCGGCGATTGACGATGGTGAAGCTCGCGCAGAAGCGGCTCACCGCTGCCCCTCGCCCGAAGGTGGGGGCGGCGGCGTCCCGACGTCGCTGATGCGCCCGTCCGCCCCAGCGCGCTCCACGTCCCGGTGCAGCAGCTCGAGCGAAGCGCCCTCCAGGTCGCCCACGGCCGCGTGCAGGCGCTCCGCGATCACGACCGAGCGGTGACGGCCGCCGGTGCAGCCGACCCCGACCGTCAGGTAGCTCTTGCCCTCGGCTTGGAAGCGCGGCAGCAAAAACCGCAGCAGCTCCGTGGTCAGCGCGAGAAACCGCTGCGCGTCGTCGAGCGCGAGCACGTAGTCGCGGACGAGGTGGTGAGTCCCGGGCAGATCGGAGAGGCTCGGGACGAAGTAGGGGTTGGCGAGGAAGCGCACGTCGAGCAGCATGTCCGCGTCCACGGGCGCGCCGTACTTGAAGCCGAAGGAGACGATGCGGACCCTCAAGCTGGGCGCCGGCAGCGGCGAGCTGGTGAACCGCTTGATGACGCGCCGCCGCAGCTCGTGCACCGAGAGCGCGGTGGTGTCGATGATGAGCGAGGCGCGCGCCCGCAAGCTGGCGAGCCGCTCGCGCTCGATGCGGACCCCATCCAGCACCGCCAGCGCGGCGCCCTCCCCGCCCGGGACCACGGCCGTGCTGAGCGGGTGCGGGCGGCGCGTGCTGCTGAAGCGCCGCAGCAGGGCTTGGTCGCTGGCATCCAAGAACACGATGGCCAGCTCGACGTGGCCCTCCTCCGTCAGATCGTCCACGACCGCGACGGCCTCGTCGAAGAAGCCCTGGACGCGGACGTCGATGCCGAAGGCCACCCGGCGCACGCCGCCCTCCGCGCACGCGTCCAGCGTCGCCCGGAGGACCGGCGGGGGGAGGTTGTCGATGCAGTAAAAGCCGAGGTCTTCCAGGGCGTGCAGCGCCGTGGACTTCCCGGCCCCCGACAGGCCCGTCACCAGCACCGCCAGCTCCAGCGTCGCCATCAGCCCAGCTCCTCGCGCGAGGGCGCCTCACCGAGCGACGCCGCCTCCACCCGCCGCACGAAGTCCTCCACGGGGTTGCGTCCGGCCTGCCGCAGCAGCTCGCTGCGCGCGGCGATCTCGATGATGCGGCTCATGTTGCGACCGGGACGCACCGGCAAGGTCACCCGCCGCACGGGGACACCCAAGATGGAGCAGGCCTCCACGTCCAGGCCGAGGCGCTCGTACTCCGCCTCCGCTCGCCACAGCTCCAGGGCCACCACCAGCTCGATGCGGATGCGCGCCCTCACCGCGGTGACCCCGTACAAGTCCATCACGTTGAGCACGCCGAGGCCCCGCACCTCGAGGTGGTGGCGCAGCAGCTCCGCGGCCTGGCCGTACACCGCGCCCGGGGGGCGGTAGTCGGCCTCCACCACGTCGTCCGCCACCAGCCGGTGCCCACGCATCACCAGCTCCAGCGCCGCCTCGCTCTTGCCGATCCCGCTCTTGCCCGACAAGAGCACCCCTACCCCGTACACGTCCACGAGCACTCCGTGCAGGCGAGCGCGCGGGGCGAGGCGCTCGTCCAAGACCGCGTGCAGCGCCGTGATCGTGGCGGAGGACCGCGCAGGCGCCCCGACCACGGGGGTCGCCGTCCGGTCGGCCTCCTCCAGGAACGCGGGCGGCGGCGTGGCCCCGCGCGTGATGACGACGCAGGACAGCCCGAGCGAGAACAGGTGCCGAGCCGCGCGCTGCTGCGCCTCCGGGGAGAGGCTCTCGGCGTAGCTGAGCTCCGTCTCCCCGAGCACCTGCAGGCGCGTCGGTGAGACCCCCTGGAGGTGCCCCACCATCGCGAGCCCAGACTTCTGGACCCGGGGGTGAGTGATGAGGCGCTGGAGGCCACCGCGCCCGGCGAGCACCCGGAGCGGCACCCCGAGGAGCGGGTCCTCGAGGAGCTGGGCCACGCTGACGCTCGGCGGCGGGACGCGGGGGGACTCCTGGTCGCTCATCGGCGCACCCTCGAGCCTTAGCCGAGACCGGCGTCGTCCGCGAGGACCGAGGCGTAGGCCTCCTCCGCGGTCTCGGCCTCGATGAGCCGCCGTCGCAGATCTGCGCTGCGGAGCAGGCGGGAAATCCGCGCCAAGGCGCGCAGGTGCTCCCCCGTGGCGTTGCGGGGCCCCACCAGCCCGAACAGCACCTGGACGGGCCGGCCATCGAGGGCGCCGAAGGAGACCCCCCGGCGCACGACGAGCAGCGCCGCGGTCTGGTGCGTCACCGCCTCGAGCCCTGCGTGGGGGATCGCGACCCCCTCTCCGAGCCCCGTGCTCTGGACCGACTCTCGCTCGAGCAGCTGACGGGCCAGCGCCTCCGCGCCGAGCCCATGGCTGGGCGCGAGCAGCTCGGCGAGCGCCTCGAGCGCGCTCGCCTTGTCCGTCGCCCGACCCGTGCCGTCGATGTAGACGCGTTCCCGCTCGAGGACCTCGGTGATTCGCATCACGCCTCTGCACGTCTCAGGGGGCGCTGCCCGCTCTCAGCCCTTCGTGGAGGACGGCTTGCCCGCGGCCTTCTTGGGCGTGGCCGCCTGCTTCGTGGCCGCCTTCTTCGCGGTGGCGGTCTTCTTCGCGACCGCCTTCTTGGGCGTGGCCGTCTTCTTCAGGGCCGCCTTCTTCGCGGTGGTGGTCTCCGCGCTCGGCGCGATGCGCGCCGCCGCACGCCGCTCCTTCGCCTGGGTCGTGCCCTTGCTGACGCGGACCTGGCGCTCGAGCTTGTCGACCACCATGTCGATGGAGGCGTACAAGCGCTCCGAGGTCTCGCTCGCCTCGAGCCGCTCTCCGCCGCTGGCGATGCGCACCTCGGCCGTGTGCCGGAGCTTGTCGAGCGACAAGGTGACCTTCGCCGTCATGGGCTGGCGCAAGAACTTCTGGATCCTCCCGACCTTCCGCTCGACGTACTTCTTGATGGCCTCACTCGGCTCGAGATGGCGAAACGTGATGTTGATGTTCATCCATGGACCTCCTTGTCAGAGCGGCACCGTGAGGCTCGTCAGCTGGAACGGCTCCGCTGCGAGCGTCGAGACGAAACCCCCGCGTTCGTGAGCCGGCCAGCGCGGGCGGCGCTGGCTGGCGGGCGACGGGGGGCTCGTGGTCAGTCCCACTGCCGCGAGCCTAGCCTGCCGCGGCCGGCTTGACCATGCGCTCCGAGGGGCCGGCGTCAGAACAACCGCTTGCGCTTCGAGGACGCGAGGATCCCCGCCATCTCGCGGTATTTCGCGACCGTGCGCCGGGCGATCTTGATCCCCTCGCTGGCCTCGAGCTGCTCCACGATGGCCTGGTCCGAGAGCGGGTTGAGCTTGTCTTCGGCGTCGATCATGCGCTTGATGCTCTGCTTGACGCTCTCGCTGGCGATGTCCTCCACGCCGACGCGACGGATGGAGCTGTTGAAGAAATACTTCAGCTCGAACACGCCGTGGGGCGTGTGCACGTACTTGTTGGTCGTCACCCGCGAGATGGTCGACTCATGGACGCCGACCTTCTCGTCCTCCGCGACGTCCCGCAAGATCATCGGCCGCAGGAACGCCGCGCCCTTGTCGAAGAACTCACGCTGGCGCTCGACGATGCACTCCGTGACGAGCACGATGGTCTTGCGGCGCTGCTCCACCGCCCGGATGAGCCACTGCGCGTTCCGCTCCGTCTCCTCGGCGAACTCCTTCTTCGCCGGATCCGCGCGGAGCCGCCTGCGCATGGTCTCGTCGATGCACAGGCGCGGGAGCCCTCGCTCGTTGAGCTCCACGCTGTAGCTGCCGTCCTCGTTGCGCACGACGTACACGTCCGGGGTGATGCCGATGCTGCGATCGTCTTGATCGGTGAAATTTCTGGCCGGCCGGCTCTCGAGCTTCTGGATCTCCTTGGCGATCTCGTACACCTCTTCGACGCTGAGCTTGAGCTCCTTGGCGATGGCGGGATAGGCGTGCTTCTCCAGCAGCGGCAGGTAGCGGTCGATGACCTCGAGCTCCACGGGATCATAGCCCCTCGCCTTGGCCTGCACGAGCAGGCACTCGCGCAGATCCCTCGCCGCGATGCCCACGGGATCGAAATTCTGGATCATCTCGAGGACGATGGGGGCGTCGTCGGGATCCAGCCCGACCTCGAGCGCCAGATCTTCGATCGACAGCTGGGGGCTGCGGACGCCATCTTCCCGGCTGACCCCGCCCAGATCGAGGTAGCCCTTCTCGTCGAGGTTGCCGATCACCAGCTCCGCGAAATCTCGCTCGACGTCGGTGAAGTCACCGAGCTGCACCTGCCGGAGCAGGTGCTCCTGCATGTTGTTGGGGCGGGTGAGGTTCTGCTCGATGGGCGGCAAATCCTCGAAATTGCGCGAGGCGCCGGACGACTGCTGCGTCCGGTTCTCCATGAACTTGTCCCAGTCGACCTCGCGCGTCGCCTTCTCCGTGGCGCGCACCGTGTCGGCCGTGCGCTCGGCGGCCTCGGGGTCCCGCGCGCCAGCGCCTGCGGCCGGCTCCTCTTGGGTCAGCACGGGGTTGGTGTCGAGCTCCTTCTGGAGCTCGTCCACGAACTCTAGGCGTGACAGCTGGAGCAGGCGGATGGCCTGCTGGAGCTGCGGTGTCATCACCAGCTGCTGGGTCAGCCTGAGTTGTTGCTTGATCTCCATGGTGGGGTGCCGCACCGAGCGGTCGTCGGGAGGCTAGCACGCGCCGTGCCACGGCTCCCCTGCAAACGCCCACGACGCCCGAGGGGCCGCAATTACCCTTGGTGGTCCGGCGGCGTGCCCAGCGCCTCACGCAGCGCGGCGAGCCGCACACCCACCGGCTCGTGCGGGGCGGCGACTGGCTCCCGGAGCCGCGCGACGAGCCAGCGCCGGAGCTGCTCACGCCCGAGCTCCAGCAGCAGCGGCAGCGCGAGCGCGTCCTCCGACCGCAGCGCCACGGCCGCCCCCGCGACGAGCGGCTCGAGGCGCTCGCGCAAGGCCGCGGTGAGCTCCGCCTCCCCCGCGAGGCCGCGCTCGAGGAGCAGGGCCTCCGTGAGCGCCGGGCTCAGCCGCTCGAGGGTGCGCTGCGCCGCGAAGACCCTCCCCTCCAGCCCAGCGCTCCCAGCGCCGAGCAGCGTCAGGTCGGCGTTGAGCGCGCGGCGCGCCTCGACCAAGGCGCTGGGGAGTGAGGCGCGGTCGAGCGGTCGCGCGAGCGCGAGGCGCCACCGCTCCCGCTGCTCGGCCTGACGGCGCTGCGCGAGCCGCGCGGCCTCGAGGCGCTGGTGGCTCACCGCCGCGAGCTGCTCCACGAGATCGAGCGCGCGGCGCTGGAACGACCGCTCCACGAGCTCCCGCGCGCGGCCCGCCAGCGTCGTCTCGAAGAGCGCCAGCACCTCCGCCAGGTTCGAGCGTTGCCAGGCCTCACTCCCTGTCGTGCCCGCTTGCAGCGCCGCCCTCGCGCTCAGCGCCACCGGCGGGGCCAGGCTCTCGAGGCGCGCCTCGGCGAGGCCTGCCTGCACGAGCTCGAGGGCGGCCTCGAGCTGCGGGGGGCTCAGCCGGTCGCGCTTGTTGAGGAGCACTTGGACGGGGAGGCCCAGCTCGCTCAGCTCGAGCAGGCGCCGCCGCTCACTCGCCTTGAAGGGCTGCGTCGCGTCCATCACCCAGAGCGCGACGTCGGCCCGCCCGAGCGCGCGCTGCGCCACCCGCGCGTGCGCCTCCCCGAGCTCCACGCCGTGAGCGTTGAAGCCGGGGGTGTCGAGCAGCTCCACGCGCTGGAGCAAGGGCAAGGGCCCGTGGAGCGCCACCTCTTCCACGCGGTCCGGCGCCAGGCTCGTCAGCACCGCGGCGACCTGCTGCTCGGCGAGCACGCGCTCCCGCGCGCCGTCCGTGAAGGTGATGCGCGCGAAGCGATCGTCGGCGAAGCGGAGGCGGTGCAGGCACGCGGTCGTCGGCAAGATCCCCATCGGGGCCCAGGGCTCACCGAGCAGCGCGTTGATGAGCGTGCTCTTGCCGGCGTTGAACTCCCCCACGACGGCCACCTGCAAGGGGCGGTCGAGCTCACGGGTCAGCGCTTCCACCCTCTGCAAATGCGGATAGCTCCCGAGTCGCCACGCCAGGCCGCGCAGCTCCTCGATGAGCGCCTCGAAGCGCACCGCCCCCGGCTGGCACCAGCGCCCGAGCAGGGCGACCCGCAGCTCGCTCGCCCAGGGCGCGGCGAGGCCGATCGCCGCGTCGAGGTGCTCGAGGACCGCCGCCTCCTCGGCGCCGGGCTCGAGCGCTCGCCCCAGTGCCTCGACACCCGGAGGGAGCTGCTCCGGTGCCGCTCGGCGCCCGAGCTCGACGGCGTCTCGCAGCGCCGGCACGGCCCGCTGGGCGAGGGCGAGCTCGAGGTGGCGCGCCAGCAAGCTGGGATCGCCCGGCGCGGCGCGGTGCGCCTCCCCGATGGCCTCGAGGGCGGCCGCGGTGTCACCGGCGCGCTCGGCCAGGGCCGCGCGCCAGAGCGGCTCCTGCTGCTCGCCGAGGTCTCGCACGACGGCCTCGAGGCGCGCGCAGCCGACCACGCTCAGCGGCCCGCGGACGAGCGCGGCCGCGTCCACCAGGGCTCGCCGGGAGCCGAGCAGCAGCGCGCGGACGAGCCACGGCACCGCGGCGTCCGGCGACGACGGCGCGACCGCGCGCGCGCGCACCAAGGCCTCCCAGTCGTCGGCGGGCGAGCCGAGCGGGAGCTGGGCGATGAGCTCCTGGAAGCGCTCCTCGTCGCCGAGCTCGAGCGCCACGGCGAGCCGCAGGCGCTGCGTCTCCGGCCACCGCTGCGCGTCGGGGCTCAGCTCGAGGACGCCACGCTCGGCGCGGCGCGCGTCTCCCGCGGACAGATCGAGCGTCGCCAGCTGGAGCAGCGCTCGGTCGGTCGCCCCCACGTCACCCCGCGCGCAGAGCGCTCGCTCGAGCGCCGCGCGCGGCTCCTTGCCCTGCGCTCGACGGACGCTCGCGAGCTGGAGCCACGGCTCCTGGCGGTGCGGGACCACCTCGGTGAGACGCTCGAGCGCCTGCTCGAGCTCTTCGTGCAGCCCCATGGCGGAGGCGGCGTCGGCCCACAGCGCGAGCGCCACCGGTGAGCGCGGCAGCTCCTCGACCAGCTCGAGCGCGTGGCTGCGCGCCTCGCTCAGGCGACCCGCCGCCAGCGCCTCGGTGGCAGCGGCGCGATGGTGCTCGGCGCCTCGTGCCAAGACCTCCGCGTGCGCGAGCCAGCCCGAGAGCCGCTCACCGATGCCCATCGGTCGTCTCCGGGTGGACCGCGAGCCTGACCGCAGGGAGGAACGCGCGCATGGCCCTACCCTACTCGCGGTCGCGCGCGGCGCCTCCTCCGAGCTCGAAGACGACGTACTCCTGCTGGCTCCCCTCGAGCGCGAGCCGCCCGCGGGCTCGGACGTCCCGCGCTCGCCAGTGCCCGGCGAGCCGCGCGTCGACCTCGTAGTAAAACACGCTCTGCCACCACGGCTCGCGCAGGGCCTCGCCGGGCGCGAGCAGCGCGACCCAGCGGTCGACGCCCCGCAGCGGCGCGAAGTCCGTGGGGAGGCGCTTGCCGGTGTGGTCACCGGGGAGCGCGGCGACTCGGGGGTCGGTCACCCCGGCGAGATCCAGCACCTCCCCCGGGAAAGCGGCGCCGACCCAGCCGACGTCGACGGCCGCGACCCGCGTGGCCCCGGTCAAGAGCGGCGCACCGGCCTGGATGAGGCGCGCTCGCCGCGGCGCGACCTCGCGGGCCACCGGGCCCAGGTGCCAGGACAGCACGCCGGCCGCCACCGCGCCGCCGAGCCACTTCGCCGCCCACCACGACCAGTGACGCCCGACCCCGAGCTCGACCCCCGCGAGCAGGGCCGTGGGCAGCACGGGCACGAACAGCCGAAACAGGCTCATCCAGTCGCCCCCTGCCAGGACGAGCGCGCCCAGGTGCGCCAGGCTCGCCAGGGCGAGGGCCTTGGCGCGCCGGGGCGGGCTCCCCCAGGGCGGCAAGAGCAGCCAGTAGGGACCCGTCAGGAGCGCGCCGCCGAGCGCGTAGCGCAGCCCATGGCCGAGATCACTCGGCTTGGCCAGCAGCGAGAGCGGCAGCGCCCGCTGAAAGGCAAGCTGCCGGATCACCGCGACCAGGAGCGCGGGCACGAGGGTGAGCAGCACCGCCGGCAGCCGCGCGCGCCCCGCTGGGAGAGCCACGGCGAGCACCAGCGCCCAGGGGAGCAGCTCCGGGCGCCACGCGGCGGCCATCCCGGCCCCGAGCGGCGCCCAGCGCGTCGGGAACAAGGCCGCGGTCGCCGCCAGGGTCACCCAGCCCGTCTCCATCCCGGAGACGCTCCAGGCGGCCAGCGGCGCCCCGAGGCCCAGCATCACCAGGCCTGCGCTGCGCCGCGCCCCGGCGCTCGTCGCCTGGAGCAGCGCCCCGAGCAGCCCCACCGCCAGCAGACCGCTGAGCGCGCCCAGCGCCCGCGCCGCGTTCAGCGCGGACCAGGGTCCCTCGCGCGCGAAGGGCGCCAAGAGCACCTCGAAGCCCAGCGGGGTCACCGCGTCGACCACGGGGCCGGACGGGTTGAAGCGATGGCCCTGCCCCTGCGCGAGGCGCCAGGCGACGCGCGCCGTGATGAGGGCGTCGTCCACCGTGTAGCCCCAGAGCCAAAGGAACGCGGGCAGCACGGCCAGGACGCCCAGCACGGCGCCGAAGAGCCGCTCCCGCCGCCATGCCGTCATCGGCGCAGTCTGTCCACAAAACGGAGGTTCCATCCCAATACTTCGGCTCCGACCGCGTCCCCCCTACGATGGCGCCCGGATGTCCGCGATTCACGTCAGTGTCACGCCTCGCCCAGAGAGCGCCCCGAGCGCCGCGCTCGCGCCGCTGTACGGGCTGTTCGACGTCATCGTCGATGGCGTCAACCTCACGGCTCGCCTCGGAGAGGGGCAGGCGCTGGCCCTGCTCGCGGAGCTTGGGCAGGCCGTCGCCAGCCTGGCGCTGGGGCGCCGGGAGCGCGCCACGGTCCAGCTCTATACCGAGGATCAGCTCTGGGAGCTCGGGCTCGAGGCAGACGGCGCCGACGTCTTGCTCACCGTGTTCCGCGCCGGGAGCTGCCCCGAGGTCGCCATCCACGAGCACCGCACCCAGCTCGAGGCGCTCCGCGCCGCCCTCGAGACGAGCATCGCAGAGCTCGCGCGCGGGGACCTCCCGGAGACCGTGCGGCTGACCCTCCGAGCGGCCGGGCGGCTGCTGGCGGGGGCCTGCCCCAGCCTCGAGCGGGCCCCCGTCCGGCGCGTCCGCGAGCAGCTCGGAGGGCGGCCGACGCGCAGCCTCAGCTTCGGCGGGAGCGCGGACTTTCGCTGCTGCCCGGACGCGCCCAGCGGCCAGCTCGAGCGCGCCGACCTGCACGCCTTGCTCGTGAAGGGCTCCTTCGAGCTCACGGTGCGGGGCAAGACGCTGCGCCTCGGCCAGCTCCACCTGGTGCTGCTCGGTGAGCAGCTCACGCAGCTCGCCGACGAGCTGCTCGACGCGTGGCAGCTCGGGCGCCCCATCTTTCGACGGCTCGAGGCCGATGGTCTGCGCCTGTCCGTACGGCGTGGGAACGGGGACGTCCCGCTCACGCTGACGCTCAGCGGCGCCGACGCGACGAGCCAGCGGCTGAGCTTCCCCGAGCTCGAGCCGACGGCGGTCGTCGCCGCGAGCCTGCGCTGGGTGCGCTCGCTGATCGAGGCCATCGTGCGGCACGACCCCTCGCAGCGGCGCAATCTCCGGTTGTCGACGCTCTCCGCGACCGTGGCCGCGCTCGCCGAGCGCGCCGACGATCTGACCGCGAACGACGCGCAGACCAACCCCGAGCCCGACCGCTACCGCGCCTTCCCGCCGCCCAGCAGGCTCCACGAGGCGCGCGGCCCCTGGGCCGCGGGCGGCAAGATGCGCCTGTCGCCACGCTGGATGGCGACCGTGCCCAACATCGATCTGTCCGCGCTCTTTCTCTGCGGTGACAAGCTCGTGGTCGGCTCCGCGCGCGAGACGGCGGCGCTCGATCGTGCCAGCGGCACGCTGCTCTGGCGCGCCAGCACCCAGCGCGCGGCCGTCGTCGCGACGCCCTCGGGCATCGTGCGCCTCCACCCCGAGGGGCGCGTCACCCTGCACGAGCTCGAGACCGGCGACCCACGCTTCAGCGTCCAGCTCGCGCCCCGCACGGCGGGCGGCGCGAGCGGCGCCGTCGTGAACACCGCCGGGCTGCCCAAGCTGCTGGTCGTGGCCGAGGGAGACCGCCGGGTGACCGCGCTCGACCTGCTCTCCGGCGACGTCCGGTGGCGCTACACCGCGAAGCTCCCCGCCGGCTACCGGGTGCGCCGCGCCGGCAAGCTCTTGCTGGTCGCCGGCGGCGACAGCGCCCTGGTCGCGCTCGACGTCGCTACCGGAGAGGTGGTGTGGCGCGCGCGGGATCGGCAGCCCTTCAGCGGCGAGGTCACGGTCGACAACGACGCGACCTTCGCGCTCGGGGGGGGACCCCACCCGCCCGCCAAGCTGCACCACTTCGACTCCATCACCGGAGAGCGCCGCTGGAGCGTGGAGCTCGAGGAGCGCCCGGCCGCGCCCCCGCTGGTCACCACCGACACGGTCATGGTCCCCACCAAGGACCGCCGAGGCCACGGGCTCACCGCCTTCGATCGTGACACGGGGGCACCGCTCTGGCGTCACGCTCCCGGGCTCTGCCCGGGAGTCACGGGCTGGCTCGCCTTCGACGACCTGCTGGTGGCCAACAGCGCCTCCGGGCTGCTGCTCTGTCTCCAGGCACGGACCGGGGAGACGCGCTACTCCCACGTCTTCTCACGCCACCTCGACGCGGATCAGCCGCGCCGCCTCGAGCCGGTGCTGCGCGCTGGTGCGCTCTTCGTGCCCCAGCACCAGGTCCACGTGGTGCGCCCCGCCGACGGCGAGATCATCGGCGTCGTGCCCAGCGACCTCATCCCGGACGCGCTGCGCGTCGACGAGCGCTGCGAGGTGACCATCGCCGAGGAGAGCGGGCACGTCGCGGTCTTCGGCGCGGCCGCGCGGCTCAGCCTGGTGCGCTGAGCCGGCTCAGGGGCGAGCGCCGAGCAGGTGGCGCTCGAAGAAGGCGACGGCGTGCCCCAGCATGAGCACGCGGTTGCTCCGCTTCTTGGCGCCGTGGCCCTCGTCGGGGAAGAGCATCAGCTGGCTCTCGACCCCGCGTGCCTCGAGGGCCTCGTGGATCTGCACCGCCTCTCCGGCCGGCACCCTGGGATCGGTCGCGCCCTGGAGCGTCAGCAGCGGCGCCTGGGCGCGCTCGAGGTAGCTCATGGGCGAGAGCAGGGCGAGCGCCTCGGCGTCGCGCTGGGGGTCGCCGTACTCGCTGATCCTGAGCGCGCGCCGGTAAGGCGCCGTGTTCGCCAAGAAGGTCCTGAGATCGCTGATCCCCACCACGTTGACGCCTGCGTCGTAGGCACCGGCGAAGCGGGTCATCGCCATCAAGACCGAGTAGCCGCCGTAGCTCCCACCGTAGACGCCGAGCTTAGGGGGGCGGCCGCCGCTCGCGAAGGCCTGGCGTGCCCAGCGCGAGGCGTCCTCGATGTCCGTGATGATGGCGAGGCGCTTCGGGCCGTCATCCGCGGCGAGCCACGCCTTGCCGTAGCCGTCGCTGCCGCGCACGTTCGGCTCCACGAACACGAAGCCAGCGTCCACGAAGACCTGCGCGTGCGGCGAGAACCCCGGGCGAGCCTGGGACTCCGGGCCACCGTGGAAGTGGACGATGACGGGGCACGGGTCGGCGGCGCAGCGCTGCGGCCGCCGGATCAGCACCGGGATGGGGGTTCCGTCGCGCGCGGGGTAGCTCTCCAGCCGCGCGCGGGCGAAGCGGCTCGCGTCGAGCTCCGGGGAGCTGGGGGTGTGCCAGCGGGTGAGCTGGCGCGTCGTCCAGTCGAGGACGTAGGTCTGCGTCGGCTGCGTGCCGTCGTCGACGCCCAGGCTCGTGAAGCGTCCGTTCGCGGAGGTGGCGCCGAGCCAGACGTGGTCCGCGCGAGGGAGCGGCGGCAGGGGCAGCGTGCGCCAGCGCTTGCCGTCGAGCGCGTGCAGCCGCGAGTAGCCGCCCTCGTTGGTCGTGTAGAGCAGGCGCCGCCGCCCGCGGTCGAGGGCGAAGCTGACCACGTCCGCGGCCTGCTCGGGGCCCAGCGGGCTCAGCTCGCCCCCCTGCCAGCGGTAGAGCCGCCGGAAATTGCCCTGGTGATGGGTCTTGACGATGAGCTCGTCCGCGCTGCGCCCATAGCGCGCGTCGAGCTCTTCCAGGCGCCCTTGCCCGAGCCGCGGGCTGAGCTGGAGCGTGCCGAGCTCGAGCTCCCACAGCTCGCTCGTGAGCGCCCCCGTGAGCCGCTGGAGCAGCAGCCGCTCGCGCCCCCACACGTCGAGCACGCGCCAGAGCCCAGGCTGCGTCAGCAGCGTCTCCCGCTCGCCGCGCCCCAGGTGGTAGCGATAGACTGCGTAGCTGTCCGGCGACGCGTCGTTGGCGACGAAATAGAGCACCTGGCCATCGTCGGAGAGCACCTGCGGGAGGCTCTGCACCCCAGGCTGGTGCTGGACGACCTGCAGCGCGCCCCCGCCCGCGGGCTGCAGGTAGATGCCCGGGTTCTCCTCCCCCGCGCGGTCCCGCGTGAGCACGAGCGTCGCGCCGTCCGGGGTGATGGCGAAGAGCTGCGTGCTGTCCTCACCCCCGGTGTACTGGCGAGGGAAGCGCCCTGCCCCCGCGACTCCCCAGATCTGTGACACCCCGGTGACGGCCCACGCGAAGTAGAGCCGCTGGCCGTCGCTCGTGAGCTCCCCCACCGTCGGACCCAGGACGTCGAGGTAGCGCTGGATTCGGCGCGACACCTCGGGGGCGAGCGGCGCTGGGCGAAACCGCGCCAGCACCTCGGCGCTGAGGCTCGTCACGCCGTGTCCACCGTAGGGCGCGCGCGGCGCGGGCGGTGGCGCGGGCGGCGCTGGCGCCACCGCGCTGCCGACGGCGGGGGCCGGCGCGCTCGAGGGGACAGGGCCGGCGCCGCACGCCGCGACGCTCGCGGCCATGACCAGGCCGATGACCGTGTGCAGGGGGCGCGTCATGCGCCGACCGAAGCCCGACCCAGCTCAGCCGTCAAGCTGCTGGCACAGGCTCCGCAGCTCCTGCGCCAGCGGCGCGCCGAGGGCCTCTGGCGAGAGGCGCTGCCGCGCCAGCCCGAAGACGTCCACGCCGACGCCCGTCGCCTCACGATACACGACGCTCTCCCAGTAGGGCATCTCGGGGAGCCACTGCGTCCCCGGACAGCGCTCGAGCACCATGGCGCCCAGCGCCGCGCCCAGCTCGCACGCCAGCACCACGAAGTCGTTGTTCCCCAGCGTCGGATCGGCCGCGCTCGACAGGGCCCAGACCCGCTCCTTGTCCCAGTGGGCGTCGAAGGCCGCCAGGAACTCGTCATCGAAGCGCCCCGCCGCGCCGAGGTGCGCGGCGTTGTCCGCGCGCGCCGCCTCGGTCATCCTGGTCAATTGGCGCACGATGGTCTCGCGCGCGTCGGCCTCGAAGAGGGCTAGCTGCTCCACCGGGTGGCCGGCGGGGTAGCGCCGCACCCTCCCCTGCTGGAGCGCGAGGTTCTGCGCTCGGCGCTCGAGCTGCCGCTCCAGGTACTGTGGCACGAAGAACCGCTGAAACAGGCCCTCGGCGCCGAAGCTCGTGCTCATCCGCTGTGAGCCTCCCCGCCGTCGACGTAGAGGGTGTTGCCGGTGAGCCAGTGCGTGCAGGGCTGCGCCAGCGCGACCAGGGCGTCCGCCACGTCCTGCGGGACGGTCAGCCGGTGGTGAGGGTTCTTCCGGAGGGCCACCTGGATCATCCCCTCGTTGTCGGGGATCTTCCGGAGCGCGGGGGTGTCCGTGACGCCCGCGCACAGCGCGTTGACGGTGATCTGCAGCGGCGCCAGCTCCAGCGCCAGCTGGCGGACGTGGGACTCCAGCGCCGCCTTGGCGGCGCTGATCGCGCCGTAGCCGGGCCACACCTGGGACGAGCCGGTGCTGGTCATGGCGTAGATCCGGCCCTGCCTGCCCATCAGGCCACGCGCCACGACCCCCTGCGTCCAGTAGATCAGGCTGTGGGCCATGACATCGTGCGTCATGTCCACCTGCTTGGCCGTCATCCCGTCGTGCTGCTCTAGGTCGATGAGCGGGCGCAGCGTGCCGAAGGCGAGGGAGTGGAGCATCAGCCGGAGCTTCGGGGAGCCCTCGAGGTCCTGGAAGCGTCGGGCGATGTCGTCCAGCACCTCCGCCCGCTTGGCCTCGTCCGCCGCGTTGACGTTGAAAAACCACGCCTGGCGTCC
Source organism: Myxococcota bacterium (assembly GCA_963169915.1). Lineage (GTDB taxonomy): Bacteria > Myxococcota_A > Polyangia > Polyangiales > Polyangiaceae > JADLEQ01. The sequence goes on from CAUJEM010000159.1 coordinate 29,671, forward strand.
AAAGCCCCGGATGGTCGCCTCGATGCGCTCGACGTGCGGCAGGGTGGCGCGCCGATCCAGGTGTACCCCGATGATGTGCATCCCGGCGCGGGCGAGCGTCAGAGCACAGGCTTCTCCAAAGCCACTGGAGGCGCCGAGAATGAGGGCCCACCCCTCGAGGGGCGGCAGCGGGACGCGGTCATCGCTCATGAAGCGGCTTTACTATTTCGTGCTGGAAGTCTCTAGGGCCTTGGCTCGGACGAAGGCCGCGACCCGTCGCATCGGGACGCGCGTGGGGCAGCCGGCCTCCTTCTCCAGCAGCACCGCGTCGGGGACCTCCGCGAAGGCCAGCGCGGCCGCTGCGAAATCCGGCATGCTCCTCGACGACTCCACCATCAGCGCCATGATCCCCCGGTACCGCCCGGAGGAGGCCAAGATCCGCTCCGCTTCACCGCGATCGCACAGGCCGCAGGAGATGCACCGGCCAAACTGCCCGAGCTCGTGGCGCTCCCCCGCGGTGACGGGGGGGAGCCGGTCGGCGTCGTAGTTCGCACGAAACGCCGCGAGCCCGCGCCTCCCCTTGCCGAGCGCGCGGCGCACGAGCGTGCGGACGAGGGCCCAGGCGAGCAAGAGCAGCGCTTTGAGTCGTGCCGGCATCAGCGTAACGCCCGCGTACCATAGGGGGTGGTGCGACGCATCACCGCTGCCCCGGGCGGGGCCCCGAGCGCCCCGCTGCGCCGAATTCACGAATGATGACACCACCGTTCGGGCGTCCTTCCGTTGGCACGGTCGGTGCAGAAAGCCGGTCATGCGTGCAACCTCCGCGCTCTGCGACCTCGGTGCCTCGGGCGACGACCGCCCCCCTTGGCCTCTCACCGCGCTCCCTGGGGGGGCCGGCTCGACGAGCGACGCCGCAGCCGACGCGGAGCGCGCCCTCGTCGACGCGCTGCTGCGCAACGATGCCCAGGCCTGGCGGGAGTTCAACGCCCGTTACGCCCGCCTCATCTATCGCTGCATCACGCGCGTCACCGTCCGCTTCAGCGGCCTGGTAGGCCCCGACGATGTCCGCGAAATCTATGCAACCTGCTGCCTCCAGCTGCTCGCCAACGACAAACACAAGCTGCGCAGCTTCGAGGTGGGCCGAGGGAGCAAGCTCGGGACCTGGGTTGGCCTGATGGCCATCCACACCACCTACGACTACCTGCGGACCCTCCGTCGCGAGCCCAAGCGAGGTCCCCTCGACGAGGCAGAGCAGCTCCGCTGCGAGCAGCCGGACCCCTTCGATGCCTGTGTCGCCCACCAGCGCGCCCACCGCATCGCGACCGCACTAGCAGACTTTAGCGAGAAAGATCAGGAGTTTATCGCTCTCTATTACGGCGAAGGCTTAGCTCCCGAGGCCGTCGCGCAACGGCTCGGCATCAGCGTCAAGACCGTCTACTCGAAGCACCACAAGATCCGCACGCGGCTCGAGCAGCTCCTGCGCCCCACGGAGGCCGCGGCGTAGGCGGCGAGGCCGAGAGCATTCTGCCCGGGACGGCTCGCGAGCCTGTGTTAGGCATGGCGGCGTGCGCTGGACACCCTCTCGGGCCTGCCTCTGGGCACTCCCACTCCTTGGCGGTGTCGCGCTGAGCTGTGGCGCGGCACCGCCCTCACCGCTGCCGGTGAGCGCGGCCTCGGGCACCCTACGGCGTGAGGTGGCCGCGGGGCGCCCCCGGCTGACGCTGCTCGAACGGGAGGGAGATCCGGTCGGCGCCGTCGCGCTCGCCGTGACGCACGAGCGCGGCTGGTGGGCCTCCGAGGCGCTCGCGCAGCTCCTCCAGCGCCGCCTCTCGGCCGCGCTCCGGGCGGACTCGGACGTCCAGGTCAGCGCTTTGGGCGTGGTCTGGGCCCTGAGGGCTGGGCGGCCGGAGGAGCTCGAGCGCGCGCTCGGGGAGGCCCTCCGGGCGCTCGCTACCCCGCTGCGTGCCGGGCCAGCCCTCACCGTGCTCACGCCGGGGCCTCCCAGCGAGGCCGAGCGCCGGCTGGTCGACTGCAGCGCGGAGGCGCCCACCGCCGCGGGCCGGGTCCGCACGCTCGGCGTGCCCGAGGTCGAGCGCCTGCGGGAGAGCGCGGCGACCGCCACGACGCTGAGCGTCGCGGTGGTGGGCGGCAGGGCGTTCCTCGAGGCGGGACGCCGCGCGGTCGAGCGCCTGCCCGTCCTCGCGCGTGGCGCGTCACCCGCCGTGCCCTGGCCCCGTGCGGACGGGGCCTGGGTGAGCCCCGGCGGCGAGCGGAGCTTGAGCCTCGCCTGGCGAGTGCCGGAGCCGGGCGCGGCGGTGAAGGCGGTGCAAGCGCTCGGCCAGGCCCCGTGGACCGACCGGCTCACGGCCATCGCGCCGGGCTGGCAGCTCGCCGAGGCGCGGACGGTCACCCACCGCCAGGGCGCCTGCGTCAAGCTCACGCTCACGGCGGGCGGCGGCGCGGAGGCCTCGATCGACCAGGCCGCGCGCCTGACGCTGGTCGCCGAGGCAGAGCTCCAGCGAGCGCTGCGCGTCGCGGCCAGCGAGCCCTCGCAGGCGCTCCTCGACGCCGCCGCGGCGCGCGCGCCAGACCCGCGGGACGCCGCGCGACGCGCCGCTTGGTTCGCCCTGAGCGCCCCCGCCGCAGGGGAGCCGCTACGGCGCGCCGCCGTCCTGCGGGAGCCCGAGGGGCCCCTCGCCACGGACGCGGCCTTCACCCAAGCGCTCCAGGTCGCGGAGCGAGCCCGCGCCGCGCCGTTCATCGAGCGGGCGCAGCGCGTGGAGCGCGGCCAAGGCGAGCTCTGGGTGCTGCTCGCGGGGCGGTGTGGGACGCTCCCCGAGGGGACGGCGAGCGCCGGGCTCACGGGGCTGGCGCTCCGCGCGCTCGCGCCGCGCTCCGGGGACGTCGTGATCGAGCCTTGGGCCTCGGTCGATGGCGCTGGGCTCCTGGCACACGCCGCTCCGCTGGGCGCTCGGGAGACCCCGGAGCAGCTCGCCGAGCGCGTCGGGGCGCGGCTCGGGCGCGTGCTGGCGAGCGCGCGGCTGTCCCCGGAGAGCGTGCTGCGCGCCCGCTCGGAGCTGCTCGAAGAGCTCTCCCCTGGGCAGCGTGCGGGCTACGACGCCATCCTCGACGCGCTCGTGCCCGGACACGGCTCCTGGCTCGATCCACGCGGGAATCTGCTCAGCATCGGGGGCGCCTCGGCGCCAGCCCTCGAGGCGACCCGCCGGGCCCTCGTCTCGGGCCCGCTCAAGATCGCCGTGCTCGCCAATCACGACGCGCGGCAAGCCGAGCTGGCCGCGAAGAGCGCCGAGCAGTGGCTCTGGCCCCTGAGAGACCCCGGCCGAGGCTGCCCGGCGCCGTCCGTGCCCGAGGCCACGGCGGGGCAGCGCAGCGTGCGCACCCGGGACGCGGCGGGGCTGGAGCCGGAGGTCGTCGTGGGCGTGCGGCTCGACGCGGGTCCCCACGAGGAGTGGGTGAGCGAGGCCACGGTGTGGCTGCTGAACCGGGAGGGCGGCTGGCTCAGCCGCGCGCTGTCCGGGTATGGGGCGGCCCGCGCCTACGCGCTGGGCGGCGCCGCAGCGCGCGCCCTCGTCATCGAGCTGCGCGCTACCACGGACGTGGAGCGGGCCAAGGGGCAGCTCCGCGCGCTGCTCGCGCGCCTGTCCGAGGGCGCGGTCGAGGCCAAGGACTACGCCGCCGCGGTGCGGGCGCTCGCCCAAGCGCGCGCGACCCTGGAGCTCGATCCCCGCCGGCGGATCGTCCAGCTCTGGCGCCGCCAGGTGGCGCCCCCTACCCCCAGCCTCGAGGAGTACCGCCGGGCGCTGCGGGCGCTGGCCCCGGAGCGCCACCTGCTCGTGGGCGTGGAGCGGGAGGATTGAGGCACGGAGGATTCCGAGCTAGCTCGCCCCCCTCAGATGTCCAGCCGCCAGACGGTCCTCATCCTCGACTACGGCTCGCAGTACACTCAGCTCATCGCGCGGCGCGTCCGCGAGGCCAACGTCTACTGCGAGATCCAGCCCTACACCCTCAGCGTGGAGGCCATCCAGGCGCTGGCCCCCTCCGCGCTCATCTTGAGCGGCGGCCCCCAGAGCGTCACCGCCGAGCGCGCCCCCCTCAGCGATCCTCGCCTGTTCGAGCTGGGCCTCCCTACGCTCGGGATCTGCTACGGGCAGCAGCTCATGAGCCACCAGCTCGGTGGCCGCGTGGAGCAGAGCCCGGAGCGTGAGTACGGCCCGGCCGTGCTCGAGGTCACCCAGCCGAGCGGGCTCTTCGCCGGGCTCGGCGCGGGCGAGACCTTGGACGTCTGGATGAGCCACGGAGACCGGCTGGTGGCGCCGCCACCCGGCTTCCAGGTCATCGGCCGGAGCCCGGGCGCCCCCTTGGCCGCCATCGCGGATCCGGCCCGGCGCCTCTACGGCATCCAATTCCACCCCGAGGTCGTCCACACGCCGCGGGGGGCGGAGCTGCTGCGCGCGTTCCTGTTCGAGGTCGCCCAGCTCAGCCCCTCGTGGACCCCCAGCTCCTTCGTCAGCGACGCCATCGCCGCGGTCGACGCCCAGGTGGGGCCCACCGCTCGAGCCCTCTGCGGGCTCTCCGGCGGGGTGGACTCCAGCGTGGCGGCGGTGCTCTGCCACCGCGCCCTCGGCGAGCGGCTCACCTGCATCTTCGTGGACACCGGGCTGCTGCGTGAGGGTGAGGCGCAGTCGGTGGAGCGGATGATGCGCGACGCCTTCCACCTCCACCTCATCGTCGTCGACGCCCAAGCGAAGTTCTTCGAAGCGCTGCAGGGCGTGACGGACCCGGAGCAGAAGCGCAAGGCCATCGGGCGGGTCTTCATCGAGGTCTTCGACGCCGAGGCGGCCAAGGTGACCGACGCCGCCTTCTTGGTGCAAGGCACCGTCTACCCCGACGTCATCGAGAGCATCAGCGTCAAGGGGCCGAGCGCCGTCATCAAGAGCCACCACAACGTCGGCGGGCTCCCCGCCAACATGAAGCTCAAGCTGGTGGAGCCGCTGCGGGAGCTGTTCAAAGACGAGGTGCGCGCCGCGGGCCTGAGCATGGGGATGCCCGAAGAGGTGATCTGGCGGCAGCCCTTCCCCGGGCCGGGGCTCGCCATCCGGTGCCTGGGAGAGGTCACCCCGGCGCGCCTCGCGGTGCTCCGCCGCGCGGACGCCATCGTGCGCGAGGAGATCGCGGCAGCGAAGCTGGAGCGTGAGCTGTGGCAGGCCTTCGCCGTCTTGCTCCCGGTGCGGAGCGTGGGCGTCATGGGCGACGACCGCACCTATGAAGAGACCTGCGTCCTACGCGCCGTCACCTCGGTGGACGGTATGACCGCCGACTGGGCGCGCCTGCCGAGCGAGCTGCTCGCGCGCATCAGCTCGCGCGTCATCAACGAGGTGCGCGGCATCAACCGCGTGGTGTACGACATCAGCAGCAAGCCGCCCGCCACCATCGAGTGGGAGTGAGGGGCGGCGCGCTGGCGGTCCGCGCCATGCTAAGCTCAGCGTCCCCCTCCCCCATGCCTCCCACCACCGCGAAGAGAACGGCCTCCCCGGCGCGCTGGCTGGCGCTGGCCCTGCTGCTGACGGGCTGCGCCACGGCCGGCCTACGCACGGCGGTCCCCGTCGCCTTCGAGGTCGCCCGGGGCACGCCGGAAGACGCGCTGGTCATCGTGGACGAAGAGATCGTCGGGCCGCTCGGCTACGTGGCCCGACGCGGCGTGCGGGTCTCCACGGGTGAGCACCGCGTCAGCGTGCAAAAAGAGGGATACTTCCCGTGGGATGCGCTCGTCACGGCGGATCGCGGGCAGGTGCGGCTGGCGGTGAAGCTCGAGCGCATTCCGGACTGAACGGGCTTGCGCCGAGGCGCTGTCGTAGAGATAACCCGCGCCACGGTTCACCGCGGGGTGTACCTCAACCTGGTAGAGGGCCGGCTTTGGGTGCCGGCTGTTGGGGGTTCAAATCCCTCCACCCCGACCCCATCCCTGCGTCCTCGCCGGCGTGACGCTGCTGCGCGTCACCTCGCGCCTCCTCCTCACCTCAAGCCGTATGCAGGTCATCGCCGCTCGAGTCGAGTCTGCCGCCCCCGCGGGCGAGCCGGCCGCGGTGCACCTCGTGCTGGAAGACGCCCAAGGCCACCGCGGCCGCGGCGAGGCAGCCTTCGCCCCAGGGAGCCCCGCGGCGCTGGCGACGCGCCAGGCGCTCGAGGCGCTGGAGCCCGACGCGGTCCGGCTGACGGTCGGGCTGCCCTTGGTGGCGCAGCTCGAGCGCTGGCGCGGCCTGCTCCCTGCCCACCTCCCCGAGGCGCGCTACGCGCTCGAGACGGCGGCGCTCGAGCTGCTCGCCCTCCAGCGCCAGCTCCCCGCGTGGCGACTGCTCACGGCGACGCCGCGCCCAGCCGCCCCCTGCGCGGCGCTCGACGCGGCCCGCCCGGAGGACGCGCGGCGCGCGGCCGAGGAGGCCTGGGCCGCGGGCGTCCGCACGTTCCGCGTCGAGCTCGGCGCTGAGCTCCAGCAGGGCTTCGAGCTCGCGGAGCAGCTCCGCCGTGAGCATGGCCGCGGCCTACGGCTCCGCCTCGGCGGCGCGCGGCTGACCAGCCACCAGGAGGCGCGCCGCCTGCTCGTGCGGCTCGACACCCTGGAGCCGGAGTATGTGGAGGAGCCCCTCGCCGGCGAGGAGCTCCCGGCGCTCGCGCCCTCGTACACCCCGCTCGCGCTCGCGCGCTGTCTGGAGCCCCTCGCGGCGTGGCCGAGCCTGAGCGGCTACCTCCAGGCGCTGAACGTCAAGGCCTTGGCGCTCGACCCACGGCGCCTCGGGGGGCTCGCCCGCGCCCTACGCTACGCGGAGCGCGCCCGGCGCCACGAGCTCGCCGTGGTGGTCACGCACTCGCTCGGCGGCCCCGTCGCGCGCGCGGGCGCCGCCGCGCTGGCGCTCGCCGTCGGGAGCCCCGAGCGCGCGAGCGGACTGCCGCTCATCGCCGCCCCGCGGTCGGAGGCCGCCGGGGCACTCGCCCCCTGGGGCGCCCCGGGGCTCGGCGTCTAGGGCCGAGTGGCGCCCGGCGCCCGTGGAGAGCGCGGCGGGATTTGACCCGTGCCCTGGGGGGCGGTACGCCTCAGCGCTGCCATGGCGCGCTCCTTCCCGCTGCTCGCTTCGCTGGTCCTGACGCTCGGCTGCCAAGCCGCTCCCGCGGCGTCGGAGGACAGCGCTCCCTGCCTCATGACGCCCACCGCCTCCGCGGCCGCCGCGCCAGGGGACGCGCCGCCAAAGCTCGGGGTCACGACCAGCTACGGCGCCCCCCTCAGCCAGCGCGGCCCCCGGCTCACCTTGGCCAGCGTGCTCGAAGCGCCCGAGCGCTTCGAGCAGCAGCAGGTCACCCTGGAGGGCGTGGTGCGGCGCGCGTGCTCGCGGCGCGGCTGCTGGATGGAGCTGAGCACCGGCGTGGGAGACTCCACCCCAGGCTGCCGCGTGACCTTCGAGAACTACGGGTTCTTCGTCCCCACGGACTCCGCGGGCTCCCGAGCGGTGGTCGAGGGGCGGCTGAAGGTGCAGCTCATCCGCCCCGAGATGGTCCGTCACCACGAGAGCGAGGGCGCCGTCTATTCCAACAAGCACGCCGACGGCAGCGCCACGGAGCTGCGGCTCGTGGCCACTGGGGTGGAGCTGACCAAGGGCTGAGCCTAGGCCATTTTTGCCCTCGCGCCACGCTGTGGTAGCCCTGGACCGATGGTTCGTCGGCTCGCCCTCGCCGCTGCGCTCGGCCTCTGGCTGACGGCGGGCACCGCGGCGAGCGCGGCGCCAGCCCCGCCGACGACCCACCAGGTCGAGAAGGGGCAGCACCTCGGAGGCATCGCCAAGCGCTACGGCATCTCCTTGGCGGCCCTGCTGCGCGCCAACGGCCTGCAGCGCAAGACCCCCATCCGCCCCGGACAGCGGCTGCTCATCCCCGGCAAGGACGATCCGGACGGTGAGAAGGCCGCCGCCGAGCGGGAGGCCGCCGCCGAGCGGGAGGCCGCCGCCGAGCGCGCCAGCCCCGCCGCGCGGGCCGCGGCTCCCGGCATCCAGAGCCTCCCCGTGGCTGGCTCCGCGCCCGCGTACTACTTCGAGCCCACCGGGCCCGGCCGTGCCGCGCTGCGCCCGGTCATCGTCTACCTCCACGGCCGCGGCGGCAACCCGGCGGCAGACTGTCAGCGCTGGTCGCCCATCGTGCGGCGGCTGGGGTGGCTGCTCTGCCCGAGCGGCCCGGAAGATCGCGGCGGCGGCGCCCGCGGCTGGAACAACACCTGGTACAGCGGACAGCCCATCGTGGAGCGGGCGCTCGGCGCGCTCCGCCAGCGCTACGGGCGCCGCGTGCAGCTCCAGGGCAACACCCTGATCGGCTTCAGCGAGGGCGCCTACGTCGCCATGAACCTCGGCGTGCGCGCGCCGCGGGTGTTCAACCGCTGGCTCATCCTCGCGGCGGACGCGGACTACTGGGGCGGCGCGGGGGTGCTCGCGCTCAAGGAGAACCGGAAGAGCATCAAGCGGGTGTACCTGGTGACGGGGGAGCAAGACGGGGTGTTCGAGAGCACCCAGCAGGTCCGCGCCTGGCTCGAGCGCGAGCGGATCGCCACCCGCGTCTCGCTGCCCCATGATCTTGGCCACGAGCTCGCCCTCGGCACCAAGCCCGCCATGTACCGCGCCGCGCTCGAGTGGCTCGCCAACGGTGACCCCCCGCCACCACGGCGGCGCACGGCGAAGCGCTGAGGACGGCATGACGTGGCTGCAGCGGAGCCCCCACGGCGCCGAGTCGCCCCGCCGGCGGCGGAGGACGTGGAGGCTCACACCGGCGCGCTGCCCGTGGCTCGCGGTCGGCGTGCTCGCGCTGCTGCTCGACGGCTGCGCCGAGACGCCGCCCGGACCACGGCGCCGCGCGCTGCCCACCACGCCGGTGAGCGTGCCGCAGGCCCCGGCCTCGGCCCTCGCCGCGGCGGCGCCGGCGTCGCTCGGTGCCGCCCCCAGCGCCCCTTCCGCCACGGCGGCGCCGAGCGGGGCGCCGGCCCTCCCGCCCAGCGTGGGCCTCGCCCCGAGCGCCGCGCCCCTCCCCCCGGCAGACGCCGTGTCCTTCGAGCGCCCCAGGCTCGAGCGCGTCGGCGTGCCGGGCGACAAAGCTCTCCAGGTCGTCTTCGCGCCGGCCGGCGTGCGGCGCGCGCTCATCTACCTGCACGGCGTCTGCGGCAACGTGCCAGCGCTGCTCGACTTCGCCGGCGCGGTCCGCCGCTACGCCACCATCATCGCGCTGCTCGGCGACGAGCGCTGTCCGGAGCGCGGCGGGTGGCGCTGGGCCTCACCCATCCCGCACCTGGAGCGCCGCGTGGAAGCCGCCCTCCGCGCCGTCCAGCGCGCTCGCAGCGGTGAGCTGGATCTCGAGCAGGTCATCGCCTTCGGCTACTCCCAAGGCGCCAGCTACGCGCTGGGGCTGCACCGCGCGGAGCCCGGCCGCTTCCCTTGGCTCATCCTGGGGGGCTCTCCCGTCCACCCCTCGCCAGAGCAGCTCCCCGAGGTGAGCGGCGTGCTGATGTTCGGCGGCGAGTACGAGCCACACCGACGCGGGATGCAGACCATCGAGGAGCTGCTCGAGGCGGGGCGGCGCGCGCGCTGGCTCACGCTCCCCAAGGTGGGCCACGGCCGCTTCGGCGACGGCGCGGCCGTCACCCTGGACGACGGCGTGCGCTGGCTGCTCGAGCCCGCTCAGCCCCCTTGAGGCGAGGGCTCCGCGCCGGACGCCCACGGCTCGCTCTGCCAGCCGTCGAGGCGCCGCAGATCCTCCCACACCTGCGCGGGAGAGGTGTACCGGTATTGCTCGTGCCGCCGCAGCAGCACGCTCGCGATGTTCCCGAGCGGCGTGCCGAGCGCCTCGGCGCGCGCGCGGGGGACGCCGCAGGCGATCTGGTCCATGACGTGCTCCAGGCCCGCATGAAATTCGATGGGGTACTGCCCGGTGTGCATCGCGTACATCAGCAGCCCGAGCTGGTAGAGGTCGCTCTGCTTGGTGGTGTAGCCGCCGGCCAGCACCTCCGGCGCCATGATGCGGTGCTGCACCAGGTGCGGCGTGACGCGCGGACGCCCCTCGAGCTCCTGGGCGATCCCGAGATCGCTCAGCTTGACGCGGAGCGGCTCGCCCTGGGAGATGAGCACGTTGCCGGCGTGCAGGTCGTTGTGGACGAGCTCTTGATCGTGCAGGTACTGCAAGGCAAAGAGCAGCTGCCGAGAGACGTCCACCACCAGGCGGTCGGTGAAGGGCTGGCCCAGCATCGCCTCGAGGGTGTGGTCACAGCGCTCGAGCACCAGCACGAACAGGCCCCCCACCTCGAAGTAGTCGTGGACGTACACGATGTACGGGTGACGGAAGGCGAGCATCCGCTGGGCCTCCTGGAGCCACTGGGACCGCACCTCCGCGTACGGACGGCTCCCTGGGTGGAGGACCTTCACGGCGAAGCTCTCGTCGAAGGGGCCCAGGGCCTCGAACACGGCGCCGAAGGCCCCCCCGCCGAGCTGCCGGCCGAGCACGTAGGCCTGCCCGCGCGGTGAGCGCAGCGCGCCCCCAGGTGCCGGAAACCCCAAGGTGTTCAGCGTGGAATTCAAGGCGCTGGCCGGGAGTTTAGCCCGGCCGCTTGCGCTCGGCTCGCCGATTCGCTAGAGCCGCGCCGCTTTCATGTCAAACCGCGCTCTCTGGAACGTCCGCCGCCGTCATGAGTCCTTGACCACCCCGCACAAGGGCAAGCGCCTCAAGCTGCGCAAGCGCCTGCGGATCGGCCTGGAGCAGGCGCTCCAGCGCAAGGCCGCCAAGGCCGCGCCGCCCGCGCCGCCCGCCGCCTGAGGCGCGCCGCGCGGGGCCTTGGCTCCCGCCTGCCCGCCACGCTAGGCTCGCTTCCCGTGCGAGGGTCCACGTTCATCGCGCTCACCCTCCTCGGCGCTGGGGGGTGCCTGAGCACCCAGGACGGGCGTGTCCCTGGCGAGCGGCTCGGCCGCTTTTACGTGGAGGCCGAGCTGGTCGCGAACGACTGCGGCGAGGGCGCCTTCGACGCGCCCGGCCGCGTGAGCTTCCAGATCGAGCTGTCTCGGGAGCCGGGGGTGTTGTACTGGCTGAACGGCGCGGCCCCCATCGAGGGCACGCTCGACGCCGACGGGCGCAGCTTCACCCTCCACGCCAGCGGCGACCACGAGCTGGAGGCGCCCGGGCCGCGGACGCCCGGCTGCCGCCTGCGGCGAGACGACACCGCACAGGGGCGGCTCGACGCCGCCGTAGAGCCCAGCGGCTTCGAGCTGGAGCTGCGCTACCACTACCAAGAGCTCGAGGGGTCGGACTGCAGCGCCCTGCTCGAGCTGCCCGGCGCGCCGGCGCGGCTCCCCTGTGAGCAGCGCTATCGGGGGACGGGCGCGCGGCAGCCAAACTAGCCGAGCCGGGCTCGCTCGAGGGCGCAAGCTGTTCTAGCCTGCGCCTGACCTCGAAAGGGCCGCCCCCCGATGCTCGATCTCAGCTCGCCGCTGGCCTCCGTGGCCGCCACCCTCGCCGACAGCGCCCTCGCGGCGCCCAGCTTCCCGTGGAACCTCCAGGTGTTCGAGAAGACCACCTGGGAGCGGCTGATGAACTTCCTGCGCATCGCGCTGCCGCTCTTCGCCGCGGCGCTGCTCCTGCTGGAGCTCGGCTGGGAGAAGCTGGGGGGGCGCGGGCACCTGCGCGCGCGCCGTGGGGTCGCCGTGCTGCTCAGCGCGCTCGCCTTCGGCTCCTACTTCGACTTCGGCAACCCCAACACCCGCTACGACGAGTACGTCCATCGCCACGAGTTCTTCCACTACTACCTGGGCTCCAAGTACTTCGAGGAGCTGGGGTACAAACGCATCTACGAGTGCACGGCCGCCGCCGAAATGGAGCTGGGGCGCGGCGCCGCGGTGCGCAGCCGCGAGATGCGGGATCTGCGCGTCAACCTGATCAAGAAAAACAGCGAGCCGGACGTCCAGGCGCACATCGAGGAGTGCCGGCAGATCTTCGCGCAGAACCCCCAGCGCTGGAACGACTTCAAGCAGGACGTGGACTGGTTTTACCGCTTCAGCGCCGGCTCCTACTGGGACAACATGCAGAAGGACCACGGCTACAACCCGCCGCCGGTCTGGACCATGGCGGGCAAGCTGTTCTCCAGCTTGGGCAGCGCAGATTTGGACTTCTTCAAGGCGCTGGCGGGCATCGACATCCTCTTGCACATCGGCATCGTGGCGCTGCTCTGGTGGGCCTTCGGCTGGCGCGTGGGGGCGGTGGCGACCATCTGGTGGGGCTGCAACTACCCCGCCAACTTCTATTGGACGGGCGGCGCCTTCATGCGCCAAGACTGGTTTTTCTTCCTGACCGCCGCCGTCTGCCTGGCGCGCAAGCGCTGGTTCGAGCTGGCGGGGGCGGCGCTCGTCTGGGCCGCGCTGCTGCGCGTCTTCCCCATGCTCCTGTTCGCGGGCGTCGGGATGATCATCGCGGTGCGCTTCGTGATGAAGCTCCGCAGCGGCACGCCGCTGCTGCAGGCCATGCACTCCGATCACCGGCGCTTCCTCGGCGGCTGCATCGTGGCCCTGGGCACCCTGGTGCCGCTCAGCATGGTCACCACCACCGGGCCGAAGGCCTACCAGGAGTTCTTCCAGCACACGCTCGGCACCCACAACCACACCCCCCTCACCAACCACATGGGGCTCAAGACCCTCATGGTGCACGACTGGGAGGGGCGGATGCGGTTCACCCGTGACGACAACCTGGACGATCCCTTTTCCATCTGGAAGGCCGGGCGCACCGAGCGGGCAGAGTCCCAGAAGCACCTGCGCCACGCCATCGTGCTCGGGCTCGGTCTCTGGATGCTCTGGGCGCTACGCCGCGAGCGGCTGCTGTGGATCGGGATGGGCATGAGCCTCCCGCTGGCGATGAGCCTCGTGGAGCTGACGTGTTACTACTTCTCCATGTTCATCGTGGGCGCCGTCATGGCCAAGGCGCGAAGGGAGTACGGCGCCATCGTGCTGCTGTTCAGCGGCGCCAGTCAGCTCATCGGCAGCAACATCCACAACCGCTTCTATTTCATCGACGACAAGTTCGCGGCGCTCTCCTGGCTGTTCCTCGCCCAGTGCGTGATGATGCTCATCGTCTTCAGCCGCCCCTTCAGCGTGAGCCGCCTGAAGAACTGGTGGGGCGGCCTGCCGGACGTGCTGCCGCAGAGGCGCCGCGCGCGCCCAGCGCCCCCGGCAGAGCCGGTGAGCGCCGAGAGCCCCTGAGGCCCGCCGGCCTGACCGCACCGGCGCGGTGCGCGGGCGCTCAGCGGAGCCGGCGCAGGGCTTCGACGGCCTCGAAGACGCCCTCCGGGAAGGCGCGCAGCGCGACGTCCAGGTGCTCCCAGTCCGTCTCGATGGTGCGGATCCCCACGAGCGCCGTCACCAGGTCGAGGAGCTTGTCGGCCTTGGGGCCGCTGAGCAGCGGGTGCTTCTTGAGGTCCAGCACGATCTTGTCGTCCTTCGCCTCGATCAGCATCGGCGGGCGCTTGGGCATGTAGGCCACCAAGTTGCCGGGCTTGCTCAGATCGAGCGCGCCGGATTTCAGCAGCGTGGCGACGGGAGAGTCCGGCGCGCTGCGCAGCAGCTCGAGCGACACGTCCCGCACCCGGATCTCGAACCTCAGCTCCTCCGCGTTCATCCGCACCAGATCGACGAAGACGAGCGCGCTCGCCCGCACGTCGTTGCCCATCAGATCCACCGTCGCTTGCACGCGGAAGCCGGGCGGGACCGCCTCGAGCTCGATGTCCCGCGGCCCCTTCTTGCCGCCGAGCTCCGTGGCCAACGTGCTCAGCGCCACGAGCGGCAAGCCGAAGCGCAGCTTGCGAGCGTTCTTCGCTGCGCGAAAGACCTCCTCCGGGTGGCTCTTGAGGTAGTGGACCGCGCGCGTCACCAGGCCCTTCTTGTCTGTCATGGCGGGCGGAGTATAAGGCACAAGACTCACCGGGAGCGCGAGCGTTTTGCGCCGGCTCGCCAGCTCCCCGTGAAGGCCCCTCGAGGCTCGCCACGTCGCGCCGCGACGTGCCCTTTCCGTGGAGGATCCATGTTCCGGTATCACGACATCGCCCCCGCCCAGGTACACGACACGCTGCGTCAGCACCTGCTCGTGGACGGCTATCCCCTGGTGGTGGATCTCGAGGGCAGCCGGGGCTCCACCCTCCGCTGCCTCAAGACCGGCAAGACCTACCTGGACTTCTTCAGCTTCTTCGCCTCCAACCCCATCGGCTTCAATCACCCGAGGATGCTGGAGGCGGAGGTGCAGGCGCGCTTGGCGCGCGCGTCCACCGTGAAGGTGAGCAACGCGGACTACTACACCACCTTCATGGCCGAGTTCGTGGAGACCCTGGGCCGCACCGCCGGACCGCCGGAACTCCCCAGCTACTTCTTCATCGATGGCGGGGCCCTCGCCGTGGAGAACGGCATGAAGGCGGCGTTCGACTGGAAGGTCCGCAAGAACCTCGCCGCGGGACGCGGCGAGCGCGGCTCGCAGATCCTGCACTTCACGCACGCCTTCCACGGGCGCTCGGGCTACACGCTGAGCGTCACCAACACGGATCCCGTCAAGACGGACTATTTCCCCAAGTTCCCCTGGCCGCGCGTGTCCTCGCCCGCCTGTCGGTTCCCGCTCGAGGGCGCCCAGCTCGAGGCCACGCTCGCCCTGGAGCGGCAGGCGCTCGCGGAGCTCCACGCGGCCTTCGACGCCGCACCCCACGACATCGCCGGGATCCTCATCGAGCCCATCCAGGCGGAGGGCGGAGATCGGCACTTTCGCCCGGAGTTCCTCCAGGCGCTCCGGCGCGTGGCGGACGAGCGTGAGGCGCTGCTCATCTTCGACGAGGTGCAGACCGGGCTCGGCCTCACCGGCCAGTGGTGGGCCTTCCAGAGCCTCGGGGTCGTCCCGGACATCGTCTGCTTCGCGAAGAAGATGCAGGTGGGCGGCATCCTCGCCGGGCCGCGGGTGCGCGAGGTGCCAAACAACGTGTTCGAGAAGCCGAGCCGGATCAACAGCACCTGGGGCGGCTCGCTCACGGACATGGTGCGCTGCACGCACATCCTCGAGATCATCGTGAACGACGGCCTGCTCCAGAACTGCCAGCAGCGCGGGGAGGAGCTGCTCGCGGGGCTGCAGCGGCTCACGGCGCGCTTCGACGGCGCGTTGAGCAACGCGCGAGGCCGCGGCCTGATGTGCGCCATCGATCTCCCCAGCCGAGCGCTGCGCAGCGCAGTCCTTGCGCGGTGCTTCGAAGACGGCCTGCTGCTCTTGCCTTGCGGGGAGCGCTCCATCCGCTTCCGTCCGGCGCTCACGGTCGACGAGGAGGCCATCGCCGAGGGCCTGCTGCGGCTCGAGCGCGCCCTCGACGTGGAGCTCGGCGGGGCCTAGTTAGCCCCTCCTCGTCGCTACTCCTCTTTCTCGCCCTCCAGCGCGGGGGCGGAGGCGGGCGCCGCGGCGCCGGCTCCTAGCCGCTGATCCACGCGCTGCTCGATGGCCTGCACCATCTTGCCGCCCACCCCGTGCGCCAGCCGCGCCACCAGCTCCGGCACCTCCTCCAGCAAGCCGGCCCACGTGCTCGCGGGATCAGAGTCCACCGTGAGCACGTGCGCCGTGCCGTCCTTCGCGATCGCGATGGCGGCGATGGGGTCCAGCTCCACGCCGCCCGCGGCGCCGTGCAGCCCCGTGTCCCCGCCGATGCGTGAGCTGTGAGCGCCCCCCTTGCCCGCCGCCGCGCCGAACGCCAGCTTGAGGCGATGGATGGGGACGATGGTGGCGTCCCCGGCCTGCTGCGCCTCCCCGACGATGGTCTCGCTCTTGGAGATCCCTCGGATGCCGTCCAGCAAGCTGCCTACGATGTTACCTAGTCGATCCGTCACCCTGCACCTCCTTGGCCCTCGGGCGGAGCCGAGCGTAGCGCAGAACCCACCAGAGCGTCTCGACCAGCAGCAGCCCGGGCCAGAACGCCAGCACGCCTCGCAGCCCGCCGGCCGCCCGATCTTCGAACTCCCAGCGCGGCCGGGCGGTGACTCGCAGCGTCGCTGGGAGCACCCCGTCGAGGAGCTGAACGGCCCCGAGCAGCTTCCCGGTCAGCGCGACGTCCCGAAAGCTGAAGTCCAGCTCGAGCACGCCGGACTCCAGCCGCACCCGCCGCCGCTCCCCGGCCAGAAACCAGAGCAGCTCCCCTACGTCCACGTGCCGCCGGAGCCGCGCGCCGAGGCGCCGCAGGCGCGGCAGCAGCGGCGCAGGCACCCCGGGCGCGCCGCGCCGCGCGCGGAGCGCCGTGAGCGAGCGCTGCACGAGCCGGCGGTTCCAGCAGTAGAGCTGGAGCTGCGGCACGACGCCCGCCGCGGCGACCGCCGTGACGCTCACGGGGCCGAGGGAGGCGCCCCCCACCAGCGCCCACGCGCCGCTCGGCTCACCCCGCCCCTCGAGCTGGAAGCTCAAGCGCCAAGGCCAGCACAGCAGCGCGACGCCCGCGCCCGCAGAGACCGCCGCCACGAGGAGGACGGCGGCGCCGAGCGTGCTCACTGCTTCGAGGGCTTGCCGCCGGGGAGCTTGGCGGGCTCTGACGGGGCGCTGAGCACGGGGCGCTCCCCACCCGGCGTGATCTGCATCCCGCGCCGGAGGACGGCGGTCTTGCCCTTCTTGAGCGCCAGCATGTGCGGGACGCCGTCCTCACCCACCACCACGAACGCTCGCGGCTCCACGCTGACGGCGCCCGCCACGCCTCCGCCGTCGAGCGAGGCGTCGGCCTTGGCGTCACCTCGCGCCTTGGAGCTGCCCCCTGCGGCGCCGGACGCGAAGCCGATGCTGATCTTGCTGAGGGGCAGCACCTTCGCCTTCCCCGCGTCGCGGACGCTCCCAGCGACGGCGTCGCTCTGCGAAATCTTCCCGAGTTCCCCTAGTAGCCCCTTGACCAGCTCGTCGAGTTCCACGCTTCTCAGTGCATCACCAGCCGCACCTCGGGTCAATCCCGATCCGGCGCTCGAGGCGGCGCGCGGCCCCTCGCTCACGGCGGTCCGCCGGGCTCGACCGAGACGCAGCGCGCGGGTCAGGGACGTGCAGCGTGGAGCCTGACGTCGGAGGGCGGCCAGTCGGC
Source organism: Myxococcota bacterium (assembly GCA_963169915.1). Classification (GTDB taxonomy): domain Bacteria; phylum Myxococcota_A; class Polyangia; order Polyangiales; family Polyangiaceae; genus JADLEQ01. The sequence continues at coordinate 46,796 of CAUJEM010000159.1, forward strand.
CGCTTGGCGCGCTGCGGCGGGGGGAGTACCCTCACGGGGATGTCCCGTCCTGCTGCCCTCGCCGTCCTCGTCGCTCTCGTCGCGCTGCCGCTCGGCGCTTGCTCCTCGGAGGAGGGCGTCTCCTTCGGCGACGCTGGCGTGGCGGGCACGGATGGAGGCGCTGGCTCCGCAGGGAGCAGCGGCAGCAGCGGCTCCGCAGGGAGCAGCGGCGGCGGCGGCTCCGCGGGGAGCAGCGGCAGCGGAGGTGGCGCCGGACAGGGCGGCGCGGCGGGCGCCGCGGGCCAGGCTGGCGGCAGCGCCGGGCAGGGCGGCGCGGCGGGCGCCGCGGGCCAGGCTGGCGGCGGCGCCGGACAGGGCGGCGCCGCAGGCGCTGGAGGCCAGGCTGGCGGTAGCGCCGGACAGGGCGGCGCCGCAGGCGCTGGGGGCCAGGCTGGCGGCGGCGCCGGGCAGGGCGGCGCGGCTGGCGCCGGGGGTCAGGCCGGCGGCGGCGCCGGGCAAGGCGGCGCCGCAGGCTCGGGCGGTGGGCTCGCGCTGGGCACCACCTGCGGCGGCGACGGGGACTGCGCGAGCGGCCTGTGCGTCGACGGGGTGTGCTGCAACCAGGCCTGCAGCGGCTTCTGTGAGGCCTGCAACGTCAGCGGAGCGCTGGGCCAGTGCTCCCCCGTCCCGGCGGGGCAAGATCCGGACGCCGAGTGTGGCGGCACCGCCGAGTGTGGCGGGAGCTGCAACGGCACGCGCGGCTGCGAGTATCCCGCCGCGGGGACCAGCTGCAACGTCAACGGCGTCCCAAGCTGCTCCGGAAATGCGACGGGCGCGCTCAAGTGCAACGGCTACGGCGCGTGCCTCCGGAGTGTCCCCTGCCCGAGCGGCAACACCTGCTCGAGCGTGCCTTACGTCAACTGCTCCTCGAGCTGCTACAACGAGAGGGACTGCGCCCACGGCTACTACTGCAAGCGTGGCTCCATCCCCGGCGTGCCCGGGAGCTGCACGGCCGGCAGCCTCGCGCTCGGCGACGGCTGTACCAGCAACGGGACGTGCCGATCCGGGGTGTGCGCCGCGGCCGGCTCCTCCGCGAAGGACTGCAGCTCGGCGGGCCAGTGCGTGGAGTGCGACTCCAACGCCGACTGCGCGAGCGGCCGCTGCGACGGCTGCGCGTGCGTGCCCCGTCAAGACAGCGGCCGCCCGTGCGACGAGGACTCCGACTGTCACAGCAACACCTGCGCCGGCGGCCGCTGCCGCTGAGCGTGGGGCCGTCCGTAGGGCGCGCGGGGCGTCTCGCTCCGCCCCACGTTTCAGCTTGCACCTCGGGCGGTTTCTCTTAGGGTGCGTCGGCCCTCCTGCCTCCGTGAGCCACCTTGACGACCTCAGTCGACGCCGCGTCAGCGCCCGCCCCGCTCAGCCCTGAAGATCCCGAGCTTGACCGCATCGTGGAGGAGGAAGAGCGCTGTCTCCACAAGGTGCTCACGCACCTGGACGCGCGCCCGGCGAGCCCGCCCCCGGAGGACAAGCCGCGCTCCACCTACGACGAAGACCTCCTGAGCCTGCGCGACCAGATGGCGACGGCGCGCAGCGAAGATCTGCCGCCCCTGCTCGAGCAGATGGCGCGCCTGCAGAGCCTCGCCGCGCGCCGCCGGGAGCCCACCGAGGTGGCCGTGGACGCCCGCTCCCCGTACTTCGGGCGCCTGGTGCTCGAGGAGGGCGGCAAGCGCCGGGAGGTGCTCATCGGCCGCGGCACCTCGCTCGACACGCGCGCCGGGGTGCGCATCGTGGACTGGCGGGACGCGCCGGTCAGCCGCCTCTACTACCGCTACGAGGAGGGCGACGAGTACGACGAGGTCTTCGGAGATCGTGAGGTCACGGGCCAGGTGCTCACGCGCCGTAGCCTCGGGATCCAAGAGCGGCGCTTGCGCCGCATCGGGTGCCCCCAGGGTGCCTTCGCGCGCAACGCCACCGGCGCCTGGCGGCGGCTGGACCAGGGCTCCACGCAGCTCCGCGGCGGCGCCGGCTCCGCCACGCGCGCGGAGCAACACCACCGCGCCGGCAAGCTCGGCGTCAGCGGCGCGGAGGAGCGCGAGGACAAGCACCTCAAGGAGATCACCGCGCTCATCGACCCTCGCCAGTTCGAGCTCATCACGGCGACGGACTCCGGCCTGGTCGTCATCCAGGGCGGCGCGGGTAGCGGCAAGACCACCATCGGGCTGCACCGGCTCGCGTACCTCGCGTTCGCGGATCCGCGGCGGTTTCGCCCGGAGAAGATGCTGGTCATGGTCTTCAACGACGCGCTCGCGCGCTACGTGTCGCTGGTGCTCCCCGCGCTGGAGGTGCCGGAGGTGCCCATCCGAACCTACGCCGCCTGGGCGTCGCGGCTGCGCACCACGCACGTGCTGCGGCTCCCGCGGGAGTACCACGACGACACCCCACCCGAGGTCACGCGCCTGAAGAAGTCTCCGGCCATGCTGGTCGCCATCGAGCAGCTCGTGCAGCGGCTCGAGGCCAAGCTCTTCCAGCAGCTCGAGCGCGCCGCCGCGAAGGAGGAGCCGAGCGCCCGGGCGCTGCTGGCGGCGGCGTGGCAGCGCTCCGAGGGGCGCCCGGTGCTCCAGCGCTTGAGCGCGCTCGAGGCTTGGCTCGCGGACGGCGGGCAGGCGCTCGGCGGGGGCGCCCGGCTCCACCTCAGCGCCGTGATCGAGCGCGCCAGGAGGGACACGAAGGACGTCACGAGCCACTGGGCGGAGCTGCTCAGCGACGGGCCGACACTCTGGGAGGCCTTCCGCTCGCACGAGCGCAGCGGCTTCACGCCCGAGGAGTTCCGGCGCGCGCAGCAGCAGGCGGCCGAGCGCATCGGCGCGGTGCTGGCGGATCTCGAGCGCCGCGCCGACGCCGCCCGTGAGCGCCAAGACGAGCGCGCGGCGCAGGGCGAGGAGGAGGCGCGCGACGGCGCTCGCCGGGGCCGCGCGGTCGAGCCGGAGGGCTCCACGGAGGACGCCGCCTCAGAGGAGGAGGACGCGCTCTACTCCACCGGCGTGGACGGCCAAGAGGTGGAGGAGAGCGCCAAGCTGGATCCGGAAGACGACGCCCTGCTGCTGCGCCTCGTCCAGCGCCTCCGCAGCCCGCTGCTGCAGAGCAGCCGCGGGGGTCGCGCGAAGGAGCTCTTGCAGTACGATCACATCTTGGTCGACGAGGCGCAGGACATGAGCCCCGTGGAGCTCGCCGTGCTCCTCGACACGGCCGGCCCCGCCAAGAGCATCACCCTGGCGGGAGACGCGGCGCAGCGCCTACACCTGGACAACGGCTTCACGAGCTGGAGCGCGCTGCTCGGAGATCTCGGGCTGTCCCACGTGGAGGTGGAGCCGCTGAAGCTCAGCTACCGCAGCACCGCGGAGATCGTGGAGTTCTCACGGAGCGTCCTCGGGCCCTTGGCGCCGGAAGAGGCCCCCGAGGCCACGCGCCACGGCGCCCCGGTGGAGCTGTTCGGCTTCTCTCACGCCGGCGACGCGGTGGCCTTCCTCGCGGAGGCCCTGAGGGATTTGCTCCTCGAGGAGCCCAGCGCCAGCGTGTGCGTCATCGCGCGCTACCCGGAGCAGGCGGACGCCTTCTACGTCGGGCTCGCCAAGGGTGAGGTCCCCTCCCTGCGGCGCGTGGCGGACCAAGACTTTCCGTTCAAGGCCGGGGTGGACGTCACGGACGTCCGGCAGGTCAAGGGCCTGGAGTTCGACTACGTGGTGCTGACGGACGTCAACGACACCTCGTACCCGGACACCGCCGAGGCCCGGCACCTCCTGCACATCGGCGGCACGCGCGCCGCGCACCAGCTCTGGCTCATGACCACGGGGCGGCCGAGCGCGCTGCTCCCCGCGGAGCTCGTCGAGCGCAGCTCATGAGCGCGCGTCGCCAGGGCCTCGGCGCGCTGGCCGCCGGCACGCTGCTGACGCTGACGGGCGGCTGTGCGAAGCCCGCCTGGACCGGCCAAGCGGGCCACAGCTCACCCCTCCAAGCGCCGCGAGAGGCCGCCGTGGCGGACGCACCGCACGCCCCCGCGACGCCCACGTCGAGCGCGCCGCGCTCCGGGGCGCCGCCCCCCCCGCTCGACGTGACGCTGGTCGAGCGCGCCGCCGCGCCCTGGCACGCCGTGGAGCGCCGCCGCGGGCTGCCGCTCACGCCGGAGCAGCTCTTCGATCGCCTGGAGTCCGTCAGCGCCGTCTGTGCGGGCGAGCGCCACCCGGAGGCGCGGGACCACTACGCGCAGCTCGCGCTCCTCGCCGGGCTCGAGGCGCGCGCCGAGGCGTCGGGGCGGCAGCTCGGCGTCGGGCTGGAGATGCTCTCGCCGCGCGAGCAGCCCGCCCTCGACGCCTTCGTCGCCGGCGAGCTGCCGCTCACGGCGCTGCCCGCGCAGGTGGAGTGGCAAGCGCGCTGGGGCTATGACTTTTCGCTCTATCACCCCATCTTCGCGCTCGCTGGCGGGGCCGACCTCACGCTCCTGGCGCTCAACGCGCCGCGGAGCCTCACCCGCCGCGTCGCGCAGGTGGGGCTGGAGGGGCTCACCGCCGCAGAGGCGCACGAGCTCCCCGCTCTAGCGCTGGACGACCGCGCGCACCGCGCGCTCTTCGACGCGGCCACGCGCGCTCACCCCGCGGGAGATCCGCAGCGCCGCTACAGCGCTCAGGTGGTCTGGGACGAGACCATGGCGGAGCGCGCCCACGCCTGGCTCGAGCAGCGCAGCCCCGCGCGCAAGCTCCTCCTGCTGGCGGGGCTCTACCACTGCGCGGAGCCCGCCATCCCGCAGCGCCTGCGGCGGCGCGGCACGGAGCGCGTCGCCAGCGTCGCCGTCGCGGGGGCCACGGCGGAGCCTTGGACCGACAGCTATGACTACCTCATCGTCTTTGAAGACTGAGCGCGCAGGAGGTGCGAGCGGAGCGCGGCGCCGGGCGGCGGCGTGGCTCGCGCTCGCGCTGCTCGGCTGCACCCCGGCGCCGTCGAGCGAGCCGGCCGCAGGCGCCGCCTCCGCGGCGACCGGCCAGGCGTCGTCCTCCGGCGCCGGTGAGGCCTCCGGCGCCGCCAGCGCGCCGGCCCCCAGCGCAGCCCCCGGCGCCGGCGCGCCCCCCGCCAGCGCGTCGGCTTCCAGCGCGGCCAGCGCCACCAGCGCGGCTGCGAGCGGCCCTGGCTCCGCGCGGCCACGCCCGCGGCCCCTGGCCGCGGGGCTCGGAGCCCCCAGCGTGGAGCTGCTGGCGCCCGGGGCGGAGCCGCGCGTCGCGCTGCGCTATGAGTTCCAAGCCGGCCGGGTGGAGCGGCTGCGGATGCTCAACACCACGAGCGTCAAGACCCGCGTGGCCGGCGCGGAGGGGCCGGCGCCCGCGTCGCCGGAGCTCGAGTTCATCGCGAAGCTCCAGATCGAGGCGCTCCTGCCCGAGCGCCGCGCGCGCCGCAGCTTGGTGTTCGAGAGCCTCGAGGTGCGGCCCTCGGCCACCGTGAGCGCGGCGCTCGCCGCGAAGATCGCCGAGCGCCTCAGCGGGCTCGAGCAGCTCCGCGGGACGGACGTGGTGGACGACCGCGGGGTGCTGCACGAGGCCAACCTCGACACCAGCGCCGTCTCCAGCCCGGAGCTCAAGGCCATGGTGGACGCCATGACGCAGAGCTTCGGACAGATGGGGGCGCCCTTCCCAGAGGCGCCGGTCGGCGTCGGGGCGAGCTGGAAGACCAAGAGCCGCATCACGCAGGGCGGCGTCACCATCACGCAGATCGCCACCTATGAGCTGCTCGAGCGCACCGAGCGGGGCGGGAAGCTCGCGCTCCGCCTCCAGCAGCGCGTCCCTCGGACGAAGATGGCCACGCCGAACCTACCGGCGGGCACGCGAGCGGAGCTCATCAGCCTCGAGGCCACGGGCCAGGGGCAGCTCGAGTTCGAGCTGAGCCGTGCCATCCCCCGTGGCCAGATCGAGAGCACCAGCCGCATGCTGATGCGCACCACCCTGGCGCGCGAGACCCAAGACGTCGAGATCACCACCACCGTCCGCGTCGGCTTCACCCCGCTCGACTGAGCGCGCGCCGCCCGTAGCCCTGGCCTCCCCTGCTCGCTTTGCCGTAGGCTCCGCTCATGCGGCTCCCCTGGCTCGCGCTCCCGCTCCTGCTGCTGGGCTGCGCCGCGCCGCCGTCCGCTCCAGGCTCGCCATCGGGCGGCTCGCGAGCGCCCGTGCCGCCGGCTCCAGCGCCGCACGCCACCAGCGCCGTCAGCGCCGCTGCCGCGCCAGCGTCGGCCGCGCCCTCCGCCGCTCCGCCGCGAGCGGCGCCCGGCGTGCCCTTCGAGCGAGACGACTTCGAGGGCGCCCAGCGGCGCGCCGCGGCGGCCGGGGAGCTGCTGTTCGTCGATGCCTGGGCGCCCTGGTGCCACACCTGCCTCAGCATGGAGGCCACCGTGTTCACCCAGCCCTCGCTGCGCGACTACGAGGGCCGCGTCCGCTTCGTGGCGCTCGACACCGACCGCGAGAGCAACGCCGAGTTCACCCGGCGCTTCGAGGTGGAGGTGTGGCCCACCCTCTTCGTCTTGGAGCCCCACACGCAGAGGGTCTTGGGCTACTGGCCCGGCGCCGCCTCCCTGGCGGAGCTGCGCCGCTTGCTCGACGACGCCCTGAGCGCGCAGACCTCCACGGCCAGCGACGATCCTCTCCTCACGCTGCTCTTTCGAGGCAAGGCCGCCCAGGCCCGCGGCGACTACCGCGCTGCCGTCCGGCACTACCGCGCGCTCCTGGCGCGCGCCGGCACCTCCTGGCCGCGCCGCTCGGAGGCGCTGCTGCTGCTGCTCCTGTCGCTCGCCAAGTCGGGAGATCTGCGCGGCTGCGCGCAGCTCGGGCTCGCCGAGCTGGACCACGTCGAGGGCGCGGCCACGCCCACCGAGTTTGCGCGCGGGGTGCTCCGCTGCACGGGGCGGCTCGACGCCGGCCAGGCTCGGCGCGGCGCCGCGCGGGTCACCGCGCGCCTCCAGCACATCGTGGCGCGCCCCGCGGCGGCCATGAGCGCGGACGACCGCGCGGACGCGTGGGCGCTGCTCTCGGAGGCCGCCCAGACCGCTGGCGACGCTGCCCTCGCGGGGCGCGCGCAGCGCGAGCGCCTCGCCGTGCTCGAGGCAGCGGCGGCGGCGGCGGGCAGCCCGGAGGAGGCGCAGATCTACGACCAAGGGCGGCTCGGCGCCTACCTCGCCCTGGAGCAGCCGGAGCGCGCCCTCACGCTGCTGCGCGAGCGGGAGACGCAGCTCCCGCGCTCCTACGAGGCCAGCGCGCGGCTCGCGTCCCTGCTCGAGCGGCTGGGCCGGCGGGAGGAGGCGCTCGAGGCCGTGGAGCGCGCGCTCACGCGCAGCGACGGGCAGCGTCGGCTCGGCGCTCTCGCGCTGAAGGCGCGGCTGCTGCTCGCGCTCGAGCGCCGCACGGAGGCGGCGGCGACGCTCGAGCAAGAGGTGGCGGGCTGGCAGGCGCTCGGCGCCGAGCGCCACGCCGAGCGTCTGGCGGACGCGCAGCGCCGGCTCTCGGCGGCGCGCACGCCCTGAGCGCAGCGCCCCCTCAGGCGAGCAGGGAGCGAGCGATCTGCGAGGTCTGGATCTCGTCCGTGCCGCCGTAGATCTGCAAGACCTTCGCGTCCCGCGCGAGCTGCTCCACCTGGTACTCCGCCATGTAGCCGTTACCGCCGAAGAGCTGCACCGCCTCGAGCGCCACCTCCGTGGCGCTCTGCGCACAGTAGAGCTTGCACGCGCTGGCCTCCGCGAAGGGCATGGTCTTGCCCTGGGCGGCCAGCTCGATGATCCGGAACACCAAGTTCTGGATGTTCATGCGGGCCACCTCCATCTTGGCCAGCTTGAGCTGGATGAGCTGGAAGTCCCCGATGGGGCGCCCGAACTGGACGCGCGTCTTGGCGTACTCCTTGGAGAGCATGAGGCACTGCTCCACGATCCCCAAGGCCATCGCGGCCACGCCCGTGCGCTCGGCCTTGAAGGTGTCCTTGGCGCCGGTGCGGTAGCTGCGCTCCTCCGTCTCTCCCAGCAGCCGGTCCGCCTCCACGAACACGTCCTCCAGGAACACCTCCCCCGTGGGTGAGCTGTGCATGCCCATCTTGCGCAGCGGCTTGCTCAGCGTGAGACCCTTCATGCCCCGCTCCAGCACGAAGGAGAGCACCTTACGGTCCTTTGGCTCATTGCCCTCATCCAGCTTGCAGATGACGACCACGGTGTCCGCGTAGGGGCCGTTGGTGATGAAGGTCTTGGTGCCGTTGAGCACGTAGCCCCCCTCCACGCGCCGCGCCGTGGCCTTCATGGAGCCGAAGGCGTCCGAGCCGCTGCCCGGCTCCGTGATGGCCCAGGCGCCGATCTTGTCCATGGTGAGCAGCTCCAGGGCCCAGCGCTCGAGCTGCCGCGAGGTGCCCTTGGCCATGATGGTGCCGGCGGTGAGCCCCACGCTCACGCCCATGGCCGTCACCATCCCTGGGCAGTAGCGTGACAGCTCGATGAGCGGGATCATCTGCAGCGCCACCTGCTCCCCGCTCTCCGCGCGCTCCGGCTCCTCCGGCGGCGTCTCCCCGCGCGCCAGGCACTCCTCCCGAGCCTTGAGGCGCTTGAGCTCCTTGTCGAAGCGGTGCTTGGCCATGTCGCGCATGCCGAAGGTGTCCAGCAGCTCCCGCAGCACGCCGTAGGGCGGCAGGTCACCATGCTCGAGCTGCTCCACCTTGGGTACGATGCGCTCCGCGACGAAGCGCCGCACCAGATCTCGGATGGCGAGGTGTGTCTCCGACCACTCAATCATGCCCGCCGAGGGTAGCGCAGGTCCCGCGCCAGTTCGCGCATTTTCGGCGCTCGCAGCCCCGACGCTCCCGCGCGCCTCGAACCACCGGCGGCGCGCGGGGCTCGCCGCCGCGTCCCTGGGCGCTTCTCCCCTCGGCTGGCCGCTGATACGCTCCCCGGGTGATGGCGGAGAGCGACGCGCTGGCGGAGTTTCGGCGGACGCTGCGCGGCTGGCTGGCGGGGAACGTGCCGCCGCCGCCGCCGTTCAAGCTCCCACAGACCTTCCTGGAGGTGGAGACGGAGGCGCAGTTTCGCTGGCTCCAGGCCTGGCAGCAGCGGCTCTACGACGCGGGCTACGTCGGCTTCGACGTCCCGGAGGAGTACGGCGGGCGCGGGATCGATCCGGCGCGCCAGGCCATCGTCGCGGAGGAGCTCATCGAGGCGCGCGCGCCGTTCCTCGTCAACTTCATCGCGCTGCACTGGGCGGGCCCCACGATCCTCCTGTTCGGCACCGAGGCGCAGAAGCGGCGCCTCTTACGGCCGCTGCTGCGCGCGGACGAGATCTGGTGTCAGGGCTTCAGCGAGCCGGGCGCCGGCTCGGACCTCGCGAGCTTGCAGGCGCGCGCCGTGCAGCAAGCGGACGGCTCCTGGCGGGTGACGGGCCACAAGGTGTGGACCACCGTGGCGCATTTCGCAAGATGGATGATCTTGCTCGCTCGCACGGAGGAGGGCGTCAACAAATACGCTAGCCTCTCGTACTTCTTGTGCCCCATGGAGGCGCCGGGCGTCAGCGTGCAGCCGCTCGTCAAGCTGAACGGGGAGGGCGGCTTCAATCAAGTGCTCTTCGACGACGCGCCCATGCCGGCGGACGCGCTGCTCGGCGAGCGCGGCCAGGGGTGGAACATCGCCATGGCCACGCTGATGTTCGAGCGCGGCGCCGCCGAGCGCGGCGGCAAGGAGCGCGCGGCGGCGTTCTTCGCGCAGCTCGGCGCGCTGGTGGCGGTGGCCGAGCGCACCCCGCTCGGCGCGGGCACCGTCGCGGAAGATCCGGTGTTCCGGCAGCGCGTGGCGGCCCTGTGGGTGGAGGGCCAGGCCATCGCGCTCTCCGCCATGCGCGCCAGCGCCACGGCGCTCAACGCAGAGCGCCCCCTCGCCTTGCCGCTCATGAGCAAGCTGGTGGCGTCTGAGTGGGCGCAGCGCCTCGCGGAGCTGGCCTGCGAGATGCTAGGCCCCGAGGCCGCGCTCTCCCTCGAAGATCCCGCCGCGCCCTTCGGCGGGGAGTGGCCGCGCGCGTTCATGAATTCCTTCGGCATGACCATCGGGGGCGGCACCAGCCAGATCCTCCGCAACATCCTCGGCGAGCGCGTCCTCGGCCTCCCCAAGAGCAAGTGAGCCATGCAGCCTCGGTCCCCGCTCCCCCTGCTCCCCCTCCCCCCGGCGGACTTCGGCTACTCCGAGGCGCACGCGCAGATCCAGGCTAGCGCTCGGCGCTGGCTCGCGGAGCACGCCAGCGCCGCGGAGCTGCGCCGGCTGGAGACGGATCCGGTGGGCTACGCGCCCAGCACCCTGCCCGCGCTGGCGGAGCTGGGCTGGCTGGAGCTGGGCTGTCCGGCGGACGGCGCGATGGACCACCTCAGCGTGGCGCTGCTCGCGGAGGAGCAGGGGCGCCGGCTGCTGCCCTCGCCCTGGGCCTCGACCATCGTAGCGGCCGCGCTGCTCGCGCAGGCGGGCACCCCGGAGCAGAGGGAGCGCTGGCTGCCGCCGCTCGTCGCGGGCCAGGCCACGCTCAGCGTCGCGTTTCAAGAGCCGCGCGGGGTCTGGCACCCGGAGCAGCTCCGGAGCCGGGCCGTGCGCCAGGGGGACGGCTGGCAGCTCACCGGGAGCAAGCTCGCCGTCGCCTGGGGGCAGCGCGCCGACGCCCTGCTGCTGCCCACGCGCAGCGCCGAGGGGCTCGAGCTGTTCGTGGTGGAGCGCGGCGCGCTCGAGGTCGTGGCGGAGGCCACCATCGACTCCACGCGCCGGAGCGCGCGGCTCGGCTTCACGGGCCTCGAGCTCACGGAGCGGGAGCGGCTGGAGCCCAGCGCGGCGGGCGCGGCGCTGGGTGGAGCGCTGCGGCTCGCGCGGCTGCTGCTCGCTGCGGAGCTGGTGGGCGTGAGCGAGGCCGTGCTCGCGCTCACGCGGGACTACGCCTGCCTGCGGGAGCAGTTCGGCAAGCCCATCGGCGCGTTTCAAGCGGTCAAACACCCGCTGGTGGACGTGCTGACGGAGCTCGAGCTGAGCCGCAGCCTGGTGCTCTCCGCCGCGCTGGCCTGCGGCGGCCCCGACGAGGCCGGCGCAGACACCTTGGTGGCCATGGCGCGCTGGCACAGCGCGGAGGGCGCCCTGCGCGCCGTCCAGCACGGCGTGCAGCTCCACGGCGGCTACGGCTTCACCAAAGACTGCGACGTGCATTTTTACTTCAAGCGCGCCCTGGCGAGCCGCGGCCTGCTCGGCACCAACGTGGAGCTGGGCGCGGAGCTAGCGCGGCGCTTGTTCGGTGGCAGCTAGCGCACTCAGCAGCCGCTCCACGTGCGGATCGACCTCGCCCAGCTCGCGGAGGGCGAGCGCCAGCCGCTCCACGTACTCCCGGTTCGTGCCGCTCGGTCCGCGCGCCGCGGCGATCTGCGCCGCGAGCTGCTCGAGCGGCGCGTCCCCGAGCCAGCGCGGGTTGGTGGGCGCCGCCACGTAGGTTAAGGCCAGCGCCGCCACTGCGCCTCGACGCACCACCGGCACCTCGAGGCGCGCGTAGCCGTCTTGCTCGCGCGCGTCGAGCTGCGCGAGCACCGCCGGCGCCTCGGCGCTGCACACGGCGTACACCCTCCCCCACACCCGCTCCCGGGGCGCGGGCACCAGGGTCACCACCCGCCCCGGCGCGGCCGGCGTCCCACGATGATCCGTGCTCCCCTGCCAGAAGCGGCGCGCCCAGCCCTTCACGTAGCCCGGCGCGCTGGAGCCGTGCGAGAACGCCGGTCGCCAGAGCAGCGACCCGTAGCCGAAGATGAGCGTCTCACCCTGCATCACGGCGCGCTGGCCTAGCGCTCCACGGAGCCATCGTCGAGGCTCCAGCCCAGCGCGCGGTGCAAGGCGACCGCGCAGGGGGGAGCGCTGGCGGCATCGCCCCCGACACCCTGGCAGCTCGGCCCCTCTCTCCTCGGCGCCCGGTGAGACCATCACGCTGACCGCTCACCCTTCGAGGTGAGGCGCTCCCAGCCTCTCCTCGCTGCGCCGCGACTCACGGCGCGGTTCGTGCGCAGCGCCCCGCGAGGGCGCCGTAGCGAGGCGCCGGGGCGAAGATGTCGCGGTAGCCGGAGGTAAGGTACGAGACGTCGAAGTCGAACGGGCCGCCCCGGCGCACCCGGAAGGCAGCTGCTTCTCCGACAGCAGCCGGCCCTGGTGGCAGAGGCGCGCCAGCACCCGCGCTCGCACGAGGCCCCGCGACGCCCGCCCGAGCAGCGCGAGCTTGTCCCGGGTGTAGGAGGCCTCCACCAGCAGGCAGGTGACCT
>CAUJEM010000160.1 GCA_963169915.1 Myxococcota bacterium
TCAGCGTCGGTGAGTGGCAAGAGGCGCTCACGAGCGGCCAGATGACCGAGGCCTTCGCCTGTGGCACCGCGGCGGTCATCACGCCCATCGGGACGGTCAAGAGCAAGGCGGGCACGCAGACCATCAACCGCGGAGAGACGGGGCCGGTCACCTTCAAGCTGCGAGAGACGCTGCTCAACCTCCAGCACGGGATGATCCCGGACACGCACGGGTGGCTGAGGAAGCTGCGGGAGTGAGCCCAGCGGTCGCGCGGCGCGGTGAGCTCGAGATCGCCTACCGCACGCTGGGCGACGCCAGCAGCGCGGTCGTGCTCCTCATGGGGCTGGGGGGCCGGAGCGCGGACTGGGGTCCTTGGTTCCCCGCGGCGCTCGCGCGGGAGCACCGGGTGGTGCTGGTCGACAACCGGGGGACGGGGCAGAGCAGCAAGCCCGAGGGGCCATACCCGCTCGAAGAGCTGGCGCTCGACGTGCTGGCCGTCCTCGAGGAGCTGGGGCTAGAGCAGGTCACGCTGTGTGGGCTCTCCATGGGCGGGCTCATCGCGCAGCAGCTCGCGCTGTCACACCCGGCGCGGGTCAGCGCCCTCGTCCTGCTCAGCACCTTCTCGGGCGGGCTCATCGTCCCGCGCGCGCCAGAGGTGCTCCGCGCCTTCTTCCCCGCGCGCGGGACCGCGCCGGACGTGGTGACGCGGCAGGCGCTCGGCCTCATCACCGGACGGGGCTTCGCCGCCGCGCACCCGGAGCGCATCGAGCAGCTCGTGCGCTTGGCCGTGGAGCAGCCCACTCCGAAGCACGCCTTCAGCGCTCAGCTCCAGGGCATCCTGGGGACCGCGCTCGCCTCGGAGCTCCCGCGGGTGCGCTGCCGCACGCTGGTGATCCACGGCGACGACGACGCGCTCATCCCGCGGGAGCACGGGGAGCGCCTGGCGGAGCTCATCCCCGGCGCGAGCTGGCGTCTGCTGCCCGGGGTCGGGCACCTCGCGCCATGGGAGGCGCCCGAGCGGCTGAGTGAGCTGGTGCTGGACTTCCTGCGCTAGCTCAGCGTCCCGCGGCCTTGCCGGCGGCGGCGTGGATGAGCTGGCGCTGGGTCAGGGCGAACAGCAGCAGCGCGGGGAGGCTCAGCAGGACGTTGCCGGCCATGACGATGTGCCAGCGGACGCCCGTGCCCTGCTCGCGGAGCAGCGCCACGCCGAGCGGCAGCGTGCGGACGCTGTCGTCCGTGGTCATCACGAGCGGCCAGAAGTAGTCGTTCCAATGATAGACGAAGCTGAACAGGAAGGCGGCCACCAAGGAGGGGCGGAGCAGGGGAGGCAAGAGCCGATAGATGATCGTCAGCTCCCCCGCGCCGTCGAGGCGGGCGGCCTCGATGAGCTGAGGCGGGACGGACAACAGCGCCTGTCGGATGAGGAACGTGCCCAGGGCGGAGACAGCGAAGGGCAGCACGAGCGCCGTCATGGTGTTGGTCAAGCGCACCTCGGCCAGCAGCGTGAAGACGGGGACGAAGCGCACCTGCGCCGGGATGAGGAGCGTGGCGACGACGAGCCCGAACGCGAGGCCGCGGCCACGAAAGCTCAGCTTGGAGAGGGCGTAGCCCGCGGGCAGCGCGAGCGCGAGCTGCAGCAGACCGATGGCCAAGGCCATCAGCGTCGTGTTGAGGAGGTAGGCGCCCACCGGCATGGCCTCGAACACGGCCGCGTAGGCGTCTAGGTTCAGCCCCGAGGGGAGCGGCGCCGACGGGGCCGCGACGAGCTCCGGGAGCGTCTTGAAGCTGGTGGAGACCATCCAGGCGTAGGGCAGGAGCCACGGGAGCGCGAGCCCGACGAGGCCGAGACGGCGGGGCCAGCGCAGCGGCATGAGCGGACTCTAGGCGGAGGCGCCGACCCGAGCCAAGCGCTCCGCGCCCGCGCCTCAGGCGGGTGGGGACTGGCCCTCGGCGCCCTCCCGCCGCAGCCACAGCCGTAGCTGCCACAGGGTGAGCCCGAGCAGCACGAGGAAGAAGACGACCACGAGGGCGCTCGCGCGGCCGACCCTCAGGTTCAGGAAAATCTGCTCGTAGATGGCGTAGACGAGCACGTTGGTGTGATCCATGGGGCCGCCCTGCGTCATCACCCGCACCACGTCGAAGACCTGAAAGCTCGCGATGGCGCCGGTGCTCGTGACGAAGGCGGTCGTTGGCCGGAGCAGTGGCCACGTGACGTGTCGGAAGCGCTGCCAGCGTCCAGCGCCGTCCAGCGCTGCTGCCTCCAGCAGGTGCGCAGGGACGTCTTGGAGGCCGGCGAGATAGAGGATCATGGCGTAGCCTGCGAGCTTCCAGACGGTCACCGCCGCCAGGCTGGGCAGCGCGAGCCTGGGGTCCGAGAGCCAGCGCCAGCCGGGCAGGCCAAGCCGCTGCAGCGCGGCGTTCAGGGCGCCTCCATCGGCGTCCAAGATCCAGAGCCAGAGCAGCGCCACGCTGACCCAGCTCACGATGTAGGCGCTGAAGATGCTCGCGCGAGCGAAGGCGGCCAAGCGCCCTGGGCGGTTGAGGAGCAGCGCCAAGGCGAGGCCCAGGATCGTCGACGCCGTGACGACCCCGAGAGAGAAGACCAGGGTGAGCTCGAGCGAGTGGAGCAGCAGCCCCTCCGACCAGAGCGCACGGTAGTTGTCCAAGCCCACGAAGCGCGGCGGCGTGAGCAGGTCCCAGGAGTAGAGGCTCAGCTTGCCCGCAGCGAGCAAGGGATAGAAGAAAAAGCAGCCCAGGATGAGCAGCGTGGGCAGCAGCAGGAGGTAGGGATCGGTGGGGCGCCGTGGCGACAGCAGCTTCATGGCTCCCTCTGCGCCAGGCGGACGGCGTCTTGCATCACCGCGCGAGGGCTCTGGCGGCCCAGCACGGCGGCCTCCAAGCGTGGCTGGATGATCTCTCGCTGGAGCTGAAAGAGCCTGGGGGACCAGGGCCAAGGCTGGGCGACGTCGAGCTGCGCCAGCGCCACGGCATCGTTCGGGTGCTCGGCGTAGTGACCGGCCTCGGTCAGGCGGCGCACGGCGCTCTGGGTCGTGGGGATGTAGCCCGTGCTGGTCGCCCAGCGCGCTACCTGCGCGGGCTCGTGCAGGTAGCGCAGGAACTGCCACGCTCCGGCCTTCTCCGGCTCGGGGGCGGCGCGCAGCAAGATCCAGTGCGTACCCCCGGTGGGCACCGCGCGCCGCACGAAGCCAGGGAGCTTCGCCGCGCGGACGTTGAAGCGCGCGTTGTCTTCGAGGTAGCGGACGAAGGCCGTGCTGGTCCAGATCATCACGCTGCGACCCGCCAGGAAGTCCTGATTGGTCGCCTCCCAGGCGTTGTAGTCGCGCCCGGGCGGCGGCTTCATGCTTCGGTCCTCGTTGACCATGCGCTGCCACAGCTCGAGCGCCTTGATCCCGGCGACCCCGCCGAGGCTGATCCGCCCGTCGGCCTCGATGAGCTCTCCCCCCGCTTGGCCCACGAGCGCGGCCCAGAACCACCAGTCGATGGGGCACGCGAAGCCGTAGCGGCGCGCGCCCGAGGCGTCGGTCGTGGAGAGCCAGCGCGCCGCCTCCAGGAGCGCCTGCCACGACTCCGGGGGTGCGATGCCCTCGCGCTCGAAGACGTCCGCATCATAGAAGGCGATCGGCGTGGAGCGGTTGAACGGCAGGCAGACGAGCGGGCGCTGCCCGCCGCCGCGCCAGGTGCCGGCCTGGCCGAGCGCCGGCAGCAGATCGAGCTGGTCGACGCCGGGGCGCGTGGCGAGCGGCTCGAGCACGCCCGCCTCGGCGAGGTAGGGGATGACCTCACCGACGACGTGGCTGAGCGCCGGCGCCGCGCCTGCGGCGAGCGCGGTGCGGAGCTTCGCGAGGCCCTCGTAGTAGTCGCCTTGGAAGACGGGCTGCACCCAATGCTCGGCTTGGGCGGCGTTGAAGCCCGCTACGAGCTGCTCCAAGACTAGTCGGTTCTTGCCGCCGTAGGTGTACCAGAGGCGCACCAACTGCCGCCCTGGGGGGGCCGCGCGCGGACGACAGCCCAAGCCGAGCGCCGCCGCGCCCTGGAGCAAGGCTCGCCGCGGGAGCCTCACCGCGCGCGCCCCGTCTCGGCGTCGAACCAGCGCCGTTCGGCGGAGAACTCGAAGCTGACGGGCTGCCCCGGGCGCAGCTCGCTCATGCCGCCGAGGCGAGCGCGGAGCTTCTGGCGGCCCACCTCGAGCTCGAGGTAGGTGTCTGCCCCGTGTAGCTCCAGGCTCCTCACCGTGGCGCGGCCCGGGCCCTGGCCGAGCAGGACGTGCTCGGGTCGGACGCCGACGAGCAGCCCCGCGCTCGGTGGGTCCACGGGGACGCCCGCGGCGCAGCCCGCCTCGACCGGCAAGAGGTTCATGGCCGGGCTGCCGAAGAAGCCAGCGACGAAGGTGCTCGCGGGGCTGCCGTAGATCTCTCGCGGAGTGCCGAGTTGCTCGAGCTCCCCGGCGCGGAGCACCGCCACGCGGTGACCCAAGGTCATCGCCTCCGTCTGGTCGTGCGTGACGTAGAGGGCCGTCGTCCCGAGCTCTGCGAGCAGCCGCGCGAGCTCCCCGCGGAGCTCCGCGCGGAGCGCGGCGTCCAAGTTCGAGAGCGGCTCATCGAACAGGAACAGCGCGGGGCGGCGCACGATGGCGCGCCCCATGGCGACGCGCTGCTGCTCACCTCCGGAGAGCTGTGGTGGGCGCCGTTGGAGCAAGGCGGTGAGCCCCAGCAGCTCGGCCACCTCCTCTGCCCGCCGCCGCCGCTCGGCCCGCGCCATCCCGCGGAGCTGCAAGGGAAACTCGAGGATCTGCAGGACGGTCATGTGCGGGTAGAGCGCGAAGCCCTGAAACACCATGGCGACGTCGCGCTGCTGTGGGGGGACGCCGTCGAGCCGGCGCCCCCCGAGCTCGATGCTGCCTGCGTCCGGGAGCTCGAGCCCCGCGATGAGGCGCAGCGTGGTGCTCTTGCCGCAGCCGGAGGGGCCTACGAGACAGAGCGTCTCCCCGGCGCTCACCTCCAAGTCCAGCGCGGCGAGGCTAGGGCGCGAGCTGCCGGGGAAGCGGCGCGTGACGCCGCGGAGGAGAAGACGACGAGCCATGGTATAGGGGCCTCGCGGCATCCTAGATCATTCGGCTGCCCCCCAACCCTCGAACTGCTCGCTTGTCCGCCGCCCCTTCGTCAGCGCTGGCCCTGGCTCTGCTCCTCACGGCGTGTGAAGGCGCGGCGCCCCGGCACGAAGCGTCGGCCTCGGCCCCCGCGGCGAGC
>CAUJEM010000161.1 GCA_963169915.1 Myxococcota bacterium
ATCTGACCACCGAGGCGACCGTCGAGCCCGACACCCAGGCCGTGGGCCGCGCCATCGCCCGGAGCCCGCTCGTCAGCTGTGGAGAGCAGGTCTTCGCCAGGACCTTCTACCGGGTGGACGCCCGCCTGCGCGTCGAGAGCCGGGTCCCCGACGGGCGCGCGGTGACGGCCGGCGCGACGCTCTGGGTCGTCGAGGGGCCGGCGCGCAGCATCCTCTCGGCCGAGCGCGTCGCCCTGAACCTCGTCCAGCGGATGAGCGGGATCGCGACGCTCACCCGTCGGTACGTCGAGGCGCTCCCGCCCGGCAGCGCCACGCGCGTCGTCGACACGCGCAAGACGACCCCGGGGCTGCGCGCGCTCGAGCGCTGGAGCGTCCGCGCCGGGGGCGGGCACAACCACCGCGACGACCTCGGCTCGGCGGTGCTCATCAAGGACAACCACATCGAGGCGGCGGGCGGCATCCGTGCCGCCGTGGAGCGCGCGCGCGCGCGCGCGCCGCACACCTGCCGCATCGAAGTGGAGGTAGAGTCCTTGGAGATGCTGGAGGAGGCGCTGGACGCGCGCGCGGACATCGTGATGCTCGACAACTTCGCGCCGGAGGACCTCACCGAGGCGGTCCGGCGGGCCCGCGGGAGGGCGCTCGTGGAGGTCTCGGGGGGGGTCACGCTGGAGCGCATCGCCGCGCTCGCGGCGACGGGCGTCGACGTCATCAGCGTGGGCGCGCTCACCCACTCCGCGCCCGCGGCGGACATCGCCCTCGACATCGAGCGGCTCGGCTGAGCACGAGCGCGCGGCCGTCATGAGCGCCTTCGACGAGCAGCGCTTCCACGCGCTCCGGCGGGAGCTGGGCGCGTCGCTCGGCACCGATCTGCGCTACGCCTACGAGACGGGGAGCACCAACGACGACGCCATGCACGCGCTGCGCGCCGGGGCGGCGGGGGGAGCGCTCTACGTGGCGGAGCTGCAGCACCTCGGGCGCGGACGCCGTGGGAGCCGCTGGCACGCCCCACCGGGCGAGCACCTCACCTGCTCGTTCCTGCTGCGGCCCCCGCTCCAGCCGGCGCGGCTCTCCGCGCTGAGCCTCGCGGTGGGGCTCGCGCTGCACGACGTGTGCGCGCCGCTCGTGGCCACACGGCTCACCGTCAAGTGGCCGAACGATCTGCTCGCCGGCGAGGCCAAGCTCGCGGGGATCCTGGTGGAGTCCTCGCTCAGCGGCGCCCAGGTCGGCGGCGTCGTCATCGGGCTCGGCCTGAACGTCGGCGCCACGCTCCCGCCCCTCGACGCCGCGCGGCCCTGCACCTCGCTGCGGCGGCTTGGGAGCGAGGTCTCTCGCGAGCAGGTGCTGGCGACCCTGTGCTTGACCCTGGACGAGCGCGTGCGCAGCTACTGCCGCGCGGGGCTCACGGAGCTGCTCCCCGAGCTGCGCCGACACGACGCGCTGCTCGACAAGCCGCTCCGCGTGGACGGCCGGAGCGGCGTCGGCGCGGGCCTCGACGCCACCGGGGCGCTGCTGCTCCGCGACGAGCAGGGAGCGCTCCAGCGCGTCACCAGCGGGCACGTCGAGCTGGGCTGAGCCGCGCGCTCGGCTCAGGCGGCGCAGGCTACGGGGCCGGTGAGCGCGGCCGCCATCAGGCGTCGCCCACGAAAGAGCCGGCTCATCACCGTCCCTACCGGGACCCCGAGCTGCTCGGCGGCGTCCGCGTAGCTGCACTCGCCGAGATCGACCAGCCTCAGCGTCGCGGCGTACTGCTTGGGCAGCGCGTCGAGCGCGCGGTCGAGCCGCGGCGTGAGGCACTGCAGGACGGCACGCGGCTCACCCTGCGGCCACCCACAAGGGTCGTCGCCGAGCGCCCGCAGGGCGCGCAGCTCGCGCCCGCGCCGCCGACAGCGTGTCACGAACACGCTGTAGAGCACCTGCTGCAACCAGGCGCGGAGGTTGGTCCCCTCGCGGAAGCTCGCCTCGAAGCGGAGCGCGCGCTCCACGGCGTCGTGCAGGACGTCCTCCGCCTCGGCGCCGTTGCGACACAGCCTGAGCGCGCGCGCGCGGAGCGCCGGGAGCTGAGCGGGGAGGGCTTGACGCAGCGAGGGCGCCGCGCTGCCGCGCAGCGGGGCGGATCGAGGGGCGTGGTCGACGAGCTCTGACATGCCAGGAGCGACAGCAAGGCACGTACCAAGCGAATCATCCCCGCTCTTTGCCGCGTCCGCCCACGGCGTGCGGGCTCGGAGACACGCGGCGTGTGTCTGCGGAGCCACCACCCCCCGGGGGGGGCGCGGCGCCGGCTCAGCGCGGCTCGCGGCCGTCGCCCTGCGCCTGGCGCTGGCGCAGCAGCTCCGCGAACGCCGCCGGGAGACCGTCGGCGACCTCGTGGGCCTCGAGCCCGCGGTCCACGCCCTGCGCCGCCGCCCAGCGCTCCGCGGCTCGGCCATGCAGCCACGCCGCCAGGCTGGCCGCGTCCGGCAACGACCAGTGGCACGCCAGGGCCCCCGCGAGGCCGGCCAAGACGTCGCCCGTGCCGCCCGTGGCCAGCACCGCGTGCCCGCTGGGGTTGATGCGCGGCAGGGCCTTCGGGGCGCCGATGAGGGTGCGCGGGCCCTTGAGCAGCACCGTGCAGCGCGTGGTCTCCACCGCGCGCGCCAGCGCCGCGTACCGATCGCTCTCGATCTTCGCGGCGCTCAGCTCCAGCAAGCGCCCGAGCTCCGCCGGGTGCGGGGTGAGCAGGCGTGGGCCGCGCGCCTCGGCCAAGAGCGTCGGCTGATCTTTGAAGTGGCTGAGCGCGTCCGCGTCGACCACGACGGGGCCTCCCCAGCGCAAGACGACTCGCTCGACGAGCGCGCGCTCCGGCTCTCCGAGCCCCAGCCCTGGCCCGATGACGACCGCGTTGGCGCCCTCGAGCGCGGCGTCCACCGACTCCGCGAGGGCCTCGGGATCGAGCCGCGCGGTCATCTCCTCGAGGACGCGCTGCTCGAGCAGGGCGACCGTCTTGGGGAAGCCGGCGAGCGTGACGAGCCCCGCGCCGCCGCGCCGCGCGCCGCGCGCCGCCAGCAGCGCCGCGCCGAGCTTCCCTGGGCTCCCGGCGAAGATGACGACGCGCCCGGCGGAGCCCTTGTGCGCCGTCGGTCCCCGAGGCCTGAGCAGCTCGACGAGATCTCCCGGCTCCGTCAGCTCCGCCGCGTGCCCCACCTCACGGACGAGCCCGGGCGGCACGCCGATGTCCAACACCCGCAGCTCGCCGCTGTGGGCGATGCCCGCGGTCCCGAAGAGCCCCAGCTTCGGGTGCCCGAAGCACAGCGTGTGCTGCGCGCGCACCGCGACCCCGAGCACCTCACCGCGATCGGCCGAGATGCCCGAGGGCAAGTCCAAGGCGACGCGCAGCGCCGGCGCGCGATTCATCAGCTCGATGAGCACGCCGAACGAGCCGGTGACGGGCCGCTCGAGCCCCGTGCCGAGCAGCCCATCCACCACCACGTGCGCGGCGCCGAGGCGCTGCTCTAGCCCCTCCAGCGCAGCGGCGCCCGCGAGCGGCCACACCCGCCCTCCGACGCCTCGCCAAGCGTCGTGCATCACGCGCGCGTCGCCCTGGAGCTTCTCGGGATCCACCGCGGAGCCCAGCTCCACCGGCACGCCTTGGACGAGCAGCCGCCGGGCCACCGCGTAGCCATCCCCCCCGTTGTTCCCCGGCCCGGCCACGACGAAGACGCGCGCCTCCCGGTGGGTGACCCGGCGCGCGGCGAGCAGCTCCACGATGGCGTCCGCGGCGCCTCGGCCCGCGTTCTCCATGAGCACGACGCCCGGCACCGACCAGCGCTCCACCGCCAAGCGATCGAAGGTGGCGCTCTGGGCCCGCGACAGCACTGGCCTCATCCGCCGGCCTCCAGGACGACCACGGCGGCGGCCACGCCACCGTCATGCGTGATGGACACGTGCCGCCGCGTCACGCCGAGCCGCTGCGCATGCGCGCTGGCCGCCCCCATCAGCCGCAGCTCGGGGACCCCCGAGCTGCTCCGCAGCACCGCCACGTCTTGCCACCACACGTCCCGGGGAGCCCCCAGCGCCTTGCTCAGCGCCTCCTTGGCCGCGAAGCGCCCCGCCAGCGCCGCAGCGCGGTCACCCTGGCGTCGGCTCAGCTCCTGCTGCTCCTCGGGCGTCAGGATGCGGCTCCAGAACCGCTCCCCCAGTCGCGTGAGCGCCCGCTCGAAGCGGGCGATCTCCGCCACGTCGATGCCCAGGCCGATGATCACCACGCCCGAGAATCGTCGTAACCCGCTGACGACGCAATCCCCCTGGGCTCTTCCCCCAATCCGACGGCAGGCTCCCCGCGCTGCGCCCGCGCCCACGGCGGCCGCGGGCGTCGGGCCGACGACGAGCGGGCCCGGCGCGTCGTGACGGGCGTGGCGACGGCTTCGCCTGGCCCTTCGAGCGCCTCGGTCCCCACCCTGGGGTCTTCACGCTCTTGCTCAAAGCCATGACCCTCGTGGCCTTCGAGAACGCCGGCCTGACGCCCCTGCGCGAGCCCTCGCGCCGCGCACCCCGGCGCCGCCGAGGGGCCACCTCACGTCGATGGTCTCGTGCCCTGGGGACAGGGCGATGCCCGTGCACGGTGCGGGGGCATCACACGGAGTCACGACCATGCTTCGCATCTATCCCGTTCTGCTCGACCTGGTTCGCACGCTCTCGCCGCAGCTTCACGCGCTCGAGGGGCGCGATCCGGCCCTGGCTCGGCAGTGCCGCAGGGCGCTCGCGAGCGCGCCGCTCAACGTGGCGGAGGGCAGCTCCCGAAGGTCAGGACGTCACCGACGTAGGCGTAGAGCTCGACGAGCAGGTTCCCGAAGCTGGCGACGTCGAAGTCGGTCCAGTCCGGGAACACGCTCTTGATGAGCGCGATCAGCCGCGCCGGAAGGGCGTCAAAATCCTTGTCGGTGTAGTCGATGGCCCCCGGCAGCGTGGCCTGATGGTTCCGGAAAATCTGCGGCACCCCGTTCCGGAAAATCTGCGGCTCCGGGCCGAAAGGAGCAGGCAGGATGATTTGGGCGTTGATTATCGCGATCATGGGGTTGCTGATGCCTACCGGGAGCAGGTCGCGCGATC
>CAUJEM010000162.1 GCA_963169915.1 Myxococcota bacterium
GGGAGTAGCGGCGCGGGCGGCGCGGCAGGCTCCAGCGGCGCGGCAGGCTCCAGCGGCGCGGCAGGCTCCAGCGGCGCGGCAGGCTCCAGCGGCGCGGCAGGCTCCAGCGGCGCGGCGGGCTCCGGCGGCGCGGCGGGCTCCGGCGGCGCGGCGGGCTCCGGCGGCGCGGCGGGCTCTGGTGGTGCGGCGGGCTCTGGCGGCGCTGCCGGCAGCGCTGGCTCGGGCGGGAGCGCGGGAGGCGACAGCGGGGAGCCCCCTGAGCTCGCGGGCATCCTCGCGGCGCACAACGCGGTCCGTCAGCAGAAGGGCTTGCCGCCCCTGAGCTGGGATCCAAGGCTCGCGCAGATCGCGCACGACTGGGTCGTGCAGTGTCAGGACACCACGGCGCCCATCGGCCTCGTCGATCACAACGCGAACAGGAGCAGCACCTATCCCGAGTACGTGGGCGAGAACATCTACGGCTCGGGTGGCAGCGCCACGGGGCCCGGCGCCGTGCAGAGCTGGGCCGCCGAGGAGGCCTACTACGACTACGCCTCCAACTCCTGCGCCACGGGCAGGGCCTGCGGGCACTACACGCAGATCGTCTGGCGCAACACCACCAAGGTCGGCTGCGCGCTCTATCGCTGCGCGGGGCTCACCTACGGCTCCACCATCGTGTGCAACTACGCACCAGGCGGCAACTACAACGGTCAGAAGCCCTACTGAGCGCGGGGCCAGAAGCGCCGCGGCTCAGCCTTCGTCCGGCCGGAGGGACCAGCTCTCCGCCAGCCAGCTCAGCAGATCGCCCTCCACGCCGCCGATGGTGTCGGACATGGCAAGATCTTGCAGCACCGCGAAGATGAGCGCGCGGGCCTCCGGGCGCTCCACCGCCTGCGCCGCCGCGCGCACCTGCTCGGACTCGCTGTAGTCCTTCCCGGTCAGCTCGACGAGCTGCCAGAAGCGCTCGCGCCCCATCTCCTCCGCGACGTCGTCCAGCACCGAGCGCTCGGCGTCCGTGAAGTGGCCATCGAGGCGCACCATCAGCCGCATCAGCGCTACCAGCGCGAGACCCTCGATGTCGTTGAGCTCGGTCAGGTCGGTCACGCGCGCGAGCCTAGCGCGGGGACCCTGCGCGGTAAAAGGCCAAGTGCTGCGCGCTGGCGCCAGCGCAGCAATTGGCGCGCCAGCTCCAGGGCCGCCTGCATCCCGCGAGGCTCCGCCCGCGCTTGCCAAGCGATGTCGTAGCCCGTGCCGTGATCCACGCTGGTCCGCACCAGCTCGAGCCCGAGCGTCACGTTGACGGCCTGCCCGAAGGCGATGAGCTTCATCGGGATGGTGGCTTGGTCATGGTACATGGCCACCACCCCTTCGAGCGCGCCCGCGGCAGCGCGCCGAAAGGCCGTCTCCGCGCCGATGGGCCCCATCACGGTGACGCGGCTCCCCAGGCGGCGCGCCGCCTGCCTCGCGCCGGGGACGATGGTCGTCCGCTCCTCGGTCCCCAGCAGCTCCCCCTCACCCGCGTGCGGGTTGAGCGACACCACCGCGATCCGTGGCGCCTGCTTCCCCATCGCGAGCAGCAGCTCACCGAGCGCCACCGTAGCGTCACGGACCCCTTCGACGCTGAGCGCGCTCGGCACCTCCACGAGCGGGAGGTGCGTGGTCACCAAGCTGCACACCAACCGCTCCGAGGCGAAGCACATCACGCCGTGCCGCCCTGGCTCCCGCGCCGCGAGCCACTCCGTGTGCCCCAAGAAGCCCTCGCTGCCCGGCGCGCCGCTCTTGGCGATGGCCTCCTTGCTCACCGGCCCCGTGACGAGCGCGGCCGTGCGCCGACCGCTCACCAGCTCATGCGCCACCCTCACGTACTCGAGCTGGGCCGCGCCCGCTCGACGCGAGGGGCGCCCCGGTCGCCGGTCGGCGTCCCGCAGGGGAGGGCCCGCTTGGAGCAGACGCACCCTCCCGCGCTCGCCTCCCTCCGTCAGCCGCTCCTGCGCGACGCCCACGAGCTCGGCGGCGCGCCGGAGCGTCGGGACGTCACCGACCAGCACCACCTGCGCGCCGCGCGCTCGCACCGCGGCGGCGACCGAGACCTCCGGGCCGATGCCCGCTGGGCAGCCGGTGGACACGACCAGCCAGGGGCGGTCAGTCGGGCTCTTCGAGCGACGAGGGTGGAGAGGAGGCGGTAAGGTCATCGGTCGAGGGCGCGCGCAGAACGTAGCCCGCGCCGCGCAGCGTCTCCAGGGGTAGGGCCTCGCCGAGCTTGGCCCGGAGGCGGCGGACATGGATGTCCACCGTGCGCTCGCCCCCCTCGTAGCGCGCGCCCCACACCCGGACGAGCAGCTGCTGACGCGAGGACACCTTGCCCCGGCGCTCGCAGAGGAACGCGAGCAGCGCGAACTCTCGCGTGGTCAAGGCCACGGGGCGCCCGGCGACCGTGACCTGCTGCGCGGCGCGATCCACGACGACGCTGCCCACCTTGTAGCGCTCCTCCGTCCCGAACTCGCTCTTACGCCACTCGAGCGCGCGGATGCGCGCGTACAGCTCCTCGGGCACGTAGGGGCAGAGCACGAAGTCATCGAAGCCCTCCGCCGGCTCGACGCGCGCGATCTGCCCGACCGTGACCGCCAACAAAGCGCCCACCTCACGCAGCGTGGGCTCGCGGCGGACGCGGCGGAGCGCCGCCGAGGCCAGGTCCGGGCGGCTCAAGGCCTCGAACACGATCGCCCGCAGGCGCACGGGCTGCTCCCCCCTGGAGGGCTCGAGCAGCTCGAGCGGATCGTCCCACAAGTCGATGCCGCGCACCTCCGCCCCGAGCTGCCGCAAGGTGGCCGCGGCGCCCTGCTCGCGCTCGATCAGGGGGCCGTGACCGACCACGCCGACGACGCTGGGCCGTGGGGTCCGCAGACGGTCAGCCTATCTCCGTACCACCGACGGTGATGCGGTCGATCTTGATGGTGGGGCAGCCGACGCCGACGGGGACGCTCTGCCCGTCCTTCCCGCAGGTCCAGATCCCGTCCGACAGCTCGAGATCCGTCCCCAACATGGAGACGTCCCGCAGGGTCTCCGGGCCATTGCCGATGAGGTTGACGCCCTTGAGCGGCGCCGTGAGCTTGCCGTCCTCCACCAGGTAGCTCTCGGTCAAGGAGAACACGAAGTCACCGTTGGAGATGTCCACCTGCCCTCCCCCGAAGCTCTTGGCGAAGATGCCGCGCTTGACGCTCTTCAAGATCTCCTCCGGATCGTGGGGGCCCGCCAGCAGGATGGTGTTGGTCATGCGCGGCATGGGCGCGCAGGAGAAGCTCTCCCTCCGGCCGTTACCGCTGGGCGTCACGCCGAAATGGCGCGCGGAGAGCCGGTCTTGCATGTACCCGCGCAGCACGCCGTCCTCGATGAGCACCGCCCGGCGCGGCTCCATGCCCTCGTCGTCCACGTTGATGGAGCCGCGGCTCTGCACGAAGGTGGGGTCGTCCACCACCGTGCAGAGCGCGCTGGCCACGGGCTTGCCCACCTGCCCGGTGTAGTTGCTGGTGCCCTTACGGTTGAAGTCCGCCTCGAGCCCGTGCCCCACGGCCTCGTGGAGCAGGATGCCGCTGTCACCGGGGGCGAGCACGACCTCGAGCTGCCCGGCCGGCGCTTGTCGCGCGTCCAGCATGGTGACCGCCTGGGCGACGGCGCGGCTGGCGTGCCACTCTGGGCTGCGCTGGTCGAAGTAGCCGAGCGTCATGCGCCCTCCCCCGCCGCTGCGCCCCGACTCCCGCCGCGCGCCGTCTTCGACCACCACGCTGACGCCGAAGCGCATGAGCGGCTGCAAGTCGTGCGCGAGACGACCGTCGCTGGTGGCGATCAAGATCTCTCGGATCTCCTCCGCGAAGCTCGCCTCCACCTTGACGACGCGGGAGTCGGCGCGGTGCGCCGCCTCGCTGGCGCGCTGCAGCAACGCGCGCTTGCCCTCCCCAGGCTCGTCCAGGGTGATGGGCGACAGCTCATAGCGGTGCGGTAGGCTCATCGGCTCGAGCCGCAACGACCGTGGGGCGCCCCCGCCACGCGCGATCCGCGCCGCGGTCTCCGCGGCGCGCTTCATGGCGTCCCAGCTCAGGTCCTCCACGTGGGCGTAGCCCGTGGCGTCCCCACGCTGGACGCGCACGCCGAGCCCCATGGAGACCCCGCGCGCGGCGCTCCGGGTGATCCCCTCCTCGAAGCTGAGGCTCCCAGCCGCGCGATACTCGAAGAACAGGTCGGCGTAGTCTCCACCCTGGGCGAGCGCGACACCGAGCAGCCTTCGGCACACCTCCTCGTCGATGCCGGCGCTCCCGCCGGGCGCGAAGGGGGCCTTGTAGCTGAGGCTGATGGTCATGGCGGCTCACCATGCGCCCGAGGCCGGCGCGTCGCAAGGGCATCTTCCGGCGCTCACTGAACGCCCGCGCGGCGGTCGGACAAGGCGCTCTGCGCGCCCTGGCCGGCGCCGCGCCGCCGCCCTGCCGCGCCCGAAGCCAGCCCCGACGCTTGATCGTACTGACTCGAAAATCTTACACTTTCAATTGCGCGCGCCTCGGCTCCAGGCGGCCCTACGTCGCGCACCCGAGCCCTCCTCCGTGCCCAACGAGCGTGACAAGATCTTGCAGGCGGCCCAACAGTGGGTCGACGCGAAGCGCTACGACCGCGCCATCGTGGAGTACCAGCGGCTGCTGGAGAGCGCCCCGAACGACACGCGCACGCTGCTCAAGATCGGCGATCTCCAGACCAAGCTCAAGGACTTCCCCGGCGCTATCGCCAGCTACGATAACGTGGCGGCGTACTACGCCAGCCAGGGCTACGCGCTCAAGGCCATCGCGGTGCTCAAGCAGATCCGCGAGCTGATTCGGAAGCACGCCCCGGACCAAGCCGAGCGCTACGCGCACGTCGTCCCCAAGCTCGCCGAGCTCTACGTCCAGCTCGGGCTGACGAGCGACGCGCTGGCCGCCTACGACGAGGTCGCCACGGGGCTGCAGCGCGCAGGACGAGACGCCGACGCGGTGGAGGTGTTCCGCCACATGGTGGCGCTGGACCAGCACAACCCGCTACCGCATCTGCGGCTCGCGGAGGCGTGGTGCCGGGTGCCCAACGTGGACGCCGCCATCGACTCCTTCTGGTCCGCCGCCCAGCTCCTGCTCCAGCTCGAGCGCAGGGATGACGCCCGCAAGGTGCTGGAGCGCATCTTACACTTTCGACCAGACCCCGCCTACGCGCGCGCCATCGCTCAGCTCTTCCTCGAGCGCGGCACGAAGGAAGACGGCATGCAGGCGCTCCAACGCCTGCAGATCGCCTTCCAGGCCGACCCCAAGAACCTCGAGACCCTGACGCTGCTGGCTCAGAGCTTCACGCTCATCGAGCAACCGGAGAAGGCGCTCGAGGTCTACAAGGAGATGACGCGCATCGCGGCGGACCAGGGCGACGCGGAGCTGCATGGCCAGCTCGTCGCGCACCTCCAGGCCACCGCGCCGCAAGATCCCTTCGTGCGTGGGCTCGCGCCCCTGCCCGCGGCCGCGCCCGTGAGCCTCGACGACGACAGCGCGGTGGAGATCCTGGACGATGAGGGAGACTCCGACGTCAGCGCGCCGGAGGTGCCCATCGAGCTGTCGCGACCGAGCCGGGTGCCACCGCCACGCGCCGGACAGGCCAGCGCCCCGGAGGTGGTGGTCGGCGGGCACGAGCCGGAGCTCTCTGCGGACTTCGAGGCGCCGCGCTCCACCACCTTCGAGAGCAACGCCCACCTCCGCAAGGCGCTGACGGACGCGGACAGCTTCCGCAAGCTCGGGCTCTACACCAAGGCCTTCGAGGTGCTCGACATCGCGCTCGAGCTCGACCCCAACTCCGTCGCCGTCCGGACGAAGCTCCGAGAGCTCCTGGAGGAGTCGGGGGACCACCACGCCGCGCTCGCCGAGGCCCTCCAGATCGCCACCATCCACGTCGGCAACGGCGACTTCGCGCGCGCCGAGGCGCTCATCTACGAGGTGCTGGAGCAGTACCCGGAGCAGTCCGACGCCCTAGCCCTGCTCGACCACATCAGCGGCGCTACGGCGGGCTTCGTGCCCGGCGCTCCCAGCGCCAGCCTCCCCTCCTTCGATCTGGAGGAGGTGGGCGCCGCCGACGCCCTGAGCGCGCACCCTCCGCCCCTCGCCATGGACGTGGACGCTCCCTTCGGGGTCGGGAGCGCGGCGGTGGGGCGCCAGGCGCCGCTGCCCAGCTTCCCCCTCGGCCCGGACGACGATCTCTTGGCCGGCCTCGATCCGTCGGAGTTCGACGCGCCGCCGCCCGAAGCGCTCCCGCAGGCCGGCGCGCCGGATCCCTACGCGGCCTTCGACGACTCCCTGGATGACCTGGGTGATCCCAGCGAATTCGGCCCGCCCCTCAGCCAGGTGGAGGCCGCCGCCGCGCCGCCGCCAGCCGCGGCCGCCCTGGACACGGGAGATCTCGAGGAGATCCTGGACGAGGCGGAGTTCTTCGCCATGCGCGGCCTCTACGACGACGCCCGCTCCATCTTGGACGATGCGCTGCAGCGCTCGCCCCATCACCCGCTGCTCATCGAGCGCCTCCAGGAGCTCGACGAGCTGCAGGCGGGCAGCGGGCAGAGCGGGACCATTGGACGCGACGCGCTCGGGGACTACCCCCAAGAGCCCGCGCCGGCCAGCGACCGCGCCTTCGACATCGCCGCCTCCCTCGACGCGCTGGACGAGCTCGAGCCCGTGGCCTCCGCGCCGCAGCGCACGAGCTTCTCCTCCTCCGCCAGCGA
>CAUJEM010000163.1 GCA_963169915.1 Myxococcota bacterium
GACCATCACCGGGAGCATCGGCGTCTTTTACGGCAAGGCGGACGTCTCGGCGCTCCTGTCGCGAGTGGGCGTCGACGTGCAGACCTACAAGACCACCGAGCGCGCCGACGCCGAGAGCCTGTACCGGCCCTTCAGCGCGGACGAGCGCGCGGCGCTCGAGCAGAAGGTGGCGCAATTCTATGACACCTTCCTCGGGCGCGTCGCCGCAGGCCGCGGTCGCACCAAGGCGGAGATCGACGCCGTGGCGCAGGGGCGGGTGTGGACCGGGCGCCAAGCCCTCCAGCGTGGGCTCGTCGACGAGATCGGCGGTCTGCGCCAGGCGCTCGCCGAGGCCTGCCGGCTGGCGAACTTGCCCACCGACGCGCCGCTGCTCGAGCTGCCGGAGCCAGACACCACCTGGGTGGGACGGATGCTGGGGCTCGAGGGCGTGCGGGAGGCGTCGCGCGAGGTGATCCCTCCTCAGCTCTTCGAGCTGGTCGCGGGCTTGGCGCCCTTCGCCGTGTACCGCGCGGATCAGCCGCTCGCCCTCCTGGAGTCGTTGTTTCTGTCGCCATGACCGAAGCCTGGCTGGCGTGGGACGCGCTCCGGATCGACGCACCGGACGGCGCGGAGCTGCTCTCGGCGGAGCCCTTCGCCGCGCAGCGCGAGCACGTCGTGCTCGTCGGCGAGGTGAGCGCGTGGTTTCGCTTGGCGCTGGGCCGCGCGCGCCTCGCGCGGGGAGCCGCCTGGTGCCTCGGTCGCCCGCTCTCGGAGGCCGTCACCGGCGGCTGGCTCGGGGTGGCGCTCGATCGCCCCGGCTTCGATCCGAGCGCCACGGTGCTCGACCTGCTCAGCCTCGGCGCGCGCCTGGCCGGTCATCGTCCTCGGGCGGCGCGGCAGGTGGCCGAGGCGGCGCTCGCCGAGCTTGGGCTCGCGCGCTGGCGCGGTCAGCGGCTCGGCGCCGCCGGGCTCTCCGAGCACCGCGCGCTCGCCGCGCTCCAGGCCTCCCTCCCCACACCCGAGGGCGGACCGCTGGCGCTCGCGGTCGAGGCGCCCTTCGAAGGGCTCGGCCCGGAGGAGGCCGAGCGTCACGCCGCGCTGCTGATGAGCTTGAGCCGCGGGCGGCGGCTGCTCTGGAGCTGCGCGCGGCCGCCCACGTCGGGGGCGCCCCGCGCGCTCTACGAGCGCGCCCAGGACGTCTGCTGGGTCCGCGAGGGCACGCTCAGCGTCACACCGCCGAGCGCGCAGCTCACCCGCTGGCGCGCCACGGTGCTCGAGCGCGGCGCCGCGCTCGAGCGGTGGCTGCGCGAGGCCGGGCAGGCGGTGCGCCTCCACCGCGCGCCGGAGTCGCCGAACGGCCCCGCCGTGCTGGAGCTCTACCTACCGAGCGGCGCACGGCCGGCGCTGCTGTTCGAGGGCTCGGTGGCGACGCGCGCGCCCATCGTGGAGCTGACGGCCTCGTGAGCAGCGCGCCATGCTAGACTTCGCCGTCTTGGCGCGCTCCCTCTCACGTCGCTCGCTGCTGCTCGCCGCTACCCTCGCTTGGGGCGCGCTGGCCGCCCCCATCAGCCACGAGTACCTGGAGCCGGACAGCGCGGAGGACGTCGGGGTGCAGGCCACCGCGCCCGGCGGCGCGCTCCCGGCGGTGGTGGAGACCCCGGGTGGCGCCGTCGCCGCGCCGGATCCCACCCGCGCGCTGACGGGCCTGGACACCGCCTATGGCCCTACCTCCACCCCCACCAGCGCGGACGCCACCTACCGCATCGACGCGCGCACCGATCGCCCGGACGCCGTGCGCTACGACGATCCCTTCGTCCCCACCGTGGCGCCGTTCAAGCGCCTCTTCGCCTACGACGCCGCGGACGCGGAGGGGGAGCTCATCGTCGCGGGGGAGCACCAAGCGCTCCGCCCCTTGTCCGTCGGCGGGACGGCGTCACCCCTGGACGATCAGTTCTACGCGGATCTCGTCGTCGACTTCGCGGGTGAGACGCCGGTCCGCATCCCGAGCGTGGGCCCGGGGGCGCGCCTGCTCGCCGCCACCGTCCGGCCGGATCCCGGCGGGGTGGAGTACCTGACGGACGGCGCGGACAACTGGTTCGTCCGCAGCCGCGCGAGCGGGCGGGCGCGGCTCGTGATGCAGCTCGCCATCGACCGCGGCGCCTTCGGGGGTGAGCTCGCCGACGTCGGTTGGGCGCAGCTCCCAGCGCCGCCTGCCCTGCCCCCAGCGCTGCGCCCCGCCGCGGAGGAGGTGCTCGCGCAGCTCGGTGTCTCTCGCCGCCAGTCGCCGCGCGCCGCGGTCGAGGCGCTGGTCGCACACTTCCGCGGCTTCGCGCCCTCCACGGCCTTCCCGTCCCAGCGGGGGCTCGCGCTCTACCGAGAGCTGGCGCTCTCGAAGAAGGGGGTGTGTCGTCACCGAGCCTACGCCTTCGTCATCACGGCGCTCGCGCTGGGTGTGCCCGCGCGCCTGGTCCGCAACGAGGCGCACGCCTGGGTGGAGGTGATGGACGGCCTCGCCTGGCACCGGGTGGATCTCGGCGGCGCCGCCAACCTCCTCGACATGCAGCTCGACCCGACCACGCCGCAGCACGTCCCCCCGAAGGATCCCTTCGCGTGGCCCCCCAACGCCGAGAGCGGCACCGAGCTCATGGACCGAACGCGCGGCGCCAGCCCCGGCGGCGCCCAGCCCTCGAGCAGCGCGCCGAGCGCCGGCTCCACGGCCAGCCCGAGCGCCCCCGCCGCTCCACCGGCGCCCTCCGCCCCGGAGCCCGCGCCGCGCCCCCCGGACCAGCCGCCCACGACGCTCAGCCTCCGCCTGGAGGGCCCGCGCGAGCTGCGGCGAGGCGCCGCGCTCGAGCTCAGTGGGAGCGCCCGCGCCCAGGGGAGCGCGTGCGCGCACCTGCGGGTGGACGTCGTGCTGGTGAGCCCCACGGGGCAGCGGGTGGCGCTCGGCTCCGTCGCCACCCAGGCGGACGGCAGGTACGCGGGCGCCGTCACCCTGCCGCTCGCGCTCGAGGTGGGGGACTACGACGTCCTCGTGACCACGCGGGGCGATCGGCGCTGCGGGGCGGGTGACAGCGAGGTACGCCATGAGTGAGCTGGTCGTCCCCTTCGTGTATGAGCTACGCCGTCGCGGCCTGAGGGTCGGCGCGCAGGAGGCGGGCTTGCTGGCGCGCGCGCTCTCCCTGGGGCTCCACGCGGATCACCTGGACGGATTTTACTACGTGGCGCGCGCCCTGCTCGTGCATCGGGAGGCCGATCTGGATCGCTTCGACGAGGCCTTCTCCGCGCACTTCAAGGGGGTGATCGCGCAGAGCGCGCAGGTCTTCGAGGCCCTGGAGGAGTGGCTCCGCGATCCGAAGATCTTGGAGTCCCTGACCGAGGAGCAGCGCCGCGCGCTCGAGGAGCTGACGCCGGAGGAGGTGCGACGCCTGCTAGAGGAACGCCTGCGGGAGCAGCGTGAGCGGCACGAGGGCGGGAGCCAGTGGATCGGCACGGGGGGGACGAGCCCCTTCGGGACGGGCGGCTATCACCCGAGCGGCGTCAGCCTCCGCGCCGGGAGCGCGGGGAGAGGAGGCCGCGGCGCGCTCGGCCTGGCCGACGCGCGCAAGTACCGCCCCTATCGCGACGACGTGGTGCTGGATCTGCGTCAGGTGGAGGTCGCGCTGCGCAAGCTCCGCGCGACCGTGCGGGAGGGCGCCATGACCGAGCTTTCCGTGGAGCGGACCATCGACGCGACCGCGAAGAACGCGGGCGAGCTGGAGATCGTGCTGCGCCCACCTCGGAAATCGAGCCTCCGCGTGCTGCTGCTGATGGACGTCGGCGGGTCCATGGACCCCTTCGCGCAGACCTGCTCGCAGCTCTTCAGCGCCGCCAAGCGCGCCTCGCATTTCCGGGAGCTGCGCACCTACTACTTCCACAACGCCATCTACGGGCGCGTCTACACGACGGACACGCTGATGCAGCCGCTCGACCTGACCGAGGCGCTGGCGACGACCGACGCTCGCTGGAAGCTCATCATCGTCGGGGACGCCGCCATGGCGCCGGCGGAGCTGCTCGGCAGTCACCTCTGGGGGCCCGCCTCGGGGCCGCACCCCAGGAGCGGCCTGGAGTGGCTGCAGCACCTCGCGGCGCGCTACGAGCGCAGCGCGTGGCTCAACCCAGATCCTCCGCAGTACTGGCGTGGCGGCACGGCCAAGGCCATCGGCACCGTGTTCCCCATGTTTCACCTGTCGCTCGAGGGCCTCACGGAGGCGATGGCGCACCTGGCGAAGGGCGAGGTCGCCGCCTCGCGCGGCTAGCGCGCGGGCAAGCCCTTCTGCACGGAGGGTCGTCCCTCTAAGCTGCGCGTCATGCTCACCTGGCTGCGTCGGCACTGCGGGCTGCTCGTCGCGGTCACGCTGCTGCTCGTCGCCGCCCGGAGCCACGCAGCGCCACAGCGGATCGGCGCTGGGCGCGAAGCGGAGGTCTTGGCGCTGCTCGCGCCCTACCGCCTCGCCGAGCCGGTGCGAGGGCAGTGGCTCCTGTGGGATGTCCAGATCGGGGAAGACGAGATCGTGGTCCGTCTGAAGGGCCCGGCGGAGGAGCGCCTCGAGCTGCAGCTCGTCCCGCGGAGCAGGGCCTCGGGGCCGCCCCCGCCCAGCGCCAGCTTCGGCTTCGTCTTGGGCGCGGCCGCGTCGGCGGAGGCGAACGAGGCGCGCGATCGGCTCGTGCAAGCCGTGCGGCGCAACGACTCGGGCGCCTTCTGGAGGTCGACGCCGAATGTGCCGGGTGGGCCCGCGCTGGGGGCCCAAGCGCCGAGGGTCACGCGGTGGCTGTTCGATGGTGCTCTGCTGAGCGGCGGGCTGCTGCTGCTGATCCTGGGTTTATGCGCGGTGCATCTCTGGCGCGCGCCGGGGTGGGTACGGCTCCTCGTCCCGCTCGCGACGGCCGTGGGGGCTGGGCTGCGCTGGTGGCTCTCTCCCGCCACCTTCCTCGGCGCGTGGCCGTGGTCGCGGCTCTACCCCAACGTCCGCCTGCTCTACGAGAGCCCGCTGCTCGCCGGGCAGCTCGAGCGGCTGGGCCGCTCCGTGACGCTCATCGACCTGACGTTCGGCATCAATTACCTCTACGCGGTCCTGCTCGTCCCGGTGCTGTTCATGCATGGCACGCAGCTGCTCCGGGACGTTCGCGCCGGCGCGCTCGCGGCCGCCATGGTGGCGCTGCTCCCGCACCACCTGCGCTTCTCTCGCTGTGAAGACGGCTTCATCCCCTCGCTGCTGTTCAGCTCGCTGTCGTTCTCGCTGCTCCACACCTGGCTCCGGGAGCCCTCCAGGGCCCTGCGCTGGACGGCGCTGCTCGTGTGGCCGCCGGTGCTCTACGCCGCCTACCTGGCGCGCCCGCTCAACCTCATCTACGTGCTCGTCTACCTCGGCGCGGTGCTGGGGCTCCACGCGCGCGAGGCGAGCGTCGGGCGCCGCGCTGTCGCGCTGCTCGTCGTCGGCGCCGTAGGGGGCCTGGCCACCCTGGACTTCGTCACCCAAGAGCGCGAGGCCATCACGCAGGTGGGCGCGCAGCTCGCTGGGCTGCTGCCCAGCCTGCTGACGGTCTTCGTCTCGCCGACGCGGAACACCTTCCTGCACGCGGAGGCCTTCCCGCCCGAGCTGCTGCTCTTGGGCGGGTTGGGCGCACTGGCGTGGTGGCGCCGCGGCGAGCGGCGCCTGCCCACGTTCCTGCTCCTCTGGGCGGGGCTGTTCATGGTCAGTCACGCGATCGTGAGCGCCACGCACATGCAGCCGCGCTACCATCTCCAGTCGCTCGTGCCGCTGCTGCTGCTCGCCAGTGGGGGCGCGGTGTGGCTCCTCGAGCGGCGCCGCGCCGCGCTGGCGGTCGCGGCGCTGGGGCTCGCGGCGGCGCCGCTCGTCTCACTGCCCTGGATCACCGATGTCCACTACGCTGAGCTGCAGGAGCTAGACTTCTTGCGACAGGCCGAGCAGCTCATCCCCGAGGGGTGTCGCGTCGTCGAGTACCGCGGCGAGCTGTCGGCTCACGAGGCGCGCCTGCCACGCTTGGGAGAGCGCGTCCCAGCGCACGGTGAGCGCTTTCACGCGGTAGCCCTGGCGGCGCCAGAGCCCGGCGCGGATCTCGACGCGCTCGCGCGGGGGGCGCTCCAAGCCGGCGGCCACTGCGTGTACCTCTACGAGGGGCTGCCGTGCGGCGCGCCCGGCGACGCCGGCGCCGTCGCGCCCCTGTGCCGCGCGCTGACGGCCGCCGCGCCGCTGGAGACGGCCGCCGAGCTCCGGGTCGAGCGGGACTTCTACGACGATCAGTGGCTCCACCTCGTGGGTGAGGGGCCACCGCTGCGGCTGCGCCTGAGCCGAGTCGTCGAGCCGCCATGAGCACGACGCTGCGGTGGTGGAGGTGCTGGCTCGCCGCCCTCGTCGTGCTGCTCGGCGGCGGAGCGGCGCTGGGGCAGTCACCCTGTGGGGCGGAGGTCGCGCCCTGGCTCGCCGCGTGTCAGGCGAGCCAGGGGCTCCGGCTGCAGGTCGAGCGCTGCACCCCGGAGCGCCTCGTGGTGCAGCTCGCGCCCGAGCAGGCTCCCCCGTTCTCGGTCGAGCTGCGCGCCCGCGCCGAGGGCGCCTTCGTGGCCGCGGGGGACTTAGGCCTCTCGCCCATCGGTGAGTACCCGAACTGGCTCGCCGAGCCGGAGGGGCGTCGGGTGGCGCTGCAGCGGCTGACCCGCTGCGTCGCCGAGACGCCGCCCGGCTTCCTTCACCGAGAGGCAGGCGAGCCTCGGCGCTCCGCGGA
>CAUJEM010000164.1 GCA_963169915.1 Myxococcota bacterium
GGGCCGGCTCCGGCGGCGGTGGCCACGGCCTTCGAGGCCTCACGTGCGGCGCTACACCAGCGGCGCGAGCCTCGCGCCGAGCGGCCGCCCCCTCCGGAGCGCGCTGGCGCGTCGGTGCCCCCGCCCGTGGAGGCCGCGGCGCCCGCGGGGCCACGCGCCCCCGCGCCCACACCAGCGGCGCTCGCCGAGGCTGAGCTGCCTCGGGAGGCGCTCCCGCTCGAGCGGGGGATCCCTCGGTGGCTGCTCGCGGTCGGCGGGCTGGCCGCGGTAGGGCTGGCCGCCTTCGCTCTCGTGCGCAGCGGCGCCCTCGGTCAGGCGTCCCCCACGACGAGCTCGGCGGCGTCGAGCGCCGCGTCGCCGGCTCAGGGGCAGGTCACCGAGCTGCTGGACAAGGCCACCGCCGCCGTGCACGACGGTGATCTCGAGCTGGCCAAGGAGCAGCTCGATCGCGCCAGCGCGCTCGCGGAGGGACTGCCGGTCGTGCTGGAGGCGCGCGCGGAGCTCGCCGTGCATCGCGCGGACCTCGTGTGGCTCGAGCTGCGCCTGCTGGACCCGAAAGACGAGGCGCTCGTCACGGCGACGCATCGGGAGCTCGGGCGGCTCGTCGGGCGCGCCCAGCAGGCCGTGGACGAGCTCAAGCGCGTCGCGCCCGAGGCCCCGCTCGCGCAGCGGGCCGCGGTGGATCTCGCGCGCTTCAATGGCGACGTGTCCGGCGCTCAGAAGCTCGCCGCGGCCCTCGCCGCCCGCGCCGAGGAGCCGGCGGTGGCGTTCTCGTTGGCGGCGCTGGAGCTGTCCCAGCCCGCGCCGAAATGGGCGGAGGTCATCGAGCGGCTCCGCGTGGCGGCGAGCAAGGAGCGAGGGCTGGGCAAGGCCCGCGCCGCGCTCGCCTACGCGCTGCTGCGCTCAGGGGAGGCGCGCGCGGCGGAGCTGGAGCTCGGCAAGCTCGAGGCGCTCACGCACGGCGGGTCGCTGGCGACGCGGCTGGCGGCCTTCATCAAGCGTGGTGAGGCCACGCCAGACGCGGCGGAGGCGGCCGTGGTGGACCCCTCGCAGCTACCGAAGCTCGACACGGCCCAGCGCCCCGAAGAGCGGGACTCCGCTGATTTTCGGGCGCAGCTCACGCAAGCCAGCAGCGCGCTCGCCCGCAAGCACTGGGACCGCGCCGAAGAGCTCTACCGCGCGGTGCTCGCCAAAGACCCGGGCAACACCGAGGCCCTGGCCGGCCTGGGCGACGTAGCGCGTGGCCGCAAGGATCCCAGCGCTGCGGGCGACGCCTACGAGAAGGTGCTCGCGGAGAACCCCAACTATCTCCCCGCGCTCATCGGGCAGGCGGATCAGAAGTGGGACGCCGGTGACCGCAAGGGCGCCCTGGCGATCTACCGCCGCGTCTTGGACTCCGCGGGCGCCAGCAGCTCCTACGGCAAGCGGGCTGCCGCGCGGATCGCGCAGGGGGCTGCGTCGGACGGGGACGTCAAGCTCGAGGAAGATCCGCCGAAGCCTTCGCCGGCGCCCAGCGCTGCCCCCCCGCCCGCGCCCAGCATCGACACGAGTGACTTGCCGGGCTTCGGTGAGTGATGACGAGCACCGGCTGGCGTCGCCTGCTGCTGATCGTGAGCGCCAGCGTGGGCCTGGCGTGCTCCCAGGAGCCCAGCCAGCGCCGGGAGGGCAGCGTCGCGCTCCAGACCCCCGCCGGTGAGGGGCTGGTGCTCAGCTTCGATCTGTCCCAGCCGGTGCCGGAGAGCAGCGTCGGAGGGTGGCTCGCCCCCACGCCTGCCTCGCGCACCTACCTCGGGCTCACGCGCGCGCTCGAGCGCGCCGCCGGAGACGCCGAGGCGACGGGGCTGTTCGTGCGCCTGGGCACGAGTGAGCTCGACTGGCCGCAGACCGAGGAGATCGGTCGCTTGCTCGCCAAGGTGCGTGACGCGGGCAAGCCGGTAGTGTGCCACGCGCACTCGCTGAGCAATCGCTCGAGCTGGCTGCTGGCGAGCGGCTGCTCGCGCATCTGGCTCAGCCCCGCCGGAGACGTGGACACGGTGGGCATCGCCGGGCAGACGCTGCACCTCAAGGCGCTGTTCGATCGCTACAAGATCCAGGCGGACTTCTTACACATGGGCCGCTACAAGAGCGCCGCGGAGACCTTCACCCACGACGCGCCCAGCCCCGAGGCGCGCGAGGCGCTCGCCGCGGTCTACGGCTCCATCCGGCAGAGCTGGCTCGCTGGCTTCGCCGCCGCGCGCAGCGCCGTCCCCGCCGCTGCGCTCGAGGGCGGCCCCTGGTTGCCGGAGGAGGCGCGCGCGAAGCAGCTCCTCGATCGCGTGGGCTATGAGTCGGAGGCTGAAGCGGAGGCGTGGCAGCTCGCCGGCGCCAAGCGGCAGAAGGTGGCCTTCGGCGTCAGCGCCGGCGTCGGGCCGGGGCTCGACCTGGGCGAGCTCATCCGGGTCCTGTCGGGCGCAGACTCCCGTACTAGCGGTCGCCCTCAAGTGGTGGTGCTCCCGGCCCTGGGCGCCATCGCCATGAGCGGCGGCGGCTTGGGCGGCGGCGGAGGCATCAGCGCCGCGGCCTTCACCAAGACGCTGCGTAAGCTGGCGCGCGACAAGAGCGTGCGCGCGGTGGTGCTCCGCATCGACTCCCCGGGAGGCTCGGCGCTGGCCAGCGATCTCTTGTGGCATGAGCTGCGGCTGCTCGCCGCGGAGAAGCCGCTCATCGCCTCGGTGGGGGGCATGGCGGCGAGCGGCGGCTACTACATGGCGGTCGCCGCGGATCTCATCGTCGCCGAGCGCACCAGCATCGTGGGCAGCATCGGGGTCGTGGGGGGTAAGGTGGTGGTCGGCTCGGCGCTCGCGGAGCTCGGGGTGAACACCGCCA
This sequence comes from Myxococcota bacterium, assembly GCA_963169915.1. GTDB lineage: Bacteria > Myxococcota_A > Polyangia > Polyangiales > Polyangiaceae > JADLEQ01. The sequence goes on from CAUJEM010000164.1 coordinate 2,866, forward strand.
CCGTGGCGGCGAGCCCGGAGCCCGGCGCCGAGGCGCGCGCGGCGTACATGTCGCCCTTCATCGCCTGGGACGAGGCCACGCGCGAGCGGGTGCGCGCTCAGATGAGCGGCATCTATGAGCTGTTCCTCGAGCGCGTGGCCGAGGGGCGGAAGGTGAGCAAGGAGCAGATCCGCGAGGTGGCGGAGGGGCGCATTTGGACGGGCGCCCAGGGGCAGGAGCGGCACCTGGTCGATGAGCTCGGGGGTCTCACGCGCGCCCTGGAGCTGGCTCGGCAGCGGGCGGGGGTGGACGCCGACGCGCCCGTC
>CAUJEM010000165.1 GCA_963169915.1 Myxococcota bacterium
GTCGAGCCACAGCCCGCGCGAGGCCGCGTCGCGCGCGCCCGCCTCCGCGCCGGCCGGGAGCTGGAGCGGGCGGGCGCTGAGCTGCCCGTCGAGGCCCAAGAGGAGGAGCTGTCCGGTCGCGCCGAGGCGCGGCGGGAGCAGCACGGCGACGCGCCCGTCCTGCAGCCCGACGACGCGCTCGACGCCGGCGTCTCCGCTCACCTCGAGCTCGCGCCGCGCGCCGTTGGGCGCGAGGACACACCAGCGCCGCGGCGCGCGCGCCAGGGGCGCCGCGCAGGGGCCGCGCACGACGAGCGCGCCGTTGCCGCTGGCCGCGACGTAGCGCGGCTCGGGGAAGCGGAGCACGGTCGTGAGCTCGAGCCGCTCGCTCACGGCGCGCAGCGTCGTCGGCCCCGACGCCGTGGAGCAGCTGAAGCCGAGCCCACGGCCGAGGGCGAGGCCTTGGCAGCGCTCGGTGGGCGACAGCGCCGCGCGCCGCACGGTGGTGAGCGCGCCGTCACGGAGCCGGACGCGCGCGACCAGCCCCTCGGCGGCGACGATCGCGCTGTCGCTCGACTCGAGCGCTCCCCGCAGCGCGGCCAGCTCGAGCGCGCCCTGCGAGAGCCGCGCTGGGGGCGCCGGGGAGGGCGCGGTGCCCCGGGCGCGCGCGGGCGGCTCGAGCGGCGTCCAGCGGCCGTCCGGCTGGAGCAGGCGCCTGAGCCCCGTAGGCGACGCGAACACGAGCGCGCCGCCCGCGACGCCCACGAGGCGATCCGGGGTGTCGAGCGGGCGCCACGAGGCGCCGGCGTCGAAGCTGAGCAGCGTGCCTTGGAGCGGGCTGTGCACCGCCCCAAACCACTCGTCGGCGAAGGCCAGCGCGTCGACGGTCGGCGTGGCGGGGAGCGCCTCGAGCGTGGCGCCGGCGCCAGTCTCTGCGTCGATGGCGACGACCGAGCCCGTGTCCGTCTCGACGCCGTAGAGGCGGTCGAAGCCGGGCTCGAGCGCGCTGACGGGGACGTCGAAGCTGACGAGCGGCGTCAGCGACCCGAGCCAGGTGGGCGCGCGCCACACGCGCTGCACGCGATCCGTCCGCGCGCTGAAGAGCCACCCTCCGCCGAGCCGCGCCGGGAGCCGCCGCGCCTCGAAGGCCCCGTCTCGGGGGAAGCCCTGCGGCGCGAGCTCCACGCCGCCGTCGTCGCGCCGCCGGGCTCGCCAGCGGCCGATGAGCCAGCCCTGGGTGCCATCGTCGAGCGCGTGCGTCGCCGCGCGACTCGGCGGCGCGACGGGGACCAGGCGCGCCGGGGACGCGAACCGCGCCCTGGGCGTCCCGCCCCCGCTCGGCACGCGGGGGGCGTGGCCGCCGAGCTCGGCCGAGCACCCGACCGCGCCGCCCGCGAGCAGGAGCCACGCTCCGAGGGACCGACGCGAGGCAGGCATGTCCCGGCAGGATAGGGGGCGCCCCTCGTGAGGTGAAGCCCGGCGCCGCCGCGAGGGTGAACGCCGCGCGCCGCGCCTGGAGCGCTGGGGCTCCGGGCGCGGCGCGCGTGGCGTGCAGAGGACGAGGCGGGCTCAGCCTGGCTGGAAGCTGATGGGGTAGACCACCGTCACGACGCCACCCTCGGGCGCTGGGAAGCTCAAGCCGTAGAAGGAGCGGATGACGCAGCTCACCACGCCGCTGTCCGGGAGATCCGCGCCGCCGTTGCTCACGTTGCTGACGGCCCCGTCGCGTCCAATCACGAAGCGCGTCGCCACGCGCCCCTCGAGCGAGGGGTTGCGAGCCAGGCCGAGCTCGTAGCACTGGCGGAAGCGCCCGTAATTTTGCCGTACGATGCGCTGGATGACCTCCGAGGGGATCCGCCCGCTCACGGTGGTCGCGCCGACGCCGATCTTGGGCGGCTTGGGCTTGTGCGGGGTGCCCTGGAGCTGCGTGCTGCGCCCGAAGCCTCCAGGGCCTTGGCTCAGGCCGTTGCCGAGGCCTCCGAAGTCCGTGAGCCCGATGCCCTCGCCGGGTCCACCGCCGCCGAGGCCGTCGCTCGAGAGCCCGAGGCCGCCGCGCCCTCCGCTCTCGCCCAGCGCGTCGCCCCACATGTTGCCCTCGGCGCTGAAGTCGTGGAGCCCGCTGGAGGTGGGACCACCGAAGAACGCGGTGGGGGCGTTGGGGTTGCCGCCGTTCATGCTGGCGAGCAGCCCGATGGTGCCGAAGCTGCGGGCCTCCTCGAGCGCTTTGTCTCGCGCGAGCCGCGGCTCATCGTCCAGCTTGGTCACGGCGTAGCGCTTGTTGGCCGATGGCGCGTGCAGCTTGCCGAGCTGGCCCTCGGCGCCGCGCGCTCGGGTGCCGGCGTCGCCGCCCTGCTCCGCCGCCGGGGCGGCCACCACGTCTTCGCGCGCTTGCTCCCGGAGCTCGCGCTGCGCGGCGCTGTCGAGGTACTGCTGCATCAGGTAGAGCTGCTCGCGAGAGATGCCCTCGTCGTCGGTCAGGCCGCTGGGCGGCGCGCTGTAGGCCATCGCCGCCAGGAGCGCGGCGCTGCCCAGCACCGTCAACGTCATGGAGGAGGCGAAGGCGCGGTCGAGCCAAGCGGAGAGGCTACGAGGGCGCCGCTTGGCGGCCTTCACGCTGCTCAGCTGCACGCTGAACGCTCCGAGGACGAGCTGTGCCCGGAGCCCGTGGCGCAGCGGCACCTGCACGCCGCCGGGCACCTGCGTCGAGGGCGCTGCGTCGCCGCGACAGGCGTCGAGGCTGCGCCGCTCTCCGTCCGCGGTCTGGAGCCAGCCCTGCGCCGTGCTCGGGACGATGAGCTGCCAGGCGCCCTCCTCCATCACCACGATGGGCAGCGACGCGCCGCCGAGCACCTCGGGCGGCAGGAACAAGCTGGCTGCCGCGCTCGCGGGCTGCGGCTCACCCAGCACGAAGCCGCGCAGCGGCGCCAGGTGCAGGGCGTGCAGCACGGTGGCGCCCCAGAGCAGCGTGATCTCGAGCGCCTCGGTGTCCGCGTCCTCGACCTCGTGCGCGGGCACCGCCGGGCCGCTCTGGATGAGCGCGTAGGTCGCGCCGCCGTGGTCCGGATCCGTGGGCGCCGGCGCCGCGGCGGGCGCCGGCGCGAACCGGAGCCAGCGCTGCGGCACCTCCTCGGTGGTGGGCAGAGCGGCAGGAGTGGGACGGGGGGACGGCTGGGACATGACGGACTCCTTCTTGGGGTAGGGCTCCGCGGGGCACCGGCCCAAGGCAGTGGCCAGGGAGGCGCGGAGGAGAGGGGGCGGCGTCGCGGGGAGACCAGGAGGTCACCGAGCGGCTCGGCCGCGTGGTCGCTGTCAGCGTGGCTGACCGGAATGGGTGGGTTAGTCAGCGCGTCGCCGCGATAGTTCCGCCAGCGGCGCGCACGAGGTGATTTTTTTGGGGGCTCGCGCCGCGGGCGCGCCTGCTGCTGCGCCCTGCGCGCGCTCTGGCTCCGGCGCGCCGTCCGTCCTTGCCCTGGGCACGGCCGCGGCCGCGGCGCTATCGTCGCGAGGTGCGCTGGTACTGCGTCGTCGTGTCGCTGCTGCTCTGCGGCTGTGGGGAGGGGGAGGCCACGGAGCGGGCCGAGCCCAGCGCGGAGCCCATCACGCGCTTCACCCTCATCGCGGCCGGCGGTGACAACGTCTGCGGGCTGGATCTCGAGGGGCACGCGTGGTGCGCCGGCTCGGCGCTGAGCGCCCGGCGAGGGCCGTTCACGAGCTTGGAGGTCGGGAGCTTCCACGCCTGCGCGCTCGACGCCTCGAGGCTGCCGACCTGCTGGGGCGACGACGAGGAGGGCAGCACGCGCCTCCCGGCGGAGCCCTTCGACCGGCTGGCGCTCGGCCACGATCTGACGTGTGGGCTGCAGGGAGGCAGGGCTCGCTGCTGGGGGAGCAACCGCTGGGGGCGAGGGGAGCTCCCGCCGGGCGCGTACCAAGAGCTGGGCGCGGGCTGGGGCTTCGCGTGCGCGCTCGATGAGCTGGGCGCCCCGCGCTGCTCGGGGGAAGAGGGGCTGGTGGAGCAGACGCCAGCGGTGCGCGGGCTGCGGGGCCTGCGGCTGGGTGACGCCCACGCCTGCGCCCTGGACGCCGACGGCGCGGCGCGCTGCTGGGGCAACGACGACGCTGGGCGCACCCGAGCCCCGGCGGGTCCGCTCACGGCGCTGGCGCTGGGCGGGATGCACGGCTGCGGGCTCGACCGCGCCGGCGAGCTGCAGTGCTGGGGCGCGCTCGAGCTCGGCCTGGAGCAGATCCCGCGCGGCGCCTTCGTGCAGGTCGTGAGCGGCCGACACCACGCCTGCGCGCGGCGCGCCGACGGGAGCGTCGAGTGTTGGGGACTCGGCCCCGTCCAAGGTCGCCTCGAGTTCGCGCGCTGAGGCGTCAGCGCGCGCGGGCTGCCGCGCTCGCGTCGGCATCGCCCCCGCCCGCGAGCCTTGCTATGTCGGAGAGGTGAGCGAGCCCAGTGAGGAGATCATCGGTGTCGCTGAGCTCGACCGTCGGCTCAAGGGCGCGGTCGAGGCGGCCACGGGGCGCGAGTGGGTGGAGGGCGAGGTGGGCTCGTTCAAGCGCGCCGCCAGCGGTCACGTGTACTTCTCGTTGAAAGACGAGCGAGAGGACGCGCTCATCGACTGCGTGATGTACCGAATGAGCGCGCAGCGCGTGCGCTTCGAGCTGAAGGACGGCGCGCGCGTGCAGCTCTGGGGCAAGGCGACGCTGTGGGCGCCACGGGGTCGGCTGCAGCTCGTCGCGGAGCGCGCGCGCCCCGCGGGGCGCGGGGCGCTGCTCGAGGCGCTCGAGCGCCTCAAGGCCAGGCTGGCGGAGGAGGGCCTCTTCGACCCAGCGCGTAAGCGCCCGCTCCCGGTGGCGCCCAAGCTCATCGGCGTGGTGACCACCAAGGTCGGCGCGGCCTTTCACGACGTCCGCACCGTCGCGCTGCGGCGCGGCAGCGTCCACCTGGTGCTCGCCCCGGCGCAGGTCCAAGGAGAGGGCGCCCCGGAGAGCCTCCTGCGCGCGCTGGATCTCATCGAGCGCTATCCCGGCCTCGAGGTGCTCATCGTCGGGCGTGGCGGCGGCGCCGCCGAAGATCTCGCGGCCTTCAACGACGAGCGGGTCGTGCGGCGGCTGGCGAGCACGCGCGTGCCGGTGGTCAGCGCGGTCGGACACGAGATCGACTACACCTTGGCGGATCTCGTCGCGGACGTGCGCGCCGCCACACCCTCGCAGGCCGCCGAGCTGGTCGTGGAGGACGAGCGCGCCAGGCGCGAGCAGCTCCAGCGGCTCAGCGGCGCGCTCGCGCGCGCCATGAGCGCGCGCGTCGCCGAAGACCGCGTGGCCGTCGGGCGGCTGCGCGCCAAGCTCATCGATCCCCGCTTCATCATCGCGGAGCGTCAGCAGCTCCTCGACGAGCTCTTGGGAGAGCTCGAGCGCGCCTGGCGCCGCACGCTCGCCCGGCGACGAGGCGCGCTCGAGGCCCACCGCGGCCGGCTGGCGCTCCAGCACCCCAATCAGGGGGTGGCGCGCGCGCGCGCGCGGCTGGCGCCGCTCCTCGTCCGCTTGGACGCCGCGCTGCGGCGGACCCAAGAGGGCCGCGCGCGCCAGCTTGGCTTGCTGGGGGCGCGCCTGCACGCGCTGTCGCCGCTGCAGGTGCTCGGGCGCGGCTACGCCATCGGTATGGACGAGCACGGGCGCGCGCTGCGGCGCGCCCAGGAGGTGACCGTGGGGCAGCGGCTCACGCTGCGCTTGGCGGAGGGGCGGCTCGAAGCTCAAGTCACGGGAGTAAAGCTAGAGTGACCAGGACCACCCCTACCAGGACCAGCGAGGACACCGATGACGGAGCAGGAGCGTAGCGTCGAGGCGGCGCCGTGGCGCGGTGAGCCGTGGCCCCTCGCGGAGGTCAGGGGCGAGCTCGAGCGCGCCGGCAGAGAGTGGCTCCACACCAACGGCACGGGGGCCTACGCCATGAGCACCGTGCCCCTGATGCACACCCGGCGGCACCACGGGATGCTGGTGGCGGCGCTCGCGCCGCCCCTCGACCGCTACGTCGTGCTCAGCCACGCGGAGACGAAGATCGAGAGCGCCACGGGCAAGCAGTTCATGGTGAACACGCACCAGTTCCCCGCGATGGCGCCCACGCCGGGCTACCGCCACTTGCAGCTCTTCGCGCAAGATCCCATCCCGCGCTGGCTGTTCAAGTGGGGCAAGCTGGGCCTGGAGCGCACGCTCTGCCTCGTCCAAGGGCGCAACGCCGTGGTGCTCAGCTACACGTGGCTCGGGCGTTGGCCGGCGAAGCTGACGCTCAAGCCGCTGATGGCCCTGCGCCCGATACGGCAGCTACAGCGTGAGCACGGCGCCATGGTCCAGCGCGTGAACCTGCGACGGGGAGAGGTGGAGATCCAGCCGGTGCCGCACCTGCCGCCCGTCAGCTTCGGGCACGCTGGGGTGTTCGTGGGGTCGCCGGCGTGGTGGCGTCAGTTCGAGTACACCGACGACCCCCAGCGCAACGAGCCGTCCACCGAGGATCTCTGGTCGCCAGGGCACTTCGAGCTCGTGCTCGAGCCGGGGCGCCCCACCCACCTGGTCGTCGCCTGGGGCGAGCTGCCGCGCGAGCCGCCGGAGCGGCTCATCGCGCAGACCGTGAGCGCCTTGCTCGCGACCGACCCGGGGCCGGACAGGCCGCTGGCGGTCCGCGCGCTGAGCGTCGCTGCGGAGCAGTTCCTGGCGCTCCAGGCGCCCCGCCCGGCCATCATCACGGGCTACCCCTTCTACGACATCCGCACCCGCGATACGCTGGTGGCCTTGGTGGGCTTGCTGCTGGCGCGCTGGCGCGTCGCCGACGCCCAGCGCGTGCTCGCGGAGCTGGTGAAGGAGCTGCACGCGGGGCTGCTGCCGGAGCGGCTGCCGGAGCAGCCGGGAGAGGTGGCGGAGCGCTCGGCGGACGCTACCCTGTGGCTGTTCGAGGCCGTGCGCGAGCTGACGCTGCGGACGGGCACGGAGGATGATTTTCTGCGGCAGGAGCTCTACCCGGCGCTCCGCCGCGTGTTCGTGCGGATCCGCAGCGGCAAGGAGGCGGGCATCTCCCTGACGGAGGATGGCTTGCTCGCCAACCGTCACCCCACCGCCGCGATGACGTGGATGGCCGCCAGGGCCGGCGCGCAGCTCGTGACGCCGCGGCGCGGGTTGGCCGTGGAGCTGCAGGCGCTCTGGGCACGCGCCTGTCGGACGCTGGCAGAGCTGGCGCGTGAGCTGGGCGACGAGGTCACCCTCGAGGCCGCCACCGTGTGCGGGGGCGCCGCGCGCGAGGCCTTCAAGGCGCGCTTCTGGAACGAGGCGCTCAACTATCCCTACGACTGCGTGAGCGAGCGGCCCGGGGAGGCTCCAGATCCCAGCCTGCGCCCCAACGCGCTCATCGCGCTGGTGGTGGAGCCCTACCTGTTCGAGCGGTGGCAGGCCGCCGCCATCGTCGAGCGGGTGCGCCGCCAGCTCTTGACGACGCGAGGCGTGCGGAGCTTGGAGCCCTCGCACCCGGACTACCTGGGCGTCCACGTCGGGCCGCCGGAGGAGCGGCAGAGCAGCTATCACCAAGGGACGGCGTGGACCTACCTCATCGGGTTTTACGCGCGCGCCGCGCTGCGGCTCGAGCCGGAGGACTTCGAGCTGCGGGAGGCGCTGCGCGCGCTCGTGGAGCAGACGCTCGCCGACGGCCCCGTGCTCGGGCAGGTGGCGCAGCTCGCCGATGGCGACGAACCGCATCGCCCGCGCGGCTGCCCCGCGCAGGCGTGGAGCGTGGCCGAGCTGCTGCGGACGCTAGTGTGTGAGCTTGGGCTCTAGCGTCGCCGCGTCGGCGCGCAGGGCCTCGAGCGAGCGCTGCGCGGACTCCCCGGTGGCGCTGAGGGTCGCCACGCGGGGAGCGACGCTGAGCTCGACCAGCAGCGCGTCGCCGCCCAGCTCGGCGAGGAAGGGCGCTCCCCACTCGATGACCGAGACGTAGCCGGCGTCTCGGAGCTCCAGCAGGCCGAGCTCGCGCACCTCGGCCGCCGTCGTGCAGCGGTAGAGGTCGGCGTGGGCCAGGGGGGGCGTCGTGGGGTAGGTCCGGAGCAGCGTGAAGGTGGGGCTCGTGACGGCGACCGCGGCGTCCAGGCCGAGGGCGCGGGCGATCCCGCGCGTGAGGAAGGTCTTCCCGGCGCCGAGCTCACCGCTCAAGACGACGAGCTGACCCGGCTCGAGCCGCGCGGCGAGCCGCCGCGCGAGGCGCAGGGTGGCGCGCCGGGTGGGGAGCGGCAGCCGGAGCGTCGTCATGGGGTGCGCAGCTCGAGCGTGCGAGGGAGGCGTTGAGCCCCGGAGAAGCCGGCGTGGTGCGTCGTCCAGAGCTGCACGCGAGCGTCGCGCAGCAGGGCCGCCGCGCGCGCGTGCAGCTCGGTGACCTGGCGTGGAGCCTCCACCGTGGCTCGCGGGAGCGCCTGCGCCGCCGCCGCGCAGAGCTGTCCGGCGTCGTGCCCCAGCGCTTGAAACCAGCTCGGCGGCGCGCCGTAACGGCGGCGCCAGGCCTGGAGCTCCGTGGGCTCTTCGGCCCGCCGCGCGGGGAAGCGCCCGGCCCCGAGCGCCGCGTGGGGAGCGCTCCAGCGCAGCTCGTCGAGCAGCTCCGCGCTCTCCAGGCCCAGCCCCAAGAGGGGCGCCCAGCGCGCCGCCTGCGCTGCATCGACAGCGCGGCGCGCGCAGTCCGCGTCGGTCACCAGCAGCAGAGAGCGAGGCTCTTGGCGGCGCCAGGGGGCGATGGTGAGGCGCCGGGCGGGGGCCGTGCCTGGCGCCTCCGCGCAGGCGGCCGCGCCGTCCAGCCGCAGCACCGGGCCGCCCGCCTCGCGCTCGGCCCAGGCCTCGAGCGCGCCGACGTCGTCGAGAGGCGCTCCGAGCTCGAAGCCGAAGCGGCTCTCTGGCGGCGCGGCGGCTGGCGCGCTGAGCGTCAGCACCGGCACCCGCTCCCGCGCCGCGAAGTCGAGCGCCGCGCTGGCGAGCGCTGGCTCCACCCCTGCGACGAGCAGGGCCGCGCCGTCGCTGGTCAGCTCCGACAGCGCGCGCGCGACGCCCGAGGCGCTGCCGTCGTCTGCTCGCACCACGAGCTCCAGCGGCGGGGCCTGGCCGTCCATCGCGGGGAGCCCGAGGCTACGGCTGAGCCCCGCGGCGACGGCCGCCGAGCGCCGTCGGCTCCGCTCGTCACGGGTGGTGATCACCAAGCCAACCCGGCGCCCGATGATGCGCGCGGAGGCCGCGCGCTGCTCGGCGACGTGGCGGAGCGCCGTCCCCGTCTCACCCACGCGGACCCGCGCAGGGCCCGCGCTCAAGAGCCGCGCGGCGAGCGCTGGAGAGGGGCGCGCGAGCGCCTCGGTCACGAGCCGCTCGGTGATCTCGAAGGAGAGCCAGTACGCCGCCGCGCGCTGCGTCTCGCTGTGCGCCTCATCGGCGCTCAGGGCCTCGAGGCTGGGGAGCTGCCCTTCGAGGGCCTCGAGCGGGAGCTGCCCGATGAGGCCCGTGAGGGCGCGCTCGACCTCTTCACGCGCCTCGGGAGGCGCCGCGAGCAGCCAGTCCAACATGGCCTGGTGGACGCGCGGCCAGTCCTCGGCGCCGCGCGCGGCCTGGAGGTACTCCTCAGCGAAGAGCAGGGTCAGGGCGCCGTCGACCAGCTTCCCGCGGAGCGGGATCAGCCGCGCGAGCGCGGCGCTCGGGCGCCCGGCGCGCGTCTCGAGGGCGGCCTGCAGCACTCGCGAGAAATCCTCGGTGTTGCCGTCCGGCCCCGGCAAGGCGCTGGCGACCCAGACCCGGGCCTGCTCGAGCTGGCCGCGCTCCATCGCCAGGCGGGCCAGCAACAGCCGTACGAACCGGCCGTTCGGGTCCTTGGGGTAGGTCCGCACGAAGTGCGTCATCCGTCGGGTCAGCGCGTCCTCGGGGGCGCTGGCTCGCTCGAGCCAGCGCGCGTAGAGCACGCGAAACGCCGCCTGCGCTTCGAGGGTCGCCGCGAGACTCGCCTCTGGGCGGGGCCCGTCCAGCCTACCACCACAGGCCCCCAGCGTGAGGGTGAGGAGCAGGACAGCACGACGCTTCGCCACGACGCCCGAGCCTGCCACGTCACCCGCCGCCTGCGAAGGCGACCGGAGCTTGACGCCGCTAGCGCGGCGCCGATATGCGTGAGCGCCGTGGATGGCTCACCGCACACCTCCTCCGCGGCCCGACCAGCGGCTCGCGGGGAGCGGCTGCAGGTGCTCTGCGGCGCGCTGCCGCTGACGGCGTACTGGGTCGGCTACGTCGCGCTGACCGCGACCGCGCTCTTGGGCCCCGCGCGCTTCGAGCGCGTGGCGGCTGGCCTGGGGGAGCCGCGCTGGGCCGGGGTGGGGCTCGGCGTGCTCGTGGTCGCCGTGGCGCTGCATGGTGGCGCGCGGCTGAGGACGCTCTTGCCGCTGCGCTCGAGAGCGCCGCGACCCTCGGCCAGCGCGGCCTGGCGCCACAGCCTCCAGCGGCTGAGCGGGCTCGTGCTGGTGCCGTACCTCGCGCTGCACCTCTACACGTTCTGGTGGCTGCGCTACAGCTCGGCGGTCGCCCCGCACGAGCTCTACTCGCTCCTCGCGGCGCGCTGGTCCACGACCAACGAGCTGGGGCTCCCCGTGAACGCCGGCTTCGAGCTGCTGGGCGTGGCGGCGGCGAGCTATCATGCGGGCGTCGGGCTGTCTCGAGCAGGGGTGAGCTTGGGCGGCGCCATGACGGAGCAGGCGGAGCGGCGGGCGGGG
>CAUJEM010000166.1 GCA_963169915.1 Myxococcota bacterium
GACGCTGATCATGCGCTCCTCCGCGCCGTAGCCGAGATCTTGCGCGAGCTGCAGCAGGCTGTCGCGGGTGACCCCGGGGAGCAGCGTCCCGGTGAGGCGCGGCGTGACGAGCTTGGGCTTGCCGCCCTCGTCGAACACGAAAAAGATGTTCATTCCCCCCATCTCTTCGACCCAGCGGTGCTCCACCGCGTCGAGCCACACCACTTGATCGCAGCCCTCCGCGGAGGCCTGGCGTTGCGCCACGAGGCTGGCCGCGTAGTTGCCGGCGCACTTGGCCTCCCCCGTGCCGCCGGGAGAGGCCCGCACGTAGTCCTCGCTCAGCCAGACCGAGACGGGTTTGACCCCACGCGGGAAGTAGGCGCCCGCGGGCGAGGCGAACACCGTGAACAGGTACTCCTTGGCCGGCCTGACGCCCAGCGCCGCCTCGGTGGCGATCATGAGCGGCCGCAGGTAGAGGCTCTCGCCCACGGCTCTCGGTACCCAGGCCCGGTCTTGCTTGACCAAGGCGTCCAGCGACGCGAGGAAGGTCTCCACGGGCAGCTCTGGCATGGCGAGGCGCTTGGCGGAGTTGTTGAAGCGCCGCGCGTTGGCCTCTGGACGAAACATCGCGATGCTGCCGTCCGCCTGGTGGTAGGCCTTGAGTCCCTCGAAGATGGCTTGCCCGTAGTGGAGCACCATCGCCGCTGGGTCGAGCTGGAAGGGAGCGTAGGGCTCGAGCACGGGCCGCTGCCAGCCACCGCGCTCTTCGCTGTAGCGGAGGGTGACCATGTGCTCGCTGAAGACCCGCCCGAAGCCGAGGTTTTCCATGCGTTTCTCGCGCTCCGCGGGCGGCACCGGCACCTTGGAGGGGCGCAGATCCACGGTCACGTTCGAGGGGGGGGGTTGCGTCGTCAAGATGGTCCTCTGGGGCGTCGCGTGGGGGTGGCTTGCCCTTCTTGCCCTGGGCTGGCGCTCACCGCAAGTGCCGAGCGCATCATTGGAGGCAGCGCCGCGCGAGGCGCTCGACCGCCTCACGTTGTGCCATGGGGGATGATGGGAGCGCACGCCATGCCACCTCGGCGCGTGTGACGGCCTCACGGTCCCGCAGCGCGCACGCCGTCACGAGCCGGAGCCGGAGCGCTTCGCGCTGCACGCGCTCCGACCGCAGCCGGCGCGCCAGCGCGAGCTCGAGCTCTTGTGCCGCCAGCTCATAGCGCTCCGCGCTCAGGTAGCCGCGCCCCAAGAGGTAGTGCGGCAGCCCCTCCTCCGGCGCCACCGTAGCCCACTCCGCGAGCCGCTGGCCGGTGAGCAGGCTCTCGCGCCCTCGCTGGAGGTCACCGATGAGGAGCGCCGCGACCGCGCGCGCCGCGACGCGGCCCGGCTCGGTGTGCGCTTGCCGTGCGGCGTCGAGCTTCACCTCCAGCGTCCGGAGCCGGTCCTCTCCCACGAGCTGGGGCAGCGCCGCTTCGTAGTGGCGCGCGGCATTGTCGTAGTGCTCCAGGGCCAGCTCTTGATCGCCGAGCGCCTCGAGCGCGCCGGCACGCTGCAGGCTGGTCAGCGCGTCCGACCCAGCGAGCGCGAGTAGCTGCGTCGTCGCCGCCTCGCCTTCGCCCCGAAGCTGGGCGCAGCGCACCAGCCCGAGCCTCGCCCAGTAGTGCCCCGGGTCCAGGCCGAGCAAGCGCTCGTAGCGAGCCCGCGCGCCCTCACCATCTCGGGCGTTGAGGCGCGCGTTGGCCTCGCCGTCGAGCCGATCGACCACCCGTGGGCAGCGGCGCCCGAAGATGGACGGTCGCTCGAAGCGAGCACGGGCCGCGGCCAGCAAGCTCGGCGAGAGCTGCACCTGCGCGAGGTCCGCCCGCCACGCCCGCTCCAGAGCCTCGAGCGACAGCCCGGTCACGCTCTCGAGCGAGGCCCCCGCGTACCACCGCCGCACGGCCCCAGCGCCCCACCGCTCGTGCAAGAACCGCACGAAGGCGCCCGCCACCGTGTACGCGGTCGACGAGTTGAAGCTCAGGAACTCGAGCGCGAAGATCTGCCGCAGCGGCGGGAGGAGCTCGAGCTCGAGCAGCGCGGCGGACCACTGCTCGAGCGTGGCGTCGGCGCTCGCGTCCGGTGAGGCCGCCGTCGCCACCCCCTCGATCTTGCCCGGATCCGGGATGAGCCCACCCCAGCGGCCCGACACCCGGAGCGGCCCCGCGCCCACCGCGCCCGCCACCACGTGCGCCAGCTCATGCCCCAGCACGGGGTGGGGAAAGCCGCTCGCCTGGAGGTACACCTCCCGGCGCCAGGGCTTGGCGATGTACGTGCTGGCTGCGCCCATGGCGCGCAGCTTCTCGTAGCCGTTGGCGAACAGGTACACGTCGACCTGCCCGGTGAAGGGCTCCTCGAACCAAGCGTCGAGCTCCTGGAGGTGCTGCTCACACTCGCGTCCCAGCAGCTCGGCCGCGCCGCGTGAGACGTCCGCAGAGTAGTAGAGGTGACAGCGCTCGCCGTCGAGCTGCCGCCCCAGCGCGTCACGGATGCTCTGCGCGGTGTTCCAGTGCCCCAGCGCCGGGCCCGAGGCGCTGTGAAGCAGGCTGAGGCTCCCTGCGGCGAGCCCGAGCAGCGCCCACGGCCAGGAGCGCCACCCGCACCGAAGGCGCGGCGCTCGCGAGAGGTGGGCGGCCAGGACGCCGAGCGCCAGCAGACTACAGGCCGTCCCCACCCGATAGCTGAGCAGCGGCTGGACGGAGTCCACCACCGTGTCGTAGAGCGGGCCTGCCAGGTGCCCGAAGAACGGGTCGAACGCGAAGACCATGGGGCTCGACCAGAAGCGCCAAGCGCTGAGCCCCCACGAGCCCAGGATCATGAGCGCCGCGCCGCCGAGCGCGGCGCGGCGCGGGCGCCGACTCCCGCGCGCGAGCCAGCCGAGCAGCGCCCCACCGCCCCCTCCCAGCACGGCCCCCACGCCGCCTCCCAGGCTCATCATGGCGAGGCCCTCGGTGACGTCGCAGGTGCCGACGCGCACGCCGTGGAGGACGCTGATGGCCAACCCCACGCCGACGTGTCTCGCGCCGAGCCACGCGCCCTGGCCGTAGCTCTCGAGCGCCGTCCCCCGCCCTGTGCACGCTCCGAGCGCCGCCCCCATCGCCGCCAGCGGCGGCGCCACGAAGCCGAGCGCGAGCGCCGCCTCGTACCCCGGCCCAGCGAACTGCGGGAGCCAGCCCGACGCGCTCAGCAGCGCCGCGGCCAGGAGCAGGCTCCAGTGTCGCGCCGCGAGCGCCGCGAGGCGCTTCGTCCGCCGCTCGGGCCTCGCCCGTGTGGGCTCAGGGCTCAGCCGGACCCTCCTCCGTGGGCTCCTCGACCGCGGCCTCGTCCGTAGTGGGTCCCGGCGCTGGTGGCGCGAGGAGCAGCGGGAGCACCTGATCGAGCTCGGCGACGAAATGCAGGCGCAGCTCCCCGCGGACGTCCGCCGGAAGCTCTTCGAGGTCTCGGCGGTTACGCTCCGGGAGCACCACCTCACGCACCCCCGCGCGGTGCGCGCCGAGCAGCATGGGGACGATCCCGTGGACGGGGAGGATCTTCCCTCGGAGCGTCAGCTCCCCCACCACGGCGACCTCCGGGTGCGTCGGGGCCCGTAGCAGCAACGAAGCGACCGCGACGAAGATGGGCAGCCCGGCGGCCGCCGCGTCCAGGGCGCCCCGCGCGCGCGGGATGTGCACGTGCAGATCGATGCCGCTGAGCCAGTCCGGCGGGAGCAGGAGCCGCTCGGCGCGCGCGCGCACCAGCGCGACCGCCGCGCTGGCGGCCTCCTTCATCACGTCGTGGAGCTTGCCCGTCACCTGGACGTTGCCGTGACCCGGCATCTGCGTCGCCTCGACGAACAGCAGCGCTCCACCGGCGGCGTCGTGCGCCAAGCCCAAGGCGACCCCGGGGGCCTGCCGGCCCTCGGTGAGCTCCGGCCGGTAGCGCGCGGGGCCGAGCACCGCCTCGAGGTGCTCCGGATCCGCGGTGAGCCGCTCCGTGAAGCGCCCCTCCGCCAAGCGCACCGAGACCTCTCGACAGACGGCGGCGATCTCCCGCTCGAGGCCGCGGACGCCCGCCTCACGCGTGTACGCGTCGATGAGCGCGTCGATGCCCTCTTCGGTGAACGCCAGGTGCTCCTCCCCCAGGCCGTGCTCCTTCAGCTGCTTGGGGACGAGGAACTGCTTGGCGATCTCGCGCTTCTCCACTCGCGTGTAGCCCGGCACCTCGATGACCTCCAAGCGATCTCTCAGGGCCTCGGGGATGTCTCGAAAGGTGTTGGCGGTCGCGAGGAACGTGACCTGAGAGAGATCGAAGGGCAGATCGATGTAGTGATCTTGGAAGGTGCCGTTCTGCGCCGGGTCGAGCACCTCCAGCAGCGCGGCCGCCGGATCACCTCGCACGTCGGCCCCGAGCTTGTCGATCTCGTCGAGGACGAGCACCGGGTTCTTGGTGCCCACCTTCTTCAGCGCTTGGAGGATCCGCCCCGGCAGGGCACCGACATAGGTGCGCCGGTGACCCCGCACCTCGGCCTCGTCCCGCACCGCCCCCAAGGCCACGCGCGCGTAGCGCCGCCCCATGGCTCGCGCGATGCTCCGGCCGAGCGAGGTCTTGCCCACGCCCGGAGGTCCGACGAAAAGGAGGATGGGGCCGCGCTGATCTCGCCGGAGCTGCCGGATGGCGCTGTACTCCACGATCCGCTTCTTGACGTCCTCGAGCCCATAGTGGTCTTCCCCGAGGCAGCGCCGGACCTCCCTCACGTCGAGCCGGTCCGGCGTGGTGCGGTTCCACGGCAGGTCCGCGAGCCACTCCACGTAGTTGCGCGTGAGCTGATACTCGGCGGACTGCTGCTGCATGCCGCTCATCCGTGAGAGCTGCTTGCGCGCCACGAGGAAGGCCTCCTCCGGCAGCTCCGCGCGCGCGATACGCTCGCGGAGCTGCTCGAGCTCGTCGTCGTCGACGTTCTCTCCGAGCTCCTCTCGGATGAGCCTGAGCTGCTGTCTCAGGGCGTAGTCACGCTGGCTCTGGCTCAGCTCCTCCTGCACCAGGTGGTGGACCTCACCGCGGACGCGCAGGACCTCCAGCTGCTTGGCGACGAGCTGCTCGATCAGCGCCAGCCGCGCCTCCGGGGCCATGGCCTGGAGGACCGCTTGCCGCTCGGCGAGCGTGATGTACTCCTCCGGGAGGTTGGCGGCGATGACGTCGGCCAGCGCCCCCGGCTGGCGCACGTTGTCGAGCGCGGCAAGCAGCTCCGGTGAGAACGCCGGCAGCTCCGACAGCAGCCGCCGCATCATGGCGCGGAGCTGCTGCCCTTGCTCCAGCAGCTCGGGAGACACCTCGACCGGATCGTCATGGCGGGTGATGGGCGCCTGCATGAAGGGCTCGAGCCGCCCCCCCTCTTCGAGGCGAAAGCGCGCGACGCCGCTCAACACCACGCTGTAGTTGGTCGGCCCGAGCCGGATGACCTTGACGACCCTCGCGAGGGTCCCGACCTTCAAGAGGTCGGTGAAGGTGGGCTCCACCACGTCTGGATCGGCTTGGGAGAGCACGCCCACGAGGGAGCTGCTCCGCTCTGCCAGCTCCTCGACCAGCCGGACGCTCCGCGGCCGCCCGACGTTGATGGGCACCACGGAGAGCGGGAACAGCACCGCGTTCCGGAGGGGCAAGATGGGCAGCGTCTCCGCGTCCGACATGGCTCAGACCCTAGTACGGCCCCCTGGGAGATCCAGCGCAGCCCGTGGCGCGGCAGGCGCTGGGTCGTTCGTGCTAAGACCCTCGAGCCGTGCGGCCGCTCCTCGCCTCGCTCTCCTCTCTGGGCCTCGGCCTCGCGCTCACGGCGTGCGGCGGGGGTGAGGCGCTCGGGCCGCGCGAGGTCCTCAGCGCCTACGCCACCGCCGTGGAGCAGGGGGACGCGGAGGCCGCCTACGCCCTGTTGAGCGCCGAGGCTCGAGCCACGCTGAGCTTCACGGATTTCGCCAAGATGCTGCGTGACCACCCCGAAGAGCTGCGGGCGCTGGCGAGCGCGCTCCGGCGCCCCAGCGGCGACGCGCTCGTCCGGGCGAGCCTGACGGCCGCCAACGGCGAGACGCTGGAGCTCGTGATGGAGGACGGGCGTTGGCGCCTCGAGGCCGAGGCGCTCGATCTCTATGGGCAGTCGACGCCGCTCGCCGCCGTGCGCACCTTCATCCGCGCGGTCGCGCATCAGCGCTGGGACGTCTTGCTCAAGCTCGTCCCCGAGGAGCAGGCCGAGGGGCTGGACGCCGAAAAGCTGCGCGCATCGTGGGAGGGGGAGCAGCGACGCGACCTCGAGCAGCTCGTCCAGGCTTTACAGGCTGCCCTGCCCACGGCGGAGGTGGAGCTGCTGGGCGACCGGGCCACCTTGAGCTATGGCGCGACCGGCACCGTCGAGCTACTCCGCGAGTCCGGACGCTGGAAAATCGAGGATTTCAAATGAACCGCGTCGCCACCCACCACCGCAAGACCTCCGAGACGGACATCTTCGTGCGCGTCGGCCTCGATGGCACGGGACGCTATCAGGTGTCCACGCCGCTGCCCTTCCTCACGCACATGATCGAGCAGCTCAGCCGCCACGGCGGGTTCGATCTGGAGGTGCGCGCGCAGGGCGACGTGGAGATCGACGGGCACCACACCACCGAAGATCTGGGCCTGGTGCTCGGCAAGGCCGTGCTCGAGGCGCTGGGCGAGCGGCGCGGCATCCGCCGCTACGGAGACGCCACCCTGCCGATGGATGAGACGCGCGTCAGCGTGGCCCTCGATCTCGGGGGGCGCGCCTTCTTCGTCTGGCGCGTGCCGCTCCCCAAGGCCAAGCTGGGCGCTTGGGACGTGGAGCTGGCGCCGGTCTTCTTCGAGGCCTTCGCCCGCGCGGCCCAGTGCAACCTGCACGTGGTCCTGCACGAGGGGGACAACCTGCACCACATCGTCGAGGCGTGCTTCAAGGCGCTCGCCAAGGCGCTCCGTCAAGCCACCGAGCTCGACCCCCGAGCGGGCGACGCTCTGCCGTCGACGAAGGGCGCCTTCGATTGATCGCCGTCGTCGTCGACACCCAGCTCGGCAACCTCCGCTCCGTCGAGCGCGCCGTGAGCGCGGCCGCGCAGCGGGCGGGGCTCCCGGGAGAGGTCCGGCGCTCGAGCGATCCCGACGTCATCGCCCGGGCGCCGCGCCTGGTCGTCCCGGGCCAGGGTGGGTTTCGAGTGGGCGCGTCGCGCCTGACCGAGGGGCTCGGCGAGGCGCTGCTCGAGCGCCTCCGGGCGGGGACTCCCTACCTGGGGATCTGCCTCGGACTGCAGCTCCTCTTCGAGGCCAGCGAAGAGGCTCCGGGGAGCCCGGGCCTCGGGTGGTTTCGGGGAACGGTCCGGCACCTTCGAGCACAGCCCGAGGCCAAGGTGCCCCAGGTGGGGTGGAACCAGCTCGAGCTCCGCCACGGCGGACACCGGTGCCTGCAGGCCGCGGGCGGCGAGGGGGCGTGGCTCTACTTCGTCCACTCGTACCACGCGGAGCCTGCCGAGCACGCGCTCGTCAAGGCGGTGGCGCGCCACGGCGACGCCTGGGTGACCGCCGCGGTGGCGCACGAGCACGTGCTCGCCACCCAGTTTCACCCGGAGAAGAGCCAGGGCGCCGGCTTGGCGCTGCTCGCGGAATTCCTGCGGCTCTAGGCGAACGCCGGCCCTCTTGATAAGGCAGCGGACGTGGAGCTCTACCCTGCGATCGACCTGCTCAACGGCCAAGCCGTGCGCCTCATGCAGGGGGACTTCGACCGAGTCACGGTCTACGCCTCGGACGCGGTGGCGCTCGCACGCTCGTGGAGCCAGCTCAGCCGGCGGCTGCACCTGGTCGATCTCGAGGGCTCACGCTCGGGCGGCCCGAGCCAGCATCGGCTCGTGGCGGAGGTGCTGCGGGCCTTCGGCCCTGGCGGCCAGGTGGGCGGGGGGGTGCGCTCGCTCGAGACCGTCGCCGCGCTCATGGCGCAAGGGGCCGAGCGCGTGGTGCTCGGCACGGCAGCCCTCCACGACCCAGCGCTAGTGGGCGCCGCGGCCGAGCGCTACCCTGGGCGCATCGTGCTCGCGCTCGATGCGCGTGAGGGTCAGGTGCTCACCCGCGGCTGGCTCGACGCCTCGGGAGTCAGCGCCGTACACTTGCTCGCCCGCTACGCGGACCTCCCGCTCGCCGGGGTCCTCTACACGGACGTGGAGCGGGACGGCACCGAGGTCGGCCCCAACCTCCGGGAGACGCTCCGGCTCGCCGAGAGCAGCTCCCTCCCCGTCATCGCCAGCGGCGGCGTGGGGACGCTGGAGCATCTGAGAGAGCTGAGCGCCACCGGCCTCATCGCCGGCGCCATCGTCGGGCGAGCGCTGCACGAGGGCCGCTTCTCCCTGCTGGAGGCGCTCGAGGCGTGCGGCGGCTGAGCGTCGCCTCCACGCGAGCCCTCCTCGGCGGGGCCATCCCCGAGTAGGCTCTACGGCCCGGCATGAGCGCCCCCTCCCCTCCCTTCACGGCACCTCCCCCAGCCTCGCCCACGGCGCGCGCGGGGGACGAGGCGCCGGCGCCCTCACGGCGCCCCGCGGAGTCGCTCCCGCCGCCCAGGCGCGCCCCGGACACCGAGGGCAACACGAGCTTCGACGGCGAGGAATTTCTTTACCACCTCTTCCGCGGTGGCGAGCTGCTCCAAGACAACTACGTCAACGAGGCGAAGGAGGAGCTCGAGCGCGCGCTCGCGATGCAGCCCCGAGACATCGAAGGGCAGGGGCTGCTCGGCGTCGTCTACTTTCGTCTCGGGATGTACCCGCGCGCCATCGACATCTACGAGGACATCCTCCGCGTCCTCCCGCACGAGATCACCCCGCGCATCAATTTGGCGCTCTGCTACCTCAAGACGGGGCAGTCACCGCTCGCCCGAGACGCCCTCGAGGCCGCGGTCGAGCGCGCGCCCGACCACCGCCGCGCCTGGGGGTACCTGGGCATCGTGTATGAGCGGCTCGGCGAGCTGAACAAGGCGCTCACCGCGTTCGAGCGCGCCGGCCAGCCGTCCATGGCCGAGCGCATCGCCCAAGCGATCGAGCGGCTGGCCGCTGAGCTGCCCGCCACCGCCGCGCCGACCGAGCGTCTGGCGGCGCCACAGAGCGCCGCCCACACGCTCGCGGAGATCGATCAGGCGCACGCGGAGCTGTATCCCGCGCCGCCTGGGGAGCGCGCTTCGGCGGCGCCCGTCGAGTCGACGGCTCGCGCGCTGGGGCCGTGGATCGACGTCGCCGCCACGGTCCCGCCTGCCGGAGCGGCCCCGGCCGCGCTCAGCGCGCTGCTCGAGCGCCGGCCCTTGGCGCTCGGGCCCAGTGAGCGATGGCGCCAGCTCGACCCCCAGCGGCTGCTCGTACGGGTCACTCCTAGCCTCGCCGTGCGGCGCTACGCGGCCCGCCTCGTCCGTGCGCGGGGGCCCCTCGCCACGCTCGAGCTCCAACGCCAAGCGCGGGGCCAGGCCCTCGGCGGCCCGCTGGGTGGGAGCCAACCGCTCGTGCTCCTGGAGGGCGACGCGGAGTGCCTCGTGGGCGTGGAGCGGGCGGACACGCTCAGCGCTTGGGAGCTGCACCAGCAGACGCTCTACGTCCGCGAGGAGCGGCTCGTGGGCTTCTCGGGCACCCTGACGCATGAGGTCGGCCGCCTGACGCGCGAGCAGGGAGCCCCCTTGCCCATGGTCCAGCTCGCGGGCGACGGAGTCGTCCTCGTCGCCCATCACGCCACGCTGCACGCGCTGCCCCTCGAGGAGGCGGACGACACCGCCGTCGCGGCGGATGACGTCATCGCCTGGGTGGGGCGGCTGCTGCCGCGTCCGCTGCCACACGGCGAAGCTCCGGGTGGCGTCCACGGGCTCGTGGCCTTCTCCGGGCGAGGGACCCTCCTGCTCGACCTGGGCTGAGCCTCACGGCCCCCGGTTGGCTTCCCCTCCCCCTCGAGCACGCTAGACTGCCGGTCCCGCATGGCTGCCCCCACGGATCCCACCCCTCCAGGGCACCCCGGCCCCGAGCCCCGCCGGGGTACCAGGCGCAGCTCCCTCCGGCAAGACGCCGTCAATCTCCCGAACCTGCTGACCTTCGGGCGCATCGCCATCATCCCGGTCGTGATCTGGCTCCTCGGTCGCGGCACCCCGAAGGACTGCGTGTACGCGGCCCTCGTGTACGCCGCCGCAGCCATCACGGACCTGCTGGACGGCTGGCTCGCGCGACGGATGAACATCGTCAGCGTCCTCGGGAAATTCTTGGATCCTCTCGCGGACAAGCTGCTGGTGATGGCCACCCTCGTCTACATGGTCCCCATGGGGCGCATCAGCGAGTGGGCGGTCGCCTTGCTCCTCGCCCGAGAGATCTCGATCACGGGGCTACGCTCCATCGCGAGCTCCGAGGGGGTGGTGATCGCCGCAGGGGACGGGGGCAAGAGCAAGACGGCCCTGCAGATGGTGGGGATCTTGTGCCTCATCATCGGCTACCCCTATTCGCTCGATCTCGGGGTGGTGGACCTCGGATCGGTGGACCTCGTCAAGGTGGGACGCTGGCTGGTCTACGTGTCGCTCATCTTCTCGCTGACCAGCGCCTTCCAGTACCTCAGCTTGTTCGCCGACGCCGTGGAGGCCAAAGAGCGTCGCGGGACAGGGCCTGGAGCCTAGACAGCCACGCCGAGGGGCGGCAAGCTACGCGCCGGCCCCCATGCTCACTGCCCTTCGCTCCGCCGTCAGCCCCCTGCTGCTCGTCTCCAGCGCCCTCCTGCTGCTCGCCTCGGGCTGCGGCAAGCAAGGCGAGGGCGAGCGGTGTGATCTCCTCAACAGCGGCAATGACGACTGCGACAGTGAGTTCATCTGCGTCGCGGCGTCGCAGCTCCGAGACTCCAGCACGGACCGCTGCTGCCCTCCCAACGGAGGCTCGGGCTCCTGCACGCGCCGCGGTGGTGGTGGCGGGACCGGCGGCGGCGCAGGAACGGGCGGGCAGAGCGGCGGGGGACAGGGCGGGCTCGCCGGCAGCGGCGGAGGGCAAGCGGGACAGAGCGGCGCATCGGGTGCCGCCGGCGCGTCGGGTGCCGCCGGCGCGTCGGGCGCCGCCGGGCACGCGGGCAGCAGCGGGGGCCAGGCAGGGCAAGCGGCCGCGGGCAGCGCGGGGGCGAGCGCCGGCGCTGGCGGAAGCGCCCCGTGATCTCGCTGGCTGAGCAGGTGGCGCTAGCTCAAGAGGCGCTGCTGCTCTCGATCGCGGTCTGTCTGCCGGTCGTGGGGATCGCCGCCATCGTCGGCTTGCTCGTCGCCATCGCCCAAGCGGCCACGCAAATTCAAGACGTGACCCTCGCGCACCTGCCGCGGCTGCTCGTCGTCGCGCTCGCGCTCGCGCTGGGGGGCCCCTGGATGGGCTCACAGATCGCGGCCTTCGCAGCCCGCGTCTTCGCGCTGGGCTGAGCCGCGCATGGACGGGGTCGACGCTCCCAGCGACCTGGGCGAGGCGGCGGGTGAGCGCCGCGTGGGCGGTCGGCTCTTGGGCGGAGGGCCCGGCGAGCTCGTCCTGGGAGACGCCCTCCGCCAGCTCATCGTCGAGCCCAGCGCGCCCGTCGCGCTCCAGCCGGGTGCGCTCTGCGTGTTCGAGGGGTGGTGGGATGGACGCCGTCTGCGTCGTGCTCGGCTCCGCTGGACGGCGAGCTGCCCGGAGCCTCGCGGGGAGGGCGAGCAGTCGGCCACGCTGTGGAGTGGACTCGGCCCACGGCTCGAGCAGCGGGCGCGCGCGCGCAGCGTCGTGCGGCGCTACTTCGAGGCGCAGGGCTTCCTCGAGGTCGAGACCCCCTGGCTCGTGCCGCGCCCCAGCCTCGACAGCAACGTCGAGCCTCTACCCGCTGAAGGGGGCTGGCTCATCACCTCCCCCGAGCTGCACATGAAGCGGCTGCTCGTCGGCGGGCTCCCGCGGATCTTTCAGCTCGCGCGCTGCGCGCGACGGGAAGAGCTCGGCCCGTGGCACGAGCCAGAGTTCACCTTGCTCGAGTGGTACCGCAGCTACTCCGGGATGGACGAGGTGATGGCGGACACCGAGTGCGTCGTGCGCGGGGTCGTCGAGGCCTTGAGCGGACGGGCGACGGTGCAGCTGCCCGGCCGCCCACCGGTCGAGCTCGCGGCTCCCTTCGAGCGGCTGAGCGTCCGCGAGGCCTTCCGTCGCCATGCTGCCGTCCACGACGCCGTGGCGCTCGCGCGCGACGAGCCCAGTCGCTACTTCGAGCTCTTGGTGGGCAGCGTGGAGCCTGCCCTGGCCGACTACCCCTTACCCGTCTTCCTCACGGGCTACCCCCTGAGTCAGGCCGCGCTCGCGCGCCCCTCACCCGCAGACCCCAGCGTCGCCGAGCGCTTCGAGCTCTACGTCGCGGGGGTCGAGCTCTGCAATGGCTTCGGGGAGCTGACGGACGGCGCCGCGCAGCGCGCGCGCTGGGCCCAGGAGAACGCCGCGCGCCAGCGCGCGGGCCAGCCCGTCTACCCTCTGGACGAGCGCTTCCTCGAGGCCCTCGCCGAGGGGCTGCCTCCCTCGGGGGGCAACGCGCTCGGCTTCGATCGGCTCGTGGCGCTCGCGCTCGGTGCGCCGAGCGTCGCCAGCGTGCTCACCTTCCCCGCCGCGCGCCGCTAGGGGTCTGCGCTGCCCGCCGCGGGGATCTGGCCTGCAGCGGCCATGCCCAAGAACCGCGCGACGTCGAGCCGCGCCGCCTCCACGTCCGTCGCGACGAAGTGGCCGTCCCGCCCGCTCGGAGGCGCGTATTGGCGTACGGCGAGCGTGACGGGAGCGCCAGAGGTGGTGAGGTTGCCGCTCACCACCGGGCCCAGCACCGGGACGCCTTCCAGCTCGTCCGGGCTGGCGCCGCCCGTCATCACGGGCGTGACCTGCACGGCGCCGGCCGCCTGCGCGAAGGCGCGCAGCGTGAGCGGTGGGCTGTAGCTGTCTCCGAGGCCGTAGGTCTGCAGCAGGTGCTTGGGTGCGACGCCAGCGGGCGGCGAGGCGGCGATGGCTCGCGCGAAGTTGATGGGATCCGCGGGGCCGATCCACTGCTGCATGAGGCTGAGCGCCGGGTGAAACGCCCCCCCGTACAGCTCGAGCTTGGCGTCGTAGTCCTGCAGCGCCACCGGCAGCCCAGCGGCGATGTTCACGGGCCGGGTCTTCGTGAGCAAGGAGTGCAGCAGGCCGGCGCCATTCCCGCTGAGCACCGCGGCGGTGTAGCGCCCGGTCACGCCGAGGGCCAGGCTGCCTTCCGTGCTCCCTTGGGAGTGGCCGTAGAACATCAGCCGGCCGCCGTCGATCTTGATCGGGGCGCCACCGGACTCCGCGGCGGTCAGATCCAGGCTCGCCGCGAAGCGCGCGAGCGCGAGCTGATCCGCGGCGCCTTGCAGCGGGTTACCGAGCGCCGCGTCCGGGTTGGCGAAATTGAAGAACAGCTCATTGGGCGACCGCGTGGACGCGCCCCGCCGAGGCCCGTGCTGGACCTGGTCGATGCCCAGCACCGCCATGGCCACCGTCCCTCCTGGCGTGCTGGCGGTGGCCAAGGCGCCAGCGACAGACTCCGTGACGTGGCTACGGTAGTTCCCCCCCGTGCCGTGGGCGTACACCACCAGCGGCCACCCCGAAGCGGGCATGGTGCTCTTGGGCACGGTGAGCGCCAGGCACACCTCCTCCTCACGAACGGGCGCCGTGGTCCGGATGCGCCCCGCGGGGCTCGTCGAGTAGGGCGCCTCGCCCTCCTGGAAGATGGGCAGCGTGACGAGCGCCTGGTACTCGTCGTAGTCGGCGCTGCCTTCCCCACAGGCGCGCTCTCCCTCCGCGGCGGGACAGGGTGAGCTCACGCCGGCGGCGCACTTCACCCACCCGCGCGCCGTGGGCAGCGGCGCGGCGTCTACCGCCGCCGCGAGCTGCTCCATGGGCTGCGTGATCGGGCCGACGGTGAAGACCGTGGCCGTCAGGAGCGTGGCAGGGTCCACGCCGTTGGCGGCCAGCACGCCCCGGAGCGGCGCGAAGGCGCGGTGCGCGGCGGCGAGCTTGGGCTCCGAGGGAGCGGCGTCGGCGAGGACGGCGTCCAGGTGCGGGCTCCGCTCGATGGCGCCGCCTCCGTAGGCGCGGCCGGGGCGCGCGAGCCAGACCGCGTAGGTGTGGCCTGGCAGCATGGGGCGGCCCTCCGGGCGCCGCAGCGCGAACCAGTTGTCGCAGACGTACTTGCCTCGCCCCCCCGCCGCGAACCAGGAGAGCCCCGGGCTCCGCCCGTACTCTGGCGTCCCCACGGTGGCGTCCACCCACCCGACCGCTCCCTCCTGCCGGAAGCTGTCGAAGTCCAGCCCGCCGGAGAACCGAAAGAGCACCGTGCCGTAGCTGTCCCAGCCCGACCGCTGTGCGAGGGCGTCCGCGTAGATCCGGACCGGATCGAAGCCCAGGCCCGCCACGCCGGGCGTAGGAAACTCCGTCAGATCGGGCTTGCCCTCCTTGAGCCGCAGATCGCTGGGGAACGGTAACCGAAAGAAGTCCCCTGGCTGCCCGCCGGGGGCACCCGGCACCTCGAAGTAGGCTCGGACCGACGTCGTGCTCACCGGATCACAGGTCACGCCAGCAAAGGTGGGCATCCCAAAGGGCGGCACCCCGAGCGCCGCAGGCGCGCAGCTGGCCTCACCGCTCACCCCGGGCGCGCAAAGCAGCCCAGCGAAGCAGTCACCGCTCGACGCGCAGGGCTGCCCGACGTCGGCGCCCCCCTCCGGAACGCAGGCCGCCCCCAAGCCCTGAAGGCCGCAGCGAAGCCCGCGCTCACAGTCCCCATCGCCGGCGCAGGCCTCGCCCTCCCCGCTCGCCCCCTCAGCAGCGCAGCGGCCCCCCGCCTCCGTCGGCACACACTGCAGCCCCGCTCCGCACTCCCCCGACGCGAGGCATGGATCGCCGTCACTCGCCTTGCCGATGAAGGCGCACCGGTCGCCGTCGCACCGCAGCCCCGTCCGGCAGTGGAGCGTCCCGCCGCACGGCTCACCGACGCCGGCGCCCTGCACGCCGCCGCTGCCGCCGCTGCCGCCGCTGCCGCCGCTGCCGCCGACACCATAGCCCTCCGCGTCCGACGACGTCGTACACGCCGCCAAGCCCGTGACGCCCAGCCCCATCACCACGACCGCTGCGTACGTCCAACGCATCTCCGCCTCCGCTGCCGGCACCAACCCATTGGCGCGAGGAGGTCATTTTACGCGAGTCCCCCCGCGTTCACAAGCGGCGCCCGGCTCAGGGGTAGCGGATGAGCGACAGCACCGGCGCCGGCGCCAGCGCGTTGCGGCCGCCGAGGGACTCCAATTCCAGGACGAAGGCGTAGGCGTGGACGTAGGCGCCCTGGCGCCGCACCAGCTCCCCCGCTGCCGCCGCCGTCCCTCCCGTCGCGAGCAGGTCGTCCACGATGAGCACGCTCGCTCCCTCCCGCAGGCCGTCCCGGTGCATCTCGAGCTCGTTCTCTCCGTACTCGAGGGAGTAGCTGACCTTGTCCGTCCGGAAGGGCAGCTTTCCTGGGCGCCGTACGGGGACGAAGCTGGTGTTGAGCCGCGCCGCGAGCGCGCCCCCGAAGATGAAGCCGCGCGACTCCACGCCGACGATGGCGTCGATGGGCTCGCCGATGAAGCGCTCGGCGAAGCCGTTGAGCACCATGTGAAAGCCACGCGGATCCGCCAAGAGCGGCGTGATGTCGCGGAAGAGGATGCCGGCGTGCGGGAAGTCCGGGACGTCGCGGATGAGCCGGCGCACGTAGGCCATGGGCTCGGCGCTGGGCGGCTCCACGCGCGCTGCCGGGCGCGCCTTCGGGGGCGAGCTCTTCACCTCGCGCTCCACGCCGCGCGGCGTGGGCGCACGGCGCGCTGGGCTCGGCTTCTTCGGGGTGGCGACGCGCGCCTTTTTTCTAGTAGCCATGGTCTCCCTCCTCCTCGACGCGGTCCGACGCCCGGCGTGACCCCTGGGTCACGCCGCAGGCCTCGCTCAGGGCTTCGGCTTCAGGAGCTCCTCGAGCTCACCGTTGGCGTCCAGCTCGACGACGATGTCACAGCCACCCACGAATTGCCCAGCGATGTAGAGCTGCGGGATGGTGGGCCAGCTCGCGTGCTCCTTGATGCCTTGGCGCAGCTCGTCGTCCAGGAGCACGTTCACGTCCTTGAACGAGACCCCTCGACGCTTGAGCAAGTCCACGAGCTGCGCCGAAAACCCACACTGAGGGAACATGCGGCTCCCCTTCATGAAGAGCACGACGTGGTTCTTCGACAGCAGGTCCTCGATGCGGTGACGGGTGGCTTCGTCCATGCTGGGCTCCGTGAGCTAGACTCTTACTTGGCGGGCTCCCCACCAGACAACAATTCGCCCGGCCCGGCGGCGTGGCGCCCCCCCGGAGGAGAGCGCCCCAGGCGCCGAGCGGGGCCCGCAAGAGGCACCCGGGGCTGGCTGAGCGCGCTTCGTGACCATGAGCTCATCAGCCATGGGGCTCCGAGCGCTGCCTGTCAACGGGGGCCGGGCAGCCCTCAGTCTCTGGGCGGCAAGGGCTCGGTCAGCTTGAGGTCCCGCACGGCGTCCCGGAAGCGGACCTGTTGCTCGCTGATGGCCATGTTCAGCTCCACCATCCGCTTGGTGATCTGCTCGAGCCGCGCCGTGCCCTCGGCCAGGCGCCGCGTGAGCTTGGCGCGCAGGTCCGCCGCCTGCGTGTTCTTCTCGATGGCTTGGAGCGACAGCCGCGTCTCCCGGGTCATCCGCTCGAGCTCACGCTGCTCCTCCCCGAGCGCGCTCGCCTCATCCATCGCCTTGACGAGCCCGGCGCGGAGCTGCCAGGCCTCCTCGAGCCCCTTCACCAGGGCGCGGTTGGCGCGCGGGTCCGCGAGGTAGCCCCGCACGGCTTCGTCCGCGAGCGTGGAGGTCCAGTCGACCACGCGGCTCGATGAGGAGCGCTCGTCCACGGTGAGCTCCGTCTTGCCTCCGGGCCGCACGTCCACTGGGACGAGGGCGAAGCCCGTCGCGACGTCGTCCTCCGTGCCAGGGGCGGGCTTGTAGAGCCGCGCGCCCGAGGAGCGGGCGTGACGCACGAGCACCTGGGCGGGCTGCTCTCCCCCGTTGGCGACCGTGTAGCGCGTCTTGGAGACGCTGTCCCGCTCGATGGTGATGGTCCCGGCCTCGAGGCGCGCCAGCCGCGCCCCCGCCTCCTCGTACTGCCGCGTGCTCTGCACCCCCAAGCTGCGCTCGAGCGCGAACGGGATGGTCGCCTTCGCGCCCTTCGGCACGGGCTCCATCAAGCCCTGACCGAGGAACGACCCCTTCTCGAACACCGCGATGGGCCCGCGCTCGAGCAGGCCCTTGGTGGCGTTGCTGAAGCGTGCGACGCGGAACGGATGGCTCGCCGAGTCCGGGACCCCGCCGTCCGGGGCGAACAGGAACACGAGCTTGCCCGGCACCTGCTGGCTCGTCAGCAGCACCATGGTGGCGCTCTCGTCCGGGACGGTCACCGGGGTGGGCAGCTCGTAGCGCGTGGACCCCGTGTCGACCGCCACCGCCGCCAGCGCGCTCATGCGCCGCGGGGCGCTGGGCCCGTCCGCCTGCTGCACGCTGATGGCCGCGCGCTTGGGGGCTGGCGCCGGGGCGGCTGGCATCACGCTCGCTCCCCCCCCCCGGGCGCGCTTGTCCGTCGGCTTCGTCGCGCGCCCCGTCGAGGTGGCGGGCGCCATGGCCTCCGCTTCCGCGAGCTCATCCTGATCCGCACCGTCCTCCGCCGGCGCCGCGTCCGCCGCCGAGGCCCCCCCGACCCGGTCGATGGCGCCCCCTTCGCGCTGCTCCAGGCTGGTCATGCCGGTGGGCATGGACGCGATGACCTCTCCGGAGTCCGTCACCACGGGCCGCGGGGGGACCACCGGATCTCCCAGCCGCGACTCGAAGGCCAGCGGCGCTCCCGCCACGAGCGCGAGCCGCACGCCCTCCCAGTCTTCCCCCGAGAGGTTCTGGACGATGCCCCAGGCCTGCAGCTCCGCCGCGCCGTCCGAGCGGACCACGAGCCGGTAGGACGGGCGCCACACCGGGGTCTCCGCGACGTAGCCAATGGCGAGCTCGTGCTCCTGCCCATCCAGGCTGAGCGTCACCTCTCGCAGCGAGTTCTCGTCGAGCTTTGGCGGCTCCGGGGGGGGCTGGAGCGGCTTGAGCAGGCTCGCGTGCTCCGCGAGCAGCGGCGACGGCGCCACCGGCTCATCGTCGATCAGCAGTGGGAAGGAGGCCGAGCGCACGCTGCTGCCGCCGCGCTCCACGATGGCGAGCGTGGCGAGGAAGTCCCCGACCATCCGCTGCCGCATCTTGAACTTGACCTCGGGCTCGTCGACCTTCCCGGCTCGCTCGAAGTAACCCACGCCGTTGCGGTAGACGACCACCCGCGTCAATGGCAACGACGAGCTGACGTTCGGCCCCAGTCCGCAGCCCTGGGCCGCCACGAGCGCCACGCCGACCAACCCGATGCGACCGAACCAACGCATAGACCATGCTCTCCTGGGTACGTAACCGCCAAGCCGCCCGCAGCTTACACGAAAGGTCACCATGCCAACCAGGGGCCGGGGATGCCCTGCTCGCACTTCAGGGCGCGCCCCGGAGCCCACCCCGAGCTATCCTTGGGAGGCCGTGCCCCCCTCCCCACCCCCAAAACCCACGAGTCCTCGCCCAGCCCCTGCGCCCGCCACGCCCTCGGGCAGCTTGAGCGCCGGCTTGAAGGAGCAGCTCACGGTCCAAGCGCTCGGGCTGCTCAACGAGCAGGTGCAAGCCAGGATCGTCCACTACAAGGCGGAGCTCGAGACGAACGCGGAGCTCGACGCCATCACGGCGCAGGTCGTGGCGCAGCTCAAGGCGATGCAGGCCAGCGCGGCCGAGGAGCCGGCGCGGCGGCGCGAGCTCGCCGAGCTCCAAGCCGAGCAGACCCGCACCCTCTCGCGCCTGCTGGAGCGCTGCTTCGGGGCCGGGGAGAGCTCGGGCTTCGCCACGTCCAACCTGAAGAGCGTCGGCCGGAGGATGGCCAAGCTGTTCTTCGAGAGCGAGCTCCACGAGAAGACCAAGGGCAACAAGGACAAGACCATCCACTTCCCGGAGCAAGGCGTGTTTTACGTGCTCCAGCGCTACAAGAACCGGCTGCACGCGGAGCTCGAGGGCTTCAGCTACGCCAACGACGAGCTCAAGCGCGCGACGGCTGCGCTGCTGTCGAAGACGGAGAAAGATCTGCAGGTCGCGTTCTTGTCGAGGCGGTCTCCCGAGCTCAATCGCGTCATGAACATCTACACGAGCGTCTTGCTGCGGTTTCTCACGCTTCACCTGCCTCCCCACCTCGGCGAGCTGAGCGGCGCCGTCGTTCGCGCCGCTCAGACGGCCTCCCAGCCCAACAGCGTCGGGTACAAGATCCACTCGGAGAGCTTCGCTGCCTTTCGTCGGGAGTGGGAGCAGGGGTTCATGCGGTTGCTGGTCGGCTACTGCGGTGACCAGCTCCCGGCCCAGCTCGCGGCTGGGGACCAAGAGCTGCGCGAGGACACCATCAAGTTCTTCACGGATCCGCACATTTTCAGCGAGACGGCGCAGGTGCTCTGCGACTCCGTGTACGATTTCCTGTGCCTGGAGGGCTTCCTCGACTTACCCATGGACTGGCGCGTCAGCCTGGCACGGAGCTGAGCCGCGTGACCACGTCCACGGGATCGAGCGGGCGCCGCCGCTGGCTCTCGCTGACGGCGGTGGGCGTCGGCCTCGCCCTCTCGGGCTGGGCGCTGCTCGCGCGGAGCTCCGAGCAGGAGCAGCTGCTCGAGCAGCTGCGGCGGCTCGAGCGGCTCGTCGAGCTCGAGCCGTCGACGGCCGTCTCCGAGCCCCGCGCGGAGGCCCTTGCGCGCGAGCTGCCCCGGCTCTTCGATCGCGAGGTGTGGGTGAGCGTGCCGGAGTACAGCCAGGCTCGGCTCTCGCGCGCGGAGCTCGCGCCGACCCTCCTGCGGGCCCAGCAGGACCTCGAGCGCTACCGGCTCGAGCTGCGCGTGGGCGCCGTGGAGCTCACGCCCGAGCAGCGCCTGGCCCGCGTCTCGGCGGTCGCGCACTCGCTGGCCGTCCGGCACGGCACGGCGGCGCTCGAGCGCGACGAGCGGCACGCGCGCTTCACCTTCGTGCGTGGTCCGGGGCGGGAGTGGCTGCTCCGGGAGATCCAGGTCGACACCCGCAGCGTCATCCCCGATTAGGGTGCGGCCTCCGCCCGGCGTGCGGCACGCGCCGGACGCTGATAGAAGGCAGACCGTGACGACCATCGATCTAACGGGCAAAGTGGCGATCGTGAGCGGGGCCAGCCGGGGCATCGGCGAGGCCATCGCGCGCTCCTTCGCGGCCGCCGGGGCGAGGTTGGTGCTGGGCTCACGCCAGCAAGCCGCCGTGCAGCAGGTGGCCGACGCGCTCGCCGTGAGCGGCGCCGAGGTGCTCGCCGTCGGAGCCCACGTGGGGGACACGGAGCAGTGCCATCGGCTCGTCGCGCAAGCCGTGGAGCGCTTCGGCCAGGTCGACGTCCTGGTCAACTGCGCCGGCACCAACCCCTTCTTCGGGCCGCTCGTCAGCGTGGACCCGGGCGCCTACCAGAAGACCTTCGACGTCAACCTCCGCGGCGCGGTGGAGCTGTCGCGCGCCTTCGCGCAGCACGTCATCGCGCGGGACGGCGCGGGCAGCATCGTGAGCGTCAGCAGCGTCGCCGGGCTCCGGGCGGCGCCGCTCCAGGGCGTCTATGGCATGACCAAGGCGGCGCTCATCAGCCTGACCCAGACCCTCGCCTTCGAGCTGGGGCCCAGCAAGATCCGCGTGAACGCGCTCGCGCCGGGCCTGGTGGAGACCCGCCTCGCCGCGGCCATCACCTCGAGCGAGGCGCTCGTGCAGCGCGTGCTCGAGCGGACGGCGCTCGGCCGGATCGGCCGCCCGGAGGAGATCGCGCCGGCGGCGCTGTTCCTCGCGAGTGACGCGGCCAGCTTCATCACCGGCCAGACCCTGGCGGTCGATGGCGGGTTCTCTGCCTACTGAGCCTGACGCTCAGGCGCCAGGGCCGAGGAACGGATAGCGGTGGTCGAGCGGGGGCACGAAGGTCTCCTTGATGACGCGCGGGGAGACCCAGCGCATCAGGTTCCAGTGTGAGCCGGCCTTGTCGTTCGTGCCGCTGAGCCGCCCGCCGCCGAAGGGCTGCTGCCCGACCACCGCGCCGGTCGGCTTGTCATTGAGGTAGAGATTGCCGGCGGCGAACCGGAGGCGCTGGCTCAGGGCCTCGAGGTGGCGGCGATCTCGCGCGAAGACGGCGCCCGTCAGCGCATAGGGGTGGGACTCGCACGCGCTCAGCGCCTCGTCGAGCCGGGCGTCTTCGTACACCCAGACGCTCAAGAGCGGGCCGAAGAGCTCCTCGGTCATCAGGGCGTGATCCGGCGAGCCGACTCGGACCACCGTGGGCTCGATGAAGTAGCCCTCACGATCGTCCCCGCCGCCCCCGACGAGGAGCTCGGCCTCCACGCGCGCGAGCCGCTGAGCCCGGCGGAGCCGCTCGTAGGCGCCCCTCGAGATGACGGCGCCCATGAAGTTCGAGTAGTCGGCGGGGTCGCCCAGCGTGAGCTGCTCCACGACCGCCACCAGGCGCTCCGCGAGCTCCGGCCACAGGCTACGCGGGGCGTACAGGCGTGAGGCCGCCGAGCACTTCTGTCCCTGATACTCGAAGGCGCCCCGCACCGCGGCCACGACCACCGCCTGCAGCTCCGCGCTCGGGTGGACGAAGAGGAAGTCCTTGCCGCCCGTCTCTCCCACGAGGCGCGGGTAGGCGCGATAGCGCGGCAAGCGCTCGGCGGCGGCCTGCCAGAGCCGCTGAAAGACGGCCGTCGAGCCCGTGAAATGTAGGCCCGCGAAATCCGGCTGGTCCAAGGCGACGCGGCTGACGAGCTCCGCGTCGCCGTCGACGCAATTGATGACGCCCGGAGGGAGCCCGGCCTCGTGCAGCAGCTCCATCACGTGCTGCGCGGAGAGCGCCGCCAGGGGCGAGGGCTTCCAGAGCACGGTGTTGCCCATCAAGGCCGGCGCCGTCGGTAGGTTGCCGGCGATCGCGGTGAAGTTGAAGGGCGTGACGGCGTAGACGAAGCCCTCCAGGGGCCGCAGCTCGAGCTGGTTACGCACCCCTGGCGCGTCGCTCGGTTGCTCTCGGGCGATGAGCTCGGCGTAGTAGGCGTTGAAGCGGAAAAAATCGATGAGCTCACAGGCAGCGTCGATCTCCGCTTGATGCGCCGTCTTGCTCTGGTTGAGGATCGTCGCCGCGTTCAGCCGCTGACGCCACGGCCCAGCGAGCAGCTCGGCGGCGCGCAAGAACACCGCGGAGCGGGCCTGCTGAGACAGCGCAGCCCAGTCCGGGTGCGCGCTGCGCGCTGCGGCGATGGCGCGCTCGACCTCGGGCGCCTCGGCGACCGCGCACTCGGCGAGCTGCAGGGTGTGTCGGTGCGGCGCCATCACCGGACGGCGGTGGCGCGTCAGCACCCGCTCCCCTCCAAGATGCAGCGGCGCCAGGTAGCGCTCCTGGCTCTGGCGCGCCAGCTCCGCCGTCAAGGCTGCGCGCTCGGTGGAGCCAGGGGCGTAGCCGAGGACCGGCTCGTTCACGGGTCTCTCCATGTCTCATGGTGTCCCACCCTCGGGACCTCGACGCTAGGGGCGCCTCCGCGCCGGCGCGCGCCGCCGCGCCAGCGCGCGGTTTCCCGTAAAAAACTGGGCTCGGGCGCCGCCCCAGCGGCCCGCGCCGCGGTCGAGGCAGCCAAGCCCCCAAGAAAAGTGTTAGACTACGGGCGTTTCCGCGATGCGTCCCCGGATCAACCCCATCGAAGCGCTCGTCCTGCTCCCGCGGCAGACCGAGCCGCAGGAGCGCCTCGCCAGCTGGCGTCAGACCATCGCGGCGCTCGGCCACGCGGTGCGCGTCACGGGACCGCCGCCGCTCGACGCGCTCGACGTCGCGGACGTCTCGCGCGCCGTGGAGGCCGCCCTCGCCACGGGCCTCGCCGACGATCTCGGCTTCATCGCGCCCGGGCCCGCGGCGGTCGCGCTCTACGAGCTGATGGCGGCGCTCCCGCAGGGGCGCCTCCGGCGGGAGCTCGCGCGCCGCGTCTTCACCCGGCTCTACGAGGGCACCGCCACCACCTTCGCGGCCGTGGCGACGCGCATGGCCCTGGGCTCGGCGCGGGCGCTCGACACCACCACCCTCCGCGCTCGGGTCAGCCTAGTCTTCGACCTCCCCATCGGCACCGCCGTCAACGTGGACGCGCTGGCCTTGACGCTGCTCTCCCGGAGGGAGCTGCTCGAGCGCTGGGTCGTCCGTGCGGCGAGCGGCTCGCTCCCCGCGCGGCGCCTTGCGGCCAAGCTGCTCGAGCACGCGGCGCGGGAGGCCGTCATGAGGACCCAGCAGGGCGACCCGCAGACGCGAGATCTGCTCTCCGAGGGCGTCGTGCGTGAGCCCTTCCTCCAGCTCCTGGCGGACCGGGAGCCGCTCGTGTGGCGGCACGCGGCCGTCGCGCGGGGGCTCCTGTCCACGGTGGATCCACGCCTGGCCGATCAGCTGGATCAGTCCCTCGATCCCTCCTTGTCACCGACGGAGTGGCGACGCGCCGCGGTCTCCTTCGTCGCGCAGTGCGCCATCACCCCGCACGACTCGCTCCCGCAGTGCCGCGCGCTGCTCGTCTCGGACATCCTGGTCCGTGACCCGGGGATGGCCGCCACCATGGTCTGGGGGCTCCCCCGCGTCATCGAGTCTGAGCCCGACACCGCGGAGGCGCTGCTCGACGAGCTCGCGGACACTCGCCGGGCGGACGTCGCGGAGGCCACCGCCACGCTGCTGCGCGACGTCGCCAGCCCCGCCTTCGGGATGCGCGCCGCCGCGACGCTGCGCGCCGTGCTCTCGCACCGGCTCTCCAGCGAGACCGAGGCCCAGCGCGTCATGACGGAGCGCGCGCTCCGCAGCCTGGATCGGGAGCGCTCCGAGGAGGACAGCCTGTCCGATCTGGCGCGCCGGGCCCTCACCGCCTACGAGGCTCAGGGCGCGCGCGCCGCCCACGAGGTCGCCGTCCAGGCGGTGGCGGCCGCCGAGCGCGCGCTCCACCGGATGGAGGTGTTCGGGCGCCTGGGCGATCCCGTCCTGCCCGAGCTCCTCGGCGTCCTCGACGAGCTCGACGCCAACGTGCTCGAGCGCACGCGCCTCTGGGACATGCTCCTGCTCGCGCGCAAGCCCGGAGAGGTGGAGGCCCCCCTCCCCGAGCTGGAGCGCGTGTACGATCGCCTCGGCGGCTGGCTGCTCGGCACGGAGCGGCCCTCGGACGAGCCCAGCTCGGGCGAGCTCCTGCTCGAGCACCGACGGCTCCGCTGCCTCTTGCACCTCATCGACGCCGAGACGGCGCAGCGCAGCGACGGGGAAGAGACGGGTCAGCGCGTGAAGGAGCGCGTCCGGTACGCGCTCCGTGTCCTCTTGGAGAAGTGCGCGGCCGGGGTCGCCCCCTCGACCATGCGCATCCTCTATGCCTCCCTGGCGCGCACCTTCGACGCCGCCGTGCGGGAAGGCGTCGCGGAGCCGAGCGAGCTGTTCTTGCTGCTCCTGCGTCACGTCAGCGACCGCAGCAGCTGCGAGGCCGTCGCCGAGGCCAGCACGAACCCGGACATCAGCGAGGCGCTGACCGCCTACGCCAAGTTCCTCAACGTCGCCGCCCCGCGCGACGCCATGGACTCCATCGCGGATCTGGACGTCGGCTCGCTCGGCCTGTTTCAGCCGGATGACGAGTCCTCGACGGCCGCGCGCTTCGTCGCGCTCAGCCGGGGCATCGCCAGCGGCGGCTCCTACCGCGGGGAGGCGCTGCGGCAAGTGGTGCTGCGCCTCGGCCGCACCTTGGAGGCCATCGCCAGCGCGCGCGGCCTGACGGAGCTGGTGGAGACCAGCGGCGGGGAGCCGCTCGTGGAGCTGCTGAGCTCCACCCAAGACCTCCGGCACTTGATGCAGCGCGCGAGCCGGCGCGTCATCGAGGACGACGCCGGCAGCGCCATCGCCGTGGTCACGGAGGTCGCGCCCCTGCCGGCGCTGGTCGAGCGCGCCGTGACCGCGGGCGTGCCCGGCAACCCCCTACAGATGAGCATGGCGATCGGGGAAATCGTCGCGGACTTGCCCGAGCCCCTCGCGGACGCCATCCGACGCGTCATCTCGCGCATCGAGCGGCTCCCCGTGGAGTGCAACAGCGACGTCTTCGCCATCCCGCTCGAGAAGCGCCGGACCACGCTCCCGGATTGGCTCCTCCCGCGACGGACGCTGGGCGCGTTCTACGTCGTGCGGGCGCTGGGCAGCGGCGGCACCAGCTCGGTGTTCCTGGCGCGACGTAACGAGGAGCGCAACGAGGCGCGCGCGGAGAGCTTCGCGCTCAAGGTCCCCGAGTACGATCCTACGACCGCGCGCTCGCTCTCGGAGCAGGAATTTCTCCAGCTCTTCAAGGAAGAGGCCGGCGCACTGCTCTCGCTGCCGGCGCACCCCAACCTCGCCAAGTTCGTCACCTTCGATCTAGCGGCGCGCCCCAAGCCCATCCTCGTGATGGAGCTCATCAAGGGGCTCAGCTTGGAGCGGCTCATCCGCAGCCGCGCCCTGGACGTCGCGCGCGCCTTCGCGCTCCTCGACGGTGTCCTCCAGGGGCTCGAGGCCATGCACGGCGCCGCGGTCGGGCACCTGGACATCAAGCCGAGCAACGTCATCCTGCGGGACAACCAGACGCCCGTGCTCGTGGATTTCGGCCTCTCCGGGCGCCAGCTCCGCCCGGGCTGTGGAACGCTCGAGTACTGCGCCCCAGAGATCCTCGGCGTCGTCCCGGACGGCTGCCACCCCGAGCCCATGGCGGCCGACCTCTACGCCTTCGCCTGTATGGCCTTCGAGCTGCTCACGGCGGACTCCCTCTTCCAAGGAGAGGACGAGACCAGCTTGATGTCCGCGCACTTGTCCCACGACGGCTGGCCTGCGCGCCTCCGGCAGCTCGCCCTCGTGCCAGACTACCAGGAGCTCGCCATCGTGCTCGCCGCCTGCCTCCGGCGTGATCCGCGCGACCGCCCCACCACGACGGAGCTCCGGCCCGCCCTGGCCCAGGTCGGCAGGGCGCTCACGCACGCCACCTGGCCCCTACGCGCCGCGGAGCTCCGGGTCACGGCCTAGGGCCTTGTGCTAGGGTCGGCGGCGCGCGCCATGCCGTCACTCAGCGTCCGAGGCAAAATCATGGGCACGATCGCCATCGTGTCGCTCGTGGTCTTGGCGCTCGGCGCCTACGCCTCCATCAACGCCGTGCGGGAGGCACGCCACCAGGGGCGCTACTTGGCGGCTCCCTTCCAGCGCTACGTGACCCAGCTCGATACCGGCGGGAGCCCAGAGTACGCCGTCGCCCGGCTCCTCGCCGCGGATCCCGGCCTGGTCACGGCGATGGAGGCCGACGACTTCGAGCAAGCGGCGCTGGTGATGCGGCGCCTGGTGGAGCCGCTGCAGGGCAGCATCACGCCGGACTACCTCACCGTCTCGGACGAGGCCGGCGCCACGCTCAAGGCCAACGGCCTCACCCCCGTCACCGAAGATCAGTGGCGCGTCAGCCGGCTCTTCCAAGACCTGCGGGAGGGCAAGACCGTCCGCTCCAAGATCGCGGTCATCGCGCGCAAGGCCTACCGCGTCTCGGGCGCCCCCATCCGCGCCGCCGACGGCCGCATCGTTGGGGCCGTGATGCTCGCGCGAGCGCTCGTCAACCAGTTCTGGGACATCGCCAACGCCTCGGGGTCCGCGGTGGCGTCGCAGCAGCACCGGTTCAGCCTGGTGAAGGAGGACCGGGTCATCGCCAGCGTCCTCCCGCGGGAAGATCAGGACGCCCTCATCAAGGCCATCGCGGAGCCGCGCCAGATCCGGGAGGGCTCGCAGAGCTTGACCGTGCTGGAGCTCAATGGCCGCACCTATGATTTCCACGAGGCCCCGCTCGTGGGCTACGAGCGCGCGGCCGATCCCGCCACCAATGAGGTGGGGGTGCTCTACCTGATGAAAGAGCGCACGGACGACCTCGCGGAGCTGCGTCAAGCCTACCTCTACCTCGGCGGGAGCTTCGTCGTCGCCCTCGCGCTCGCCATCGGGGTGGGCTACCTGCTCTCCGGGCAGATCACGCGCCCGCTGGCGCGCTACATCTCCGCCACGCGCGCGCTCTCCGAGGGCCAAGCGGATCTCACCCAGCGCCTCGACGTGGCGACGCACGACGAGCTGGGGCTGCTGGCGGAGAACCTCAACCGCGTCTTCGCCACCATCCATGGGCTGGCCTTGGGCGTGCAGCGCACCGCCTTCCAGGTCAACGCGAGCAGCGGCGAGATCAGCGCCGTCGCCAAGCAGATGAACGACGGCTCTCGGGAGCAGGCCGGCAAGATCAGCGGCTCCACCGCGGCCGTCACCGAGCTGTCGAGCAGCATCCAGCAGGTCGCCGAGAACGCCGCGGAGGCCACCCGGACGGCCAAGGCCAGCGGGGAGGCCGTCAGCAGGGCGATCGCGCGGCTCTCGAGGATCCGCAAGACGGTGGAGGACGCCGCCCGGCGCATCAGCACGCTCGGTGAGAGCGGCAAGCGCATCGGCAACATCGTCGAGGTCATCCGACAGATCAGCGAGCAGACCAGCATGCTGGCGCTCAACGCGGCCATCGAGGCGGCCCACGCCGGAGAGCACGGCCGGGGCTTTGCGGTCGTCGCCGATGAGGTCAGCTCCCTCGCCAAGCGCGTCGGGCAGAGCGCCAAGGACATCGAGGATCTCATCGCCACCCTCCGAGATCAGACCGGCGAGGCCGTCGTGGTGATGCAGGCGGGGACGCAGGAGGTCGAAGAGGGGACGCACCTCGTGGAGGCGACCCTCGCGGACCTCAAGACGCTCATCAGCGTCATCGACGACACCGCCTCGGCCGTCCAGGAGCAAGCCATCGCCTCCGACGAGATTGCCAGGAACATGGACGCGGTCCAGCGCATCGCCACCGAGGTGCTCGCCTCGAGTGAGAACGCGGTCGAGCGGGGAGACCACCTCCAAGAGCTCGCGCTCGAGCTCGAGCGCAGCGTCCGTGGCTTCAAGCTCGACCCTTCGCGGCTCGAGCAGGACGACCAGGAGCCGGTCGCGGCGCTCCCAGGCTCCGAGCGGCAGCGCGCCCTACCGCACCGGCGCCCTCGCGGCGGCTGAGCTAGCCCCGCACCCCCGCGCTCAGGGGTGCACGAACAGGATCGTCCCCTTCAGGTGGACCATGGCGCCGTGCCAGCCCACCGGCACCGCGGGGGAGGTCCAGTGAAAGACGCGGCGCGCGTCCTCGGGGGCCAGGTTGATGCAGCCGTGGCTCTTGGGCACGCCGAAGCGATCGTGCCAGTAGGCGCCGTGCAGGGCGTAGCCCTCCTTGTCGAAGTACTGCACGTAGGGCACGTCGCGCAGCTCGAACTCCTCGCCGACCTCGTCGGAGTCCATGGTGGCGGTGAGGTGCTTGGTGTGGATGCGAAAGATGCCGCGCTTGGTGGCGGTGGAGCGCGAGGGGTCCTCGAGCCCGGCCTCCCCGGTGGAGATCAGCGTGGCGTACACCGGCTCGGTGCCCTCCACGAGCATCAAGGTCTGCTTGGTGATGTTGATGTCGATCCAGCGCTCCCCCTGCGTGCCCCACTTCGGCATCCGGCGGATCGGATCGAGGCGAGAGGCGTCTCGGTCGCTGAGCCAGCCCCCGGCCGCGACCTCGTAGTGTAGCCGACCCCTGAAAAATTGCTGTCTTCCCGTGAGCTGCACCGCGCCGCGGTAGGGCGCCGTGGGCCCCTCCTCGAGCGCTCTGCCCTTGAGTTGCCAGTAGCGAGCGCCCTCACGCCGGACGATGGCGAACGGGAACTCGATGTCCTTGCCGATGCGAAAACCGTGAAACTCCGACCCCTGGATCGGGCGGAGCCGATCGGTCGGGACGATGCCCAGCTCGGTCGTCAGGCCGTAGCGGCGCCCCTCGTAGAGGAAGGTCTCGAGCAGGCTGTAGCCGAGCTTCGGCTTCATGCGCCCCAGCACCGCGCCGTCGAGCTCCCTCGGCCGCCCGGTGAGGCTCGGTGACGGCTGACCCCCTTGCAAGAACCGAGGGACGCCCTCCGTGCGGCGCGCTCGCCAGGCCTCCGCGGGATCGGGCGGCGTCCCAGGTCCGCCGAGCCAGACGTGCTGCGCGTAGCTGGCGCCCACCTCGCCGGGCGCCTGGAGCCACTCGGACATGCGCGCCTCGAGATCCCCCTCGGCCGCTCGGAGCTCCTCCGGGCTCGGGAGCTTGCCGTACACCGGGCCCGGCCGCCGCACGATGCCGTAAATGTAGGGCAAGCGCCGGCTGAGCTCTGGCAGGCGCTTCTCCATCGCCGCGACGAGCGGGCTCGAGCCGTCGAGGGTGGCCTCCTTACCGAGGCACACGAACCCGATCGGCTCGATCGGCTGCCACCCTCCCGGACAGCCCTCCCTCCCCGCCTCCGCGCCTCGTACGGGCGCGGAGGATCCGAGCCGCAAGTAGCCCAGCTTCGCGGAGGAGGGCGCTGGCCGCTCGTAGACGTAAGTCCGAAAGCTGCTGGCGTACACGCGCGCGGCGCCGGGCTTGATGAGCGTGGCGCTCACCGGGTGCTCGACGCCGTCGAGGTCGACGGCAGGCACCACGAGGGGAGCGCTGCCCTGCTGCGACGCGCTCGCGGAGGCGTCCGCCGGCGGCGCTGCGCCAGGCGCGCCCTGCACAGAGGCTCCAGGGGCCGCGGCGGCGCCAGCGGGCTCGGCCCCCCGCGAGCAGGCGCTGAGGGTCGCGGCGATCAGCAGCACCGTGGGCGCGGTCCGCATGCCGCCGCCATGGCATGCTACGCTGGATCCCGCAACAATTCTGCCGAGGCGAGCGGCGAGGCCCCCCACCGTCGTGCTGTGGAACGCCTCGCCGCTTGGCTATGCTCTCGGGAGCCGCGATGCGGATCTCGCACCACACCCAGGACAGCGTCACGCTCGAGGCGGCGCGGCGCGCCCCCGCCAGCGCCTTCTCTGCGCTCCTCTTCGGGTGCGCCGCGCTGCTCCCGCTGCTCGCCCCAGGCCCGTGGACCCTCCCACGACTCGCGACGGCGCTGACGCTGCTCGGCGTGGCCACCGC
Organism: Myxococcota bacterium; assembly: GCA_963169915.1. GTDB lineage: Bacteria > Myxococcota_A > Polyangia > Polyangiales > Polyangiaceae > JADLEQ01. The sequence goes on from CAUJEM010000166.1 coordinate 30,170, forward strand.
CCTCACGCGACGCTGGTGGGGCCCTCCCGATCGCGTGGAGCTCGACCTCTCGACGGGGCACCTGCGCGCAGGCCGTCAGCGCTACCCCCTGGAGCGGGCGCGCGCTTGGGTCCTGCGCGGCGCGGAGGCGCTCGACCACGAGGGCCCCGAGCGCTACCGCGTCCACCTGCTCTTCGCGGGCGGCCAGGAGGTGCTCGTCCTCGCCGACTCGAACGCCGGCGCCGTGCTCTGCGATCTGCGCGCCCTCCACGAGCGCCTGGCGCTACCGGTGCGCGCCGGCTGGGGCCTCCCGGAGGAACCTGAGCGCTGGCTTCGGCCGGCCGGGGTGCCCGCCCCGACGGGGGAGCGGTTCGTGGCGGAGCGGTCTCCCCACCAGCGTGCCACGGGCGGGCTCCTCTTGCTCGGTGGGGCGCTGACCAGCCTGCTCATGGGGCGCCTCTACCTGCTGCACGTCCTCCGAGGTGAGCCGCACCTCCCGCTGAGCGCCGTCCTCCCGCTCGGCTTCTGCGGCGCCCTCCTGCTCCTCGGTCTGAGCGTGCTGACGGACCGCAGCGAGCTGCTCGACGCCGATCGGCTCGTGCTGACGCGGCGCACGCTCGGCGTCGCCTGGCGCACCTCCACCATCCACCGCGCCCGGGTCCACGCGCTCTGGACCGTCGGCACCGTGCCCCACGTCGCGCGGCACCTCTTGCTCGATCTCGGGGACCACGTCCTCTGCGTCCCCTTCGCGCGGAGGCTCCTCCTCGACGCAACGCGCCAGCGCCCCTGACGCGGCTCAATTCAGACATTCTTGCGGCTCTTCCCCTATGCTGCGCCCGCCATGTGGATTGGTGTCCCCCGAGAGACGGCGCCCCTCGAGCGCCGCGCCGCCGTCACCCCAGAGTCCGTTCAGAAGCTCATCGCCTCGGGCTTCGAGGTCGTGGTCGAGGCGGGCCTAGGGCTCGCCGCGGGCTACGCCGATGAGGCCTACCAGGCGGCCGGCGCGCAGGTCACGCCCGACACCGCGCGCGTCCTGTCCGCGCCGATCGTGCTCAAGGTGCGGCCCCCCACCTCAGAGGAGGTCGGCGCGCTGCAGCCGGACGCGCTCCTCATCGCGCTGCTGCAGCCAGAGCGGCGCCCCGAGCTGCTGGAGGAGCTGCGCACGCGCGGCGTGACGGCGCTCGCGCTCGAGCGTATCCCTCGGGTGACCCGCGCTCAGAAGATGGATGTGCTCAGCTCGATGGCCAACCTCGCCGGGTACCGGGCCGTGCTCGAGGCGGCCGCCCAGTTCCAGGGCTGCTTCGGCCCACAGATCACGGCCGCCGGGTCGTCACCTCCGGCGAAGGTGCTCGTCATCGGGGCGGGCGTCGCCGGCCTCGCGGCCATCTCCGCCGCGCGCGCGCTCGGCGCAGAGGTCCGCGCCTTCGACACCCGCGCCGCCGCGCGTGAGCAGGTGGAGAGCTTGGGCGCGAAGTTCTTGGAGGTGGCGCTGGAGGAGAGCGGGGACGGCGGCGGCGGCTACGCGAAGCTGATGAGCCCGGAGTTCATCGCGGCGGAGATGGCCCTCTTCCGCCAGCAGGCGCGCGAGGTGGACGTCATCATCACGACCGCCCTGGTGCCCGGCGCCAAGGCGCCGCTGCTCGTGCCCGTGGACGTGGTGGAGTGCCTGGCGCCAGGGAGCATCATCGTCGATCTTGCGGCCGAGCAGGGCGGCAACTGCGCGCTGACGGTCGCGGACGCCGTCGTCACGCACGGCGGCGTCAAGATCTTGGGCTTCACGGATCTCGTCAGCCGCATGGCGGCGGTGGCCAGCCGGCTGTTTGGCAACAACCTCGTCCACCTGCTCGCGGAGCTGCACGGAGCCGCCGGCCTCGTCATCGACCTCGAGAGCGAGGTGATCCGCCCCGCGCTGCTCACCCATCGCGGCGAGGTGCTGCCGCCGCCGCCACGGCGGGAGCCCTCTCCCCCGAGCAAGCGGGTCGCGCCCCCGCCCCCCACGGCGCGCTCCCCTCAGCAGGAGATCACCAGCCCCACGCGCCGCGCCTGGGGCACGACGCTCGGAGGGATGCTGGTGCTCGCCATCATCTTCTTCTTGGGGCGCTTCGCCCCGCAGGAATTGCTCCAGCACCTGACGGTCTTCGTCCTGGCCTGCTTCGTCGGCTGGCAGGTCATCTGGAGCGTCAGCCCCTCGCTGCACACGCCGCTCATGAGCGTCACCAACGCCATCAGCGGGATCATCGTGGTCGGCGGGATCCTCCAGGTGGGCCCAGAGCTCGACCTGGCGGGGGTCCTCGGCGCGGTCGCCGTGCTCATCGCCACCATCAACGTCGCCGGCGGCTTCCTCGTCACCCAGCGCATGCTCAAGATGTTCCACCGGGAGGCCAAGTGATGCTGAGCGGTGGCCTGACGAGCGTCGCGTACCTGCTGGCGGGGGTGCTGTTCATCCGCAGCCTGGGCGGCCTGTCCAAGCAAGTCACCGCGAGGGCGGGCAACCTCGCGGGCATGGTGGGGATGCTGCTGGCGGTGCTCGTCACCGCCGCGACGTGGTGGCAGTCCGAGAGCCACGGCGCCCAGGGGGCGCTGCTTCTCGTGGTGGCCATCGCCATCGGGGCCGTCATCGGCGCGGTGCTCGCGCGGCGCGTCGAGATGACCGGGATGCCGGAGCTCGTGGCGATCTTGCACAGCTTCGTCGGCTTGGCAGCCGTGCTCGTCGGCGTCTCTTCGTACCTCACCAGCCAGCTCGAGCCAGGGGTGGCGCACACCGTCCACGCCGTCGAGCTGTGGCTCGGCGTGGCGGTCGGCGCCGTCACCTTCACGGGCAGCGTCGTCGCGTGGGCGAAGCTGCGCGGTAGCCTCTCCGGCAAGCCGCTGCTCCTGCCGGGGCGCCACGGCCTCAACCTGGTGCTCGCGCTCGCCATCTCGGGGCTCGCCGTCCCCTTCCACAACGCTGCACCTCCCACTGGGCTCAGCTGGCTGCTCGTCATGGCGGCCCTCGCGGGGCTGCTCGGGGTGCACCTCGTCATGGCCATCGGCGGCGCGGACATGCCGGTGGTGGTCTCCCTGCTCAACAGCTACTCGGGGTGGGCGGCCGCGGCGTCCGGCTTCATGCTCTCCAACGACCTCCTGATCGTCACCGGCGCGCTGGTCGGCGCCAGCGGCACCATCCTCTCCATCATCATGTGCCGCGCGATGAACCGCTCCATCATGAACGTCGTGTTCGGCGGGTTCGGCGCCGGGGGCGCTGCCGCCAGCCCCGGGAGCGTCACCGGGGAGATCCAGGAGCTGTCCGGCGCCGAGCTCTCCGAGCGCCTCGCCAGCGCCAAGCAGGTCATCATCGTCCCCGGCTACGGGATGGCCGTGGCGAGGGCACAGGCGGCGGTCAACGAGCTCGTGCGCCTGCTCACCGAGCGCGGCGTCAGCGTCCGCTTTGCCATCCATCCGGTGGCCGGCCGGCTCCCCGGGCACATGAACGTGCTCTTGGCCGAGGCAGGCGTCCCCTACGACATCGTGCTCGAGATGGAGGACATCAACGAGGACTTCTCGGACACGGACGTGGTGCTCGTGATCGGCGCCAACGACATCGTCAACCCGAGCGCCCTCGACGATCCGGCGAGCCCCATCTTCGGGATGCCGGTGCTGGAGGTCTGGAAGAGCAAGCTGGTGGTGGTCTTCAAGCGTGGCATGGCGGCGGGCTACGCTGGCGTGGACAATCCGCTATTTTTCCACGCCAACTGCCGCATGCTCTTCGGGGACGCCGGGAAATCCACCACGGCGCTGGTGCAAGCCGTGCGCGCCGCCAGCAGCAGCTAAGCTCACTGGATGGGGGTCGTCGCGGGATCTTCTACGCCGACGTCGAAGCGGGCGTGATCCAGGAGCACCAGGGAGTCCAAGTTCGAGTCCGCCGTGTCCCAGATCGTGAAGCGGACGCGCACGGTCGCCCCCGGCGGCACGTACGCTCGCGTGTTGACCCAGCCGGTCGCCGCGCCCGCGTCGTAGCCCGTCCCGACGAGCGCCGAGGGGCCGCTCGGACAAGCATACGGGCGCCCCACTTGGTTTTTCCCCGGCTCACACACGGCGAGCAAGCCAGCGTTCACGCTGATGGGGTTCCGATGTTCGTCGAAGGAGATGTTGCCGGACAGCGCGCCGCTGGGGGCAGGCTCCAAGAAGGTGGCGAAGACGTCGTTGTACTGGTCGCACACCCAATTCGGATACTCCGCGCTGTGGAAATTGAAGTCGAAGCTGAAGGCGTTGGCGTTGGTCGGCACCTTCACCACCACCTCTAGCGCCGCAGAGTCGAAGGCCTGGCTGTTCTCGGGAGGTAGCCCGCAGCCCTGCGCGGCGATCGGGTACCCCGGCGGGAACGCGCTCCGCGTCCCCATGGCGGCGCCCCCTTCCGGGGGGCTCCCCGACGCCTCGACCGGCGCCTGATAGCCTGGCTGCCCTGGCTCACGCGCGGTGCCGCTCGAGAGCGCCAGCATGGACGCTCCGCTGCGCGGCGTGAGGCTCCCGAAGCCGGTGAGCAAGCCGTGGCTGCGCTCGGCCATGCCCGCCGTGCCGTCCGCCTTGACGTAGCGCGCGCTGACGAGGCCCCAGCTCGCGCCGGTGGTGAGCCGGCAGAGCCCAAGGGCGCGCGCGGCCGCGACCGGGTCGGCGCTCGCCACGTCGCCCGCTTGGGCGTCGCAGTCCGGCTCGTCGTCGGGCGTACCACTGCAGTCCTCGTCGAGCCCATTGCCGGGCCAGTCGACGGCGCCAGGGCCGATCTGCCGCGAGCAGTCGTTGCAGTCGCCTTGGTTGGGCGAGCTGCCGTCGCCGTCGAGATCAGCGTCGAGATCCGAGGGCGCACAGGCGGGCGCCTCGCTGAGCTTGGCGCCCGGATCCGAGTAACCCGCCGCGCCGCCACCTCCCCCCCCGTCGATCGAGATCCCCGTCCCACCGCTCCCGCCACGACCAGCGGTGGCGCCGGCCCCGCTCGCGCCGCCGCCCCCAGCGGCGCCAGCGGCGGCCTCATCGCCCCCGCTCCCCGCCGCCGAGCACGCCAGCGCCGCGAGCACGGCGCTCCAGGCGGCCAGCCCTACACTTCGCCAACTCATGGCTTCATCGCTGCCACGGCCACGCACGCAGCGCAACCGTGAAGCGCAAAGCCGGCTCGCTCGGCGGCGGGGCGGCGGTGGGCGCCCGGGAGGGTGAAGCCCACGCCCGCCTCACGCCGCCCGCGCTCAGTTGAGCGTGCTGCAGTCGGTCGCCGAGGGCACGCCGGCGCAGGTGTTGTAGTTGCCGATGCAGTCCACGCCGCCGAGGTTCTCCGTGGCACCGCCGTCGGCCTTCGGCTTGGCGCACTGGCAGCGCATGCAGCGCTCGCTGCTCGGGTTGGCGATGCACGCCGCGGTGCAGTTGTCGATGGAGCAGCCGATCTGGAAGAGCACGCACTCCGTGCAGCCAGCGCTGAACGCGTCGTTCGTCGCCGCCGCGAAGCAGGCGGGGATCTGCGTGCGGTCCTGGAGGTTGGCGACCGCGCAGTCCTTGCCGACCTGACCCACCGTCTTGCCACCGTAGTCGGCCACGAGCGCGGCCTTGTCCGGATCGTTGTTGCACTGGTCGGTCGCGCCCTGCCAGCCGCCGCCGCTGCTGCCCGCCGCGCCGCTGCTGCCCGCCGCGCCGCCGTCATCGTTGTCATCACCGCACGCCGTCAGCGTGAAGCCGAGGACGGCGACCATCGAGAACCCGAGAGCCCTTGAAAAGAACGTCATGGCGCGGATCGTGGCACTGAGCCGAGCGGCGGTCCATCTTTCTTTCGACACACTGACGCGAAGCGTCATCCGGGCGGGCTTTGGGTCCCAGGTCAGAGCCACCGGGGGCGCGCCAGGCGCTCCTTATCGGTCCGAGCATCCCCACGGCCGGCATCATTTTCCCCCTGGCCCGGCTGTGTCACGCTGGGCACACCATGCGCCGCGCCCCGCTCCTTCTGCTCCTCACCGTCACCTTGGTCGGGCTGAGCTGGCCGCAGCTCGGCAACGCAGACCTCAGCCCCGGTCCCGGTCCCTCCCTGCGCCGACCACGGCCGGTGCCCATCGACCTCCGGCGCCTCGAGCGGGAGCGGCTCCAGCGCCGGGCCCAAGGCAGCGCGAGCTCCAGCGCCGCGGCGCCGCCGCCCAGCGCGTCCGCCGCGGCGAGCGCGACGGCGGAGCTGCATCGGCTGCAGCAGCAGCACCGTCAGCTCGCCGCCCTGCGCGCCGAGCGCGCGCAGCTCCGGCGTGCCCAGCTCCGCCAGCGCTTCGGCGCGCGGCTCCTGCGGCGCCCCGAGGTCAAGGCAGAGCTCGAGCTGCACGCCCGGCGCAGCGCCAAGCTCAGCCGCATGGCGGACCTCGCGAAGGAGGCAGGCCGGCAAGAGCTCCTCACGCGCGTCGCCGAGCTGGAACGCCGAGAGGCCGCCCGCCACGAGAAAATTATGCAAGCGTTCCAAGCGGATGGAGGTCAGCCGTGAGGGCTTGCCTCAGCTCGGCCCGCGCGCTCTCGCTCGGCCTCGGCCTCATCGTGAGCGGTGGCGTGTGGGGCTGTGATTCAACGAGCGAAACCCCGGCTCCCCCAGCGTCCACGCGGCCGCTGATGGCACCTCCTCCCTCGCAGGCGCCCTCGCCGTCGCCCTACCCCGAGGGCGGCTTCCCCGAGGACGAGGCGCTGCCCACCGAGGACGACTTTGCGGAGGCGGCGGAGCAGGACATCACCCCGGAGAACCTCGAGGTGGAGCTGCGCAAGCTCGAGGCCGAGCTCGGCAAGTAGCCCTCGCGTCCGGCGCCGCGCCAAGGGTCAAATTGTGGCTAAGACGCGGCGGGTGCGCTACCGCGTAGCCGTGCCTCGCCGCCTAGCCACCTCCTCGACACTCCGCTCCCACCCCCTCTCTGGCCTCCTCGTGCTCGGCGCGAGCCTCCTCGGCTGCTCGAAGGAGCCGCCCGCGGCGCCCGCCGTCGCGTCGGCACCCGCCCGGGCGCTCACGGCGCCAGCCTCGAGCGGCACCGCGAGCGCGAGCGCCAGCTCGGCCACGGCGGCCCCCGCGCCGACGGCACGCCCGAGCGCACCGCAGAACGTCATCGTGCTCACGATCGACAGCCTCCGCGCCGACATGCCCTGGGTCGGCTATCCCCGTGACATCGCCCCCAACCTCACGCGGCTGGCCCGCCAGAGCACGGTCTACACGCACGCCTACTCGGGCTCGAGCTACACCGCCAAGAGCGTCGCCACCTTCCTGACCGGCCGCCACGCCTCCACGCTCTACCGCTCGGGGTTTTTCTTCGCCAATTACGCCAAGGCGAACGACTTTTTCACCGAGGCGCTGCAGGCGCAGGGCGTGCGCACCGTCTCCGGACACGCGCACATGTACTTCGGCCGCGGCAAGGGCCTGGAGCAGGGCTTCGACGAGTGGGAGCTGGTGCCCGGCATCACCTTCGACCCGAACACGGACAACGAGATCACCTCCGAGAAGCTCGTGTCCCTCATCCAGGCGCAGCTTGGCAAGCAGGAGAACACCGGCAAGCAGTTCTTCGCGTGGTATCACTTCATGGACCCGCACGATCAGTACAACGTGCACCCGGAGAGCCCGGACTTCGGCAAGAAGAACCGCGACCGCTACGACAACGAGGTGTTTTACACCGACCTCTGGATTGGAAAGCTGCTCACCTGGATGGAGGCGCAGCCGTGGTGGAAAAACACCATCATCATCGTGAGCGCCGATCACGGCGAGGCCTTCGGGGAGAACGGCGCGTGGAAGCACGCCTTCGATCTCTGGGAGGTGCTGACGCGAGTCCCGCTCATCTTCCACGGCCCGGGCATCCAGGCGCGCACCCTCGACGTGCGACGCTCCGCCATCGACTGGGCGCCGACCATCATGGAGCTGATGGGGCAGAAGCCCCTGCCCTCGTTCCAGGGCACCAGCTTCGCCGCGGAGCTCTACGGCGCCACCCCGGAGGAGCGCCCGCTCATCATGACGGAGCTCGCCGAAGACAGCCACAACCCGCAGGTTCGTGCCATCCTCGTCGGGGACTGGAAGCTCAAGGTGTGGGGCGAAGGCGCGGGCTGGAAGGCGGAGCTCTACAACCTCAAAGAGGATCCTGGAGAGAAGCAAGATCTGGCCAAGAAGGAGCCCGAGCAGCTCCAGCGCATGCGCCAGCTCTACGACGAGGCGCGCGACAAGCTGCCCATCGTGGCCCCCTACGGGGGCAACAAGCTCAAGGGTGGGCGCACGGCCAGCGGCCCCATGGGGCCCCCTTGAGGAGAGGGTGGTGCGCGCTGGCGGCCAGCGCGCTGGTAGCTGCCTGTGGCGGCAGCGAGCCCGTCACCCGGCGCCCCCTCCAGCCGCTGCTACGCGAGGAGGCCCCTCCCGCCGTCGCGCCAGCAGCGAGCCTCGGCGCACCGCCGGCGACGCCCGAGCCGCTCCTCGCACCGGAGGAGCCGCGGGGGCCGTACAACGTGCTGCTCATCCTGGTCGACAGCCTGCGCGCGGACATGCCCTGGGCCGGCTACCCACGGGACACGGCGCCCCACCTCACGCGGTTCCGGCAGGAGTGCGTCAGCTACGCGCGCGGCTACTCCGTCTCCAGCTACACCGCCAAGAGCGTGGCGGCGGTGCTCAGCGGGCAATACCCGAGCTCCCTCCGCCGCAACGGGACCTTCTTCACCAGATACTCGGACGCCAACCTCATGCTGATGGAGCACCTACGGGCCGAGGTGCAGGGCTACGGGCTCGCGACGCACGGCCACATGTACCTGCGCCCTGGCAACACCGGGCTCGATCAGGGGTTCATGGACTGGCAGGTGGTCGCGGGGCTCGACTTCGACAACACCACCGACCGACACATCACGAGCCCAGCGCTCACCGAGCTCGCGCAGGCGCAGCTCGCGAAGGTGCCCGCCGGCAAGCCCTTCTTCGCGTACCTGCACTACATGGACGCGCACGACGTCTATCGTCAGCACCCCGAGAGCCCCGTGTGGGGCAAGAAGCCGAGAGACCGCTACGACTCCGAGGTCTACTTCGTGGATCTCCACTTGGGGAAGCTCTTGAGCTGGTGCCGCGCGCAGCCCTGGTGGAGCAACACCGTGGTGATCGTCAGCGCCGATCACGGCGAGGCCTTCGGTGAGCACCACCTCTACCGGCACGCCTTCGAGCTCTACGAGGTGCTCGTGCGCGTCCCGCTCATGATCCGTCACCCCGAGGCCGTCCCCCGCGAGCTGTCCGTCGCCCGCAGCGGGATCGACCTGGCGCCGACCATCGCCGAGCTGATGGGGGCTCCCCCGCTGCCCGACGCCGCGGGGCAGAGCCTGGTGCCGGAGCTGCTCGGCGCCCCGCCCACGCCGCGCCCCATCCTGTGCGACTTGCCTGCCGACAGCAACAACGGCGAGCGCCGCGCCTTCATCGAGGGTGACGACAAGCTCCTCGTCTTCGGGAACGAAGAGCGCTACGAGCGCTACGACCTCGCCACCGATCCGGACGAGAAGACTGATTTGGCCCGGCGTGACCGCGAGGGGACCGAGGCCCTCAAGGCGAAATACCGGGCGCTCTGGTCACGGGTCCCGCGGGTGGCCCCCTGGGGCGGCAACCGCCTGACGAACGGTCGCACAGCAAACGGACCGCGAGACTGAACGTCCCCGGGGACGCTTGCACCTGGCGCGCGCTGCGGCGCGCGATCTCGCTTGTCTCCGGGCGCCGTTCGCGGATACTGACGGACCATGACCTTCATGCGGACCACCAGCTGGATCGGACTCGTGACCTTGGGCCTGCTCACCGCCGCGTGCGGTGGTGACGGTGACGACGACGGAGGAGGAGCGGCGGGGCAAGCCGGCAGCGCCGGGGCCAGCGGTAGCGCGGGCGCGAGCGGCAGCGGCGGCACGGCGGGCCAGGCAGGCGGCAGCGGGAGCGCCGGGGAGTCGGGCGCTGGGGGCGACGCGGGGCAAGGCGCTATGGGCGGCAGCGGCGGCGGTGACGCTGGGGCTGGCGGTAGCGGCGGAGGCCAAGGCGGCACCGGCGGAGGTCAAGGCGGCACCGGCGGAGGCCAAGGCGGCACCGGCGGTCAGGCCGGGTTCGCTGGGGGCGCAGGCAGCGGGACGGGCGGCGCCACGGGCACAGCCATCACCGCGCCGAACAACACCTGGACCTGGGTGCCCATCGAGGGCTCGAAGTGCCGCAACGGCTCGGCGACGGGCATCGGGATCAACATCAACCCGGCGAGCGACAAGCTCGTCATCTACCTCGAGGGCGGCGGCGCCTGCTTCAACGGCCTGAGCTGCATGCAGAACCCCTCCAGCTATGGGGCCGGCGACTTCAGGGGCAACGAGCGCGGGGGCATCCTGAGCCGCTCCATCGCGGAGAACCCCGTGAAGGACTGGAACATGGTGTACGTCCCCTACTGCACGGGCGACGTCCACGTCGGAAACCGAGAGAACGTCAGCGTGAGCGGGGCGACCGGGCAGCAGCAGTTCGTCGGCTACTCGAACATGACCCGGGCCCTGCACCGCCTCGTCCCCACCTTCCCAGGGCTCAGCCAGGTGCTGCTCACGGGCGTCAGCGCCGGGGGCTTCGGCGCCGCGGGCAACTTCGTGCAGGTGCAGCGCTTCTTTGGCAGCGTCCCCGTCACGCTCATCGACGACTCCGGCCCGCCCTTCAGCGCCACCTACGTCCCGGAGTGCCTCCAGGAGAAGTTCCGTACCACCTGGGGCCTGGACGACACCATGCTCAGAGACTGCGGCCCGCAGCGCTGCTCGAACCCCAACCGGTTCCTCGAGCAGTTCGCAGGGGCTCTGGTGGACTCCGGACGCGACGTGGCGTTGGTGTCCTACACCGCAGACACGGTGATCCCGATGTTCTTCGGCTTCGGCGCGAACAACTGCACCGCGGCCTTCCCGCAGGCCATGAACGAGACGCAGTATCAAGCGGGGCTGCTGGAGCTGCGCGACGGCACCTGGGGCGGTAAGAGCAACGCGGCCACCTTCATCAAGAAGGGCAGCGGACACACCATGCTCGGCGGCGGCAGCTTCACCAGCACCACGATCAGCGGCACCAGCTTGGCGGCGTGGACCGCCGAGGTGGTGTCCGGGACCATGCGCCACCTCGGCCCCTGAGGTGGCGGCGCTCCGTCGTGAGGTGAGCGCCGCGCACACCTCACGACGCCCTCCGCTCACTCCTTGATGATGGCGGGGGCCTCTTGCTCCACCTGCTCGGCCGCGCTCTTCAGCGTCACGCCGTACCAGCGTGTCAGCTCGCTGCGGACGAAGTACTCGGCCTGCTCCCCCGCGCCGGAGCGGTAGAGTTCCATCCAGCCGAGCGCCTTGCCGCGCTCGTTGAGGTACTCCGCGCGCAGGACCAGCTCCGGCGCCTGCGGCGGCTTCTCGACGTACCCGGTGGGGCGCACCCGCCCGAGCTTGCTCATCCAGTTGCTCGCGGCCTCGTCTTGGGTGGCTCCGTCGGCGGCGGTGGCCCAGGCGTCGCGCTTGTCCGGCACCTTGCTCAGCTCACGCTTCTGCTCGCCCCGAGAGAGCCGCACCGTCGCGACCTCGGCGGGTTCGAAGGCGTGGAGCTCCTTCTCCACGAGCCGTGAGTCGGCGAACAGCAGGCTGCGGGCGAGCTCGCCGCTGACGGCGTAGACCGCGCCGTCCCCGGCGTAGCGGACGTAGCGGTCTTCCCCGCCCGGCGTCGGGCCGCCCAGGACGAGCTCGTGCAGCGTGCCGCCGAGGTTCACCTTCAAGCTGCCCTCAGGCTTGTCCAGGCCGAAGTCGGCGGCGTCCTTGTCCTCGACGGGGCCGATCCGCCGCAGCGCCATCAGCGGCGCCAGCCGCTCCGCCAGCTTGCCGACCTCCGTCACACCGACGAAGGGCACGGGCGCCGCGGGCGAGGCGCTCGGCGGTGGAGCCGCGAGGTCCGCTGGCTCGGCGCTGCTGGCCGGGGCCGCGCTGCTGGCGGGCGGCGAGAGCTTCCGGTAGCTCCCGGAGTACCAACGCCCCACGTCGTCCTGGTGTGCCTCCAGCGTCAGCTCCAGCTTCGGCGAGCTGAAGCTGAGCTGCTGCAGGGCGCCTGGCTTGCCACCCCAGACCTGCACCTGCTCCGCCTTGCCTCGTAGCTGCGTGGCGCTCTCCTCACGCGTCGCGACGACGAGCGCAGCCGCAGCGCCGGCGCCGAAGAGCGCCAGGTAGAGCGCGAGGCCCCTCGCGGCGCTCATGAGCGGCTCCTGCGGCGCAGCCGCCGGCTGTTCCAGAGCCCCACGCCCAGCACCAAGGCGGGCGCTCCAAAGATGGTGGAGTAGAACCAAACCAGATCCTTCTGCTTGGTGTGCTCGATGCGCACGTCTTCCTCGCTGCTGATTTCTCCGGCGTAGCTCTCCTCACCGCCCAGCCAGCGCACCGCGTCTAGGAACAAGAGCTGATTGGCGACGGAGTTGACCATCACTAGATCGGTGAGGGCGTCCGCGTCGCCCAGGACGAAGGCCTTCCCTCCAGCGCCCTTCTCGAGCTCGATGGCGGCGGCGAGGTTGTAGCTGCTCTTTTTCTCCTGCCCGCCCAAGCGATAGTCGCGGTCCTCGTCGAGGAAGCTGGTGGGCAGCGAGCGGACGGCGAAGTCGACCTTCCCCACCCCGCCGCCCAGCGTCTCCAGCGCCGCCGCGCCGGCCACGATGACGCCCGCGCGCTGCGAGTTGCGACTCAAGGTGGACACGCTCGGGTGCGAGCTGAAGCGATTGGTGACGAGGAGCGTGCGGTCCGTCTCGTTGTAGCTGCGCGCGAGGTGCCGCTGCTCATCGGCGACCACGCCCGAGAGCACGCGGAGCCCGAGCAGCTCTCCCAGCGATGCGAGGGCGCCGGTGGCGGGGCCACCCGCCGAGGGCGGCGCGCTCGGGGCCGCGCTGGCGGCAGGCGCGGCGCTGACGCCAGGCGCGGCGCTGGCGGCGGGCGCGGCGCTGGCGGGAGGCGCGGCGCTAGCGGCAGGCGCAGCGCTCGCCGCGCCGGGTGGCTTGGGCGCTGCGGTCGGGCTCAGCTCGCTCTCCGAGAGCGCGTCGGGGTCGAGCGCGACCAAGAGCTTGCCGCCCCTGGACAGGTAGCGGCGGAGTGAGGCCAGCTCCTCGGGGAGCAGCGGCTCGGTGGGGCCGAGCACGAGCACCAGCGTGGCGTCCTCAGGCACGTCGCCGGCCAAGCCTTGGGTGAGCCCCAGCTCCTTCACCAGGTAGTTCTGCTTCTGCAGGATGGTGCGCACGCCGCGCGCGAGGCGCGCGTCCTCACCCGTCGGGTGGCGCGGCGGATCCGTGATCTCCCCGTGGCCCGTGGTGAGGTAGGCGGTGCGGCGCTCACGCGCCAGCTTCAGGAGCTGCTCCTGAAAATCACGATCCAGGGTCTTGAGCTTGGGCAGCGCGCTGCGTGGGTCCACCCCCAAGACGAGGCTCTGCGTAGCGCTCCCCTTGGCGAGCACCACGACCCCGTCCTGCGTCGCCCGTAGCTCACGCGCCAGCTGAGGGGAGCGCAGTCGGTCGGCGAGCTCCACCGTGAGCTGGGGCGCTCCCTGCGCGACGTCCCGCAGGTACCGCTCCACCTCGACGCGCACCTCACCCACGTCCGGGAAGAAGGCGACCACCCGGACCGGCTCGCTGAGCCCCTGCGCCACCTTGCGCGTGGACTCGCTGGCGGCGCTGGTCTTGAAGTAGGAGTAGTCTGCCTTCCACTCGAGCGCCGTGGAGGCGTACACGAAGTAGCTCGCCGCCAGCGCGGAGAGCGCGAGGCTGGCGCCCGCGACGCCGGCGGCGCGCACCCGCCGCACCTCCACGCGGCGGGCGTGACGCATCGGGTACATGGCGGCGTCCACGAAGACCATGGGGCTGAGCGCCAGGACGAGGAGCGACACCCAGGTGACCTGGAGCACCCCGACCCAGCGCGTGCGCGCGGCCTCCTCCAACCCGGCGAGCCCGGTGAGCTGCTGCCCCCAGTCCGTGCTCGCGGCGTAGACGGCGAGCGCCAGCAGCCCGAGCCCGCTGAGCGCGGCCTGGAGCTGCTCCGCCCCCCGGCGGTCTCCCCCCACGCGAAAGCGCGGCAGAAACCGCAGCCCGGTGGCGCCCAGCGCCGCGACGGCGCCGAGACCGGTGAGCGCGGCCGACGCCGCGTCCGAGTCGATCAAGACGCGCTGCCCCAGGTACACCAGCACCAGGCCGCCGACATAGAGCGGCGTCACCCAAGCAGGGATGACCCGCGCCGGCTCTCGCTCGCTCAGCGCCATCGCCGCGCCTCCAAGACCTTGGTGGACGCGAGCAGCAAGAACGCCGTCAGCGCCAGGTAATAGAGCGCGCGGTCGAGCTCGAGGATGCCCTGCATGAAGGGGCGGAAGTTGTCGTGGTGGATGGCGAGGCGCGCCAAGACGGCGTTCAGCGGCGGATCGGACGCCCGCGCCAGGCCCCACAGCAGGACCAGGGGCACGAGCAAGAGGGCGCCGATGACCAGCGCCATGACCTGCGAGCGCGCCAGCGCGGAGCCGAGCAGCCCGAGCGCGATGGTGGCGGCGCCGAGCAGGAGCACCCCGACGTACCCGACCACGATGTGCCCCACGCTCACCTTGCCGTTCACGAAGATGAGCGCCGGCATGTACGCGGTCAGGACCGTGAGCAGCGCGAGCATGGTGAGCGCTGACAGGAACTTGCCGAGCACGATGTCCCGATCGCGCAGCGGCGCGGTGTTGAGCAAGGTCATGGTGCCTAGCTGGCGCTCTTCGGCGATGAGGCGCATCGCCAGCAGCAGCCCCGCGATCATGGTGGTGCCGCTGACGCCATAGAAGAAGCTCTGCAGCACCTCCGCGGAGAGCTTCCGCTCGCTGAGCCCGAACCAATAGAAGTAGAGCCCGTCGACGAGCAGCGCGCCGGCGATGATGGTCGCCCCCAAGCGAGAGCTCAGGGTCGCGGCCAGCTCGCGCCTCGCGATGAGCAGCGCGCGGCTCATGACGCCTCCCCCAGGGCCGCGACGCCGGGCTCGGGGCGCGTCGGCGCCGTCGCCGCGGGCGCCGTGACCAGGCGCTCGAAGATGGCCTCGAGCTCCCGCTCGCCGCGGCTCAGCCCGACCAGCGGGACCCCCGCCCGGACCAGCTCCTGACAGAGGCGCTCGCGAACGTCTTGCCGGGCGTGGACCGTCCAGGCGTGCACGCCCGGCTCGGGCGTCCCCGCGGCCCTCACCTCCGTGACCTCGGCCAGCTCCGCCAAGAGCCGTGGCAGATCGGCGTCTCCACGGACCTGAACCTCCACGCGCATGCCCCCGAGCAGCGCGGCCGACAGCTCCGCCTCCGTGCCCTGCGCGACGATGGCGCCGTCCTTGAGCACGAACAGCCGGTCGCAGGTCTCGCTGATCTCACTCAAGATGTGGCTCGACAGCAGCACGGTGTGCGCGCCGCGGAGCCCACGGATGAGCTCCCGCATCTCCATGATCTGAACGGGGTCCAGCCCCGCGATGGGCTCGTCCAGCACCACCAGCGCCGGTCGATGCACGATGGCCTGCGCGATCCCGACGCGCTGCCGGTAGCCGTGCGAGAGCGTCTCTATGGTGTCGTCCAGCTTGGCCTCGAGTCCGGTCTGGCGCGCCGCGTCCACCACGGCCGCCGCGAGCTGCGCCGGGGCGACCCCTCGTAGCGCCGCCACGAAGCGCAGGTACGCCCGGACGGTCATCTCCGGGTAGAGCGGCGGGGTGTCGGGCAGGTAGCCAATTTTTGCGCGCACCGCGTCCGGCCGCTCCACGACGTCGTCCCCGTCGACCACGACGGTGCCGCTCGACGGCAGCAGGTCGCAGCTCAGGATCCTCAAGGTGGTCGTCTTGCCAGCGCCGTTCAGGCCCAGCAGCCCGACGATCTCCCCGCGCTCGATCTTGGCGGACAGGGGCCCCACGGCGCGCTGCTCGCCGTAGAACTTGTAGAGCTCCGTGATCTCGATCAAAGCATTCTCCCGCTGCACTGGCTCGGAGCGACGCGCGCGACGCTGGGTGAGCCCAGCGAGCGAGCGGTCCACGAACGTGCGAGCGGGCAGGATATTCCCCAGAGGTCGGCGATTCGGCAAGGGCCAGCCCTTGCGCCCCGTGAGAAGCCAAGGGAGACGCCCCGCGTGGACCGCCCGCTGACCGGCCTGGCCGCCCAAATCCGCGACGCAGCGCTGGCGCTGGGCTTCGTCAAGGTCGGCTTCGCGCCGCTCGAGCCCTTTGAAGAAGCGGGGCAGCGCCTCGCGGAGTGGCTCGCCAGCGGCTACCACGGCGAGATGGGCTACCTCGCCGGGGAGCCACGTCACGAGCCTCGGCGCCTGCTCGAGGAGGCGCGGAGCCTCGTGGTCGTCGCGCTCCCCTGGGCGCCCTCGGCGCCTCGACGCCCCCTACCGCTCGAGGGCCTGGTGGCGCGGTATGCCCAGGGAGACGACTACCACGACGTGATGCGGGCCAAGCTCCGCAGCTTGGCCGAGCGCTGCGCGGTGCTGGCGGGGCGCCCGGTCTTGGCTCGACCCTGCGTCGACAGCGCCCCGCTGCTCGAAGGCGAGGCGGCGCGACTCGCGGGGCTGGGCTTCATCGCGAAGAGCACGCTCCTGCTCATCCCGGGGGTGGGCACCCAGGTCGTCCTGGGTGAGCTCTTGCTCGATCTCGAGCTCGAGCTCGACCCCCCGCCCCCGATGGAGCCGCGCTGCGGGAGCTGCCAAGCCTGCCTCCACGCCTGTCCGACGAGCGCCTTCATCGGGCCGTACGTGCTCGACGCTCGGCGCTGCATCTCTTACTTGACCATCGAGCTGAAGGGCGCCGTCCCTAGAGAGCTGCGCGCGCTGGTGGGGACGCGCGTCTTCGGCTGCGACGAGTGCCAGCGGGTGTGCCCCTTCAACGCCGCCCCCGAGCGCCCCAGCGCGGCCGAGTTCGAGCCCCGCCCAGCGCTGGCCACGCTGGATCTCGTCGCGCTCTTGGAGCTCGGCAGCGCCGGCTACCGTAAGCTCGTCAAGAAGACGGCCCTGCGACGCACGAACCGGGAGCGCCTCGTCCGCAACGCGGCGGTCGCGCTCGGCAACTGCGGCGATCCCGCGGCGGTGCCCCCGCTGGCGCGCGCCCTGCGCGAGCACCCCAGCGCCCTCGTGCGCGGTCACGCAGCCTGGGCGCTCAGCCGCCATGGCGGCGCCGCCGCGAGCGACGCCCTCCAGGCCGCCCGGGACGACCCCGACGCGACGGTGCGCGAAGAGGTGGCCTGGGCGCTCGCCGCGCTCGCGGCAGCGCCGCGGGCTGGCGGTTGACGAACCACCGGCAGCCAAGCACTCTTGCGCCATGCGGAGCGGCTCTCGATGGCTCGTGTCCCTCGCGCTCCTGCTCGGCGCGCCCCCCGCCGTCGCGGACGAGCCCCCACCGCCCCGCGGCGCCATGAGCCCCGCGCAGCCGGAGGTCACGCTCCCAGCGCTCGAGGCCTCGGCGCCGCCACGCTGGCGGCGCATCGCGCTGCTGGGCTTGGTCGCGGCCGGCTTCTTGATGCTGGCGGCGGGCGCGGCGACGCGCAACGGCCCCCCGAAGGCCGGCTCCTCCCCCTGACTTCGCCGCAGAGGCCTACGGCAGCGTTGCGAGCGCCGAGGGCGCATTGCCCAGCGCCGAGACCCCTCCTACACTGACGGGACGGTGCTGCGACCTCTCCTCTTCGCGCTCTCGAGCTCTTTAGGACTGCTCCTCGCGTGCTCCAGCGACGCGCCGTCGGGCGGCGGCGCCGCGGGGAGCGCTGGTGGAGATGCCGGTAGCGACGCCAGCGCGGGGGCGAGCGGCGCCGGGGGAGCAGGCGCCGCCGCGGGGGCGGCGGGCACCAGCGGCGCCGCAGGCAGCGGCGGCGCCGCCGGGAGCGGGGGCTGCACCTGGGACGAGCCGAGCAGCGCTGAGGCGACCTTCCCTCCGCTGCTCTCGCAGACCGGGCTCTACTCCGACATCCTGACACGCACGCCCGCTGCAGACGCGCGTCCCTACGAGGTGGCGTACCCGCTGTGGGTCGACGGCGCGACGCTCCAGCGCTGGGTCGTCTTGCCACCGGGAAGCACCATCGACACCTGCCTCCAAGACCACTGGCGCCTGCCGGTGCAGACCAAGCTCTTCATCGAGATCAGCCAAGGGAGCACCTTGCTGGAGACTCGGATGCTCCACAAGACTGCCGAGGGCCAGTGGGCCATGGTGGCCTATGCGTGGCGTGATGATCTCAGCGATGCCGACGCGGTCCCCGACGGTGCGACGGGGGTCCGCGGCACCGATCACGACATCCCCCCGAGCTGGGACTGCCGCTACTGCCACTCCAACGGGCGCGACGCCGCGCTCGGCTTCTCGGCCCTCCAGCTCGCCCACCAGCGCCCTGGCGTCACGCTCTCGCAGCTCATCGCGGACGGGCGCCTCAGCGCGCCCCCCACCACCACGCCCGTGGTCCCCGGCACGCCGGAGCAGCAGGCGGTCCTCGGCTACCTGCACGCCAACTGCGGCGCCTGCCACGGGGAGCACACCTCCACCGGCTCGTGGGTCACGCTGCGGCTCGAGCTGAGGCTGGACGCGCTCTCGAGCGTGGAGGCGACGGACACCTACCGCACGACGGTCGGCGTCCCGCTCAGCATGGCGCTCCCCGGCCCCACGCAGCGTGTCCATCCGGGGAGCCTCGACGACAGCGGGCTCTACTACCGAGTGAACCGCCGCGGCACCAGCCAGATGCCGCCCATCGGCACGAAGCGGGTGGACACCAGCGCGACGGCGCACATCGCCCAGTGGATCGAGTCGCTGTGACGCCGCCGCGCGCTCAGCGCGTCGCCCTCTCCACGGGCGTCGGCCTGCACCTGCTCGAGTGGGGGCCCGCCTCCGCGCCGCCGCTGTTGCTGGTGCACGGCTTCCTCGACTCCGCCTGGAGCTGGCAGCCTGCCGTGCAGGCCGGTCTCGCGGAGCGCTTCCGCGTGCTGGCCCCGGAGCTCCGCGGTCATGGCCTGAGCGACCGCGTCGGTCCAGGAGGCTACTACCACTTCTACGACTACGTCGCGGACGTCGCCGCGCTCGTGGAGGCGCTCGAGCTCGAGCCCATGGCGCTCGTCGGCCACTCCATGGGAGGCAGCGTCGCCAGCTACTACGCCGGCGCCTTTCCAGCGCGCGTCGCGCGGCTCGCGCTGCTCGAGGGCCTCGGCCCGCTGGAAGATCCCACCCCGCTGCCGGAGCGCGTCGCGCAGTGGGCCGTGGCGTGGCCCGCCGCGCGGCGCAAGGCCGCGCGCGGCTACGCCAGCCTCGAGCAGGCCGCGGCCCGCCTCCGCCAGAGTGACGAGCTGCTGACGCCGGAGCTGGCGCTCTGGCTCGCCGAGCGCACCACCACGCCGGACGCCGAAGGGCGCCTGCACTTCCAGCACGATCCCGTGCACCTCACGCGCGGTCCCTACCCGTACACCGAGGCGGCCGCCGCCGAGTTCTGGCGGCGCATCACCTGCCCCGTGCTGGCGGTCGAGGGCGAGCGCTCCCCCTACGCCGCCCTGAGGCCCGTCGTCGAGCGGCGCCTGAGCCACTTCTCCAAGGTCCGCAGCGTCACGCTCCAGGGGGCAGCGCACATGCTGCAGCGTCACCAGCCCGCGGCGCTCGCCGCGCTGCTCACCGACTTCTTCACCGAGCGCGAGCCGCCCGAGCCCGCGAAGTCCGCTGCCGAGCCCTGAGCGGAGGCGCGGCCGCTCGGCTTGCGAGCGTGTCCGCCGGGGTGTAAGGCTCGAGGGGCGTCATGCGGACCTATTTCTGGGACTTCTTTGGGCCCGCGGCGGAGCGCACGGCCGCCCATTTCTCCGAGCACTTGGTCGAGTTTTTCCAGTCGCACCCCGGCGAGGACTGCGAGCTCGGCACGGCCAGCGCCGGCGCGGGCCATAGGGCGGCCTACTGCATCGCGCCGCCATCCCGCTTCGAGCTCATCGAGGGCAGCCTGCGCCCCAAGCGCCAGGTCCCTGGGCGCCACACGGACGCCGCGGCCGGCGCTGGCTGAGGCCAGGGGCGAGCGCCCTCCGCCTCAGCTCGTGACGCGCGCCATCAGCGCCGCCAAGCGCTTGGCGAGCTGAGCTGGATCGTCCACGGGAGAGCCCTCCGCCAGCAGCGCCTGATCGTAGAGCAGCTCGGCGTAGTCCTTGAGCTCGGCGTCCTGACCCCCAGCCTCCACGAGGCGCGACAGCCGCTCCAGGACGGGGTGCGTCAGGTTGACCTCCAAGATCCGCGCGACGCGCGGGAGGCTCTGGTTGCGCTCCCGCAGGATACGCTCGATCTGCGGGGCGATCCCGCCCTCGGCCAAGACCAGGCACGCCGGAGAGTCCGTCAGGCGGCTCGAGACCTTCACCTCCTTCACGCGCTGCCCGAGGAGTTGCTGGAGCTTGTCGAGCAGCGGCTTGGCGACCGCCTCACTCGCCGCGCGCGTGGCGCTCTCCTGCTCTCCGAGCTCGAGCCGCACGGTGCTGGCGTCGACCAGGCGCTTGCCCTCGTACTCCGGGAGCTGCTCCATCGCGAAGGGATCGACCGGCTGCGACAGGAGCAGCACCTGCCAGCCGCGCGACCTCAAGCCCTCGATGTGGGGACTCGCCTCCGCGCCCTGCCTCGAGGTGCTGGTCACGTAGTAGATCTCGGCTTGGCCCTCCGGCATCTGCCGGACGTACTCGTCGAGCGAGATGGGCTGCTCGTGACCCGTGCAGTCGAAGCGCAGCAGCTTGGCCAGCTTGGGCGCCTCGGCCGGCTCGAAGTGCAGCCCCTCCTTGAAGACCGCGCCGAAGCTGGCCCAGAACTTCAGGTAGTCCTCGGGGCGCTCCTCCGCCAGCCGCGTGAGCGCGCTGAGCGTGTGGCTGACCACCTGCTGGCGCATCACCCGGATGGCGCGCGAGTCCTGTAGGATTTCCCGGGAGACGTTCAGCGGCAGGTCCTCCGTGTCGACCACCCCGCGCACGAAGCGCAGCCAGCGGGGCAGCAGCTCCTCACACTGCTCCATGATGAGCACCCGCTTGACGTAGAGCCGTAGCCCCGCCTTGAGCTGGTCGTCCATCAAGTCCATCAGCGGGTGGCCGGGGATGAAGACGATGCCGGAGAACTCCAGCGTCCCCTCCACCTTGAAGTGATCTTGAGTGAGCGGCGGCTGCCAGTCCCGCGCGATCTGTTGATAGAACTCCGCGTACTGCTCCTGAGTCACCTCCCTCGCCGGCCGCTGCCAGAGCGCCGTGGCGGCGTTGATGATCTCCCCCTCGGCCGAGGGCGGCTCCTCGCCCTCGGCGGGGGGCTTCGAGAGATCCGGCAGCAGCCGGATGGGGTGCCCCAGGTAGTTGGAGTAGCGCGTGACGAGCGATCTCAGCTTCCAGGGCCGGAGCAGCTCGGTCTGCTCGGCGCTCAGGTGCAGCGTGACGGAGGTGCCCGGCTCCGCGCGCTCGCCCGGCTCGAGCGTGTAGCTCTCCTTGCCGTCCGACGACCACACCCAGGCCTCGTCGCTGCCCGCCGCGCGGCTGGTGACCGTCACGCGCTCGGCGACCAAGAACGCGCTGTAGAAGCCCACGCCGAATTGTCCGATGAGCGACGGCGTGCGCTCGCCACCCGAAGCCTGCAGCCGCTCGAGGAAGGCGCGTGAGCCAGACTGCGCGATCGTGCCCAAGAAATCTCTGAGCTCCTGCGCCGACATCCCGATGCCGTTGTCCGCGATGGTGAGGGTCTGCTGCGCTTCGCTCGGCTGCAGCCGGATCTCGAGCGGCTGCCCCTCGGGCAAGAGCTCCGGCTCGCTCAACGCGCGGAAGCGCAGTTTGTCGAGCGCGTCCGAGGCATTGCTGAGCAGCTCACGAAGGAAAATCTCACGGTTGGAGTAGAGCGAGCCAATGACGAGGCGTAGCACCTGGCTGACCTCGGCCTGAAACGGGTAAGTGGTTTTTTCCGCCATGATTTCGGACCCGTAGAGTGGGTTTCCTGGCGGCGCTGTCAAGCCTTGGGCGCCGCCACTTTCTTGGCAGGGTGACGCGCGCCATGGCACCGAGGGGGCATGTGGCGCCTGAGCCTGCTCCTCGTGGGGTGCCTGACAGGCTGCGAGCTCACCCCCCCGAGCGCGGCCGCCGAGCCTCCTCCCGGCGCGCGAGGCCCCTCCACCGCGGCCCCGGTCCGCCGGCCTCCTGCGCCGACGCCTGCGCGCTCGGCGAGCCCCTCGCCCTCCCGACGCGTCGCCCCGCCCCCAGCGTCGTCTGCCCCACGCGACCCGCCCCACGAGGCCGGCGCGGCGCCGGTGGAGGCCGCCGACAACCGTGTGGCACCCCTGACCGTGGATCCCTCGCTCGCGGCGCGGGCCCAGGCTGTCTTCGCCGCGCTCGAGCGCGGCGACGCCGCCGCCGCCGACGCGCTGTACTTCCCGAGAGCGCCCTTCCTCGCCCTCAAGGGCGGCAAGAACCCCGCCCGCTACTACAAGTACCTCCTCGACGTCTACCACGCCGATCTCGCGAAGGTAGCGCGTCGCCACGCCCTGTGGTCGCGCACGCGCCTACTCGGCCTCGACGTGGCGGCCACCCCCGTCTGGGTCGAGCCTGGACAGGAGAGCAACGCGCTCGGCTACTACAAGCTCCGGGGCGCTGCGCTGCGCTATGAGCTCAACGGTGAGCCCTTCGAGATCGTCATCGACACGATGATCACCTGGCAGGGGCGCTGGTACATCACCCACCTGGCCCCCGTGAAGCGCTGAACGAGCGCCCCCGCGGCGCCCGCCCACCGAGCCACGGCCCCCCCTTCGCCCTCGGCGGGGGCGCCGCTCCCGGGCGCTGCTCGGCGCTTGGCCGAGTTCCCTTGCCAATTCCGACACATAACGAGCGGTAGGCAATTATCTACCGATCGGTAGAATTAGGGTTGCGGGCGGCGCCCGATTCCTCCAGATTTCAGCCGCCTCGACCGCGCTGTGGCGCGGAGGCCAGACCCAAGGAGCATCACGCGTGGCCCACTCGAACAACTGGTACAAAGCGGACCTGAGAGACTACCGTTTCGTCATCTTCGAGCAGTTCAAGCTGCAGCAGGTGCTAGGGCAAGAGCCCTTCGAGGACTGGGGCAAGGAGGAGGTGGTCGCCACGCTCGCCGAGGTCTACCGCTTCTCCACCGAGGTGCTCGGGCCGCTCAACGCGGTGGGGGATCGCGAGGGCGTCAAGCTGGTGAACGGGCAAGCCGTCACCCCCGCGGGGTTCAAGGACGCCTGGGACAAGCTGTACGCCTCTGGCTTCTTGCTGCTCAGCGTCTCGAAGAGCCACGGCGGCGCCGCGGGGCCGCGCACGCTCGCCGCCATCGCCAACGAGATGACGACCGGCGCCAACACGGCCTTCGACATGTACCCGGGCCTCACCGCCGGCGCGCTCGAGCTCATCGAGGCCTGCGGCACGCCGGAGCAGCACGCGCGCTACATGCCGCCCATGCTCGAGGGGCGCTGGTCGGGCACCATGTGCCTCACCGAGCCGCAGGCCGGCTCGGACGTCGGCGCAGCGGCCACCACCGCCGTGAAGAACGCGGACGGCAGCTACTCCATCACCGGGACCAAGATGTTCATCAGCGGTGGGGACCAAGATCTCACTGAGAACATCATCCACTTGGTGCTCGCCCGTACCCCTGGCGCCCCCCCGGGCACGAAGGGGCTCTCCCTCTTCTTGGTCCCCAAGTTCAAGCTCAACGCCGACGGTAGCACCAGCGCCGAGCGCAACGACGTGACCCTGGCGGCGCTCGAGCACAAGATGGGGATCAACGGGAGCTCCACGGCGCTGCTCAACTTTGGAGACGAGGGGAAGTGCACCGGTGAGCTCGTCGGCGGGGTGGAGCTCCAGGGCATGCGGCAGATGTTCCAGATGATGAACTTCGCTCGCATCGGCGTCGGGCTGCAGAGCCTCGGCGTCGCCTCGGCCGCCTACCTGGCGGCGCTGAGCTACGCGCGCGAGCGCAAGCAAGGGTCGAGCATCGAGAACTTCAAGGACGCCAGCGCGCCGCGCGTCCCCATCATCCAGCACCCCAACGTGCGCAACATGCTCATCGACATGAAGGCTCGCGTCGAGGGCGCGCGAGCGCTGCTGGTCAAGCTCACCACTCACATCGATTTCGCGGCGGCGCTCCAAGGCAAGGACGACGCGAAGGTGGAGTACCACAAGGGGCAGGTGGAGCTGCTGACGCCGCTCGTGAAGGCCTTCGGCTCGGACCAGGCCTTCAGGGTCTGTGAGTCTGCCATCCAAGTCCATGGTGGCGTGGGCTACACCAAGGATTTCCCGGTGGAGCAGTACGCGCGGGACGCCAAAATTTTTAGCATCTACGAGGGGACCAACGGGATCCAGGCGCTCGATTTGGTGGCCCGCAAGCTCGGCCAGCGCGGCGGACAGAACGCTCGTGACTTCCTCGGCGACGTCCAGCAGTTCGTCACGACGCACCAGGCGCACCCGGTGCTGGGCGCCTACGTCCAGCAGCTCGGCTTGGCGCAGGAGGCCGTCGCAGGCGCCGCGATGCAGTTCATGGCGTGGTTCGGCGCGGGAGAGATGCTCAAGGTGCCGCTGCACGCCAACCGCTTCCTACGGATGATGAGCGAGGTCGCGGTCGGTTGGCTCCTGCTCGAGCAGGCGGTGATCGCGCTCGAGGCTCAGTCCAAGCTCAGCCGTACAGATCAGGACTGGGCGTTCTACGAAGGCAAGCGCTTCGCCGCGGTGTATTACGTCCAGCAGGTCGTCTCGGAGGTGGTCGGCGCCGCGAAGGTGCTGGCGAGCGGCGACACGAGCGCCTGGGACATCCCGGCCGAGAGCTTCGCGACGGTGTGAGGCGGGGCGCCGGCCCGCCTCTCGGGTGAGCCGCCGAAGGCTCAGGGCTCTTCGTCTTCGGCGGCCGCTCGCGGTGGGTCCTCCGCCGCGGAGGGCTCAGGGGGGAGCGGCGTCGGCCGGCGACGCCGGAGCAACAGCGCCACCGCCACCGCCGCCAGGAGCGCGCCGCCCACGATCATGAGCACGGTGCGCTGCTTGGCGGCGGCTTGCTGCGCGGCGAGCTGCTCGACGGCGCGCTCGTTCTGCCGCGTCAGCTCTTGGAGCTGCGTGGTCAGCCCGACCAACTCCTCCATGCTGCTGGCGGCAGCCTCCGGGTGCTGGGGCGGCGGCGCGCCGGGCTCCGCCTGGGCCAAGGCCACGGCGGGCAGCACGCAGGCCCCCGCCACCCCGGCGACGGCGACCCAGCGACGCACGCGCCGCGCCCCGAAGCGGCCCGGGCTCCGCGCTGTAGCCCCAGGGGTGCGCATCATGAGCGACCTTCGCACCTCAGCGCGCCAGCGTGTACCGCTGCCCCTCGAGCGTGAAGCCGACCTGCCGGAGGGGCTGCTCGGCCCGAGGGACCAAGAGCCAGCCGCCCGGGAGGTGATCGTAGCGGTAGACCTGCGCGACGCGCTGCTCGGCCGGCCCGCCCACGGGCGTCACGGTGACGGGGATCCCCTCCAGGCTCATGGGCTCACGGAGCTGCTGCTCCGGTCCCCACTCGGCCTTCCCCGCGCCATCGAAAGCGATGATCTGATAGCTCAGCGGGGCGCTGAGGAGCGCGCGGTTGATGAGCGAGCCGCGCTGGTGGAGCCCTCGATACGTGTAGTCGCTCACGAACTGCGGGTTGCAGTAGCTCATGATGTCCTTGACCCTGGCAGGATCTTGGAGGTGCTGAGTCGCCAGATCGTAGCCCCAGGCACCACTGTTGGCCCCGGCGTGCGGGTAGTTGCGATCGACCCCGTCGATTTGGTTGCCGGGCGCGCAGGGCGCGTGCTCACGCCCGTGCGCGTGACCCAGCTCATGAGCGGCGGTGTTCTCCGAGTACCCCACGAAGCCGACCCCGAGCGCCAAGCGGAGCTGCGGGTTACCCGCGGGGTTGCTCGAGCTCGCGCCGTTGAGGAGGGTCAAGCCGAGCACGCAGCCCGAGCCACAGTACGCCTGGATGCTGTCGGCGGGGTTGAAGATGGCGTAGTAGTAGACGTCGGAGGTGTTGCCGACCTCGCGCGAGCGTAGCCCAGCGAGGTTGAGCCCGACCCCCTGCCAGCCCTCCCCGCGAGGAGAGATGGCGGAGCTCCACGGCACCGCCTCGTGCACGCTGATCTCGACCTCCGAGACGGGGTACATCGCGTAGAAGCGCTTGCGGATCCGCTCCACCTGGCCCGGTGACAAGTCAGGGACGCGGTTCGAGCCGTCCGCGCCGTAGGCGTAGGGCACGAGCACGACCCGGAGGCGGTTGGCCTTGCCCGTGACGGCGACGCTCGCGAGGCTGTCTGCCGCGGGGTAATGCCCGGCGGCGTTGTCCGTGGATCCAGCCTGGAGCACATCCACGCCGAACTCGAAGGGATCCTGGATGACGGCGCCCTCCACGGAGAAATTCAGGGTGCTGGCGAGGGCGGCGTCCGTGGAGGCGGTGAGCGGACCCTCGCTGGTGACGGTCAGGGCCTGGCCCCCCGCCAAGCGCAGCCGCGCCGTCACCGGCGCGCCGTCATAGCCCTCCTCGAGCGCCACGTGCACGCGGAGCAGGCCCTCACGGCCCGCGATGAGCGGAATGGAGTCCGGGGTCTCCGGCTCCATCAGCGGGCGCCGGATCGCCTGATACAGATCCACGGCCGTGATCCGCACGCCCCGCGCGCCGACCATCCCGGCGGCTGGCCCCCCACCCTCCGGCTCATCCGAGCTGGAGCCGCACCCGACGGTGACCAACGCGATGACCCCAGCCAGCCAACCCATGCTCCAGAGCGACCTCATGCCCTGCACCTAGCACCAAACGGAGAGGCCTTGCCTGGCTACCGTCACATAAGAAATTTTCCAGCCTCGGCGCTCGTCGCTCAAACTCATGGTCGAGCACGGGCGCTCTTCGGTAACCTCGCTCCATGACCCCCCTCGATCTTCCAGCGTCCGCCCTCCTCGCCATCGCCGCCGTCGCGTGGGCCGACGGCTTTCTTCGCAAGTCGGAAGCTCAGGCGCTCCTGCGCGTCGCTCGCGCCGCGGAGCTGTCGCCGGAGGACTACGCCCGAGTGCAGGCGGCGCTCGACACCGCGCCCGCGCTGGACGCGCTCGACCTGGAGCCGCTCACCGGGCAGGCTCGCGCGCTGGCCTACGCCATCGCCACCTGGCTCGCCAAGCTCGACGGCGTGACGAACACCGAGGAGCTCGCCAACCTCAAGCGCCTCCAAGAGAAGCTGGGGCTCCCCAAGGCGAAGCTCGACGCTGCCGCCAGCGCGACCTTCGACGTGATGGTGCTCCCCGGAGGCGGCACCGTGGACGGCTTCGATCTGGGCGCTCTGGCCGCTCGGCTCACAGAGAAGCTCCCGTCGCTGAGCCCACGCCCCAAGAGCCCGTGAGGGGTGCCCCCACCGCCGCTCTCCCGCTCCCCGGCTTTGTTGCCAAAACATCAACTATGATATTTTACCAACATATGCTAGCTCTGGGGCGATGGCGGGTGACGTGCCAGAGCACCTCGCGGACAACCTCAAGCGGCTGCGTGACGCTCGCGGGCTGACCCAGCAGCAGGCCGCAGATCTCTCGGGGGTGCCTCGCCCCACCTGGGCCACGCTCGAGTCGGGGAGCGCCAACCCGACGCTCCAGGTCCTGATCAAGGCCGCGGCTGCGCTGCGGGTGTCCATCGAGGAGCTGATCGCCGCGCCGCGCGCCCGAGGGAGGGTCTTCGCTGCAAGCTCGTTGCCGCGCGAGCGTCGCGCCGACGGCGTGCTCCAGTCCCTCCTCCCTCACACCATCCCCGGCCTGCGCTTGCTGCGCCTCGAGCTCACGGCGGGCGCCGCGTGGGAGCTGGTGCCCGAGAGCACGGGGACAGGGAGCTACTTCTTCGTAGAGCGCGGACGACCGGAGCTGAGCCTCGGAGCCGAGCGGCATCGCCTGGTCGCCGGTGACGTCTTGGTGACTCCCGCGGACGAGGCCCACCACGTCCAGGTGACGACGCGCGAGCCCTGCGTGGCGTATCGGCTCGTGACGCCGCTGCCGTCCGGCTTCTAGCGGCTCAGTGCAAGAGCCGCCACAGCACGGCGCCCACGACCAAGGCGATGACGAGCCCGATGACACCCTGGAAGAGCCGTGAGGGCGGGCGCCGCACCTCGACGGCCGCGGGCACCGCGGCAGGGAGCGCCTGAGCGCGGCTCGCCCCAGCACGATGCTTCGGCAGCGCGCGGGAGCGCTCGAGCTGGGTGGTGGGCGCCGCTGGCGGCGGCGACGCGGTCGCGCGCGGCGCCGGCTTTGGCGACGCCGCGGGCCTCGCCGCCGACTCACGCCGCGGCTGAGGCTTCTTGTTACGCTCCTGGGCGACCCGCCGCCGCTCGTCTTGGCGCTGACGCTTCGCTTGGCGACGCCGCTCGCGCTTCTGTTCCCGCTGCGCCGCCGAGGGCTTCGGGGTCTTGGGAGCGCTGGCCACCCGCCTGCCGCTGACGCTGGGCTCCGGGGCCTTCGGGGCGTGCCCCGCTGGGGCGGTGGCCTCCGCTTTGGAGCCGCTCGCCACGCTCGGCTTGGTGGCGCTGGGCGTGACCGAGCGCTCGTGGCGCGGGGCCGCGAGCAACGCCGTGGCCACGGCCGCTGCCGTGGCGTCAGGCCGAGCCGGCGCGGGGCTCGGACGCGCGGGGGTGGCCGCCGCCGGCGCGGGGCTCGGGCGCGCAGGGGCAGGAGCGGGAGCGGGGCTCGGGCGCGCAGGGGTGGCCGCCGCCGGCGCGGGGCTCGGACGCGCGGGGGTGGCCGCCGCCGGCGCGGGGCTCGGACGCGCGGGGGTGGCCGCCGCCGGCGCGGGGCTCGGACGCGCAGGAGCGGGGCTCGGGCGCGCAGGGGCAGGAGCGGGAGCGGGGCTCGGGCGCGCAGGAGCGGGAGCGGGAGCAACGGCCTGAGGCGGCTCTGGCTCGACGTCCCATAGCCCATCGAGCTCCGCCGCGATGGACTTGCTCGTGACGGTCACGGGGGCCGCCAGCGTCGCTCGCTGCGCCTCCACCGCAGGAGTGGTCGGGGTCTCCCAACCCGCGTCTAGCTCAGGGCTCGGACCCTTGGTCAGCGTGGTCATTCGGCTCAAGATAGCGGCGGAGGGGCGGAGCATACCAGTTGCTCGCCCCTCTCCAAGGGCTCGTTCGCCCTTCACCCCTCAGGGGGGCCCCTCACTGGACCGAGAGGCGCCGAAGCCGCGCCGCGAGCTCGAGCTGAGAGCGTACCCCCAGCTTGACGTAGAGCAGCTTGATCTGGGTCCGTACGGTGTGCACGCTGAGGCCGAGCCTCCCAGCGACGTCCTTGGGCGCCATCCCTTGCACGAGGCGCTTGGCGATCTCGATTTGCCTCGGGGAGAGACCCTCTGCCCCCCACCGAGGCTCCGCTGGGAGAGCGTCCACGCCCGCCCCACCCTGCGGCGAGGTCAAGCCCAGGCACCGCCGGAGCTCTGCCGTGGCGTTCTCGATGTCCGCCAGTCGAGCTTGCAAGGCCGTCGCTCCGGCGACTTCCACAATTGCAATGAGCAGCCCGAGCGGCTTGCCGCTCGACCCCTGCAAGGTCCGGCCCCGTAGCTCCACGCTCAGCCCCCGCCCACGCTGCCTGGTGAGCGCTCGCACCTCGGCGCGCTCGGCGGTCAGCGCCGTGGTGTCCTCGAAGATCATGGACCAATCGCGCCCTACGAGCGCCTCGGGCTCATAGCCCAGCAGCTTGACGGCCTCTCGGTTGGCTCTGGTGATCGTACCGTCCAGTCGGACGAAGAGCGCGGCGACGGGGAGATCCTCGAGCGAGACGAGCGCGGGCTCTGAGGCCTCCGACGGGTACTGGGTGCGCTCAGCGAGCGTATAAGGGAAAGAAGCGATGGCCATGGTGGCTCCGTCATTCAAGAACCGTGCTCAGCGCAGCGCCCACCCCTGGAGCGGCTCGCCGCTGCCCTCAGAGCCGGAGTCGCTGCGCCCACGGGCGGCCATCGTGGCTCCTAGTCACACTCCCTGTCACGCGCGTCAGGGCTGCCAGGCTGCCCCGCGGCGACGGGGCTGGGCGCCCTGGCTCGGCGCCCTCACGCTGCTCAGCGCGGGCTGCAGCCAGCGCCCGTCCAGTCCCACCGTCACCTCCGCGACGCCGCTCGGCGCTCCCGCGCCCTCCGCGACGCTCACGCCTCCCCGTAGCCTCGCCCACCCGTACGCCTTCGCGCTGACCTCGACCGAGGCGCCACCCGGCGCTGCGCTCGTCTGGGCCCCGGCCGCCGCCCCGGGGCGGCTGGAGCTCGCCCTGCTCTCGCCCCTCGGCGCCCAGCGAGCCCCCAGCTCACTCGTGAGCGAGAGCCCGGACCCCGTGCTCGAGGTCGTCACCCGCGGCCACGCAGAGGCCCTCGTCGTGGCGTGGCTCGCGCGACAGGGCAGCTCTGCCCTCGCCCGCGCCGCCGTCGGCTCCTTGGAGGCGCGGCACTTCGCTCCCACCCTCGAGCTCGGCGCCGGAGCTCTGCGCGCGGTCACGGGGCAAGGCAGCTTGGCCCTCGCCATCGACGAGCGTGACGGTGACTCCGCGGCGATGGTTCGGTTGGGCCGCAGCGCGTGTGCGTCGGAGCCCGGTCCGTGCGAGCGGGTCGAGCAAGTCTTCTTCACCGCGAGCGGGGTCGTTCGCCGCGCTCCAGCGCTCGCCGTGCCCGAGGCCTGCCCGGCGGCGATCGGAGGGCTCGAGCTGCTCGACGGCAGGATGCACTACGCCGTGTGCTCGGGGCTCGGTGGTCGCCCTCAGTGGACCGTCTTCAGCGTCCAACCCGAGCCGATGTACGCCGTGGCGCATCCCCGCCTCTCGGGCTGCCACCCCCTCGGCTCGCTGTCGCTGGGGCACGACGCCGTCTTCGTCGCCCAGTGCGCCGAGCAGCGTCAGGCCATGCTCGTGAGCGCCGCCGATCGCCCTCCCTTCGTCACGGAGCTTCGGCCGACGCTGCGCTGCGCCGGGGGCAAGCCCGTCATCGAAGCAGCGCCCGGGGGCGCCCTCAGCGTTCCGCTCGAGCGTCCGCAGCCTAGCCTCGAGCTCTTGCTCCCTGCGTCCATCGCTCCACCGCGCTCGCGCGCGGCCTGGACGGGAGAGCGCCTGCTCGTGGCGACGCCTCAGGCGGGGGCGCTCGGCCTGCGACGGTATCGGTGCTCCGCCGGCCGCTTCCAAGACGCCGACGCTCAGTGACGCCCACCCGCACGCGGCGCGCGCTCCGCTGCGCTCCCATCCTCCTCGGCGCCTCGCCCTGCTAGCCTCCCGCCCCCATGCTCCATCGGCTCAAGCGCACCTGGGAAGAGCGCGCGCTCCCGTTTCTCGTGGAGAAGGCGTGCCGCAGCAGCGACATCTTGGCGCGGCGGCAGCGGCTCATTCCGCGCGCCGAGGGTGACGTGCTCGAGCTCGGCGTCGGCTCCGGCCTCAACCTCGCGCTGTACGACGCGGCGAAGGTCGGTGCCCTGGTCGGGGTCGACGTCTCGGCGGCGCTGCTCACCAAGGCGCAGGCGCGCGCCAAGCTCATCACGCTGCCGAATCCGCCCACGCTGCTGCGCGCGCCCGCCGAGGCGCTCCCCCTCGGCGATCACAGCGTGGACACGGTCGTCATGACCTACACGCTCTGCAGCGTGACCGACCCAGCCCTGGCGCTGAGTGAGCTCCGGCGCGTCCTCCGCCCTCAGGGTCGGCTGCTCTTCGCAGAGCATGGGCTCGCCACCCGACGCGGGCTCCAGTGGGCGCAGCGGGGTGTGACCCCGGCGTGGCGCATCGTCGGCGGCAACTGTCACCTCGACCGCGACATCGCCGGCCTGTTGCGCGGCGCCGGCTTCTCCTTCTTGGAGCTGACGATCGGAGAGAGCGAGGGCTCCCCGGCGCTGCTCAGCACTACCTACGAAGGCGTGGCACGGCTGGGCTGAGGCTCTCACGCAGCGCGGCGCGCTCGCGTGCCGCTCAGTGCCAGGCCGCGGCGGTCTTGACGGGCTGACCGGTGCGGTCGTGCGACGAGACGAGCATCTGCGACTGCAGCAGGCAGCCGACGCAGCTCGGGAAGCTGCTGCGATGCTCACACACGATGTACGTGGCCGTCGGAGGGGAGGCGTCGAAATCCGAGGGATCCAGGTGCCTGCCGCACGCGATGCAGTGGATGTGCGTGTGCCCCTGCCCCGTGGGCGCCGCGGGGCGTGGGGCCAGGGCCTTACGTTCCTTCTTGGTGAGCCGCTTGGTTCGCTGCATCGCGCAGCTCCTGTACCACAGAGCGCACCGCCCAGGGAAGCGCGTGCCTCAGCCTCCTAGCTCCGCCAGCAGACTCAGCGCTGCCTCGAACGCCGGCGCGTCGGCGAGGGCCTTGTTCACCAGGAGCCGAGCCTTACGCCCATCGCCGGCGTCGCGCGCCACGATCGCGAGGCCGTAGTGCGCCTCGGCCTTGGCCGCCCGGGTCGCTCCCTCCCCACCCTCCTCTGCCATGAGCTTCATCATGGAGAGCGCTCGCCAAGCGCGCTGCGCGGTCTCGAGATCCCCCAAGCTCTGAGCCAGCCGCGCCAGCTCGAGCGTCAGCGCTCCTTGGCGTGGATCCATCTCCGTCGCTCGGGCGAGGGCGCTCAGCGCCGCTGGATACTCCCCGAGGGCGTATTGGATCTCGGAGAGCGTCTGGAACACCACCGCCAGGCCGCGGTGCCGACGGCCGGCGTGAGCGTCGACCGCCTGCTGGAGCAGCTCCACCCCCTCCAGATGGCGCTGCGCGTACGCCCGCGCGCGCGCCAGGTGCGCCACCACCTCCAGGTCGCTTGGCTCCTGCTCGTACAGCTCCTCCAGGAGCACCGTAGCGCGAGCGATGTCCCCGCCCTCACCCAGCAGGAGCTGCGCGGCACGAGCCAAGAGCGCGCGCCGCTCACTGGGCTCGGAGCAGCCTCGCGCTCGCTGGACGAGCAGCAGCGCGACCTCTTGCCAGGCCCCCGCGTGCTCGTGCGCCTCCACCAGCGCCTGCCAGAGCCGCGCGTCGCCTGGCGTCTCCGCGAGCGCCGCCCGAAGCGCCTCCACGGCGTCCAGAGGACGCTCGGCGAGCACGGCGAGCCGCGCGAGCTGCAAGCTGAGCTCGGGCTGGCCAGGCTGGGCCGCGAGCGCGCGCGCGATGGACGTGAGGGCCTCGTCCCAGGCCTGCTCATGCTCCGCGACCATCGCGCGGAGCAGCAGCAGGCTCGTGGAGCCTGGGGCTCGGCTCGACCACTGCTCGACCCGCTGGCGAGCGAGCTGGCTCTCCCCTCGCGCCAGCCAGTGCTGCACGAGCTCGCCTCCATGGCGTGCCAGCGCGTCACCCTTCGCACGATCCGTCGCCGCCTCGAGCAGCGCCTGCCGGAGGTCGTGGACGTCGGCGCCCAGGGCTGCGGCGGCGGTGAGCGCGGCGAGCGCCTCCTCGTCACGCTCCAAGCGCCCGAGCGCCTCGGCGAGGCAGAGCTGGAGCGCTGCGACCGGCCCGAGCGCGAGCAGCTCGGTGCAGCGCTCCACGACGAACTCCGGGTCGTCCACGTGCCCCAGCGCCGTGAGCAGCGGCGGCAGGAGCGCCTCGTCTCCAGGCGACGCGTGCCAGGCGAGGGACAGGAGCCGCGCGAGCCCGCGGTGGTCGTGCTGCTCGAGCAGCAGCGTGGCCAGCCGCTCCCGCAGCTCGACGTCCTCCGGCGCTCGCTGGGTGCCGAGCTCGAGGGCGAGGGCGAGCCCCGCCGCGTCGCTGGCCCGGCGCCGCAGCTCGAGCAGCCGGCGGGTGAGCGCCGAGGCGCTGGCCCCTCGCTCGTGCCGAAGCAAGGCCTCGACCGCGTCGCCATGGACCATGGGGTCGGCCGTCGCCGTGAGCCGGACCACGCCCTCGAGCGCGGTGAGCGTCGCCGGCTCCCACTCGAGCGCCGTGCGCCACGCCTCGAGCGCGGCGTCCTCGTGCCCGAGGTGCTCTTCCAGCGCGCCGAGGCGGCTGGCCAGCTCCACCACGAGCGCGCTGTCCCCGGCGTCCCGCGCTGCGTCCATGCGCCCACGGAGCAGCTCGCGCCGCGCCTCGTCGTCGCCCTCTTCGCTCAAGAGCGCCTCGAGGCGCTCGCCAGCCAGCGCGTGGGCGGGCACGTCCATCAGGATCTCTTGCAGCGCGCTCTTGCCGGCGGCTCGGTGGCTCGGCTGGCTCAGCAGCAGCTCCGCCTGCTCCCAGCGGAGCCGCACGCGCAGCTCCGGATCTTCGACGAGGGGCACCGTGCGCTCCAGGAGCGCCGTCAACTCAGGGTAGCGCTCGAGCCGTCGGAGCACGCCGACGAGCGGCTCCCACAGCTCCCGCTCCGCGGGCTCATGCTCGAGCAGCTCAGTGAACAGGCGCGCGGCCACCTCGGGCTGCTCGAGCGCGCCAAGGGCGCGCCGCGCCACGTCCAGCAGCGCCGCGCGCCGCTCCTCCTCGCTCCGAGCGCGCGCGGCCTGCTCGAGCAGCGTCACCGCCTCTAGAGGCTCCCCTCGCTCCTCGGCCCAGCGAGCGAGCAGCTCGAGCGCTCGACCTCTCGCCGTGCCGACCGTCCCCGCCTCCTCGACCACACGCCGCAGCGCGCGCTCGAGCCCCAGCTCATGGCGCAGCGTGTCCCCACGGTCGAGCAGCTCCTCGAGCGCCGCCTCATCGCCGGGCGCGTCCTCCAGCCGTCGCGCGAGCAGGCCCAACAGCGCGGGCTCATCGCCGGCGAGCCTGACGACGTGCTCGAACAGCCGCTCCGCCTCGGGGAGAGAGCGCCAAGCCTCACGGCGACGCTCGAGCAGCGCGACCGCGGCGCCCGGCTCGAGCCCCGCCTCCAAGGCCTCTCGCACCCAACCCATGCCCGCCGCAGACGACTCCGCGACGTCGAGGCGCAGCTCTGCCAAGCGCACCAGCGCTTCGAGCTGCGCCGGGTTGGGCGCCTCCGCCCCCCACGCGCGCCGCTGCCCCTCGAGGGCCGCCGCCTCACGCTCGAGCTCACCGAGCCCGCGAAAGGCCTTGGCGAGCGCTGCCCAAGCCGCGGGGTCCTCCGGCGCTCGCTCGAGCTGCTCTGCGACTCCGAGCGCCCGCTCGAGCAGGCTCGCTGGGAGCGCCACGACGCCGTGCTCCTCCGCGTGGAGCGCGACCAGCTCCGCCAGCGCGGCGGCCACCGCGCCCGGTGAGCGCGCCGCCTCGAGCCGCGCCTCCACGGCTCGGACGAGCAGCTCGCGCCGGCCCCGCTCCCGTAGCCGACGCTCGAGCGCCTCCGCCTCCTGCTCGCACTCGAGCGCCGCCTCGAAGGCGGACTCGAGGAATTCCGTCGCCCGGAGCGGATCGTCACGCCGCACCGCGATCTCACTCAAGTCGAAGAGCGCCACCGCTCGATGCGGGCCCGCCGCGCTTGGACCGCGCAGCACGAGCAGCAGCGCCCGCAGGGCCGTCTCGGCACGCGCCAGCTGACCTCGCTCGAGGGCAGCTTGAGCGAGATCGTACGAGATCTGTGGGTGCGCCGGATCGATGCGCGTCGCCTGCTCCAGCTCACCCAGCGCTCGCTGTAGGTCACCGCGGCGCCGACCCAGGTGCGCCAAGGCGTGATGGAGGAGGGCCCGCTCCTTCGGGCGGCGCGCGCCGTAGCGCTCGATCTGCTCGACCAGCGCCCCCTCAGCGGCCTCGAGCTCTCCCACCTGCTCGAGCGCTCGCACGTAGGTCAGCCGCAGCGCCACATCCTCCGGTGACAGCTCCACGGCCTGGCGCAGCAGCGGCACCGCTGCCGGCGCGTCCTCGAGCTCCTCCAAGTGCAGGCGCGCCGCCTCCCGCAGGTGCGGGAGACGCGACGAGGCGTCACTGGCGCGCTCGGCCTCGAGGACCAGCAGCGCCGCCAGCGGTCCGTGCGCGCTCGCCTCTCGGTACATCTCCGCCAAGCGCCGACGCACCGCGCCAGTGTCCACGCCGCGGCGGACGGCGACCTCGAGCCGCTCGCGCGCCGTCTCCGGGCGTCCGAGGCTCAGCCAGCCCTCCGCGAGCTCGAGCGCGAGCGGCCCGAGCCGCTCTCTTGGAGCGCGCTCGAACAGCCACTCGAGCGACTCCAGGGCCTGCTCGATCTGGCCTCGCGCGTGGTGGAGGCGCGCCAGCGCCGTGTGCCCGGGCTCGCTCCCCAGCGCCGCTGCGAGCCCATAGCCGGCGAGGGCTCGGTCGAGCTCTCCCAGGCGCTCCTCCGCGAGGGTGGCCGCGCGCAGGTACAAGGCCATCGCCTTGGCGTCCTCGCCCACACGGTGGCGCGCCTCGGCCTGGTGCTCCCACAGCGTGACCACGTCAGCGTGCTGTCCCGCGGCCTCGAGCAGCCCCACCAGGCGCCCGACCGCCTCCCTCGCGACGGCGTCATCGAAGGGCTCGCCGAGCAGGCCCCGGAGCAAGGCGATGGCCTGCTCCGGGCGCCCCAGGCGCTCCGCGGCGAGGCTCGCGGCGCTCAAGCGCAGCGCCCGGCGCACCTCGGCGTCGAAGGGGAGCTCCGCGCCGTAGAGGCTCAGCTCCAGCAGCTCCTCGAGCTGCCCCTGCTCCCCGAGCCGCGTCTGGAGTTCCTCGAGCGCCCACGCCGTCGCGCGCGCGGCGCCCTCGCTCGAGCCTCGACTCCAAGCCTCGCTGGCGAGCCGCAGCAGCCGTCGCCCGACCTCGACCGCCTCGGGCGCGCTCAGCGTCGCTCCCCCCGCGACCTCCATGGCGCCGTCCCAATCTTCGACGGCCGCGAAGGCGTCCACCGCCTCCAGCGGCCTCCCGAGGCGGCGCCACAGGACGTCCCCAGAGCGGCGCCCCCACGCCGCCCTCAGCGTGGGGCTCGTCGCCTCACGCTGGGCGTCGGCGCACAGCGCGGCGAGCTCGACGTAGCGCTCGGTCTGGAGGAGCAGCCGCGCGAGCGCCTCCCAGCCCTCCTCGCGGAGGCCATGCAGTCGCTGGACCTCTCGCCACGCCGCGATGGCAGCGGGCAAGGCTCCCAAGCGCTGCTCCTCGAGCCGCGCGATCTCGACGCGGTCGGCGCGCGCAGCCTCCTCCTCTCCTTGGTGCTCCGCGCGGGCCGCGAGCGCCGCAGTGAGCTGTGACCAGCGCTCGGCGCAGGTCAGCGCTCGACAGAGCCCGTCGTGCGCGACGAGATCGCTCGGCGTCTCCTCCAGCCGGCGTCGCCACGCGCGCGCCGCACGCTCTGGATCCGACAACCCCTCGAGCGCCAGCTTCGCGGCCGAGGCGAGCGCCTCCCCGCGCGCCTCCGGCCGTTCTTCGAGCTCTGCCACCTGCTCGAGCGCCGCGCAGTGGCGCCCCTTGTCCCCGCCGACCTCGAGCAGGAGCACGAGGCGGCGCGCCGAGGCGAGCGCCAAGGCTCGATCTTGGGCCTCCGTCGCGACCCGTTCGAGCAGGCCGGAGGCGCGCTCCTGCTGGCCCAGGC
This sequence comes from Myxococcota bacterium, assembly GCA_963169915.1. Taxonomy (GTDB): domain Bacteria; phylum Myxococcota_A; class Polyangia; order Polyangiales; family Polyangiaceae; genus JADLEQ01. The sequence continues at coordinate 67,458 of CAUJEM010000166.1, forward strand.
CCGCCAACAGCTCCCCCGCCTCTGCCATCAGCTCCGCTTGCAGGGGGCTCCCGGCGAGACCACGCGCGAGCTCTTCGAGCAGCGCCGCCAAGCGCGGCTGCGCTTGGCGGCGCTCCGCTAGGCGCGCCAGGCGCTCGCGATGCTCGCGCCGCTCCGGGGCGAGCCGCACGAGGCGCTCGAGCGCATCCAGGGCGCCCTCCGGATCCTCCAAGCGCTCCAGGCGATAGTCCGCGATCTGCCTCAACGCGGCGAGCCTCGGCTCGAGCTCGTCCGCGGCCTCCACGCGCACCTCGAGCAGCCGCGCGACCTCCTCGACCTGGCCGAGCTCCTCGTAGTACGCGATGAGGCGCTCGGCGCAGAGCTCCCGCACCGTGGAGGCTCGCGCCCGCCGTGACGCGCCGTCTCCCCCCGGGGGGATCGAGTCCCTCGCCGCGGGCGCCACCACGAGGCGCTCGAGCAGCTCCATGGTCTCCGGCAGGGCGTGCGGCGCGCTCAGCAGCTCGCGGGCGCGCTCGAACGCCGCCTGGACGTCTCCCGCCTCGAGGTGCAGCGTGGCGATGCGCAGCTGCAGCCCCTGGCGCTCGGCCTCTGGCACCGCGTCCAGCCGCCTCGACAGCAGGTCGAGCAGCGGCTGCGTGCGGCCGAGCCGCTCATAGAGCCGCTCGAGCGCCTGCTCGACGCGCGCGTCGGCTGGACAGAGCCGCTCGAGGCGCTCCAGGTAGACGAGGGCGCGCGCTGGATCGTCCGCGAAGTCCTTGGCCGCCATGGCGGCCTCGCGCAGGATGGCGACGCCTCGCTCGGTGGCCCCCTCCTGCTCGAGCACGCCGTCGTAGAGCTCGAAGAGCTCATCCCACCGACCAGCGCCGTTGTACGCGAGCTTCAGCCGATCGAAGGCCCACTCGGCCCGCGGCGCGAGCCGCACGATCCTCGCGAGCAGGCCGAGCACCCGCTCGGGCTCGTCCAGCCACTCTTCGTAGAACTCCACCGAGCGGCGCCCCACGATCTCGGCCACCGCAGCGTCGACCCCCGAGGCCAAGAGCCTCGCGTAGGCCTCCGCCAGGGGCGCGGGGCGCGCGAGCCGTCGCACCGCGTTCTCAGCGCTCTCCCAGAGTCGCTCGTCGAGGGGCGTCTCCTCCGCCGCCTGGAGCGCGAGCGTGAGACAGGACTCCGCGTCCCCCTCCCGGAGCTCGAGCGCACGACGGAACCAATGCGCGCGGGCAGGCGCCAGTTCGGGCTCCGGGCCGAGAGTGAGCAAGGTCGTGAGCAGCTCCAGCTCTCGCTCCGGCTCCAGCTCTGCCGCCGTGAGCTGCTCGATCAACTCGAGCGCCGGCGCGCGCCAGCGGCCCTCTCGGAGCGCCTGGCTCGCGAGCGCGAGCACCTCGGGATCTCCCGGTTGGAGTTCGAGGCGGCGCCGCAGCTCCTCGAAGGCCTCTTCCCCGCGTCCATGCTCCAAGAGCAGCCGCGCGCGCCGCAGCGTGACCTCATTCCGCTCGGACTCGGCGCCCTCCTCTTCGAGGTGCGCCAGGGCGCTCAGCGCCAAATCCACGCGCCCGAGCCCTCCCGCCAGGCGCGCGAGCTCGAGCCATACCTCCACGCTCGGCTCCTCGGCCGCGAGCCGCTCGAACACCTCGAGCGCCAGCGCGGGCCGAGCCGCCTCCTGCTCCTCCCAGCGTGCCCAGCGCTGGAGCATCTCGGCGCGTGTCTCCGGTCGCCGCGCCATTCCCTCGAACCACCACCGCCGCTGCTCGAGCGCGGTAGGGTGTCGCTCGAGGAGCTGCCCGAGCTCCGCGAGGACCTCTTCGGCGTCCTCCGCTGACGAGCCCAACAGCCGTTGGTATGCCAGAAAGGCCTCCTCCGGTCCCGTGGGCAGCACGGCGAGGCGACGCGCCGTCGCTCGGGCGAGCCGGCGCCCTTGCCGCTCGTCGAGCAGGTCAGCGTCCAGCAGCCAGCGCGCGAGCTCGAGCCAACCTGAGGCCTGCTCACCCTCGGCCGCGCCCGAGCCGTCCAGCTCCACCAGCACCCTCGCGGCCCGCGACGCGTCGGCCTGCATCAAGCGCTCGAAGCGCGCACGAGCCTCGGGCGCGGGCACGTGTGGCCAGCCGAGGAGGAACAGCCGCTCGGCGGCCTCGGCGTCCCCCGGCATGAGCCGCAGCAGCTCGCGCAGCGCCAGCGCGAGCTGCTCCTCATGGCCGGGCTCGCACCGCTCGATGAGCTCACGCCAGGCACGCTCTGCCTCGGCAGGCTCCTCCGGTGGGCGCCCGAGCGACCGCGCCAAGCGCAGCCAGGTCTCACGCTGCCGCTCGACGGGTAGACGCAGCTCGAGCAGCGCCCGCAGGGCCCGCCGCTGGGGCAGCTCCGCACCCTCGGTGGCGGCCAGCGCTACCATCGCCTCGAGCGCGGCTTCATCGCTCTGGCCGGCCACCAGCAGCGCTTCATAGTGGTGCAGCGCGGCCTCGGGTCGCTGCCGGCTGGCTTCGACCTCGGCGAGCTGGCGGCGCGCTCGGCCGCGCCGCTCGCCGTCGGCGAGCTCGAGCACCTGCTCGAGCTGCTCCACCGCGGCGTCGGTGGAGCCCACGGCGAGGTGCAGCTCCGTGAGCGCGTCGCGCGCCGTCCAGTCCTTCGGATCGAGCGCGAGGGCTCGCTCCCAGGTGAGCCGCGCGTCCTCCAGCTCCCCCAGCTCGCGCTGGCGCAGCGTCGCCAGCGCGTGGAGCAGCTCCCGCTGGCGGCGCGGCGATGGAGCGCGCGATAGCGCCTGCGCGTAGAGCACCTCGCGTTCGCGCGGCGTGCCCTGGAGCGCCAGCAGCTCCTCGATGCGGCTCAACAGCCGCTCGGAGTCCGGCTCGAGGCTGAGCGCCCGCCGGAGCAGCTCGACCGCCGCGGCGGGCTCGCCCGCCGCCGCCGAGGCCTCCGCAGCGGCCTCGGCCACCGCCCCCCACGCAGCGCTCTCGATGGCCCTACCCTCGAGCACCCGCGCCAGCGCGCGCGCGCGCTCGGCCGCCGCGAGGGGCGCGGTCAGCTCCTCGAACGACGCGAGCTGCTCCAGCAGCCGGCCAGGCAGGTGCTCTGCCACGAGCATCAAGGCCGCGCTGGCGAAGGCGAGTAGCTGCCGCAGCTCACCCGCGCCAGCGGCCAGCTCAGCGCCCTCCTGGAGCGCCGCGAGCCGGGCCGTCGGCTCCACCCGGAGCTGCCCGAACACCTCGAGCACGCCCAGGAGTGAGGCGACCGACCCCTCGCGGCGATGGAGCGGCTCGAGCAGCTCGGCGGCACCCAACCGTCGATCTCCCTCGACCAGGAGCTGCGCCGCCACCGCCCGCGCCTGCGCCTCGGAGGGCTCCATCTCGAGCGCGCGGCGCACGCTGCTCAGCGCCGCGCTTGCGTCCTGCAAGCGAGCCCACTGGAGCTGGGCCACGCGCGCCAGCAGCGGCGCCCGGTGGGCGGGCGCCGTCGCCTCGCTCTGCGCCAGCAGCGCTCGGACGAGCTCCTCCCAGCGCCGCTCCGCCTCCAAGAGCGGCACGAGGCGCTCGAGCAGCGTAGGGGTCGCGCCGTGGAGCGCCCAGAGCTCCTGCCACGCGGCGATGGCGCGCGGTCGGTCCGCCAAGCGCTCGCTCGCCAGGACCGCGGCCTGCTCGCGGAGCTGGCGCGCTTCCCCTGGATCGTTCGCGCGCTGCGCCTGGCGCTGGAGCACCTCTATCCACGGGCCGATCTCGCCCTGCTGCTCGTGGAGCGCGGCGAGCCGGCGCAGCGCCTCATCGGCCCAAGGAGACTCGACCAGCGCCGACCAGGCCGTGACCGCCCGCGCCGCGTCGCCTGCCTCGTCACTCCAGCGCGCGAGTCGGCGCGCGGCGGAGTGGCGCTGGGCTGGCTCGGGCTGAAGGCGCACCACCTGCTCGAGCGCCTCGCCGAGCCGCCCCGTGTCCCCCGCGACCGAGTGCAGCTCCACGAGCTGCTCGGCGACGCGCAGCACGATCTCCGCGTCCCCTCCGCGATCGAGCACCTGCTGGAGCGCGCGCTGCGCCTGGCGTGAGTCCCCGGCGCTGAGGTGGCAGCGACCCAGCTCCGCCCCAAGCTTGGTCTTGAGCGCCGGGTCGCTGACGCCGGCGATGATGCGCGTCAGCAGCCGCGCGGCCTCCGCCGCGTGCCCACCGGCGCAGCTGAGCTCGACGTAGCGCCGCCGGGCCTCCTCGTCCGCCGGATCTCCGCTCACGACCGGGCCCAGCAGCTCGAGCGCCCCCTCCGGATCGTCGAGCGCGTCTTGCCGCAAGAACGCCAGGCGGCGCTGGACGACGGAGCGCCGCGCGCCGCGCACCTGTCGCAGCTCGAGGTTGAGCATCGCGACCGCGTTGCCGACCCGCCCGAGCTTCTCATAGGCCTCGGACAGCGCCGCCGCGGCGCGCAGCGCCATGGGCCTGTGCTCCAGCAGGCGCTCCGCGGCATGGAGCGCGTCCTCGTCGCTCGGCGCGGCGCTCAGCACCGCCTCGACGTGGGGCATGGCGCGCTGGGGCTCCGCCAGCTCTCGAGCGTAGAGCTGGACGAGGCGCTGATGGAGCGCCAAGGCGTCCGCGGGCTCCTGCGTCAGGGCTCGCTCGAGCGCTCGACCCAGCTCACGCAGCTTGCCGCTCCGAGTGAGCCGCTGCTCGAGCGCCCGCAGCACCCCCGCGTGCGCTGGCGCGAGCTCCGCGAGCTTCAAGAGGATGGGCACCGCCGCGGCGTCGTCCTGCAAGAGCAGGAGCTGGGCCAGCGCGCGCTCGAGCGCGCGCTGGCGCTCGCTACCCTCGAGGAGCGACGCGAGCTCGAGCTCCAAGCGCGCTCGGGAGGCGACGTCGCCGCGCTCGTCGTAGAGGGCCGCGAGCCGCGCCAGCGTAGCCGGGTGCGTCGGCGCGGCTGCCCGGGCGCGCTCCGCATGCGCTAGCGCGGCGTCCAGATCCCCGAGCGCGACGCAGCAGCGCGAGGCCTCGAGCCCCAGCTCGGCCTGTCGCTCTGCCGCCAGCGCCTTGAGCCGCCGATCGTGCTGGAGCTCGTCGAACGCCGCCTTCAGCCGCGGGAGCTGCCCATCACGGAGCGCCGCGGCGTGGAGGAGCTCGAACAGCTCTGGCTGCGGCAGGCCCTTGTTGAGGGCGATGAGCAAGCTTCCGAGCGCCGCCTTGGGCTCCCATCCTGGCGTCGCCAGGAGCGCCGGGAGCTCCTCCAGGCGCGGCGGTTGGAGGCTCGAGCGGCTTGGCTTGGGAGGAGGAGTGGTCGCCATGGCACGAGGGGCGTCGCCCGCCACGGTGCCGGCGACCGCCCCAAGCTACCAAATACCTACCCCGGATGGGGGAGCATCTCCGCGGGCCGTGGCCCCTGCTCCCGCCGTGCGCTCAGCGCCGGCGTCGCGCGAGGGCCTCGGCACCCTGCACCAAGGTGGGGCGCCGCGCGCGCCGCGGGCTGCCGCTCACGAGCCAGGCGAGCAGCCCCAAGTAGAACGTCCCGAGCGCGATCAACGTCGTCCCCATCTCCGTGTACTGCTGCATCTCGACCTCCCAGGCGCGCCCTCAGCCCTAGAGGCTGGCGCGCGCTCGGGCCAAGATTCTGGAGGAACGACCGGCGAGGCCCTGCGCAGGGCCTCAGGGGGCGCCCACCAGGGGCTCGCCAGGCAAGCGCGTGCTGGGCATGGCGCGGTAGCTGAAGCGCGCCTGCCCCACCACCAAGGCCCAGCTCGTGTCACCCGTCTCCGGGGCGATCGCGCGGATCCGCGCCCGCGTGCCTGCCGCTGGGTCGTCCGGATCGAGGATGAAGCTGTCCAGCATGAGCCAGTGTCCGTCGGGCAGGCGGTCCACGTCACCCGCGACCGGCGACACGTAGGGGGGATCTTGCGTGCGCGCCACGATGGTCGCCGTCATGGCCGTCTCGTCGAGGCGCAGGCCGATGGCGCGGACGGCGCCCCTCTCACCCGCGGGGAGGTGGGGGTTCTGGAAGGCGTTGTCGTAGAGGAGCAGTGTTCCATCCGGCTGAAATTCCGGCGCGTGCTGGTGGTAAAACCACTGCTCCGACGCGCCGAGGAGCTGGAAATCTCCCTCGTCACCCAGCCGCCAGCGGACGTTCCCGGTCGCGCGCTCGATGCCGACGACCCAGTCTTGGTGGCGGAGGCTCATCACCACGAGGCCATCGCTCTCTCGGTAGCTGAGCCCGTTGGCGTGGGTCCAGTCCTTCGCCGTGACCTCCTGCCCACCGGCTCCGGGCAGCTTCACCTGCTGGTCGAAGTCGGCGCGCTTACGCCCTGGATCCAGGTGGTCGAAGCTGTCCCAGCTCCAATGCACCGTGCCCGCGGCGTCGAACTCGACGATGGCGTCGGAGGCGATGACCGTCGGGGCCGTGTCCGGCGGGTAGACGTGCTCGTGGAGCTGCCAGCCGAGCGCCATGAAGCGTCCGTTGGGCAGCTCGATGAGCTCATGGTGGACCTCGGCGACGCCGAGCTGCTCGGACGTGAGCTTGACCTGCTCGCGCCCGAGCTCATCCACGATGTAAAACGCGCCCTCCTGCACGAAGGCCACCGAGCCGTCCGCCAGGATTCTGGGCGCCGTGGGCGTGTGCGGGGAGGGGTTGAAGGTCTTGACCCGCCCGGGCCGTGGGAGGTAGGCGCGCGTGGTGCCCGCGCGATCCACCGCGTAGATGCCGGCGTCTTCGAGCTTGCCGCTCGACTGGTAGTCGAACCAGGTGAAGGGCTGCGAGAGATCTTTGGTGCCCTGGACTTGCCAGGAGCCGACGAAGTAGGGCGCCGGCGGGAGCGCCGTGAAGTCCACCATGGCCTGGTCGCTGCGGCCGTCCTCGAGCGTGACGTCGAGCGTGACCGTGTGAGCGCTCTCCGGCTGGACACCCCGCAGCCTCACGGTGACGCGCTCCGCGCTCCCCGGTTGGAGCTGGCGCGCGCGCACGCCGGGATCCTCCTCGGATACCGCCGAGACGTGCCCGGGGCCGTCGAGCTCGAGCTCGATGTCCACCACCATGGGCTGCTCTGGATGGGTCACGACCTTGGGGAGCGCGCGGAGCACCTGCCCGCCCTGCCCCGCGGAGCCGCCCTGCCCTCCTTGGGTCCCGTCGTCCGAGGAGCAGCCCCCGAGCGCCGCGAGCAGCCCCATGAGCCCAAGCGCCCTCCAGCGCGACCCAGTTACCGCGAGCGATTGCACCCTCCAAGGATAGCCTGTCATGGTAGCCTTGTCTGCCGTGACCGAGGCCCCCTCTCCCAGCCCGCCCGATGACGAGCTCACCCTCTTCGAGGGTCATCCAGCGCTGGTGCCCAGCGTTGGGCTGCTGCTGCTGAGCCTCGTCACGCTCGGCCTCGCGCTGCCGTGGCTTTGGCTCCGAAGTAGGAGTGTTCACTACAAGGTCACCACCCAGCGCCTCCTCGTCGACCGAGGCCTCCTCGGAAAGAAGATGGAGCAGATCGATCTCTACCGCGTCCTTGACTACGCGGTGGAGCGGCCCCTCGGGCAACGCCTGATGGGGACGGGCAACCTCGTCTTGGTCTCGCAAGACAAGACGCTCCCGGAGATCCGCCTCGACGGGCTGAAGACGGACGTCATGGCCCTGTACGAGACCGTCCGCAAGGCGACGGAGGTCGAGAAGCGCCGCCGCGGCGTGCGCGTGCTCGACGCCGAGCTGAACTAGGCCCGAGCGCGGGCACCACGCGAGCGGAAACGCGCATTCTTTTCAGCGAATTTCCCTAATCTTTCGCGTGCTTCCCAGTTGAAGTCTGCTACGCTTGCGCTCCTCGAATGAGAGGAAGCATGACCCAAGCGACATTAGTTTACGACGGCAAGGAATTTCCGCTCGAGGTCATCGAAGGAACGGAAGGCGAGCGCGCCATCGACGTGCAGAAGCTGCGCGCGCAGACCGGGCTCGTCACCTTCGACCCAGCGTACGGCAACACGGGCTCCTGCAAGAGCGCCATCACCTTCATCGACGGTGAGAAGGGCATCTTGCGCTACCGCGGCTACCCCATCGACGAGGTCGCGACGCGCGCGCGCTTCACCGAGGTCTGCTGGATGCTCATCTACGGGCGCCGGCCGGAGCTCCAAGAGCTGAAGGATTTCCGCGAGAAGCTCACGCGGCACACCCTCATCCACGAGGACATGAAGAAGTTCTATGAGGGCTACCCTGCCGGGGCGCACCCCATGGCGATCATGGCGGCCATGTTCTCGGCGCTGCAGACCTTCTACCCGGATGACGGGGACGTCGATCAGAACATCGTCCGCGTGCTCGCCAAATCCAAGACGCTGGCGGCCTTCGCCTACAAGAAGTCCATCGGGCAGCCGTTCATCTACCCGAAGAACGACCTGTCGTGGCCGGCCAACTTCCTGCGCATGATGTTCGCGGTTCCCGCGGAGGAGTACGAGGTCCCCAGGGAGGTCGAGGACGCCCTCAACCTCCTGCTCATCCTCCACGCCGATCACGAGCAGAACTGCTCCACCTCCACCATGCGCATGGTCGGCTCGAGCGAGGCCAACCTCTTCGCGTCCATCTCCGCGGCCATCTGCGCGCTCTGGGGGCCCCGCCACGGCGGCGCCAACGAGCAGGTCATCAACATGCTGGAGCAGATCCAGGCCTCGGGCAGCAACTGCCAGAAGTTCATCGACGAGGTGAAGGACGGCAAGAGCGGGATCAAGCTCATGGGCTTCGGCCACCGGGTCTACAAGAACTTCGACCCGCGCTCCCGGGTGCTCAAGGACGCCGCGGACCGCATCCTCGGCAAGCTGGGCATCAACGACCCCATGCTGGAGCTCGCCAAGAAGATCGAGGAGACAGCGCTCAGCGACGAGTACTTCGTCAAGCGCAAGCTCTACCCGAACGTCGACTTTTACAGCGGCATCATCTATCGCGCCATGGGCATCCCCAGCTCGATGTTCACCGTCATGTTCGTCCTCGGGCGCCTGCCCGGCTGGATCGCTCAGTGGAAAGAGCAGCGCGACGAGGAGGGCGGGTACCGCATCCACCGGCCCCGTCAGATCTACGTCGGTGAGACGCTCCGCCCCTTCGAAGATCTGAACACGAAGAACCTCTGAGTCACCGCGCTGTCTGAGCGCCCTGGATCTCGACGGGCCGGAGCACTCCGGCCCTCGAGGTCGCGTCGTCTGGCGAGGGCGCGCAGGGCGAGCCGCGGGCAGCCCCGGCCACGGTCGCGCGAGTCGTCACGCGCCCCGGCCGAGGGAGGCCACGAGTCCTCCCTCGGCGCGCGCGTGGGCTGCCGCCTGCGAGCGGCGCGCGCTCACTGCATCTTGAACTCGATCCGACGATTCTTCGCTTGCCCCGCGGGCGTGTCGTTTCCAGCCACGGGCTGGTCCGGACCCATGCCCTTCACGTCGATCCGCTCTGCCGCGATCCCCTTCTTGATGAAGTAGTCGCGGACGGCCGTCGCACGCGCCTCCGAGAGCTTCACGTTCGCGTCGTGATCTCCGACGTTGTCCGTGTGCCCCGTGATGAGCACCCTCAGCTCCCCGTACTCCTTGAGGACCGCGACGGCTTGATCCAGCGTCGCGAAGGAGCGCGGAGTGATGGTGGCCTTGCCGGTGGCAAACTGGATCCCCTCCACGGCGCCCGTGAACTTCTTCACCTTCTCGGGGACGGTGTCCGGGCAGCCGTCCTCGTCCTGGTAGTTGTTGACGGTCTCCGGCTCCTCCGGGCACTTGTCTTGAGGGAGCGGGATGCCGTCCTTGTCGGCGTCGAGATCCGGGCAGCCGTCCGGGGCCACCCCCGCCTGCTCCGGGCACTTGTCCTCCGGCAGCGGCACCCCGTCCTTGTCCGGATCGAGATCCGGGCAGCCGTCCGGGGCGACGCCCGCCTCCGTCGGGCACCGGTCTTGGTCGTCCGCGAAGCCGTCGCGGTCGCCGTCCGCCGGCTTGCTCCGACCTCCGAGATCGAAGGTGAAGCTGAGGCCGAGCAGCGCCTCGGGGTGGTGCGTCAGGCTGCCGTCTGCGGCGCCATTTTTCTGCGTGAGGTTGTCGCGCAGGTCTAGCCTCAGCCCGACAAAGTCGTCGAGGCGCAGCTTCGCGCCGAGGCCGAAGTGGAGCAGCGGATCACTGTCCGTTCCCATCGCGTCCGAGTCCCCGCCCATGCGCCCTCCGCCCACCAAGAGGAAGGGCGTCAGCGCGCCGAACGAGTGCTGGAGCACCCCGTGGGCACGCAGCGCGTACAGACCGGCCGAGCGCGCGTCGGCGGTGGACGTCGGCATCGCGCCCGCTTCGAGCTCCGCGCCCAGAAACCCCCATGGGTAGATCCCGAACCGCGCCCCGAGCTCGGGCGCGAGCTTCTTGAAGCGCTGGTGCGGGAGCGCCTCCTGCTGAAAATTGTGATCTTCCGAGGGGAGCAGCGCGCCGCCGAAGAGCCCGATCTCGAGCGCAGCGCCGCCGCTCGCCGCTGGCCCTCCAGCGCTGGCGTCGCCCTGCGTCTGCACGCCACCTTCCCCGAACGCCAGCGAGCCCTGCGCGCCAGCGCCGCCGTCCGCCAACACACCACCGCTCGTCAACACACCGGCCAGGAGGGTGGCGACCCCCGTCGTTCGCTTCAACTTCATCATCCGCTTCCTTCGGCTAAGTGAGGCTCTGTCGCTCGCTGGGGTCCGGCGCATGAGACGCGCGGGGCCTCGCGAGCTTGCTGCGCCACGCTAAGCCAACCTCGGGAATTGTCGATAGGCCAAGCGCCGCGGCTCGGCGCCTCGCGACGGTGGGCCAGCGCCTGTCGGCGCCCCCACCCGCGCCCAGCGGGCGCTGGACACCAGCGAGGCTGGTCACTTTTGTCTTGCTGACTTCCGGGTTGATTGTGCTAGGAAGCGTGGCCACCGCTTCGGGGCGGTAGTTAAGTTGGTTATAACGCCGGCCTGTCACGCCGGAGGCCGCGGGTTCGAGTCCCGTCCGCCCCGCTAACATCACCCCCTCCGCCGCTCGAGCCCAGCCAGGGTTGCCGCGCGGAGGTCGCCAGCTCCACCCAGCGCGCGCACGGCGCCCGCGGTCGACGCCGCTGCCGTGTGGCAGCGACGTCGACCGGGGTGGGCGGAGAGGGTTTCGAACCCCCGACATCCGGTGTGTAAAACCAGCGCTCTACCCCTGAGCTATCCGCCCGGTGACGGCGTCGTAGCACGCCGCCAAGAGAGATGATCGTCCCCTCAGCTCGCGCCCGTGCGCTCCCCTGCGCCCTCGGTGACGGTGGAGCGCGCCGCTGGGGGCATGGGCGGCCCTTCGACGAGCTCCCCTTTGCGGTACTCCAAGGTGAGCCGGCGCTCGCCGAACATCTTCGCTGGCTCCTCCAGGACGAGCGCCTCGCGAAGCACGTCGTCCATGTGGTCCACTAGCACGACGCGGAGCGCCCTCAGCACCCTGCGCGGCACCTCGCGCAGGTCTTTGCGGTTGTCCTTCGGGACGAGCACCGTCTCTATCCCCTGCCGGTGCGCAGCGAGGAGCTTCTCCTTCAGCCCGCCGATGGGCATCACGCGGCCGCGCAGGGTGATCTCCCCCGTCATGGCGACGTCGTGTCGCACCGGGATCTTCGTGAGGGCGCTCGCGATGCTGGTGGCCGTGGTCACGCCAGCGCTGGGACCGTCTTTGCGTTCGTAGCTGGGGAAGTGCACGTGGATGTCGACCTTCTGGTAGAAATCAGCGTCGAGCTGGAGCGCCTCCGAGCGTGAGCGGATGTAGCTCATCGCGGCCTGCGCGCTCTCCTCCATGCCCTTCTCCAGCCGTCCGGTGATGACCAGCTTGCCGTTGCCGGGGACCACCGAGGCCTCGCAGTCCAGCACGCCCCCGCCGCCGTCGTAGCTAGAGTAATAGAGGCCATGGGTCAGGCCGACCAGATCGGCCTTCTCCGCGCCGTCCACGCGATACTTCGGGATCCCCAGGTAACCCGGGACGTCCTTGCCTTGGATGACGATGGCCTGCTCGGCGCCCTTCTTGACGACCTCCAGCGCCACCTTCCGGCACAAGCTGGCGATCTGCCGCTCGAGCGAGCGAACGCCAGGCTCGAAGGTGTAGTGGTGGATGATGGTGCGCAGGGCATTGTCCGTGACCTCCACGCCAACCTCCTTGATGCCGCACGCCTCCTTCTGACGGGGCACCAGGTACTTCTGGGCGATGTTGAGCTTCTCGTACTCCGTGTACGACGACAGCTCGATGATCTCCATGCGGTCTTGGAGCGGGAGCGGGATCCCCGACAGCGAGTTGGCCGTCGTCAGGAACATGACCTTCGAAAGATCATAGTCCATGTCCAGGTAGTGATCGTTGAAGCTGTGGTTCTGCTCCGGGTCCAGCACCTCGAGCAGCGCCGACGCGGGATCCCCTCGGAAATCCGTGCTCATCTTGTCGATCTCGTCCAGCAGGAACAGCGGGTTGTCCGTCCCGGCCTTCTTGAGGCTCTGGATGATCTTCCCGGGCAGCGCGCCGATGTACGTGCGCCGGTGGCCGCGCACCTCGGCTTCGTCCCGCACGCCGCCGAGCGAGAGGCGCACGAATTTCCTGCCCGTCGCCCGCGCGATGCTCCGCGCGATGCTCGTCTTGCCGACGCCCGGCGGCCCGACGAAGCACAAGATGGGGCCCTTGAGCTGCTGCGTGAGTGCTTGCACCGCCAGGTACTCCACCACGCGCTCCTTGCACTTTTTCAGCCCGTAGTGGTCCTCGTCGAGGATGGCCTCCGCCTCGGACAAATCAAAGCGCTCTTCGCTCTTCTCCCCCCACGGCAGGCTGAGCACCCAGTCCACGTAGTTGCGGACCACCGTGGCCTCCGCGCTGGTGGGGTGCATCATCTTGAGCTTCTTCAGCTCCTTGCGCACCTTGCCCAGCGCCTCCTCGGAGAGCTGCTTCTGCTTGAGCTTGTCCTCCAGCTCCTGCAGCTCGTTCTTCAGCTCATCCTTCTCGCCGCCACCCAGCTCCTTCTGGATGGCCTGCATCTGCTCGTTGAGGTAGTACTCCTTCTGCGTCTTCTCCATCTGCTTCTTGACGCGAGAGCGGATCTTCTTTTCTACCTGCAAGATCTCGATCTCCGCCTGCATCAGCTCGTAGAGCTTCTCCAGGCGCGCCTTGGCGTCCGCGGTCTCCAGTAGCGCTTGACGATCCGTCAGCTTGATGGTGGGGAGGTTGGCGGCGATGGTGTCCGCGAGCTTCGACGCGTCGTCGATGCTCTGGACCGTCATCAGCACCTCCGGCTGCACCTTCTTGTTCAGCTTGACGTAGACCTCGAAGGTGCTCTGCACGCTGCGGATGAGCGCCTCCACCTCCACCCCCGGGGGCGCGCTGCCGGCGACCTCCTCCACCTCCACCAAGAAGTACTCACGGCCCTCCACCCAGCGCGTGACCTGCGCCCGCTGCCGTCCCTCCACGAGCACCTTGACGGTGCCATCCGCCAGCCGGAGGAGCTGAACGATGACCCCGACCGTGCCATACGGGAAGATGTCCTCCGAGGAGGGCTCGTTGGTCTTGGCGCTGCGCTGCGCTGCGAGAAATATCTCCTTCCCGTCCGCCATGGCCGCCTCCAGCGCGGCGATGCTCCGCTCCCGGCCGACGAACAGCTGCGACACCATGTGGGGAAACACGATGATGTCTCGGAGCGGGAGGGCGGGCAGTTGGCGCTTCTTCGCGGCGTCGTCGTTCTTGAAGAACATGGAAAGACTTCCTGGGGAGTGCACGACCTACCCCAGGGACAGGCCTTGCCGTTGACGTGACGGGGTCCGCTGAGGGCTGGCCCGGCGCTCAGCCGACGCCCGCCTCCTTCGAGTAGACGATGAGCGGGGCTTCCTGCTTCGTGACCACGTCCTCGTTCACCACGACCTCTTTGATGCCGCCGAGCTTGGAGGGCACCTCGTACATGATGTCCATCATGGTCTCCTCCAGGATGGCGCGCAGCCCTCGGGCGCCGCTAGCGCGCTCGAGCGCGCGCCGCGCCACGGCCTGCAGCGCGCCCTTGGTGAACTTCAGCTTCACCCCGTCCATCTCGAACAGCTTCTGAAACTGCTTGGTGAGGCTGTTCTTCGGGGTGGTGAGGATGTCGATGAGCGCCTCTTCGTCGAGCTCATGCAGGGTGGCGAGCACCGGCAGGCGACCGATGAACTCGGGGATGAGCCCGAACTTGAGCAGATCTTCCGGCTGTATCTCGCTGAGGAGCTGGCCTAGCTTCAGCTCTTGCTTGCTCTTGATGTCCGCGCCAAAGCCCAGGCTGGACTGTCCGAGCCGGCGCTGGATGATCTGGTCGAGCCCCACGAAGGCGCCGCCGCAGATGAACAAGATGTTGCTCGTGTCGATCTGCAAGAAATCTTGCTGAGGGTGCTTGCGACCCCCTTTCGGCGGCACGTTGGCGATGGTCCCCTCGATGATCTTCAGGAGGGCCTGCTGCACGCCCTCTCCCGAGACGTCTCGGGTGATGCTGGGGTTGTCGCTCTTGCGGCTGATCTTGTCGATTTCGTCGATGTAGACGATGCCGCGCTGAGCGCGCTCCACGTCATGATCCGCGTTCTGTAGGAGCTGAACGATGATGTTCTCGACGTCCTCCCCCACGTAGCCGGCCTCCGTGAGCGTGGTGGCGTCCGCGATGGCGAAGGGCACCTTGAGAATCTTGGCGAGCGTCTGCGCGAGCAGGGTCTTGCCGCTGCCCGTGGGCCCCAAGAGCAAGATGTTGCTCTTACCGAGCTCCACCCCCTCGCTGGCCACCTTGCTGTCGATGCGCTTGTAGTGGTTGTACACGGCGACCGAGAGCACCTTCTTGGCGCGCTCCTGCCCGACCACGTACTCATCCAAGATGGCCTTGATGTCAGCGGGCTTGGGGATGGGCTCCGAGCCCGTCCGGGGCTCGTCCTTCTCGACCTCTTCCGCGATGATGTCGTTGCAGAGGGCGATGCACTCGTCGCAGATGTACACGGTCGGACCGGCGATGAGCTTCTTGACCTCCTTCTGCGACTTGCCGCAAAATGAGCAGCTCAGGTTGCCGTTGTTTTCATCGCGACGTCGCTCCACTACGTGACTCCTAGCTGCCCCCCCTCGGGGCGCGGTGACATGGGTGTACTTCGCTCCAGTCTAGGTCGCAGCGCTGGGAGCGGCAAGGACCCGGCAGCCGGCCCCGGCGCTGGCCAGAACACGAGCGCACGGCGGATCACAGCGCCTCCAGCGCCGTGACGCCAGCCCTCCGCTGAGGCGTCTCAGGACTTCTTCTTCGGCTGGAGCACCTCGTCGATGAGGCCGTAGTCCTTGGCCTCCTGTGCTCCCAGGAAGAAGTCACGGTCGATGTCGCGCAGGATGTCCTCACGGCTCTTGCTCGTGGACTGAGCGAGGATGTCCGTGATGACGTCCTTCATGTGGCGGATCTCCCTCGCCTGGATCTCGATGTCCGTCGCCTGGCCTCGCGCGCCGCCCAGCGGCTGGTGGATCATCATCCGAGCGTTGGGGAGCGCGAAGCGGCGCCCCTTCTGCCCCGCGGCCAGCAGCACCGCCCCCATGCTCGCCGCCTGCCCGATGCACATGGTGCTCACGGCGCAGCGCACGTACTGCATGGTGTCGTAGATGGCCAGCCCCGCCGTCACCACGCCCCCGGGGGAGTTGACGTACAGCTGGATGTCCTTGTCCGGATCTTCGCTCTCCAGAAAGAGAAACTGCGCGATGATGATGTTGGCGACGTCGTCGTCCACTCCGCTGCCGAGAAAGACGATACGGTCCTTCAAGAGCCGGCTGAAGATGTCCCAAGTGCGCTCACCGCGGTGCGTCGTCTCCACCACGTGCGGATAAATGATCCCGCTCGCGGCCCGGAGCTGGTCTGGGTGGCGCTCGAGCAGCTCGAGGGCCTGGGCGCGGGTCTGCGGTCGCTGGCTGGTCATCTAGGCTCCCTCTATTCGCTGTCGGTGATCTTGGCCTTGGCCTCGATGATGTCGAGCACCTTGTTCTCCAAGATCATGCCGATGAGCATCTCACGCTTGCGCGGGGCCCGATATTCCGCCCGCAGCTTGGCCAGGTTCTTTCCGCTCTGCTGCGCCAGCTCGGCGAGCCCCTCCTCGAATTCCGCGTCGCCGATCTTGATCTCTTGCCGCTTGGCGATCTCCGCCATCAAGAGCCCCGCGCGCACCTTCAGCTCCGAGTCCGCCATGAGCTGCCGTCGCAGCTCTTCCCCGACGCCGGTGGCGGCTTGGCCCTCACGGCGCGCTCGCCCCAAGATCTCTTGCTCGGTCAGCTCCATCTGCCGCTGGACCAGCGACGGTGGCACGGGGATGGGGTTGGCCTTGACCAACTCGACCACCAGCAGCTCCGCCAGCCGGTTGTCCGACTCCTCCTTGAGCTGCGCGCCGAGCCGCTCACGGATGTCCGCCTCCAAGGCGGCAAGATCCGCGAATTGCCCCAGATCTCTCGCGAAATCGTCGTCTAGCGCGGGCAGGATGCGCTCCTTGACGTCCAGCACCTCGAGCGCAAAATCACACGTCTTCCCGCGGAGCTTCGGGTGGGGATGTCCGGCGGGGAGCGCCACCTGCGCGCTGGCGCGCTCACCAGGCCGCTTACCGAACAGCGCCTCCTCGATCGGCCCCAGGATGGCTCCTGCCCCGAGCTCCACCTGGAAGTCCTTCGCTCCCGCTCCCTCGATGGGCTCCCCCTCCACGCTGACCTCGTAGCTGATGGTCACCACGTCCCCCTTGGCGGAGGCGCGCTCGTCCTTGGGCGGCTCGAGCGTGGAGTTGGCGCGCCGCAGCGCCTCGAACTCTGCCTGGATCTGCTCCGCGTTGGGGCTCACGCTCGGGCGCTGGGCCTCCAGCCCCTCGAACTTCACCTCCTCGATGCTCGGAATGACCTCCACGCGGGCCTTGTAGACGAAGGGCTGGCCCTGCGTGAGCCGCTGAGGCTCCAGCGCGGGCGCCGTCACCGGCTGGACGCTCTGGCTGCTCACGGCCTCCGGGAAGGTCTCGTCCATGAGTCGCTGCGCCACCTCTTGCGCGATCCGCGCGCCGAACATCTGGCTGAGCACCCGACGAGGGGCCTTGCCCGGCCGAAACCCACTGATTTTTGCGCGCTTGGCGAGGGATTGGTAGCTCTTCTCGAGCTCCTGGGCGACGCGCTCGGCGTCGATGGAGACGTCGAATTCGACAAGGACGGGGCTGAGGCGCTGCGTCTGGACCTGCATAGGGGCCTGCTCCCCTGCCACGGTGCCCCGATAAGATCAATAGCCTAAAGGCGCGGAGCCCTCCGCGACCGAAAAGAAAGCGCCCCGGCACGGGAGGCACTCCGTACCGGGGCGGGGAGCGGCGGGAGGACCGCCCCAGAGGGTGTCGCTCAGTCGTCCTCGACGCCGAGTGCTTCCTTGCGCGTGATGGACGCCTCGAAGGGGTCGACGTCGAAGTCCAGCTCGTGCTCGGCGGGCTCGAGCTCATCGACGGACCAACCCGCTCGGAAGCTCGGGCGGATCTCTTCACGTTGGAAGTCGGCGAAGGTGCGGTAGGCGGCGCGAGGTGGCATGGTCAACTGGCTCTCCTGCTCGTGATTCGGATCTCGTAGGGTCAGCCCCCGGCCCGGCTTGGCAGCGAGCTCACCGGCGCCAGCCGTGGTTCGGGGGCTGCACCCCAGAACCGCCGCTCGAGCAGCGCCTCCGCCTGTTGCTCCGCCCGAGAGGGCTCGTCTCGGAGAGCGGCGCGGAGCCGACCTTGGAGTCGTTGGAGGCGGGGAGGGCGCATGGTGAACTCGCAGAGAGCCGCAGCGATGAGCTGCACCTACATCTGCGCACACCATACGACAGCACCTTACCTTGGCCAAAAAGATCACCCCGCCCTCGTGCAGTTCGATAACTGCGCCGACCTCGCGCCACGGAGCGACCGCCAGCGGCCGTGCGTGCTATCAGCGGGCGCAGCAGAGGATGGCAGCGCGACCGGAGATCATCGCCATCGCCAACCAGAAGGGTGGCGTGGGCAAGACCACCACGGCGGTCAACCTGGCGGCAAGCTTGGCGGCCGCCGAGCACCGGACGCTGCTCGTGGACTTCGATCCCCAAGGCAACGCCTCGAGCGGCGTGGGCGTGCCGCCTCGCAGCGCCGAGCACAACATCTATGACGCGCTCGTCGGTCGGGAGCCCCTCGAGCGTATCGTCAGGAGCACGCCCATCCAGACGTTGGACGTGGTCCCCGCCACGGGCGATCTCGCGAGCGCCGATCTCGAGCTGTACGGGCAGGCCGATCGCGATCTTCAGCTCGCGCGGGTGCTCCGCGACGAATTCGCGCAGCGCTATCGGTACGTCATCATCGACTCCCCGCCCGCGCTCGGTGTGCTCACCATCAACGTCCTGGCGGCCGCTCACCGCGTCATCGTTCCCCTCCAACCCGAGTACTACGCCCTCGAAGGGATCAGCTCCTTGATGCAGACCATCGACAGGGTCAAAGAGCTGCTCAACCCCTCGCTCACCGTCGAGGGGATCGTGCTGACGATGTGGGACCCCAGAAACAAGCTGGCCCACCAGGTCGCCGACGAGGTCCGCCGCCATTTCCGCGTCTTCGACTCGGTCATCCCTCGCAACGTCCGGCTGAGCGAGGCCCCGTCACACGGCCTGCCAGCGCTGCTCTACGACGCGCAGAGCAAGGGCGCTCAGGCGTACCTGAGCCTCGCGCGCGAGGTCATCGAGGCGACATCATGAGCGGGCACGGTAAGCCTGGGCGTGGCCTCGGGCGGGGGCTGGACGCCCTCTTGCCGGCGCGCGCGGCCACCACCGCGCCGAGCGCCACGCCAGCGCCGAGCCGAGAGCTGTTCCGGTGCCCGCTCGACAAGATCGTCCCTCAGAAAGGGCAGCCGCGTCGTCACTTCGACGCCAAGGCGCTCGACGAGCTGGCGCAGAGCCTCAAGGAGCACGGCCTGCTCGAGCCGCTCGTCGTGCGCCGACGCCCCGACACCGATCAGCTCGAGCTCATCGCGGGTGAGCGCCGCTGGCGCGCGGCTCAGCGCGCGGGCCTGCGTGAGGTGCTCGTCGTCGTGCGGGACTCGAGCGCCAAGGAGGCCTTCGAGCTCGCGCTGATCGAGAACGCCCAGCGCGAAGACCTGAGCGCCATCGAATTCGCGGAGTCGCTCGCGCGGCTGAGCGCCGAGTTCGGCTACACGCAAGACCAGCTCGCCCAGCGCGTGGGCAAGGATCGCTCCACGGTGGCCAACGCGCTGCGCCTGCTCAAGCTGCCGGAGGCGGTGCGCGAGCGCATCGTCCACGGGGAGCTGAGCGAAGGGCACGGGCGCGCCCTGCTCGGCGTGAGCGAGCCTGCGCGGCTCCAAGAGATCGCCGACAAGGTGCTGCGCGGACGCCTCAGCGTGCGTCAGACGGAGGCCTTGGTGCGCGCCGCCAGGAGCGCTCAGCGCAGGCCCCAGGGGGCCCCGCCCGCCAAGACCCCGAACGTCAGGGATCTAGAGCAGCGCCTCGAGCGCAAGCTGGGCGTCCGGGTCGAGCTGCGCGACCGCGGTGGCGCTGGTGATCTCCTCCTCCGCTACGGCTCCCTCGACGAGCTCGATCGGCTGATCGACGTCCTGCTCTAGCGCGACGCGAGCCGCGGCCCTGCGGGCCGCGCTCAGCGCGTCACCCCCAAGGCGGCCAGCTCCTTCTTGGCCGCCGCCTCCCACTTGGTGCCGGCCCCCGCCTTCAGCGCCGCCTCGAAGGCCGCGATCGCCTCGCGCTTGAGCTTCGGCTCCGCCCGGAGGCTCTGACCGAGATAGAAGTGCGCCGGCGCAAACCCGCCGTCGAGCTTGATGGCCGCTTGAAAATCTTGGCGGGCGCCGGGCTCGTCCCCGACGCCATGGCGGCAGATGCCACGCCGGACGTGGACGTCGGCGGTGGGCTTCGCCGCGAGCAGCGGGTCGAGCACCCCGACGCACTGCGCGTAGGCGCCGAGCTTACCCAAGGTCTCCGCGACGGCGCCCAGCACCGCCGCGTCTTCGCTCTCTACCCGCCCGAGCTGCGCGATGGCCTCGTCCTTGCGGCCCGCCTCCGCGAGCAGGCGCGCGTAAGCGAAGCGCAGCTCCGCCTCCGCGGGGAGGGCCTCCACCGCCTCGGCGTACGCGACGAGGGCCGCGTCGCGCTCACCGAGGGCTTCGAGCGCCATGGCCTGATTCATCACCAACCCGGGGTGCTTCGGCGTCTTGGCGAGGCCCGCCCGGACGACCTTCAGCGCAGCGGCTGCCTCCCCGGCGTCGAGCAGCAGCGCGGAGAGGTTGACCGCGGCGTCGGCGAGGGTCGGCGCGAGCGCCAAGGCAGCGCGGTAGGCCTCGCGCGCCCCTGCCGCGTCCCCGGTGCCCTCGAGGGCGACCCCCAAGTAAAACGCCGCTTGAGGATCCTTCGGGTCGGCCGCCCGCGCGGCCTCGGCCTTCTGCTTGGCGGCGGCGTAGTCCCCCGCCTCGATGGCGGCCATGGCCTCCTTGACGGCGTGACTGGACGGCGTCCCATCGAAGCCGCCCCCGCTCGGCCCGCTCGGGTCGTCCAGGGGCGGCGGCTCGACGGGGGCTTGGGCCGGCGGCCCCCCACAAGCGACGGCGAGGCACGCCCCCGCGACGAGGGCGAGGTGATAAGAACGGCGGAGCAGCGTGGACGGCGATGGGATCATGGTGGTTGGGGTGGGGTCGAGGAACAAGGAGGAGCGTCCGTGACGGGCGCTCCGGCGGGCGATGACGGGGCACCACGCTCCGAGTCGTCCAGAGTAGACAGGGCGGCGAACACGGTGTGCTTGAGCGCCTCGATGCGCTCCGGGGTGTCGAGCTGCCCGCCGTGGGCGTCGGTGATGTAGAACACGTCGGCGACGCGCGAGCCCTCGGTGTTGATCCTCGCGCGCGCGACCGACACGCCGGCGGTCTGCAGGGCCGTGGCCAGCGTGAACAGCAGCGCCGGGCGGTCGCGCGTGATCACCTCCATCACCGTGTGCGCCAGCGACGCGCGATTGTCGATGGTCAGCTCGGTCGCGACTGGCGGCGAAGGCCGGAGCGGGCTCCTTCCGCCGCCGCGCCGCGCCGCCACGAGGGCCCCAGCGTCACCCGCTCCCTGCACGAGCGCGGAGAAATCATGTTCGAGCCGCTGGATGAGCGCGTCGACGGGCGCGCCGTCCGGCAGCTGGACCCAGAAGAGATCCAGCGCCCTACCCTGCCCGTCCGGCTCCTTGAAGCTCAAGATCTCCGCGCTCAAGACGCTGAGCCGCGCCGCGGCCAAGACCGCCGTCGCCTTCGCCAACAGCCCGGTCCGGTCGTCCGCCACGAAGGCGATGAGCCCGTGGGCGCCGTCCACCGCCAGCAGCTCGACCGCGGAGGCGCGACCGCGCACGCGGCGCGCGAGCTGGGCGTGGCGCCGAATGACCTCCGGCGCGTACGCGAACAGGTAGCGCTCTGGCACGGCCTCGAGGAACGCTGCGACGTACTCCGAGCGGCTGCGCCCGCGGATGAGCCGCCGCCGCTGCTCGACGCTGGAGGCCCCCCGCGCGCTCGACCCGCTGGCCAAGCGCGCGTCGGCGGCCCAGTAGAGCTCCTCGAGCAGCCGCGCCTTCCAGTCCGTCATCGCCGTGGGGCTCGTGGTCGAGACGTCCGCCACCGTGAGCAGGTAGAGCTCCCGTAGCGTCTCACGGTCGCGGATCACCTGGCAGAATTCGTCGAGCGTCCGCGGATCGTCCAGATCTCTGCGCGTGGCCGTGTGGTACATCCGCAAGTGCTGCCGCACGAGCTGCTGCACCAGGGCGCTCATCGCGGGCTCCACCCCCAGGCGGGCCAAGATGACCCTCGCCAGCTCCTGACCACGCTCG
Source organism: Myxococcota bacterium (assembly GCA_963169915.1). Classification (GTDB taxonomy): domain Bacteria; phylum Myxococcota_A; class Polyangia; order Polyangiales; family Polyangiaceae; genus JADLEQ01. The sequence continues at coordinate 89,179 of CAUJEM010000166.1, forward strand.
GCGTGGTGGCGCCCTCCGATGTCCTTGCCGATGTCGTGGAGCAGGCACGCGAAGAACACCACCGGTGGACGGGCCATCTCTGCGGCCAAGCGCGACGCGAGCGGATACTCCGCCGCCAGCTCGCCGCGACAGAGCTGCGCGAGCCTGTCGACGGCCGCCACCGAGTGCACGTCCACCGTGTAGACGTGGTAAATGTCATGATGCACTCGCCCCACCACGGGCGAAAACTCCGGCACCATGGCGAGCAGCAGCCCGACGTCGTGGAGCTCCGCCACCACGCTGCCGGACTTGAGCTGCGTCCGCTGGGCGACCGCTACCAAGCGCTGAAACAGATCCGCCGCGCCCCGGTCCTCACGGAGCCGCTGGCAGAAGCTCGGCGAGGCGCAGGCGCGAGCGATGGCGTCCCGCGCGTAGCCGTAGACGGGCAGCTCCCGCAGCACCGCTTGCTCCACCAGCCGCAGCGCGAGCACCGGCTCCGCCTCGAGCTGGGCGCTGTCCTCGAGGGACACGGCGCCCTGGGTCAGCTTGAGCCCACCGTCGATCCGCACGTCGTTCGAGCGGCGTCGCGGCGGCGGCGCGGCGCGCGTCACGAGCTGCTCGAGCGTGAGGACGACGGCGCGCGCGTGCCGATAGTAGTCGCTCATGAAGCGCTCGATGTTCGCGCCACCAGCACCATAGCCGAGGGCCACGGCCGTCGGCTCCTGCCGCTCGAAGACCAGGCGGTCGGCGCGGCGCCCTGCGGCCCCATGCAAGAGCTGGCGGACGCGCCAGAGAAACTCCGTGGCCTCCTCGATGAGCTGCACCTCACGCGGGAGCAGCACCCCGAGGCGCAGCAGCTCTCGGGGGCTCCCCGCGTTCCAGCGCAGCTTGGCGACCCAGTGACAGGTGTCCAAGTCCCGCAGCCCACCAGCGGCGAGCTTGAGCTCGGGCTCGAGCAGGTAGACGCTGTCGCCGTAGCGCTGGCGGCGCTCCTGGGCGCTCGCGACGAGCGCCTCGATGAGCGAGGGGACGTTGGAATCCGCGAACACCGTCTCCAGGGCCTGCGCCCTCAGCGCCAGGGATCGCTCCGGCCCCCCCGCCACCGCTCGCCAGTCGAGCAAGGCGGTCGCCGTGGGCAGATCCGTGCGGCAGAGCTCGAGCAGCTCCTCGGTGGTCACCACTTGGTGCCCGACCGACACGCCGGCGTCCCACAGCGGGTAGAGGATGGCCTCGGCCACGTGATCCGCGCGCTGCCCGGTAGGCACGAGGAATCGGACGTCCACGTCGCTCCCGTAGGCGAGCGCGCCACGCCCATAGCTGCCGACCGCGGCGAGCGTGCACTCCACCCAGTGCGCGCTCTGGCTCAAGCTGGCGCGCGCGGCGTGGTACAGGCTCGCCAGGAGGCCATCGTAGACCTTGGCGTACCGGACCCCCGCCGCGTAGCCTGCCTCCACCCCACCCGCGGCGATCCTCGCCTTGACCTCGTCCCGGTGCAGCGTGAGGTAGCGCTTCAGCTCGGTGACGAGCCCCGGCGACGCTTGTTGAAGCGGCGCGCCGAGCTGGGTCGTGGCCTTCGCAGGAGGCTGCATGAGCTTCGTCCGCGGAGGGATCCCTCGACGGCGAGGGGCTCCGGCTGGCCCTGCACCTTATAAAGCCTGAACCCAGGCCGTGCTAGCCTCCCCCGACCATGCTGACACGTCGCCAGTTGCTCAGCGGCCTCGGGGCGGCCGCGTGGAGCCTGCAGGCCGGGGTCGCCCGCGCGACCACCGCTCGGGCCCTCGACCTCCCGGAGCTGCTCCGCCTGAGCGGAGCGGTCTCCGTGGCGACGCCGATCGAGGCGCAGAGCCGCTGGGAGCGCGTCGGAGGGCAGCGCCGCATCGTCACGTACGTTCGACTGCAGCTCGAGCAGACCTGGCTCGGGGAGCCCGAGGCGCAGCCGCTGGTCCGCACCCTGGGCGGGCAGGTCGGAGACACTGGCCAAGTCGTTCACGGCGAGGCTCCCCTGGCGCTCGGCCAGCGCGCGCTCCTGTTCCTCACGCCCCGCACCCGGGAGCTGCGCTCCGTCGCGGGGATGGCGCAAGGCCACTACCCGCTGCTCGAGGGCCCGCGCAGCCCAGCACGGCTCACCCAGAGCCCAGGGCTGCCGACCCTCGTGGACGTGGACGCCGCGTCCGCGGTCGTCCGGCTCTCCGGGCAGCGGCTCGACGACGCGAGCCGACTCGTCGTGGAGGCTGCCCGTGAGGCGCGGTAGTCGCCTCGCGGCCAGCGGCCTCGCCCTGGGCGTCCTGCTCGTGAGCGCGACCGCCTCCGGCTACTGCCGCACCACCACCTGCGATCCTCGCCGCCAAGCCTGCCCGCGCGACGCTCAGGGGTGCATGACCGGGGGCATCCCCTTGGCGTGGCCCGAGGCCTGCGTGGGCTTCAGCGTCCAGCGCGACGGCTCCGTCAAGCTGGGCATCGACGCCGGCACCCTGCGAGGCATCGTCACTGACGCCTTCGCCACGTGGCAAGCCGCCGCCTGCGCCCCCACCATCGCCTGGAGCCCGCTCGAGGACGCGAGCTGTGCGGAGGTGCAGTACAACTCCCAAGCCCCGAACGCCAACCTCTGGCTGTTCCGTGACGAGGTCTGGCCCTACGACGACGGCGGCAAGACCCTGGCCCTCACCACCGTGACCTACAACCTCAAGACGGGGGCCATCTACGATGCCGACGTCGAGCTCAACGCGGCGCAGAACCTGCTCGTCGCCCGCGATCCACGCGGCCCTCGAGAGGTGGACTTGCGCTCGATCGTCACGCACGAAGCGGGGCATGTCCTCGGGCTCGCCCACAGCGGTGAGCCGGACGCCGTGATGAACGAGCGCTACCGCTCGGGGACGACCTCGCTCCGCGAGCTCACCGCGGACGACGTCTCCGGGGTGTGCGCCATCTATCCCGCCGATCGCCCGCTCGGGGTCTGCCGTCCCGTCCCTCGGCACGGCTTCTCACCCTCCTGCGCCACCGAAGCGCCCCTCGAGGAGGGGGGCTGCTGCAGCGTGGCGCCCGGTCGACGGCGCGGCTCGGAGGCGCTCGCCCTCGCAGCGCTGCTGGGCGGCGCGCTGCTCGCCGCCACGCGGCGCCGCGCCCGGCGCGCCTAGCTCCCCATGCCACGCGCCACGCCCTCGGGACATGCCTCGTCCACCCTCGCCGCCCCTGGCCTGGCGGGCGCGCTCGGGCTCGCGCTCTTCGTCAGCGCGCTCGGCGCCCTGGCGCGCGCCCTCAGCTTCGGCTCGCTCGGCCTCAGCGATGCCGAGGCGCTCATCATCGCGTACGGCTCCTCGCTCCAGGTCAGCTACCACGAGCTCCCCGGCCTCATCGGCCGCTTCGCGGCGCTGCTCGATCCCCATGGGGCGCCGCCGCCCGCGCGCGTCCACACCCTCACCAACCTGCTCGCGACGCTCACGCCCTGGCTCGGGGCGCTCGCCGCGCGCGCCGGGGGCGCCGGCTGGGGCCGCAGCCTCTCGGTCGCGCTCGGGCTCGCGCTGGTCCCGGCGGTGGGCGTGGGCCTCGCCTGGCTCTCCCCCGAGTCCCTGCTCGTCCCGCTCTGGTTGGGTGTGCTCGCGTCGGCGCTGCTGGCGGCCCGCAGCCCCGCGCACGGCTGGCGCGCCCTGCTCGGCACCCTCGGCTGCTGGATCTTGCTCGGGCTCGCCTGCCTCACGCGGCTGAGCGCGGTGTGGCTGGCGGTCGGCGTGCTCGCGGCCTGGCTCTCACGCCCACTGCGGAGCCGCTGGCGTGGCCCAGCGCCATGGCTCGGGCTCGCGCTGTTCTTCATCGTCGTGGCGCCGCTCCTGCTCGAGCAGCTCCGCGCTGGCTGGCCCTTGCTGCGCCCCCTCGCGCCCAGCGCGGGCTGGCGCGCGCAGGCGGAGAGCGCGGTCCGCTTCCTGGGAGCGCAGCTGCTCTCCCTGACCCCACCGCTGCTGCTCATGGCGGGGCTCGTCGCACCACCGCTCCGCCGTGAGTCACGCGCGGGACGACACGGCGAGGCGAGCGTGCTCTGGCTGACCTTCCTCGTCCCCGCCGTAGCGCTCACGCTCGGGGGGCTGGTGGTCCCCGACGCTCCCGCCGCCTGGCTCCCCCCGACGCTCCTCCCCCTGGCCGTCGCCGCGGCGCGCGCGCCGGAGAACCTCCTTCCCCCGCGGCTCCTCCGAGGTGGCCTCGCGGTGGGGGCGCTCACGCTCGCCGCCCTCATGACCTGGCTCGGCACGGACTTCGGCAGCGCGTGGGCGGCACAGCCTCAGTGGTCCCGGCTCGATCCGGCGGTGGAGCTGCGCGCCTGGGGTCCAGCCCAGCGCGCGCTCCGGGACGCGGTCGATCGAGCCCGGCTCGAGACGCGCCGCGAGCCCATCGTCGTCGGAGCGCATCCGCGGGTGTGCGCGCAGGCCGTCGCGGCGCTCGGACGCGGCGCTCGGGTCGGCTGCGCCACACGCGGTGACGACGACTTCGAGCGCTGGACCCCGCGGCGGCAGTGGCTCGAGGCCCCCGTCCTGCTGTTGGTCACCGACTCTCGCTTCGACGCTCGTGCCCTCCAGGCCTCGCTCACGGGGCGACGCGCGGTCCCCGCCGGGCGCGTGCTCATCGAGCGCGGAGGCAAGGGCGTGCGCAGCGTGGAGTTGCTCCGCCTCGAGCTCGAGCGCGCCGTCGGGCGGCGCGAGCCGCCTCTTCGCCCGGAGCCGCCGCCGCCCCGCTGAGCGTGGGCGCTGCATTTGGGCTATAGGGCGCGTGGTGTCCCGGCAGCTCGACCCCAGCAGCGTGCCCTCCGGCGCCGTGGCCCCCGGTCGGAGCCGGATGGCGCTGGCGGAGCGGCGCGCCAGCCTCGTGAGGCTGGGGCTGACGCTGTTTGGGAACAGCAGCTACGAGGCGCTCTCCATCGACGCCATCGCCGCGGCGGCCGGCATCTCCAAGGGCCTGCTCTACCACTACTTCCCCAGCAAGCGCGCCTACTACCTCGCCTGCGTGGAGGCGGCGGGCGAGGAGCTCTTGGAGGTGACCCGCGCGGCCATCGCCGGCCACACCAGCCCCCTCGAGCGGCTGCACGCGGGGCTCACGGCCTACCTGGGGTACATCGAGCAGCGCGGCGACGCCTTCACCTCCCTGCTGCGCGGTGGCGTCAGCGCGGACAGCTCCCTCGGCTCCACCCTCGATCGCGTGCGCTCGAGCTTCGTCCGGCTCCTGCTGGAGCACCTCGGCACCCCCGCGACGCCCCTGCTCCAGCTCACGGCCGAAGGCTACGTGGGCTTCGTGGAGACAGTCGCCGTCAAGTGGTTGCTGCAGCGTCAGCTCGAGCGGGACGAGCTTCGAGCGCTGCTGCTGCGCGCTGCCTTCAGCATGCTGAGCCTGACGACGAGCCCAGGCTGAGCGGCGGGCTCACTCGGCCGCCGGGTGCGCTTGCTGGCCGGCCGGCTCGAGCGGGATGAGGCCCGCGGCCTCGATGAGCGCCAGGTCGTCGTTCGCCGTCGGGTTGGAGGTGGTGAGCAGCTTGTCGCCGTAAAAAATGCTGTTGGCGCCAGCGTAGAGGCACATCAGCTGCGCCTCACGCGGGAGATCCGTCCGGCCCGCGCTGAGGCGCACCTTGGACTGGGGCATCATCAGGCGCGCCGTGGCGATCATCCGGACGAGCTCGAGCGGATCGATGGGGGGGAGCGCCTCCAAGGGTGTCCCCGCCACGCGGACCAGCGCGTTGATGGGGACGCTCTCCGGGTGGGGGCGCAGCCGAGAGAGCTCTACCAACATGGCCATCCTGTCGTCGATGCTCTCTCCCATGCCGATGATGCCGCCCGAGCACACCGTGATGCCGCTGCTGCGGACGTTGCGCAGCGTCTCGAGCCGCTGGTCGAAGGTCCGCGTCGTGACGATGGACTTGTAGTAGTCCCGCGAGGTGTCGAGGTTGTGGTTGTAAGCGTCGAGCCCAGCCTCCGCGAGCCGGGCGGCCTGCTCTTCGGTCAGCATCCCGAGCGTGACGCAGGCCTCCATCCCCAAGGCCTTGACCCCGCGCACCATGCCCAGCACCCGCTCGAAGGCTGGTCCGTCTTTCACCTCCCGCCAAGCTGCCCCCATGCAGAAGCGCGTCGCGCCATGCGCCTTGGCCCGCGCGGCCGCCTCGAGCACGTCATCGAGCTGCAGCAGGGCCTCTGGCTTGACCGCCGCCTCGTGATGCGACGACTGAGGGCAGTAGGCGCAGTCCTCCGGGCAGCCGCCGGTCTTGACGCTCAGGAGCGTGCAGAGCTGCACCGTGTTCTTCGGATGGTGCTGCGCGTGGACGGCGCGCGCCCGATCGAGCAGATCGAACAGCGGCAGATCGTAGAAGGCGCGAGCTTCGGCGATGGTCCAGTCGTGGCGTAGAGCGGTGCTCATGGTGCCTCTCCCTCTACCGCGAGAGCCCCGCCTCGGGAAGGGCCGGCGCCCCAGGGGCTCAAAATGTCGCCTGGGCCCGCGCCAGCTCGCGGTCGATGAGCCCCGCCTTCACCAGCTCCTTGAGGTGCATCTCGAAGGTCTGCATCCCGTACATCCCCTGCCCGGCCTCCATCAGCTCCTTGAGCGAGGGGTTGCCCTGGGGACGCTTGATGCTCTCGCGCACCGAGCCCGTCGCCACCAGCACCTCCACGACGAGCTGGACCCCCCCGCCTACCGCGCTAGGGAGGAGCCGCTGCGCGATGATGCCCTGCAGAGCGTCGCCCAGCCGCAGGCGAAGCTCGGTTGGATCCCCCTCCGAGAGGGCCAAGACGCGATGGATGGTGCGGCTGACGTCCGGCGTGTGGAGCGACGCGAGCACCAGGTGCCCCGTCTCGGCCGCCTTGAGCGCGATGTCCATGGTCTCCGCGTCGCGGATCTCTCCGACGAGGATGACGTCTGGGTCCTGCCGGAGCGCCGCGCGGAGCGCCCCGGCGTAGCTCTCCGTGTCGATCCCGAGCTCCCGCTGGCTCACCGAGCACTTGTCGTCGATGTGCTGGTACTCCACCGGATCTTCGATGGTGACGATGTGCCGCGAGAGGTGGCGGTTCATGTGCCCCAACAGGCTCGCCAAGGTGGTGCTCTTGCCGTTGCCGGCGGCGCCCACCACCAGCACCAGCCCGCGGTCCTTCTCCGCGAGCTCACGGCAGACGGCCGGCACTCCGAGCTCCTCGAGGGTCTGGACGCGAGTCGGGATGCTGCGCATCACCACCGCCAGGCTAGAGCGCTGCCGGTAGACGTTGACGCGAAAGCGCCCCAGCTCCGGAACGGAGTAAGCGGTGTCGAACTCGTGGAGCTCCTCCAGCGGCGGCTTGCGCGCCGCCCGCGCCAGCACGTGCCGCGCGATGGCCTCGGTGTCCTCCGCGACGAGGCGCTCGAGACGAAAGTACACGATCGCGCCGCGGACACGCGCGCCCGGCGGCTGCCCCACCTTCAGGTGGACGTCGCGGGCTCCGGCGGCGACGGCCTTGGCGAGGAGCTGGTGGAAGTACTGCTCGGACTGGTAGGCGCTCACGGCCAGAGCGTAGCTAAGGCGGCCCCATCCAAGCTAGGAGCGCCGCCTCCCCGGCGGCCGCCAGATCACGATCGGCCGCCGACACCGAGGGAACGCTCGCCAGCCAGCGCAGCACCGGGACGCAGCTCCGCGCGCCTTGGATGTCGAGCCGCTCGGCGTCGGGGGGCAAGGACTCGAGCACCGCGTGGAGGGCCACGAGCCAAGCTCGACGCGCCGGCGGCCCCGCGCCGACGATGCGGCAGAGGCGGCCCAGGGTGAGCTCCCGGTCCGGCGCGAAAGGGAGCGCCGCGAGCGCGACGGCGCGGTGCTCTGCCGAGCGCTGCGCCGCCGCGGCGAGCGCCCCCCCGCCCAGCGCTTCGGCGAGCCGACCCAAATCGATGGGGTCGAGGCTCTCGGCCTGGCGCCAGAGCGGCCCCTGCACCGCTTCGGCGCCGAGGCCGGGCTCGTGCTCGAGCGTCGGGAGGTCGGCGCTGGGCGCCGGGCCGCCGTCAGCCCCCGCGTCCGGTGGCGACCCCCGCTCAGGGCGACAGCCTGCCGCGAGCGCCAGCGCGAGCAACGCCGCGAGCCATCCACTCCGCCAAGCCATGCCCCAGAGAGCTATCATGCCGCCCCCGGAGGCGGGCACTTGCATCGAGCCTCGGATCCGCGCTAATAGGCGCGCGCCCACCGAGGTCTCGGTGCGCCCAGGTAGCTCAGTTGGTAGAGCAGCGGACTGAAAATCCGCGTGTCGCTGGTTCAATTCCGGCCCTGGGCACCCAGCGCCCCCTCGCCCCCTCGCGCCGGGGGGCCACGGCCGGGGGCGTCCCGGCGCAGAGCGCCCTCGGTGAAACCTCACGCCACGAGGGAGCGTAGGGCCGCCAGCTTTCGCCTTGACGAACCTCAATTGTGCGTTAGTGAGCACTCACTCACTCATGGCGCGGCGGCCCATCATTCGAGACGAGAGCATCATCGCGGCGGCGCGGTCGGTGTTCTTGCAGCGTGGGATCCGCGCCACCACCGCCGAGGTGGCCCAAGAGGCGGGCGTCTCCGAGGGGTCCATCTTCAAGCGCTTCAAGAGCAAGGAGGAGCTGTTCGAGGCCGCCATGGCGCACGAGCTGCTCGAAGATCCCCCGCTGCTCCGTCTGATCGAGGGCGCGGCGGGACAAGAGGATCTGCACCGCGCCCTGCTCGAGATTGGAGAGGAGTACATCGCGCTGCTCCGGCAGGTCGTGCCCCTCTCCCTGATGCTCTGGTCGAACGCCGGCCTGGTGGAGGACGGCCGACCGCGCATCTTGTGCCGGGACGACGCCATCCCGCGCCGGCTGCTGCGCGCCATCACCCAGCTCTTCGACGCCGAGCAGCAGCGAGGGCGGCTGCGCCGCCACGACGCCAGCATCTCCGCGCGCGCCCTCATGGGGGCGCTGCACAACTACGTCGTGTTCGAGATCCTCTACGGCGAGGATCTGAGCCCACCGCCACGCGCCTTCATCGAAGGTCTGCTCGACATCGCCCTCCACGGACTGCTCGTCCGCCCTCCCGGCTCGCCTCCCCCCCCACGAGCCTAGCTCCCGCCCCGCCCGCGCCTGCCTCCTTCGCTTCCTCGAGGTTCGCCCCATGACCCATCCGTCCCCACTCCCCCTCTTGCTCGCCGCCAGCGCCCTCGCCCTCACCTCGTGCAAGAAGCCCGAGGCCGCCGCCACCGCGGAGCCCGCGGCCGCCACCTCGGCGACCGCGCCCATCGCGGTCGAGCTCGCCACCATCGAGGCGCGGAAGGCGCCCCAGGTCCTCGATCTGAGCGGCACCCTCGGGCCCGATGAGCAGGCGGATCTGGTCGCCAACGTCCCGGCGGTGGTGGTGAAGGTCAACGTCGACGTGGGCGACCGCGTCAAGGCCGGGCAAGTGCTCATCACGCTCGACGGCCGAGACGCGGCGCTGCGGCTCGCGGCCGCGCGCGCCCAGGAGCGCCAGCAGCGCGCCTACCTCGGTATGGCCGCGGGGGAGGGCTTCGACCCCGCGAAGGTGCCAGACGTCCGCGCGGCGCGCGAGGCCGATCTGCTCGCGCAGCGGGAGGTGGAGCGTACGAACTCCTTGTTCGCCGCGGGCGTCATCAGCAGCTCGGACGCCGAGCATAGCAAGGCGCAGGCCGAGCAGGCGCGCGCCATGTACGACAAGTCCATGAACGGCGCGAAGCAGGCCTACGCGGGCCTGGGCGCGGCCCGCGCGCAGGCGGGGCTCTCCGCCAAGGCGCTGGCAGACACCAAGATCGTCGCGCCCTTCGACGGCGCCGTCGCCGAGCGGCGCGTGTCGCCCGGTGACTTCGCGGGGATGGGCGTGGTGGCGGTGGTCGTCGTCAGCGATGATCCGCTCCGGTTGAAGGTCCCGGTCCCCGAGCCCATGGTCCGGCACCTCCGGCTCGACGCGGACGTCACCGTGCTCCCGACCGCCCTCCCCGGGCAAGCCTTCACCGGGAAGGTCAAGCGGATCGGCGCCGCGCTCGACAGCCTCTCTCGCAGCTTGCCCATCGAGATCGAGGTCTCCAACCCCGACCGCAAGCTGCGCCCCGGCTACTTTGCCCGCGCCCTGGTCGCCACCCCGGACTCCCTGGCGGACGTCCTCACCGTGCCGCCCGCCGCGCTCTCGCAGGGTGCGACCAGCCAACGGCTCTTCGTGCGCGTCGGCACCAAGGTCGAAGAGCGGCTGGTCGTGGTGGGCCGGAGCTTCGACGACAGGGTGGAGGTCACGGGGAAGCTCAGCGCGGGCGATCAAGTCGTCCTCTCCCCTCCCCCCGGCTTGGGCGATGGCGACGCCGTCAGCGCCCCCTGAGCCCGCCGCCCTTCCTCTGGAGCCTCCTTCATGCAGTGGCTAGCCGCAATCTGCGTCAAGCGCCCGGTCTTCGCGACCGTCATCGCCCTCCTCTTCACGGTCATCGGCGCCTTCTCCTACCTCAACCTTGGAGTGGATCGCTTTCCACGCATCGACTTCCCGGTCGTCGTGGTCACGACCATCATCCCGGGCTCGGCGCCGGACCAAGTGGAGCGCGAGGTCAGCGACAAGCTCGAGGCCGCGGTCAACACCATCAGCGGCATCGATGAGCTGAGGTCCGTCTCGGTGGAGGGCGTGAGCCAGGTCATCGCCATGTTCGTCCTGGAGAAGGACGTCGACGTGGCGGCCAACGAGGTCCGCGAGAAGGTCTCCGGGGTGCTCGCCGAGCTCCCGCCCGGCATCGATCCCCCTGTGGTCGCGAAGATGGACCCGGACGCCGCGCCCATCATGACGCTGACCCTCAGCGCCAGCGGCGACGTGCGTGACGTGACCGAGTACGCCGACAAGGGCATCCGCCGTGAGCTCGAGTCCCTGAGCGGGGTCGGTCAGGTCAGCATCATCGGGGGGCGCAGGAGGCAGATCAACGTCTCACTGGATCCCGACGCGCTCGCGAAGTTTCGGCTCTCCGCCGGGGAGATCGAGCGCGCCCTAAGGACCCAGAACGTCGAATTTCCAAGCGGCCGCGTCGAGCAGGGCGCGCGCTTGCTCACGGTCCGCACCCTCGGTCGCGTCACGAGCGTGGAGGCCTTGGGCGACGTCATCGTGGCCACCCGCGGGGACTATTCGGTGCGCCTGCGCGACGTGGGCACGGTGGAGGACGGCAAGACCGAGGCAGAGTCGGGCGGCTTCCAGGGCAAGCAGCCCATGGTGTTTCTCAGCGTCCGCAAGCAGTCCGGCACCAACACGCTAGAGGTGGTGGCGCGCGTCAACGAGCGACTGAAGGAGCTCGCGCCGCGCATGCCCGCCGGCTACAAGCTGGAGCTGGCGCGCGATCAATCCGAGTTCATCGGCAACGCCGTGCACGCCGTGAAGGAGCACCTGGTCCTGGGCGGCCTGCTCGCCATCATCGTGGTCTTCATCTTCCTCGGCAACTGGCGCTCCACCCTGATCGCCGCCGTGTCCATCCCGGTCAGCATCATCAGCACCTTCGCGCTGATGAGCTTCGCCGGCTTCACGCTCAACTCCATCACGCTGCTGGCGCTCACGCTGGCGGTCGGCATCGTCATCGACGACTCGATCGTGGTGCTGGAGAACATCTACCGTCACATCGAGGAGAAGGGCGCCACGCCGCTGCAGGCCGCGGGCGACGGCACCAAGGAGATTGGCCTCGCGGTGCTCGCCACCACCCTGTCGCTCATCGCGGTCTTCCTGCCGGTGGCGTTCATGGGCGGCATCGTGGGGCGCTTCATGAACTCCTTTGGGTTGACGATGGCCTTCGCCATCGGCGTCTCGCTCGTCATGAGCTTCGTGCTCACGCCCATGATGAGCAGCCGTATGCTCAAGGCCGTGGTCCACGACCCGGGCGCAACCCCCAAGAAATCCTGGTTTTATGGCCCGATCGAGGCCACCTACATGAAGCTGCTCGGCTGGTCCATGCGGCGGCGCTGGGTGGTGGTGCTCGCCAGCCTGGGCGCGCTGCTGTCCACGCCGCTGCTCGGGAAGATCGCCCACAAGAACTTCCTGCCGGAGGAGGACGAGTCGCAGTTCGCCGCCATCATCCGGCTCCCGGAGGGCTCCAGCCTGGACGCCACGCGCATCGAGGCCACCCGGGTGGCGAGCGAGATCGAGAAGCTGCCGGGCGTCAAGTACGCCGTCACCACGGTGGGCGACGATCCGCAGAAGACCCAGAACCTCGCCAACATCTACGTCAAGCTAGTCCCCCCGAGCGAGCGCCGCGACAGCCAGCAGCAGCTCGTCACCCAGGCGCGCGCCGTGCTCGAGGCGCAGCCGAACTTCAGCCAGTGGCGCGCCTCCGTGGGGCTCATCCCCATGTTCTCCGGGGCCGGCTCCGCCGCGGCCATCCAGTACCAAATCCAAGGTACGGATCTGCGCCGGCTCGAGGAGATGTCCGCCACCCTGCTCGCGCGGCTCAAGGCGATCCCGGGCGTGGTGGACGCCGACACCTCGCTCATCGTGGGCAAGCCGGAGCTCAACGTCCACATCGATCGCCAGCGCGCGGCCGATCTCGGCGTGAACGTCGCGGACATCGCCGGCGCGCTGCGCCTGCTCGTCGGCGGCTACGAGGTCTCCACCTTCGCCGAAGGGGGCGAGCAGTACGACGTGCTGCTCCGGGCGTCCGCGGGGGCGCGCGCCAGCGCCGACTCGCTCCGGCGGCTGACGGTGCCCAGCACCAAGCTCGGCACCGTCCCGCTCGAGAACGTGGTCACGCTCGCCGAGGGGACCGGCCCGTCGCGCATCGACCGCTACAACCGCAAGAAGACGGTCAACGTCACCGCGAACCTGCTTCCCGGCACCTCCCAGCAGGGGGTGCTCGACGGGCTCGATCGCGCCATCAAGGACATGAACCTCCCCTCGGGCTACTCCGCGGGCCCCATCGGGCAGTCCAAGGAGCTGGGGCGCGCCGCGGCGAACTTCCTGCTGGCCTTCGTGCTCTCCATCATCTTCATGTACCTGGTGCTGGCCGCGCAGTTCGAGTCCTGGCTGCACCCGGTGACCATCCTCATCAGCTTACCGCTGACCGTGCCCTTCGCCATCCTGAGCGTCATCATCTCCGGGCAGAGCCTCAACATCTTCTCCATGCTCGGCATCTTGGTGCTCTTCGGCATCGTGAAGAAGAACTCCATCTTGCAGATCGACCACACCATCCAGCTCCGCGCCGCAGGCCACGATCGACTGCACGCAGTGCTGGAGGCCAACCGCGACCGTCTCCGGCCCATCCTCATGACGACCGTGGCCTTCGTCGCCGGGATGGTCCCCTTGGTCTTCTCGAGCGGGGCTGGCGCCGGCACGAACCGCGCGACCGGCTTCGTCATCATCGGCGGGCAGACGCTGGCCTTGCTGCTCACCTTGCTCGCCACGCCCGTCGCCTACACCCTGTTCGACGACGTCTCCCAGTGGTTCGCGCGAAAGCTGCGCCGCGGCGCGCCGCCGCTGCCAGGGCCGAGCGGCCCCGTCCCCACGGCGGCGGAGTGACGGCAGGAGCGCCGCCGCGCTACTCTGGGCGGCGCTCCACCTCGCCCGCGAGCAGCCCCACCGCGCCAGGGAGCCCCCGGCGCACGAGCAGCAGCTCGGCGCGCTCCGCGCGCAGGCCGAGGCGGAGGTGCTCGGCGGCGAGGTAGGGATCGAGCTGCCCACAGGTGAAGAAATCCACCGCCACGTAGCCGTGCTCGGGCCACGTGTGGACGCTGAGGTGAGACTCCTCGATCACCACGACCCCGCTGACCCCTTGCGGAGCGTAGCGGTGGAAGACCTCCGCCACCACCGTCGCGCCCGAGCGCCGCGCGGCCTCGAGCAGCAGGCCCCGTAGCGCCTGGAGGTCGTTGGTCAGCTCGGGCGCGCAGCCGTGCAGCTCGACAAGCAGGTGAGCGGACGCGGTCTCCAAGGCCTCGAGCGTCGCCCTGGTCGTGGCCACCGGTCAACCCCGTCCGAGCCCGGCGCGGCTCCTCAGCGCCTCGAGCTTCTCGAGCACCGCGCGAGCGCTCGGCACGCCCTTGTAGACGTAGAGCGCGGCGTGCTGCTCGTCCTCCAGCACCTGCTCGCTGACGCGCAGGCGCCGGCTCAGCGCGAACAGCACCGGCTCCGGGAGCCCGGCCGTCGCGTAATCGACGCGCCGCCACACGGCCTCGCGGCTCCAGTAGCCGAGCAGCTCGAGGTGGAGGCGCGCGCCGGTCGGACGGTGCAAAAAGCACAGATCCGGGACGATGACCCCGAGCCCCGGCACCTGCAGGAGCGCCTCGCTGCGGGTGGCGGTCCAGGCCGAGCCGAGCGCGCCGAACTCCTCCAGCAGGCGGCGGCGCTCCTCTACTTCGAGCGCCCCTTCCACCTCGGCGCCGCCGCCCTCGTGCTGAAACTCCAGCGTCTCGCGCGCCTTGCCCCACCGCAGCTCCGCCGACAGCCTGTAGCGCTGGCAGCCCTCGAGCGCAGGCAAGAGCAGCGCGAGCGCCAGGCCATATTTCGTCACGGACTCGAACAGCCCGAAGGGGCCGTCGATCTCGAGCAGGTAGCCAGGCTCCGCCGGCTGGATCCGGTAGAGCAAGCGCCGAAATTTGAGCTTGGCGAACAGCGCGCGGTACGCCTCGGGCGAGGCACACTCGACGAGCACCGTCACCCGCACGGCGCGCAGGAGGACCGCCTGGACCTGCCCCGCCTGCCAGGCCCCCACCAGCTCGGTCGCGCTGAAGGACGGCGCGGACCGCAGCACCTCCGCGCCGTGGAGGTCCGCGAAGAGCGCGGCCTCCACCTGCTCCAGGCTGACGCCGTGGGCCTGCGCCGTCGCCTCCAAGATGGCAGCTCGCTCGTAGCTGCCCGCACGCCGCGCGGCGCTCGCGCGAGAGAACACCGCTCGCCGCAGGTCCACGGGCTCGAGCAGCGGCTCCGTCTGGTAGTGCGCCGCGTCCTCGCAGAGCTTCACCAAGCCGCTCCACGCGCGCAGAGAGGAGGCGCCCGCACCGAGCTCACGCAAGGCTTGACGCAGTTTGTCCCGCGGCTGCCCTCGGTGCTCGAGGTAGCACCTGAGCAGCAGCTCGGCGTCCTGCTCGAGCCGCTGGAGCGCTAGCCCCGTGGGCCGCGTCAGCACGAGCTTGCCCTGCCTCCGCCGCGCCAACACATGCTCCGCGCTCAACATGGCTCACCGGTAGGCCGAGTGCTCACGCCGACGATCACTCGTGGAGGTCTCCCCGGTGCCGCCGCTGACGAGCTCATACAGCACGGCGCGCTTGCCGTCGCGCTGCCGCAGCACGCGACCGAGGCGCTGGACGTGCTCCCGGACGGAGCCGCTCCCGCTCAGCACGATGGCGACGTTCGCGTCCGGCACGTCCACCCCCTCGTTGAGCACCTTCGAGGTGACGACGGCGCCGTACTCTCCCTCCGAGAAACGCTCTAGGATCTCGGCGCGCTCGCGGAGCTTGGTCTGATGCGTGATGATGGGGAGCAGACAGCGTCGCGCCACTTCATACGCGGTCGCGTTGTCTTGGGTGAAGACGATGACGCGCCCGCCGCGGTGCTCGTCGAGGAGCTGCTCCACCAGCTCCAGCTTGGCGTGCGCCGCGAAGGCGAGCTCACGCTGACGGCGGTGCGCGCGGAACGCCCTCCGCCCTGGCTCGCTGCGCATGGCGACCCTCAGGAACTGCTGCCAACCGTCCGGGCTGCCCAGGCGCAGCCCCTGCTGCCTCACGAAGGCCAGGTAGAGCGCGCGCTCGGCGTCGTGCTCCTCGCGCTCGGCCTGGGTCAGCTCCACGATGATGCGCTCGGTGTCGTAGCTGGCCAGGTAGCTCCCGGACAGCTCGGTGATGTCCTTGCGGTAGATCACCGGGCCGATGAGCTGCGACAGCTCGAGCTCTCGCTCATCCGCGCGCTCGGGCGTCGCGGTGAGGCCCAAGCGAAACGGCGCGAGGCAGCTCTTGGCGCTCAATGCATAGCTGGCGCTCGGCAGATGATGGCACTCATCGAACACCACGAGCCCGTACCGAGCCCCCAGGTGGTCCATGTGCAGGTACGCCGAGTCGTAGGTGGTGACGGTCAGCGGCCGAGGATCATGGCTGCCACCGCCGATGAGCCCGACCGGCTCCCCGAAGCTCCGGCGGAGCAGCGCGTGCCATTGACGGACGAGGTCCAGCGTGGGCGCGACCACCAAGGCGCTGCGGCGCTTGGCGTCGATCGCCATCACCGCGACGTGGCTCTTGCCGGCGCCGGTGGGCAAGACCACGACGCCGCGCCCCTGCGCGCGCAGCCAAGCCTCGAGCGCCTCGCGCTGGAAGGGCCGCGGCTCCCGGCGGACGCGCAGGGGTGGCTCGAGCACCGAGTAGCCGCGGGCGCGGTCCAGCAGCTCGACCTGGCCGTGCAGCGCGCGCACGCTCTCCGCGTAGGCCATCGCCGGCGCGCGCAGGCACGCCGAGCGCTCGTCCCAGCGGAACGCCTCCGGGACGCGAGGGTCGCCCTGCGCGAGGCCCCGCAGCTCCAGCGTCCCCGCGAAGAAGCTCAGCTCGACCGGCGCCGGCCCTCGCGAGGGCTCTGCTGCGGATCCACGCGCGCTCAATCGCGGCCCACCACTTCCTCTCCCGTGGCGGTGCCCGTGCAGAGCCAGCCCTCCTGACCGTGACGGATGCACCGCACGCCGACCACCCCGCTCCCGCCATGGCGCGCGGCCGCCGCCAGCACGCCGCTCCTCGCACCACGCTCGGTGCAGCCGCGCACGCAGCGCGCGAGCACGTCCGCCAGCTCCACGCTGCCGAGCGGGGCGAGGGCGTACTCGCGCACCTGATCGCTGCGGAGCGGCGCGCGCGGCGCCACCTGGCTGAGTCGACTGTCGACCCGGATGGCCCAGCCCTCCGCCGCGCGCGCCTGCCCCGCCGGGTAGGGCTCGAGCCGACCCATGGGCGTGCCCGTCTCCCCGCGCCGGCGCCGCTCACGGAGCGCCTCCTCCGCCCTGGCCACCGTGCCCGTGCAGGTCAGCCACTGGATCTCCGGCGCGAGGGACGACGCCCGCGCCGAGCACTCGCGCGCCACGAGCAGCTCCCCTCCGACGTCCGCGGTCTGCTCTCGGAGCACCTGCGACAAGCGCTCTTCCGAGCAGTCCACGTCGCTGAGCAGCTCGTCGTCGAGGGCCCGCGGGCGCAGATCACGTCGACACTCCGTGGAGAGCTGGCCGAGCGGCTCGTAGGCGCGCGGGAGCGCGGCCACCTCACGCACCTCCGCGGCGGTCACCACCCGGGCTCTGTTGGCGCCGCTGTAGCGCGCTGGCGCCGCTCCTCCGCATCCGGTGACGGCACCAAGAGCTCCAAGCAAGACGCCCAGCCTGAACGATCGCATCGGGCTCAGCTTCCCAGAGCCCCCGGGTGGTCGCAAGGCCTAGCCCGAGGGCTCACGGCGCCACGGGCTCAAGGACAGCTCGAGCTGGGGGGCCGTGGCTCCCCGCTCTGGAGGGGGATGAGCTGCCCGAGCTCCACGGCGGCGGTCACCGCGTACTGGCGAGGTCCCACCTCGAGCTTCGCGCTGGGCGGCAGCGTGATGGGCGGGGTCGACGGCGGGAACGACAGCAGGGTGCCCGGCACGAGCCCAGGGGCGCCCGTGTCGAAGTCGTCGAGCATCGCGATCAGGTAGCGGGAGCCGCTCCCGACGGTGAAGCCCTTGATCTGGACCGGCTCCGTGCCGCTGAGATCGACGCACTCACCCCGCGCCGTTCCCGCCTGCCCCATCCCCTCCACCACCGTGGGCGCGTCGAACAACAGGGCCGTCGCTGGACCTTGCCCATTGTCCAGCGGGGTCACCGTGCGGGTGAGCACGACGGAGAGATCTCTCAGCGCCGTCAGGGGCTCGGTGACCGTCGTGGTGCTCCCCTCGCTGAGCGTCACCTCCGTGAGCTGTCGGCTCCTGGGCACCCCGCGGCTGAAATCACCGTTGACGAACAGCCCGCCTCGGAGCCGGGGGCTGCTCAGGCCCGCCGGGTGATCGGCGAAGCGGAGCCCGAGGTACACCTTGGACGGTAGGCCATCGATGCGCAGCGCGGGCAGCTCCGAGATCCCGAGCTCCTCGATGCCATGCTGAGTGGGGTCTGGGACCCTGCGCGTCGCCAAGACCGTGGCGGTCTCCGGGTCCGAGCCCCCGAAGATCTCGACGATGAGCACGCCTCGGCCGTCACGCTCGATGACCTGCTCGTCGAAATCCATGGCCTCCGGGGCCAGCTTCAAGCAGAGCACGCTGGAGGTCGCCACCTCCGGGCCGACGCACGGCTCGTCGGCGATGGGGCGCCCGCCCGCCCCGGCGCTGCCCCCTTGGGCGCCAGCGCCGCCAGCGCCTGCCGCGCCCGCGCTCCCACCAGCGCCTGCCGCCCCAGCCGCTGCTCCCGCGCCCGCGCTCGCGCCCGCGCCGCTCGACCCTCCGCCCGAGTCATCGCTGCCGCACGCGAGCGAAGCGGCGCTCGCGAGCGCCACGGTCAAGAGCCCTATCGTCAGTGGACGTGCTTGCATCGATACAGACCTCCGCCCCCCTCCGGGGGATCGCTGGAGTACGCGAGATCGCTGCGGGACTCAATCCGGAAGGTCGCTGGTCTCCCGCGTCGCGGGCGTCTCAGCGCTCGGGGCGCGGCGCGCCGCCGCCCTGGATCGCGCCCTCGCCGTACCGCGCGCGGATCCGCTCCAGCGTGGGCTCGACGCCCGGCCGGCGGCGCTCGGTCACTCGAAACAGCTCGAGCTGAGCCTGGCGAGCGGCGCACAGCTGCGACACCGAGACGCCCAGGAGGCGCACGGGCTCGCGGACGCCCGCCGCCTCCCACAGCTCCCACGCGACCGTGGCGATGAGCTCGGGGTCGTCCGTGGCGCGCCCCAGCGTACGGCTGCGGCTGACGAGCACGTGCACGGGCTCGAGCTCCTGAGCCCCCGAGCGCGCTGGGCGCTCCTGCCGCCGACGCGCCAGCTTCGCCTTGACCGTGATCACGCGCCCCCTCAGCGCGGCCTCGCGGAGCCGCGTGGCCACCTCGACGGCGTGCTCCCGCAGGGCCGCTCGCAGCCGCGCCGGGCGCAGCTCGTCTTGCTCGAAGGTGGCCTCATGGCCACAGCTCTTGCTGTCCCTGTCGCTGACGACGGGGCGCTCGTCCCTCCCTCGCGCGCGCTCGCGGAGCTCGTGCGCCCGATCGCCCACCAGCGCCCGTAGCTGCTCGGTGGACGCGCTCGCCAGCTCCGCGAGCGTCTCGAGGCCAGCGCTCCGAAGCTGGCGCTCCAGCACCGGCCCGACTCCCCAGAGCCTTCGCACGGGGAGCGGCGCGAGCAGCGCCTCCACCTGCTCGGGACGTATGACCACACAGCCGTCCGGCTTGGCCAGCCCGCAGGCGAGCTTCGCCACCAGTTTGTTCGGCCCCACCGCGACCGTCATGGTGAGCCCCGTGCGCTCGAGGACGCGCTGCTTGAGGCTGCGGGCCAGGGCCTCCGCTCCCCCGTGGAGCGCCGCGGACGGCGTGATGTCCAAGAAGGCCTCGTCGAGCGCCAAGGGCTCGATCTGCTGACTGTACCCGCGCAGCACGGCGTGGACGGCGCGTGACGCCGCGGCGTAGCGGTCTGGGTGGGGGGGGATGAAGGAGCCCCGCGGACAGAGCTGGCGCGCCCGATAGGCGGGCATCGCGGAGCGGACCCCGAACTGGCGCGCCTCGTAGGAGGCCGCGAGCACGACCGCTCGTCGCCCCGCGCCGACGACGATGACGGGGCGCCCTCGGAGCCGCGGCGCGTCGCGCTGCTCCACCGAGGCGTAGAAGGCGTCGAGGTCTGCGTGCGCGATGAGCCGAGGGGAGCCGCTCACCACACTTCCAAGAGCCCGGCACCAAACTGCGCGCGCAGCGCGACGGCCGCGCTCGGCCCGCGCGTGTTCTTGAGGAGCTGCAGCGACAGCTTGAGCGCCTCCGCCGCCTGCGCCGGCTCCGCACCCGTGGCGCTCGGCGGCTCGAGGCGCAGGACGTGGCTGCAGCTCGGCGAGACCAGCGGTAGCCACGGCTCCGGTAGCGTGAAGATCACCGCGGCCCCCTGCTCCGCCAGCGCCCGCAGCTCGAGGACCACCTGGCACAGGCGCGCGGTCATGGAGGAATTGACGGCGGCAGCCAGCGCCGCCTGCCCGCGCGCTTGCGCCGTGAGGCTCTCCATCCCATCGATGACGACGACGGTCCGTTCCCGCTGGCTCCAAAGCTGCTCCGCCGCTCGCACCAGCACCTCCGTGCTCGCCAGGGGAGGTGGGCGCAAGAGCGAGAGCGCGCCCCCGACGTTCTTCAGCACGGTGTCGAGCGCCTGCGTGACGAGCGCCCGCTCCGAGGCGTCCTCCAGGGCCTGGCCGGTGAGGATGCGCCCGTAGTGCACGCGAGAGTCCGGGTGCGCGCGGTGGATGGCCCTCGCCGAGAGCCGCGCGAAGATCTCGGTCTCGTCGTGGACCGCGCTGGCGAAGAGCGCTCCGGCGCGCGCCCGCGCCGCCACGTAGGCCAGGTGCAGCGCCAAGCTGGTCTTGCCGGCTCCGATGGGTCCAGAGATGGCCACGACATCCCCGCGGCGCCAGCCGCCGAGGAGCAGCTCATCCAGCCGTGGCAGGCCCGTCGGCGTCGTCGGCGCCTGGGCGCCGATGCGGCTCGTGACGTCGACGTGCATGGCGCTGAGCACCACCGGGAGCTTGGTCAAGGAGGCGGCCACCGCCGCAGCCTAGCACCGCACGGGCAGCTCGGGTCCGACCCCGTGCGGCTCCCGGCGAGGCCGGGCGACGCGACCGCGGGGGGCTCCCCGCCAAGGGCGCCCCTCCGCGCCCCTGTCTGCGGGCGCCGACGCCGGCTATGAGGGCCGCATGCCACAAGGTTTCGTCCTGGGCGCGAGCCTCACCGCGCTGGCTACCCTCGGGCTCATCGTGGCACACGCCTGGAAGCGCCGCTGGGGGCAGTGGCTCACCAAGCCGCTCGCCTCGACCGGGTTTCTCATCGCGGCTCACGCCGCGGGCGCGCTGCGCGAGCCCTGGGGACAGGGGCTCTTCGCTGGGCTCGCGTTGTCTTGGGTGGGCGACGTGCTGCTCATCCCCCGCCATCCCAAGGCCTTTCTGGCCGGCCTCGTCAGCTTCCTGCTCGGGCACGTCGCCTTCACGCTCGCGTTCCTGTGGCGAGGGCTCGACTGGAGCGTCGTCGGCGTCAGCGCACTCCCGCTGCTGCTCGTCGCGCTCGTGGTCTGGCGGGTGCTCCGTCCGCACGTCCCTCGGGAGCTCCGCGGGCCGGTCCTCGCCTACATCACGGTCATCGCCAGCATGGTGGCCTTCGCCTTCGGCACGCACGCCGCCCACGGGAGCGTGGTGTTGCTGGGCGGCGCCATCGCATTTTTCCTGTCGGATCTGTCCGTGGCGCGCGAGCGCTTCGTCGACGATGGCTGGAAAAATAAGGCGTGGGGGCTCCCGCTCTACTACGGCGCGCAGCTCGCCTTGGCCGCCAGCGTCATGGGTTCAGCGAGCTAGGCCGCCGTGGTAGGCCTCGGCTGACGTGAGCGCCGTGCAGGATCTCCCGCGAACCCGCCTCGCCCGGCTCGCGGCGCGGCTGGACGAGCGCGAGGCAGGGCTGCTCGCCCGCAACCAGCGCTGGGTGGCGCGCGGCGAGCGGCAGTGGTGGGTGGCCGCGCTCGGCTGCCTGGTCGCGCACGCCGTATGGCAGGCGCACGGCTGGGCCTTCCCCGCGTTCATGAACCGCGACGTCGCAGGCATCGTCTACAACGCGCGACTCCTGCTCGCGGGCTCCCTCCCGTACGTGGACTCCCTGGAGGTCAAGCCTCCGGGTGCGTTCCTCGTCGTCCTGCCGTGGCTCTGGCTCGGAGGGCTCCCGGCGCTCTGGTTCGGCTCCGTCCTCTGGGGCGCGGCGACGTCGCTGGCGACGGGAGCGCTCGCGCGCGCCGTCTATGGGCGCGCCTGGTTCCTCCGCGCTGCGCTGCTGCACGCGGGCATCGCCCCGGTCGCCTCGGACGGCGACATCAACTACACGTTCTGGATGACGCTGCCCTTCGTGGTGGCGGCAGCCCTCGCCTGCTCGGCGCCGCGCCAGGCGAGCCCGCGGCGCTACCTCGCCTGGTGGGCCGCGGCGGGCGCCAACGCGCTCCTGGCGGTCAGCATCAAGCCCTCGGCGGCGCCGCTCTTGCTGCTGTTCGCGGCCCTGTTCGTGCGTGAGCTGCTCGCGCGGCGCGCGCGTCACGCCGCGCTGCTCGTCGTCGGGGGGACGCTCGGGGCGCTCGGCGCCGCCGGGCTGCTGGCCCTGCCCTTCGCGATGGGAGGCAAGCTCTCGGCGGTCGCCTCCGGCTACCAGTACGCGCACCGCTTCGCCTCGGAGTACGTCGGGATCATCATCGCCGGCAGCGGGGGCGGGCTGAAGGGGCTGCTCTGGTCGCTGTGGATGGGCGCGCGCTGTGTCAGCTTCCAGCTCCCCTTCGCCACCTCGTACGCCCTGGCCGGCGCCGTCCCCCTGCTGCGCTGGGGGGCGCGCGCCGAGCCGGGTCGCCCCGCCGCGCTCGGCGGGTGGTTCGTGCTGGCCACGCTGGCGGGCGTCAGCCTCACGCTGCGGTTTTATACCCACGACTGCGCTCAGCTCGCGCCGGCGCTCGCGGTGCTGGCGGTGCGGCCGGGCGGGCTCCTCGGCACGCTGCTCGAGCGCGCCGGCCGGATCTCCGTCTCCGCCGGGGCGCTCGCGGCGAGCTTGGGGCTGTGGGCTACCCTCTATGATCTCGCCCCGCTCCAGCAGCTCCAGCTCCACCTGCAGACCACGGACTGGGTCGTCCAGCGCGCCTGCGCGGAGGTCAGCGCCAAGCTCGGACCCTCGGACACCGTGTTCGGCTGGGACTGGGCGAGCTGGAGCGTCTATGAGCACTGCGGGCGCTCGGCGCCCAGCCCGCTCTACAAGAGCCTCTCGCTCGTCACGTCGGTCAACGCCAACACCTGCAACCAAGGCTTCGGGCGCATCGAGCTGCGCGAGGGTGAGCTGGCCCAGCAATTACTAGCGGCCCTGGAGGCCGCGCCGCCGGCCCTCATCGTCTGGTCGGACTACTATCTCGGGATGGGGGGCGACCCCCTCGACGACTGGCCCGCTCTCAACGCGTTCATCGAGCGTCACTACCGCATCGCTCGTGGCGCACCACCGTACGTCATCTACGAGCGGCGTGACCTGAGCCCCTGAGGCGCCCCCCCGGCCCCGGCGCCCCGCTCGGCCCACAAAAGAACTCGAGCCGCCTTGCGGCGGCTCGGTGCGAAGGAGAGGACTTGAACCTCCACGCCCGTGAAGGCGCTGGAACCTGAATCCAGTGCGTCTGCCAGTTCCGCCACCTTCGCGGGGTGGTGCGCCGTGCGCTGGGGTTCAGCTCACGAAGCCGGCGCACTTTACTGCCACGACTGGGCTCGCGCAAGGGCAACCGACCAGCTCCCGGCGCCGCCAGGGCACGCGGCCATGCCCCCCCTGCCGCACCTACGCTAAAACGGGGCCCATGCGCGCCCCGTACACGCTGCCGCCCGAGCCCCCGCTCGGGCACCCGCTGGAGGTCCCCTCCGACCCCCGGCTGCGCCACCGCTTCGAGGCCTGGGACGGGGACGCCATGGACCTCGTGCTGCTCGGCGTCCCCTTCGATGAGGGGGTGCGGCTCAACCACGGCCGCGTGGGCGCCGCGCTCGGCCCCAGCGCCCTGCGCCAGGCCCTCGCCCGGGTCGGCACGCTCTATGATTTGCACCACGAGCAGGCGCTGTCCGGGCTGCGGCTCGTGGACGCCGGAGATCTCGAGCCGGTGGACGGTGACGTGGGCGCCACGCACACCCGGCTCCAAGAGTGCCTGGAGGTGCTGCTCTCCTTCGGCGCCGTGCCGCTCGTCGTAGGAGGCGGCAACGACGCGAGCTTCGCCAGCGCAGCGGCGCTCCAGGCGCACCACGGCGCCATCGGTGTGGTCAACGTGGACGCGCACCTCGACGTGCGCGAGGTGGTGGGGGGGCGCCTGACGAGCGGCACGCCCTACCGCCGCGTCCTCGAGGAGCTGGGGGTGCCCGGGCGCCGCTTCGTGGAGTTCGGCGCGCACCCGCACGTCAACGCTCAGGCCCACCACCAGTGGCTCAGAGACCAAGGGGCCGCCTGTTGGTCGCTCCTGAAGGTCCGCGAGGTGGGCGTGGCGGAGGCCTGGGACATGGTGCTCACCCGGCTGGCGCGTGACACCACGGCGCTGATGGTGAGCATCGACCTCGACGTCTTCGCCGCGGCCTACGCGCCGGGTGTCTCGGCACCCGGCAGCCTCGGCTTCACCGCCGAGGAGGGCTACGCCCTGGCGCTCGCCGCCGGGCGCCACCCCAAGGTAAAACTCTTCGAGCTGATGGAGCTCAATCCGCGCTACGACGTGGATGAGCGCACCGCCCGGCTGGCCGCCACCCTGGTCGCTGCCTTCGTGAGCGGGCTCGCGCAGCGAGAGGCCCCATGAACGACCGCGACATCATCGAGCAGCAGCGCAGGAAATACGGCACCACGGCGGATCTTGCCGAAGAGCTCCGCCGCTACGGGCGCCCGCTGCACCTGGACGTGAAGCCCGCCGAGCCGCCGCGCGCCGCCCGCGGTCCCACCCGCGCGGCGCAGACCTGGGACGCGGAGGCCGCCCGGCGGATGCTGATGAACAACCTCGACCCTGCCAACGCCATCGACTGGGAGCAGCTCGTGGTGTACGGCGGCAGCGGCCGGGCCGCGCGCAACTGGCGGGAGTACCACAAGCTCGTGGCGGCGCTCGACGCCCTCGCGCCGGACGAGACGCTGTGCGTGCAGTCCGGGGCCGCCGTGTACGTGGCCAAGACGCACGAAGAGGCGCCGCGCGTGCTCATCGCCAACTCCAACCTGGTGCCGCGCTGGGCGACGCAGCCGTCCTTCGACGCGCTCGACCGCGCGGGGCTCACCATGTACGGCCAGATGACCGCGGGGAGCTGGATCTACATCGGCACCCAGGGCATCTTGCAGGGCACCTACCAGACCTTCTTGGCGGCGGCGCAGCAGCACTACGGCGTGCCCAGCTTGCGCGGCAAGCTCGTGCTCACCGCCGGGCTCGGCGGCATGGGCGGCGCGCAGCCCCTGGCGGTCACCATGAACGACGGCGTCGTGCTGTGCGTGGAGGCGCGGCCGGAGCGGGTGCGGCGCAAGGTGGAGGAGGGCTACTGCGACAAGCTGAGCCTGAGCCTCGACGAGGCGCTCGGCTGGGTGCTCGAGGCCCGCCGGCGGGGAGCGCCGCTCAGCGTCGGCCTCGTCGGGAACGCCGCCACGGTCTACGCAGAGCTGGCGCGCCGCGGGGTCGTCCCGGACTTCGTCACCGATCAGACGAGCGCGCACGACCTCGGCGCCTACCTCCCGGAGGGAGAGCTGACCGAGCTCGACGAGCTCCGCCAGGCCGACTTGCCCGAGTACCACCGGCGTGCGCGCGCCACGGCCGTCCGGCACGTCGAGGCCATCCTCGCCCTGCAGCGGCTCGGGGCCATCGCCTTCGACTACGGCAACAACCTGCGCGCGCAGGCGGAGGCGGGCGGGCTGCAGGTGCGCGGGGACGACGGCAAGTGGCGCTACCCGGGCTTCGTCCCCGCCTACATCCGCCCGCTGTTCGCGCGCGGGCTCGGGCCGTTCCGCTGGGCGGCGCTCAGCGGCGCGCCGGCGGACCTCCACGCCCTGGACGAGGAGGTGCTGCGGCTGTTCCCCGACGACGAGGGGCTCCGGCGCTGGATCCAGCTCGCGCGTGAGCGCGTCCCTCGGCTCGGGCTGCCCGCGCGCATCTGCTGGCTGGGCTACGGCGACCGCGCGCGCTTCGGCCTCGCCATGAACGAGCTGGTGGCGCGCGGCAAGCTGGAGGCGCCCATCGTCATCGGGCGGGATCACCTGGACTGCGGCTCCGTCTGCTCTCCGGACCGTGAGACCGAGGACATGCGTGATGGCTCCGACGCCATCGCGGACTGGGCGCTGCTCAACTTCGCGCTGAACACCGCGGCGGGCGCCTCGTGGGTGAGCTTTCACCACGGCGGGGGCGTCGGGATCGGCAATTCGCTCCACGCCGGCATGGTCATCGTGGCGGACGGCACGCCGGCGCGCGCGCGCCGGCTCGAGCGGGTGCTCACCGTCGACCCGGGCATCGGCGTGGCGCGCCACGCCCACGCCGGCTACCCAGAGGCGCTCGAGACCGCCCGCGCGCGGGGGCTGCGTCTGCCTTGACCCCTCGGCCCGACGACCCCTGGCTCATCGTCAACGCGGGAGAGCTGCTCACCCTGGCGGGCGAGGGCCCCGCGCGAGGGCCGGCGCAGGCCGAGCTCGGCCTGCATCCTGACTGTGCCCTGTTGCTCGGCCAAGGGCGGGTGCTCGAGCTAGGACCCGAGCGCGAGCTGCGCCAGCGCCACCCTGGCGTCAGGCACTACGACGCCCAGCGGGGCGTGGTGCTCCCGGGCTTCGTGGACCCGCACACGCACCTGGTCTTCGCGGGCGACCGCGCCGCGGAGTGGGAGCAGCGGCTCTCGGGCGTGCCTTACCTGGAGCTCTTGCGCCAGGGCGGAGGGATCCACCGCACCGTGACGGCCACGCGCGCCGCCTCCGAAGAGCAGCTGGAGGTCGCGGCGCTACGCTGGCTGGAGCTCGCGCTCGAGCACGGCACCACCACGCTCGAGGCCAAGAGCGGCTACGGGCTCGAGCGGGAGACGGAGCTGCGGCTGCTGCGCGTGGTGGAGCGGCTGCGCGCGCGCTCGCCCGTCCAGCTCGTGTCCACCTTGCTGGCCGCGCACGTCGTGCCCAAGGAGTTCCGCGAGCGGCGAGAGCAGTACCTCCAGCTCGTTCTGGAGCTGGCGCAGGAGGCGGCGGCGCGGGGCCTCGCGGAGGGCTTCGACGTGTTCTGTGAGCAGGAGGCCTTCACGCTCACCGAGACGCGCCGGCTCGCGGAGGGGGCCCTGGCGGCAGGCCTCCGACTGCACCTGCACGCCGAGCAGTTCTCGGCCTCGGGGGCGGCGGCGCTCGGCGTAGAGCTGGGCGCGCTGTCGGTGGATCACCTGGAGCGCCTCGATGAGGCGGGCATCGCCGCGCTCGCGCGGGGCGCCACCGTCGCCACGCTGCTGCCTGGCGCCACCTTCCACCTCGCGCTGACGCAGCACGCCCCCGGGCGGCGGCTGGTGGACGCCGGCGTCCCCGTGGCGCTCGCCACGGATCTGAACCCCGGCAGCTCCTTCAGCCCGAGCATGCCCATGATGCTCCAGCTCGCCTGCCGGACGCTCGGGCTCTCGGTCGCCGAGGCGCTGGTCGCCGCCACGCGCAACGCGGCGCACGCGCTCGGGCGCGGCGCGCTCACGGGCACGCTCGAGCCCGGCAAGCGCGGCGACGTCATCGTGTGCGGCGTGCCGGACCACCGCTGGCTCGGCTACGCCTTCGGGTGGAACCCGGTCCGCGCGGTGTTCATCGGGGGCCGGCTCGCGCACGGGGCGCCCACGTGAAGCCGGAGGCGCTCCGCGGCGCCGTGCTGGCGCTCGGGGCCAGCCTCGGCGTCGGGGCGCTCGCGGCGCGGCGGCTCTCGGACTTCGATCTGCCGTTTCACTTGGCCGTCGGGCGCCAGGCGGTGGCCCACGGCGGGCTCGAGCGCGTGGACGATCTGAGCTTCACCCATCCGACGGTGCGCTACGCGGAGCTGGCGGCGGACGTACCGCTCTACGCGGTGATGCGCTCCGGGGGCCCGCTCGCGCTGCAGCTCCTCGGCGGGCTCGCCGCGCTCGCCACGGCGACGCTCCTCTACGGGCGCCTCCGCCGCGAGGGGCCGCTCGCGCTGGCGGGCGTGGCCCTCGCCGTCGGCGCCATCGACGCCTACTGGCTGGTGCGCCCCGCCACGCTCTCCTTCGTAGCGCTGGCGGGCCTGCTGTGGCTGCTGCACGCCCAAGCGGCGCCCCTCCCGCGCCGCCGCGCGCTCGGGCTCGCCGCCGGTCAGCTCGCGCTGCTGGCGCTCTGGGCCAACCTGCACGGCTTCGTGGTGCTCGGCGCCGGGGTCGCCCTGGGGCACGGCGCCTACCGCGCGCTCTGCGCCCTGGCGCGGGGCCGCGCCGGCGCTTGGCTCCCGGCAGACGCCGGCGCGCGCGGCGGGCTGGCGCTGCTCACCGGGCTGCTCGGCGTCGCGGCCGTCCTGCTCAACCCCGCAGGCCCGGAGCTCTTGCTCGCGCCGCTGCGGACCCAGCAAGATTTCACGCGCATCACGGAGTGGGCCACGACCACGCCGAGCTTCCTCTACGCCCACGCGCCGCTCACGGGGCTGGTGCTGCTGCTGAGCGTCCTGGCGCTGGCGCTCGGGCGCGGCCCGTGCGGACGCCTGCCCACGGCGCTGCAGCTCGGCACCCTGCTGCTCGGGCTCGTGCTCGCGCGCTCGGCGGTGCGCCTGCTGCCCGTCGCCGTCCTGCTGCTCACCCCGGTCTGGGTGGAGCGCCTGAGCTGGCTCGTCCCTCGCCACGCCGCGAGCCGCTGGCTCACGGCGAGCCTCACGCTCCTGGTGGGCCCCTGGCTGTGGCGCTCCAGCACCGTCTCGCACGGCGTGGGCTTCGAGCCCGCGCATTTCCCCATCGGCGCCTGTGAGTACGTGCGCAGCGCCCGGCTCCAAGGCAACCCTTACAACTTCCTCCCCTACGGCGGCTACCTCGCCTGGGCGCTCCATCCCGAGCAGCGCGTGCTCGTGGACGGTCGCACCACCTGGGTGCACGAGCGCGACAAACTGGACGCCTACTTCGCCGCCGAGCGCTCCCAGGCCGCGTTCGACGCGCTGGCCGACCGCTATCGGCTCGAGTGGGCCCTGGTGCGCGCCAGCGAGGGCGAGCCCTTCGGGCGCGGCCTGGTGGACGGCCGCTGGGCCATGCTCTACTGGGACGACGCGAGCGCGGTCTACGTGCGTCGGGAGGGCCCGAACGCGGCGCTCGCGGCCCGTGGCTACCAGCTCCTCCATCACCTGCTGACGCCCGGGCAGGTGCTGCAAGCGGCGCTCACGGGGCAGCTCGATCCACAGCAGCTCGCCCACGACGCCGCGCTCGCGCTCGCGCAAGCCCCCGAGAGCCCACGCGCGGAGTTCCTCGACGGGGTGGCGGCCTGGAGCGTCGGGGACGCCGCGCGGCTCACGCGCGCTACCGGGGCGCTGGAGCGCCTCCGGCCGGGGCACCCCGGCGTGGGGCTGCTGCGCCAGCTCGCGGCGAGCGCGGCGACGGGCGGCCGGTAGCCCTCCGCTCGCCTCGGCCGCCGCCAGATGGTGTAGCCTCCTCCGCCATGCCTGGCTCATGGCTCCGTGGCTTGGCCTTCGAGCGCCGCTGGCTCGTCGCGCTGTTCGAGCTGCTCATCCCCGCGGAGGCGGATCCGCGCTTTCGACTCGGCGCGAAGGACGCGCCGATGCACCGCTACGTCGACGAGCTGCTGCGGCTCGCGCCGCTGAAATTCGTGCTGGGCCTGCGCGCCAGCGTGTGGCTCTTGCAGCTCTCGCCGCTGGTGCTCCTGCTGCGCCCCACGCTGCTGCTCGCGCTGAGGCCCTCGGAGCAATACGGCGTGCTCGACCGCCTGCGCGGCAGCGAGGTGTACCTGCTGCGGGAGCTGCCGCTGCTACTCAAGACCATCGGCTGCCTGGGCTTCTGCGGGCTGCCCGAGGTGCAGGCGCAGCTCGGCATCCAGCCCCGCGACGCGACGCCGCCCGCTTGGGCTGCTGCGCACGGCGAGCAGGGGCGCTCATGAGTGGCGCCATCCTCCAGCTCCAGGACGTGTGCGAGCGCCGCGAGGTGACCGACAGCGCGGACGTGGTCATCGTCGGCACGGGCGCCGCCGGTGCCACGGCGGCGCGGGTGCTCACCGAGGCCGGCCTCGACGTCATCCTCGTGGAGGAGGGGGAGCACGTGCCAACCGCGGAGCTGCGCTCGGACATGCTCGCCAGCTTCCGGCGCCTGTGGCGAGACATGGGCTTTCAGGTCGCCGAAGGGCGCGCCTTCACGCCCATCTTGCAGGGGCGCTGCGTGGGCGGCACCACCGCCATCAACGGCGCCATCATCCACCGGCTGCCGGAGGTCATCCACCAGCTCTGGTGTCGAGACCACGGCGCGGGGGACTTCTTGCCCTACGCCAAGCTCCAGCGCGTGTACGACCAGCTCGACGAGGAGCTGGCGGTCGGCGCCGCCCCGGAGGCCATCCTCGGAGGCAATAACCGGCTGATGCGCGCGGGCATCGAGGCCTGCGGCTGGCAGGGCAACCTCATCCGCCGCAACGTGCGCGGCTGCGAGGGCACGTCGCACTGCAATCAGGGCTGCCCGAACGCCCGCCGCCAGAGCATGAACAACAGCTACGTGCCGCGCGCGGTGGCGAGCGGCGCGCGCGTGTACGCCACGTGCCGCGCCGAGGGGCTGCTGCGTGAGCGCGGGCGCGCCGCGGGCGTCGTCGGGCGCTTTCGCCTGCCGCTCGGGGGTCCCCCGGGGCCGCGGCTGCGAGTGCACGCGCGGCGCGCCGTCATCGTGGCGGCCAGCGCCATCCAGACACCGCTGCTGCTCGCGCGCGCGGGGGTCGGCGGCTCCTCCGGGCTGCTCGGCCAGCGCCTCCAAGCACACCCCGGCGGCGCCATCATGGGCTTGTTCGACGAGCCCGTCCGGCCCTGGTTCGGGGCGACGCAGGGCTATGAGAGCACGCACTTCTGGCCGGAGCGCATGAAATTCGAGGCGGTGAGCATGCCGCTCGAGCTCGGGGCGGCGCGCCTGCCCGGGATCGGCCCGGCGCTGATGCGCCAGCTCGGCGCCTACGGCCACGTCGCCACCTGGGGCGTGCAGGTGCGGGCGCGCGCGCACGGCAGCGTGCGCCCGGGGCTCTTCGGCGGCACCAGCATCCGCTACGACATGACGGACGAGGACGTCCGCACGCTCAAGCTCGGGCTTCGGCGCGTGAGCGAGGCCATGTTCGCCGCCGGCGCGCGCGAGCTGCTGCCCGGCATCCACGGCTTGCCGGAGCGCATCACCAGCCTGGACGGGCTGGCCGCGCTGGAGTCCCTGCCGGACGATCCACGGCGCTTTCACTGCATCGCCGCGCACCTCTTCGGCACCGCGGTGATGGGCACGGATCCGCGCGGCAGCGTGGTCGCGCCGGATGGCTCGGTGCACGGCCTGCCAGGGCTCTACGTGGCAGACTCCAGCCCCTTCCCCACCAACTTCGGGGTCAACCCCCAGCACACCATCTGCGCCTACGCCTGGCTCGTGGCCGAGCGGCTCGCCGGAGGATGAGCGCGCCCGAGCAGTCCCCGTGAACTCCCAGTAGCACGGACGCCTTAGTTCGTGCTACGTGGGCGCCGTGCGACGCTTGCTCCCCTCCCTGGCCCTGCTGCTGCTCGCCGAGCACGGCTGGGCGGCCGACGTCGACGCCCCGGGGAGGCTGACCGGGGAGCCTGACGTTCCCCCCTCCTCGGCGCTGGCCCAGCCTCCGGCCCCGGAGCCCGAGACCGCGCCCGAGCCGTTGGAAGAGGTCACCGTCGACGCAGCGCCGCGGACGGAGCCCCACGCGCCCAGCGGCACGGTGGTGCCGCGCCGGGTGCTGGAGCTGGCTCCGCAGCGCAGCGCGGACAGCCTGCTGCGCTTCGCGCCGGGCCTGACGCTCTCCCGCCACGGCGGCGAGGGCAAGCCCGCCCAGCTGCTCTACCGCGGCTTCGACGCGGCCCACGGGCAGGATCTCGAGGTGACGCTGGGCGGCCTGCCCCTCAACGAGGTGTCCAACCTCCACGGCCAAGGCTACGTGGATCTCGGCGGGGTGATGCCGGAGGCGGTGGAGCGGCTGCAGCTCGAGCCCGGCCCCTACGACGCTCGGCAGGGGGACTTTGCGGTGGCGGGGAGCCTCGGCCTGGAGCTGGGCTGGGCGGAGCCCGGCCTCACCACGCAGCTCTCCGTCGGGAGCTTCGCCGAGCGGCGGCTGCTGCTCGGCTATCGCCCGAAGGACGCACCCTCCGGCACGTTCGCCGCGTTCGAAGCGCACGCCAGCGACGGCTACGGCAAGAGCCGCGCCTCGCGTCGGAGCGGCGCCCTCGCGCAGTGGGAGCACCGCCTGGGCGACGTCTCGCTCCGGCTGCTCGGCGGCGCGCACACGGCGCGCTTCGACAGCGCGGGCGTGCTGCGCCTCGACGACGTGGAGCAGGGGCGAGTGGATCGCTGGGGCAGCTACCTCCCCGGCTCGGGCGGGGACTCCTCGCGCTTCTTCTTCGGCGCGGAGCTCCGCGACGGCGGCCGGGAGGGCAGCGCCTCTTTGATGCCGTTCATCCAGCAGCGCTCGCTGCGCCTACGCAGCAACTTCACCGGCTTTCTCGTGGACCCCGCGCACGGCGACGCGCTGCAGCAGACCGAGCGGCGCACCACGCTCGGCCTGCGCGGCAGCTACGGCGTGGCGCTCCCGCTGCTCTCGGCGCGCGACCGGCTCGAGGCCGGACTCTACGCTCGCAGCGACGCCATCGAGCAAGCTCAGCTCCGACTCGCCGCCGCGGACGACAGCGTCGTGACGAGCGAGGTCGACGCCAGCGTCAGCGCGCTCGATCTCGCCGGCTGGCTCGAGCTGCGCGTGCATCCGCTCTCCTGGCTGGCGGTGCGCGCTGGCCTCCGCGCCGACGGCCTCGGCTTCGCCACGCAAGATCACGGCGGGCACGCCCACGGCGCCGAGGAGCACGCCGGAGGCCACGCGCGCTCGGCGCAGGGCACCCACCTCGGCAAGAAGGCCGATCTCGTCGCCGCGCTCGGCGCCGGCTTCAGCGCGGTGCTCGCCTACGGCGAGGGCTTCCGCTCGCCCCAGGCGCGCTCGCTCGGCGACGGGGAGCGCGCGCCCTTCGCCTCGGCGCGCTCGGGAGAGCTGGGGCTCCGCTACGCGGGGCGCGGGCTCTACGGCACGCTGAGCGGCTTTCTCACGCGCCTCGACAGCGATCTGTCCTTCGACGAGACCACCGGACGCAACGAGGCCGTCCCCGGCACGGAGCGCCGCGGCCTCGCGGCGACGCTCGTGGCGCTCCCGACCGACTGGTTCACCTCCTCCACGAGCCTGACCTTCACGCACGCCGCGTTTCACTCGAGCGGCGGGCGCTTTCGAGCGGGTGACCTGCTGCCCAACGTCCCGGCGCGCGTCGCGCGGACCGATCTCGGCGTGCAGCACGTCGTGACCCGGCTCCTCGGCCGCGAGCTCCAGGCGCGCGCCGGCCTGGGCCTCGGCTACCAGGGCGGCAAGCCGCTTCCCTATGGCGAGGTCGCGCGCGACAGCGTGCTCGTGGACGGCCTGCTGGGTGCCCGACTGCAGGAGCTGGAGCTGCGGCTGGACGTCGAGAACCTGCTCGACACGGCCTGGTTCGACGGTGAGTACACCTACGCCTCGAGCTTTCGCCCGGGTGCCCAAGCCTCGCTCTTGCCGGCGCGCCACGTCAGCGTCGGCCCCCCGCGCCAGCTCCT
This sequence comes from Myxococcota bacterium, assembly GCA_963169915.1. Lineage (GTDB taxonomy): Bacteria > Myxococcota_A > Polyangia > Polyangiales > Polyangiaceae > JADLEQ01. The sequence continues at coordinate 122,552 of CAUJEM010000166.1, forward strand.
GCTCACGCTGGCGCTCCACCTCTAGCCCCAAGGTCCCTCCCCGCATGACCCATGTGCCCTCTCGGCCCCTGCACTGGACGCTCTTCGCCGCGAGCCTGCTCGCCGCCACGGGCGTCCTCGCCCCCTGGCTCAGCGCCTGCTCGGGCGCCGAGGACGCCACCACCGGCCGCCGCGTCACGCTCGCGACCGAGTTCTCCGCGCATCGGCCGCTCACGCAGCCGGTCGTGCTCGCGAGCGGCTGGACGCTCGAGCTGAGCGGCGGCTGGCTCGGCGTCGGCTCTCTCCACTACTTCGACGGCGCGCCGCCCATCGCCCGACGCGCCACGCCCGCTTGGCAGCAGTGGCTGCTCCCCAGCGTGGCGCACGCGCACCCGGGCCATGACCAGTCTGGCAGCCCGCTCGGGGAGATGCTCTCGCCCAGCGCGCTGGACGTCGCCGACCTGCCGCTGGCCGGCGCCGCGGGTGCCGGCGTCACGGGCGTCTACCGCTCAGCCCGCCTGACGCTCGCGCCGAGCGGCGCTCCGGAGCTCGACGGCGCGGTGGCGCGGCTGGTGGGTGTCGCCACCAAGCCGGAGCGTGAGCCGGTGCACTTCGATCTCAGCGCTGGCTTCGAGGACGTCGCCGCCAGCGCGACCAGCGCGAAAATCGAGGGTTGCCCCTTCGACGAGGTCGAGGTGAAGGGCGACGGCACCATCACGCTCAGCGTGGACGTGAGCGTGTGGGCCAGCCTGCTCGACTTCGAGGGGGTCGCCCCTGGCAGCAGCGCGGCGCCCACGCGCTTCGTCAGCGGCGACCGCCCCCGCATCGCCTTCGCCCTCGGCGTGGCGCAGCTCTCTGCGTACCGCCTCACCTTCACTCCAACCAAGACACCATGACCCATTTCAAGCTCTTCGACCTCAGCCTCGTCCTCCCCTTGCTGGCCTTCACGCTCACCGGCTGCGGCGACGACCCCGTCGGCGCCGGCGGGACCGGCACGGCCGCCTTCACCAGCTGGGGGGAGGAGTACATCGAGGAGGGCATCGGCCCCGACCCGGAAGGCGAAGTCGGATTTCATGACGGCTGGTCCGTCCAGTACGACAAATTCCTGTTCACCTACCACGACATCCAGGTCGCCGACCAAGACGGCAAGGTAGGCGCCAAGCAGACGGGCTCGCTCGTGGTGGACAATGCGGTGCCCGGCGTCAAAGCGCTGCTCTCCTTCACCGAGCTCCCCGCCAAGGGCTGGAGCCAGGTCAGCTACGCGGTGCGCCCCGCCACGGCCAGCAGCGTGCTCATCGCGGGAGACCCTGCGGACCTCGCGCTCATGGTGGAGCGCGGGCTCTCCGTCTACGTGAAGGGGACGGCCACCCAAGGGGAGCGGCGGCTCACGTTCGCCTGGGGCTTCGGCTCGAGCACGGAGTACCGCGACTGCAAGTCCGAGGTGGGCGGACGCACCCAGCTCGGCATCGTGATCAAGCCGAACGTCACGGACGTCTCGGAGCTGACGACGCACGGCGATCACCTCTTTTACGACCGGCTGCGCGTCTCACCGAACCCCAGCGTCCCCACCCGCCTGCGCTTCGAAGAGCGGGCCGCCGCCGACGCCAACGGCGACGGGGAGCTCACGCTGGAGGAGCTGGACGCCGCCCCCATCGACGTCACGAAATACGATCCCTCTGGCCTGCCCGCCACCACCTACGGGGGCTTCATGCGCCAGCTCGTGCGCAGCGTGGGGCACTTCCGCGGCGAGGGTGAGTGCACCTTGCACGCGGTGGATTGAGCGCCGCAGCTCACGGCGCTCGCGCCCGTGGCCGAGCAGGCCTAAGCAGGCAGGGCGTGCACCGCGTGCTCTCTCTCTGCCTCGTGCTCGGCGGCTGCAGCGGCGGCGGCCAGGGGGCCACACCACCGCCCAGCCTCGCCGCCCTACCGCCCGCTCCGCCGCCCCCCGCTCCCGCGCCGCCCTCGGGGAGCGAGCGGGCGCTGGCCGCGCCAGACCGCCACGCGGACGACCGCCAGCAGGACGCCGCGCGCCGCGCCGAGGCGCTGCTGGCGCTCTTGCGGCTGGAGCCCGGGCAGCGGGTGCTCGAGCTGTCGGCGGGCAGCGGCACCTTCACGGAGCTGTTGGCCCGGGCGGTCGGCCCCACGGGGCGCGTCTACGCCCAGAACCCTCCCCTGGCCCTCGAGCGCGGGCTCGAGCCGGCGTGGACGGAGCGGCTCGGCCAGCCGGCGCTCGCGCGCGTCCAGCGGCTCGATCAGGACTACGCCACGCCGCTACCGCCCGAGCTCGCGCCGGTGGAGCGCGTCTGCTGGCTCTACGGCGTCCATGAGCTCGAGCGCTTCGGCGGCGAGCGGCGCGCGCTCTTCGGCCAGCTCTCCCGTGTCCTCGCCCCCGGGGGGCTGCTGCTGGTGGTGGACTTCAGCGCCGCCCCCCACCAGGACGCGCGCGTGGCGGCGCGCCTGCACCGCGTCGACGAGGCGGTCGTCACGACGGAGCTGCTCGCGGCAGGCTTCGAGCTGCTGACGCGCTCGGACGCCCTTCGCCGCCCCGAAGATCCGCGCACCACCGTCGCGGCGCTGCCCGGGCAGTCCGAGGCCCCCGCGGACGCGTTCATCCTCCTGGCGCGCCGCCGCCCGCGCTGAGCTCCTGCCGCGTGCTTTCCAGCCATGACCGCCGCGCCGTCGTGCTAAGCGGGAGCTGCCCCATGTCCTCCCTCGAGCCCGGCTCGTCACCCGCGCTACACAGCGAAGATCTCATCGTCACGGACGTCCGCGCCATCGATCCCGAGCAGGGGCTGGACGCCGTCGTCGACGTGGTGGTCACGCGCGGCCACATCAGCGCGCTGGGCGCCGGGGCGGCGCGCCAGCTCCCCGCCGGCCAGGCGCGGCCCACGCTGGCCGGCGCGGGGCGCTGGCTCTTGCCAGGCTTCGTGGAGCTCTACGCGCACGCCCAGGAGCCCGGCGTGCCTTCGGCGCGGGCGCTCGAGGTCACGCTGCGCGCGGCGGCGGCGGGCGGCTACGCGCACGTCGCCCTCGCGCCCGAGGGGGAGCCCATCCACGACGCGCCCCACGTCACGGAGCTGCTGCTCGCCCGCGCCGCGCGGGTGGTGGGGCCCCAGCTCCACCCCATCGCCGCCCTCAGCCGCCAGCTCGCCGGCGCGGAGCTCACGGAGCTCGGCTCACTGCGAGACGCCGGCGCGGTCGCCGTCAGCGAGGGCATGCTCGGCGTCCAGTCGAGCGCGCTGCTCGGCCGCGGGCTCGACTACGCGCGCATGGTGGGGCTCCCGCTGCTGCAGCGCTGCCACGATGCGGAGCTCGCCGGGCCCGGGCTCGTCCACGAGGGCCCCACCGCGGCGCGGCTCGGGCTGCGCGGCATCTCGCGCGCGGCGGAGGAGAGCCGTCTCGCGCGTGATCTGGTGCTCGCGCAGGAGCGTGAGGCGCCCTTTCACGCGCTGCTACTCTCGAGCGCCGGCAGCGTCGAGCTGGTGCGCCAGGCCCAGCGGCGCGGCGGCCAGCTCAGCGCCTCGGTGGCGCCCCAGCACTTGCTCTACACCGACGAGCAGCTCGAGGGCTTCGACGCACGCTTCAAGGTGCTGCCGCCGCTCCGGGAGGCCGCCGATCGGGACGCCCTGCTCGAGGGGCTCGTCGACGGCACGCTGAGCGCCGTGTGCAGCGCCCACCTCCCGCTCGGGAGCGCCCAACGGGAGGGGCTCTTCACGGAGGTCCCTCCGGGGATGCTGGGGCTGGAGCTGAGCCTCAGCCTCCTGCTCGGCTTGGTGGCGCAGCGCAAGCTCTCGGCGCAGCGGCTCAGCCAGGTGTTGAGCGCGGGGCCAGCGCGGATCCTCGGCTTGCCGGCGCCGCGCCTCGCCGTCGGGGCGCGCGCCGAATTCTGCCTCGTCGATCCCGCCCTGCAGTGGGCGCCCAGTTCTGGCGCGCTCGTGAGCCACGGGACGAACCACCCCGCGTTCGGCGGGGAGCTCACCGGGCGCGTCGTGGCGACGATGGCAGGAGGGCGCCTCGTCCACACCCTCCCGCCCCACGCCTAGCCTACGGGGCCAGCCTGCGGAGCGCGGCGCCGCTTCCGCTCCACCAGCGCTGCGGAGGCGTGCTAAGACGCGCCGCGCCGTGAGCTGCCCTATCTTTCCCCGCTCGGTCACCCTCCTTCCCCCGCACGAGGCCCAGTCATGAGCACCCGCTCGCGCGCCGCGCACCTCGCGCTCGCTGACGGGACCTTGTTTCCAGGCGTCGCCTGGGGCGCCCACGGCTCGGCGACGGGCGAGGTCGCCTTCACGACGGGCATGACGGGCTACGAAGAGGCGCTCACCGACCCGTCCTATTACGGCCACCTCGTGGCGCTGACGGCGCCCCAGGTCGGCAACACCGGCATCACCCGCGAGGACACCGAGAACGGGGACGGCGCGCCACGGCTCTCGGGCCTCATCATCCGGGATCTGAGCCCCATCAGCGCCAACCATCGGTCCCAGGAGACGCTCGACGCCTACCTGCTCCGGCACGGCGTCGTCGGCATCGCCGGCGTGGACACGCGGCGCCTGACCCGCCACCTGCGGGATCATGGCTCGCAGAACGGCTGCATCGGCGAGGAGGCTCCGGACGTGCTCGTCGAGCGCGCGCGCCAGGCCACCTCGGTGGAGGGCGCGGATCTCGTGGCGCACGTCACGCCCCAGCAGCGCTATGCGTTCGCGGAATCGCGCGGCGACTGGGCCGTGGCCTTCGACGACACGCAGCTCTTTCGCGGCTCCGGCCGTGCCGACGCCGCCGGTGGGCCGCACGTGGTCGCCTATGATTTCGGTACCAAGCGCAACATCCTGCGCTGCCTGCACGACGTGGGCTGCCGGGTCACCGTCGTGCCCGCCGCCACCACGGCGGAGCAGGCGCTCGCGCTCGCGCCCGACGGCATCTTCCTCTCCAACGGGCCGGGGGATCCAGCGGCCGTCGGCTACGCCATCAGCACCATCCATGGCCTGCTCGGCAAGCGCCCCCTCTTCGGCATCTGCCTCGGTCATCAGCTCCTCGCGCTGGCGCTCGGCGCGCGGACCTACAAGATGAAGTTCGGGCACCGCGGGCTCAACCACCCCGTGAAAGATCTGAGCACCGGCCGCGTGGAGATCACGTCGCAGAACCACGGCTTCGTGGTGGACGTGGACTCGCTGGGCAGCCGCGCGCGCTCGACGCATTTACACCTCAACGACGGCACCAGTGAGGGCCTGGAGGTGCCGGACGCCCGCGCCTTCAGCGTGCAGTACCACCCGGAGGCTGCCTCCGGCCCCCACGACTCGCTCTACCTCTTCGAGCGCTTCAAGCGCTCCATGCTCGCGGGCTGAGCCATGGCCGCGGACGGCTCCCACACCATCCACTTCGTGAGCCTCGGGTGCTCGAAGAACCGCGTGGACAGCGAGGTGATGCTGGGCGTGGCGCACGAGCGCGGCTACCGGCACGTCGAGGACGCCGCGGAGGCCGAGGTGATCGTGGTCAACACCTGTGGCTTCATCGACGCCGCCAAGAAGGAGAGCATCGACACCATCTTGGAGCTGGCCGCGTACAAGCAGGCGGGGCGCTGCACCAAGCTGGTGGTCGCGGGCTGCCTCTCCCAGCGACACCCGGGGGAGCTCGCGGAGGGACTCCCAGAGGTGGATCACTTCCTCGGCTCGAGCGACATGCTCAAGCTCGGCCACGTGCTCGACGGCGGCGCGGAGCGCCTGCTCGTGGGCAACCCCGCGGACTGGGTCGTGCGCGCCACGGATCCCCGGACGCTGTCCACGCGCGGCGCCAGCGCTTACGTGAAGCTCGCCGAGGGCTGCAACCGGCACTGCTCGTTCTGCGTCATCCCGCAGCTCCGCGGCAAGCAGCGCTCACGCGGCCCGGAGGACGTGGTGGAGGAGGTGCGGCGCCTGGCGGACGCCGGGGTGCTCGAGGTCAACCTGGTGTCACAAGACACGGTCGGCTACGGCCGTGATCTCGCGCACGGCGTGGGGCTCGCCCAGCTCGTCGAGCGGATCGCTGACGTGCCGGGGCTGCGCTGGGTGCGCGTCTTCTACCTCTACCCGGAGAAGCTGGACCCTGCGCTCATCGAGCTGCTCGCCCATCACCCGCGCGTCCTGCCCTACATCGACATGCCGCTGCAGCACGCCGCCGACGCCATGCTGCGACGGATGAAGCGCGGGCACGGCGGGGCGCGGCTACGCCAGGTGGTCACCCAGCTCCGTGAGCAGATCCCGGGCCTGTCGTGGCGCACCGCCTTCATCGTCGGGCACCCGGGGGAGACCGACGCGGAGTTCGAGGAGCTGCTGGACTTCGTGCGCTGGGCCGAGTTCGATCACGTGGGCGTCTTCCGCTACAGCGACGAGGCCACGAGCAGGAGCTACAGCCTGCCGGACAAGGTGCCCGCGAAGGTGGCGGGCGCGCGAGCGCGCCGGTTGATGAGCGTGCAGCGCGCCATCAGTCGGCGCCACCAGCGCGCCCTCATCGGCCAGGAGCTGGACGTGCTGGTGGAGGGCCCCAGCGAGGACAGCGAGCTGGTGATGGTGGGGCGCCACGGCGGGCAAGCGCCCGAGATCGACGGCGTGGTCTACCTGGGCGGCGGAGAGGTCGCCCCCGGGCAGATGCGCCGCGCGCGTGTCACTCAAGCCACGGACTATGATCTGGCCGCCGACGTCATCGACGCGTGGCCCGCCGAGGCGACGCGCCCCACGAGCGCGATGCGGACGCAGGCGCCCGACGGCAAGCGTCGCGTCACGCTCCGCACCGTGTGAGCCGCGCCACCGCTAGGGGGACGGCTCGATGTAGAGCGTGATGCTCGGGCTGTCTTGGTCACCCACCCGGTACCAAAACAGGACGCTCTCCCCCACGCTGGCCGGGAACGAGAAGTCATAGCGACCGTCCGAGCCCGTGACCTGCCCGTAGCTGAGCTGGGTGCCCTCATTGAGCGCGAAGACCCAGGCGTTGGGCAGCTCCGCGCCGGTCAAGCGCACGAGGCCCTGAGCGTTGGGCCCCTCCACGTCGGGCCGGCTGGGAGGCGGCAGGGGGAGGGTCGGCGCCAGACAGCCACCGGCCAGCACGGCCGAGAGCAGGAGCCAGGCGCGACGTGTCGAGCGAGCAGGCACCCCCTACGGATAGCATGTTCCATGCCTTCACCGCGCCGCAGGCGTCGGTGCTCCAGGTGGCCGCTCTGCCACCTTTCCGGCACGATGTCCGCCCGTGCCTGCCAATCTCGTTGGCGGAGCCAAGGACAATTCCAGGCTCCGCCCGGGCTTTCTCGTTCCACGGGAAGCTGCTAACCGCCCGCTTGCGTTCCCTGCTCGTCATGGTCCCCACCCCCTCGCCTTCCCCCTCGCCAGTGTGGCGGCCGCCTGCCTCCCGGCGCGCCGGCCGACGGCGCGGGCTCACGCTGCTCCGGCCGCTGCCCGTCGCGCTGCTGCTCGGCTGGTGGGGGGCGGGGCCCGGCCTCGGGCCCGCGGCGCGAGGCGAGGGCGAGGCTGCGCCCGCGGTGATCGCGGAGCTGGGGGAGCGTGGGCTCCAGGTCGCGGAGGAGGAGCTGCACTGGGTCGAGCCGCCGTCGGGCGGCCTGACCGCGCCATGGCGCGACACGCGCGTCATCTTCCGAGCGGTCCGCGAGGGTGAGCCCGCCGACATCTACCTCGCCGCGCTCCGCTTCTCACCCGAGGGGCGCCTGCTGCAGCTCCGCGCGCTCTACCCGCTCACGGAGACGTCCGCCGCGGATGAGCGTCAGCTCACCCAGAAAGACGAGCGCGCGGCGTGGCTCGTCGGGGACGAGGGGGGCGTCGAGCAGCTGCACGTCATCGACCTGCGCGGCGAGGCCCTCCCCACGGGGGAGGGCTGGGGACGCCTGGCGCGCTGGCAAGCGCAGCTCACCAACTGGCAGGAGACGGGCAGCCGCTACGGCGTCAAGCGCCGGAGCTTCAAGCTCTCCCCCGCGCCGAAGCAGGTGGAGCTTCAGCTCACCCCCGTGGCGGTGGAGCTGAAGCTCGACGGGCGGCTCGCGCGCGTGAGCACCGAGCCCGCGGGGCACGTGGACGGCGAGGCCCTCCACGAGGAGCTGGTCGAGCGCGCGCGCCCGGGCAACCTCGTCACGTGGGCCGTGGACCGGGTGCGCGCGCTGCCCTGGTTCGGCGCGGACAACATGCAGCTCGTCAAGGCCGTGGCCTTCGAAGCGCTGGACCTCTGGCAGCGCGCGCGCGGCAACGTCACGGGAGACGACGGCTCCGCGGAGGTGGTGGCCGAGCTCGGCGAGCTGCCGGCCACCCTCACGACCTTCACGGATCCAGAGACGGGCTGGCCTCCGGCCCCGCTCGAGCCGATGCTCAAGCCCATCGAGGGCGAGGGCAAGTGGCGGCTCGTCGAGGACGAGGCCTACGTGCGCTCGAACCCGGAGGCGCCCGCCGCCTTCGCGACCACCTTCATCCGGACCGATCCCGTCCGCGCTTACTCGCAAATCTGGATCTTGGCGTGGGATCCACGCCAGGTCGCGCTGCACACCATGAGCGGGACGGTGGAGCCCAAGAGCGCCACGGGCGAGACGGGGCCCGGGCTGGTGCCCCGCAAGCCCGAGGTGATGGGGCGCCTGGTGGGCGCGTTCAACGGCGGCTTCCAAGCGACGCACGGGGAGTTCGGCATGATGGCGGACGGCGTGATGTACCTGCCGCCCAAGCCCTACGCCGCCACCGTCGCGGAGCTCAGCGACGGCTCCACGGGCTTCGGCACCTGGCCCAACGACGAGCACGTCCCCGACACCATCGTCTCCTTCCGTCAGAACATGACGCCGCTGGTGATGGACGGCACCATCAACCCCTACAAGCGGACGTGGTGGGGCGGTGTGCCACCGGGCTGGACGGACGAGTCGCGCACCACGCGCAGCGCGGTCTGCCTGACGAAGGAGCACTTCGTCGCCTACCTCTACGGCAGCACCATCGACGCGGACGCGCTCGCCTTCGCGATGCAGCGCGCTCGCTGCGTGTACGGCATCCACCTCGACATGAACGCGGGGCACACCGGCTTCGAGTTTTACAGGGCGGCGCCGAGCGCCGAGCTCCCGCCGCTCGAGCCCAAGCCGGAGCCGCGCTGGCAGGCCGAGGGGGAGGTGCGCGACATGCCGGGCTGGAGCTTCCGAGGGCGGCGGCTGCTCAAGTACATGGGGCTCATGAACTTCCCGCGCTACATCCAGCGCGAGTCACGAGATTTTTTGTACCTCACGCTCCGGCATGTCCTGCCCGGACCACCACTCACGCCGCTCGCGGGTGGTCCCGCCGAGGGTGACGAAGGCGCCTGGACGGTGAAGGGGCTGCCGCAGCACGGCTGGCCGTACGTGATCGCCAAGAGCTGGCTGCGCGCGGATGGCGGAGGGCGCTGGCGCGCGCTGCGCTTGGACCCACGCTGGCTGTCCACTCGAGCACCCGAGGCCACAGACGGCTCGAGCCCCACCGGAGACGGGGCGCTCGTCGCGAGCTTCGTCCCAGCCAGTGGCGCGGGCGAGAGCCTGTGGCTCACCGCCACGGGGGTCCAGCGCGCCGCGCGCGCGCCGGAGCCCTCCGCCGTGGCGCTCGCCACCGGCTCGCTCCAGCCCAGCAACGCCGCCGCCGTGCTCGCCCACTGCGCGTCCGATGGCATGCTGCTCTACCTCGAGCGAGACGCCGCCGCCACCTCGAGCCCCCGCGCCGTCGAGCAGCGCCTCGACGCGCTCCAGTGCGCGGATCGGATCTGGCTCAGCGAGCCGTGGCGCATCGCGCTCGGGGGACAGGTGGATCTCGAGGGCAAGCCCGTGCCCATGCCCGCACGCACCTCACGCCTCTATCGAGGCCTGGGCCCCGGAGGGCGGCGCATCTTTCCGGACACTCCCGTCGTCCCGCTCAAAGAGTGGTACGCGCTGCAGGCCAAGCGGGTGCGCTACCACCGCAAGCCCAAGGTGGCCGAGCCGAGCGTCGGCGGGCAGGAGGCCCCCCCTGCGACGGCCCCCCCCTCCGCGCCCGCGGAGCCCTGAGGAGCCAAGGCGCTCCCTTCGCACTTCCAATTTCAAACGATTGTTACGACTAGGGCGCACCGAATTCTCTCGAGTGGGCTGCGGGCGCCCCAATTCACGCCCCATTCCCCTAATCTTGCTCGCCTTTACGTAATTCCAGCGCTAGGGTATGCGCGCAGCTCCAATGGCCTGCCTCGCTCACGGCTGGGCGCCAGGGAGCACCGTGGAAACGTCAGCGGCATCACGATGGCCGCAGAGCGCGGTCGGTGACCGTGCTCACCCTGCAGGAGAACGAGCGGATGAGCGACAAGGGCGGATCGGATCTGGACGTCTTCGACAGCTTGGCCAAGAAGTCCTCGCAGCCGGGCGCTCCGGAGGCTGCGCGCCCCCCAGCGCCGCCACCAGGGGTCGGTAAGAAGACCTTGCTCGGGCTGCCCGCACCCGTGCCCCCTGGACGGGCGCCAGCGCCGCCGCCGCCCCCGCCCAGCCGCGCTAGCCTGCCGCCGCCTCCCCCCAGTCGTGCGTCCATGCCCGGCCCTCCGCCGTCGGCCCGCCCCGCCCCACCGTCGGGTCGGCCGGCCCCGCCTCCCCCCAGCCGCGCGCCGGCGCCGCCGCCGCCGCCCGGGGCGTCCGCTGCTCCGGTGGACATGGATTGGGACGACGAGGACGAGAAGACGGCCGTGTTCGACAAGGTCACGGAGGACGCGAGCCGCTCCCTGCTCCAGAGCGGGCTGCCGCCCGCCGCGGGCGCACCCGCCGCGTCGGCCAGCGGCCGGCTGGGCGGCAGCACCCAGCTCCTCAGCAGCTCGGGCGGCACGGCCTCCGTGCCCCCTCCCAGCCGCGCGCCCACGCCGCCGCCCCCCGCCGTCACGCTGCCCGCGGCCGCGCCCGCGGCGTTCGTCGCACCCGCGCCGGCCTCCGTCGCCGCCCCGTCAGTGCCGCCTCCCGCAGCGGCGGGCAACCGCACGGTGCTCATCGCCGTGATGGCGCTGCTGCTCGTGGGCGTCATCGGCGGCGTCGTGCTCTTGCTGCTCCCGAAGAAGGGCAGCCTCGTCGTCACGGTGGCGAACCCCTCGGGCGAGCCCGTCTCCAGCGTGGAAATCCTCGTGGACGGGAAGGTCGCCTGCAGCGCCACGCCCTGTCGCGTCACGGATCTCGAGGCGGGGAGCAAGTTCGTGAGCGTCCGCGTGCCTGGCTTCAGCGTCCCGGACACGGCCGTCGCCGTGAAGGGCGGCGAGGAGTCCGTCTTCAACGCCATCCTCACCGCCACGAGCAGCGCGCCCACGGCGGCCGCGGCTGGCACCGGGCTACGCGTGAGCGCCGAGGGCACCGGGCTCGAGCTGACGGTCGACGGAAAGAAGATTGGGCCGCTCCCCCAGGAGCTGAAAGATCTCACGCCGGGCGAGCACACCCTGCGGATCGCCGGCAACGACCGCTTCGAGGTGTACGAGAAGAAGGTCACCGTCACCGCCGGGCAGATCGAGACCATCGGTCCCCTGAAGCTCAAGGTGCTCAA